>NZ_CAKPTG010000015.1 GCF_934190775.1 uncultured Phascolarctobacterium sp.
CTAGCTCTTATTATTTAAAAAAGAAGTTATTTGACTTGGTCTTGCGCTTTCGCGCTCGACCCGCACATTCGCTTTTTCTAGGTTTATGTTCAGTTTTCAAGGTTCACTCTGTTGCGTTTGTTCGCAACTTTGTTGTTTGTGTTTGTCGCTGTATCCCGGCGACTTGTATATAATACCACGTAGGCAAGGTAATGTCAACACCTTTTTTACAACTTTTTTAGGATTTTTTAACGAAACACTTGGATTCGTGGATAAATAAAGTATCATGTATACACGCTTTGAAGGCTCTAAAAAACTTCTAAAATTTCTTCAAAAATCTACGAAAAATCCTTAAAAATCCCCTCAAAAACCTCCTTTTTCAACAAAAATTTCTATAATCTTTTTTCAAAATTTCCTATCACCGAGACATTTTCGTATTCAATAATAAAGATATTCGGATCACATTCTTCCAGCAAGTGACGTAATTTCATCGACTCAACCTTAGAAACAACGGTCAGCAACACATTGGTATCCTCACCACTATAAGCACCTATGCCTTTAATTTTTGTTACACCGCGATGCACAGCAGCAAAAATAACCTCTTCTACAAAATCTATTTTGGTAATTACAATCATCGTTACCGTAATACTAGGTAAATAAGCCTTATCCAAAACAACGGAAGTAATCACAGCAAAGAAGATGGAGTAGACTGCCGCAGCAACATCATATAATAGAATACAGCTGCCAAAGACAAAGATATTAATAATATTGAAGACTTTGCCTACACTCATATTATGATACCGGTGCATTAGCAGCAGTCCCAGAATGCCCTCACCGCCGCCGCTGCCCTTGCTCATCAGCGTCATGCCACAGCCCAGGCCGCACAGGATACCGCCTGCCAGACAAGCCGTAATCGTATCAGGCAAATAATTATGTTCCGCAACAGGCACAACGCTCAGCAATACGCTGTAGCTTGTGATGCAGACAGCAGATTTTACTAAAAAATCCTTGCCGAACTTGCGTATAGCCAACAGCATCAATGGTATATTCAGGAGAAAATAGATAATGCCGATATAGTTATCGGTAACAAAGCTCAGTCCCAGGACGTTTCTCATAAAATCTCCCAGCAGCTGTGCTATCCCTAAAAAGCCTCCATTATACAGATTACATGGCAAAATGAACATATTAAAGCCGATGGAATATACCAGCGAGCCGCCTATAATCAGGCACAGGGACTTCAGGGAAAGAAATTGTTTCAGATAGGTAACAGCCTTCATGCTACAGCCTCCTTTGCCGACTGACGGGGAAGGGGGTTGATTAATAACTACTATTATAATAACCTAAAATCTTCTGCTTGCGTATTAACCAAGTAAATAAAGCACTTTTTTCATATCCACATAAGTAAAATGCTAAAGTCTTTACAATTTTTTCTGCTTATTTTTTGCAAATCAGGCAAAATCGTCATAATTTCGCCATATACTGCCTTTATAATAAAAGCAACAAAGGTAAACAACCACTATTAGAAAGAAGGTGCCAAATATGATGACAACATTAACCAGGTATATGAAGAAAACCACGGCAATTGCTATGGCTGCCATGGTGCTTTCTCTGCCGCTGGCAAGCGTAGCATCCGCTCACGAAAGGCACGATGCTCCGCCACCGCGTCATTCTGACCGCTATGACAGACACGACCGCTACGACAAGCACGATCGTTATGACAGACATGACCGCTACGACAAGCGTCATAAGAACGACAATTACGTAACGAAAAAAGACAGCAACAAAAAAGCTACCACCAGCTTCATCATCGGTGCTGTACTGGGTGCGGTAATTGCCAAAAACACCTGATTAACATACTCCTTTCATACTCATTACTCATAATCGAGTAGGAGACTGCTCATTATTTGAGCAGTCGACCTCTCACACCACCGTGCGTACCGTTCGGTACACGGCGGTTCAAATACCCTAATGCTTGATTTGCATTGTCTCTTTCTCTGTTGTCCCGAGTTCCAACACTCGGCACTCCTGCATACCCTTCGCGTTCCACGCTATCTCTTTGCAGGCAGCCCTTTCGGTATTCTGCTTTCATCATGTTGGACTCCTTTCTCCAGTTACTCAAGACTGGTATTTGTTCAGTCCTTCCCGTAAAAACGGTACTATGACCTCTGCTGACTTCTCACAGCAAGCTTTACTCCGCATTTCGGATTTCCTACTTTACGTCTGTGAGACCTCCCCAGGTAAGAACGATAACTTTCATTCCATGTAGCCGCCTTATTTACTGTATAGAGTTCGGGTAGCATTGGACTTCATCTTGTGCGGCAGACTTATCCACTCTAATTCAGCCTTATATAAGGTTTCTGTTCGTCGGCTCAGAACTTTGCCCGCTGTCGATTTTCCGCAACAGCATCCGGCTTCCTTCAGATTCCACCTCACGATGGACACCCTTGCCTTCGGCTAACGCTTCCTGCTACCGAGCGCGTAGTGGACTTTCACCACCTAGTTATCGCCCATGCTGGGCGCACCACAAAAAGAGCTGCAGTTTTACACTACGCAGGGTAGTGCAACTGCAGCTCTTTAAATTATTACTATATTATATGTAACAAGTAATCCTCAGCTGATTACATATCACGGCTGGCGATAATATCTACACCAAGACCGAGAATATCCTTAACTACAACGTCACCGGTTTTAATCGGAGCGGTAACCTTTACGCTACGCAGGAAGCGTGCACAGTCCAGGATGCGTTCCTTCGGCAGTACATTAGCAGATACTACTGGCAGCAAAGGCAGCATACCGCCTTCTACAGCAACGGTAGAGGTCAGCATACGCTTCGGAGCAGTAACTTCATCGTTAGCATATTTAGCGCCACGCGGGCAGGTGTTGCCGGTAACATTGGTAACTGCACCATTTTCGATGGTAACAGTCATCTCGCAGCCCATAGGGCACATAATGCAGTTCATAACACGAGTTTCAACAGCCATTTTATACCCTCCTTACAGCACCAGACCTACGGTAACTTCGTCACCAATCTGGGCAAATTTTGCAGCCGGAATTTCTACGGCAATCATTTCACTGGGCTTTGCTACGGGCAGAGGACGGCTCAGCAGGACGTTGTCGCCGCTCTTAACCTCCAGCTTAACTTTGCGGTGCGGTGCAGCAACACGCATGAACAGCTTAACCTTCTCGTCAGCAGGAATTTCTGCAGGCATGGTCAGCTTCTGCGGTACGCAGGTACGTACGCCGTCAATAGCCTTCACGGTTACGGTACGGTTTTCGGTTGCCATTTTCTCCTGAGCCTTCAGTGCGGCATATTTGCCTGCGATTTCAGCTTCTTCGGATACGAAGTCAACCAGGTCATGTACATGTACTACGTTGCCGGCAGCAAAGAAACCGTCTAAGCTGGTTTCACGATGCTGGTCAACAACCGGACCATTGGTCAGCGGGTTCATTTCCAGATCAAGGCCGCGGGACAGCTCGTTCTCAGGAATCAGACCTACAGACAGCAGTACGGTATCGCACTCAATATCAAATTCGGTACCCGGAATCGGAGTCATACGCTCGTCAACTTTAGCAACGGTGATACCGGTTACGCGCTCTTCACCATGAATAGCAACGATGGTGTGGGAGAGGTACAGAGGAATATCATAGTCGTTCAGGCATTGAACGATATTACGGGTAAGACCGTTGGAGAAGGGGCAGATTTCCAAGCAAGCCTGAACCTTGCAGCCTTCCAGGCTCATACGGCGGGCCATAATCAGGCCGATGTCGCCGCTGCCGAGGATAACAATTTTGTGACCTGGCAGATAGCCTTCCATATTAACCATACGCTGAGCAGCGCCGGCAGTGAATACGCCTGCAGGACGCTCGCCCGGAATACGGATAGCGCCACGTGTACGCTCACGGCAGCCCATGGTCAGGATAACAGTTTTGCCTTCCAGCTTCAGTAAGCCTTTTTCCGGATTAACAGCAATAACGGTTTTATTGTTTTGTACATCTAATACCATGGTATCAACCAGGGTTTCGATTTCAGGTTTATCAGCAACGAGCTCGATGCAGCGATGTGCATAGCCGGGGCCGGTCAGCTCTTCCTTGAAGTGATGCAGACCGAATCCATTATGAATGCACTGTTGCAGGATACCGCCGAGTTCGCGGTCACGCTCGATAACAACGATTTTTTTAGCACCATTCTGCCATGCGCTGTAAGCAGCAGACAGACCGGCAGGGCCACCGCCAACAATAATTACATCATATAATTGGTTCATTATTATTCCTCCCCGCCATCTGCAGAATATTTTTCGTAGAACATATTGGAATCAGTACGTTCTTTTAATACTTCAGGAACAGAAATGTTCAGCTCACGTGCCAGAATCTGGGTAACACGCGGACCACAGAAGCCACCCTGGCAACGGCCCATGCCTGCACGGGTACGGCGTTTTACACCGTCAACAGTGCGTGCGCCAACAGGAGAGTTGATTGCTTCTACGATTTCACCCTCGGTAACAGTTTCACAACGGCAGATTACACGGCCATACAGATTGTCTTCGGCAATCTTAGCAGCCTTTTCATCAGCAGTCATATAGTTGAATGCTTTATGCTTCGGCAGAGCAGCCTTAAAGTCAGCCTTCTTGGCAGCGCCGCTTACGCGAGCAATTTCGTTGGCAATCAGCTCGCCAACTGCAGGAGCTGCAGTCAGACCAGGAGATTGCATGCCGGCAGCATTGTACAGGCCTTCAACCTTTTCGGAAGGACCGAGTACGAAGTCACCGGTGCTGGAAACAGCACGCAGGCCGGCAAATTCGGTAATAGCTGCGCCCATCGGCAGGTTCGGAATCAGCTTCTTGGCAGAAGCAATGATTTCATTCATGCCGGTAGTGGTAACAGCCTTATCCTCTTTGGAATCCTGCTCGTTAGCGTTAGGACCGATGAAGGTGTTGCCGTGGGTAGTGGTGCAAACCAGAATACCTTTGGATTTTTTTGTCGGGGTGGGGAATACCACGCCGTAAACCAGGCTGCTGCAAGCAGTCTTATCAAACAGAATATATTCGCCCTTACGCGGAGTGATGGTGAAGGTGTCATCACCGGCCAGCTTAGCGATTTCGTCAGCATAAACACCGGCAGCATTAACTACATATTTAGCAGCAATAGTGCCTTTAGAGGTTTCTACACCGGTAATTTTGCCGTCTTCCTTAACGAAGCCCAGTACCTTGCAGTCGCGGATAACTTCTGCACCGTTTTGTACAGCGCATTGAGCGAAAGCAATAGCAGCACCGAACGGCCAGCATACGCCGGCACTCGGAGCCCACAGAGCACCCTTGACAGTGGTCAGGTTAGGCTCCTGCTCAAGAACTTCTTCTTTAGACAGGATTTGCAGCCCTTCAACGCCGTTCTTTTTACCGCGTTGCAGCAGCTCCTGCAGAGTCTGCATTTCCTCGTCGGTGGTTGCAGCAACCAGGGAACCGGTCCATTTAATATCCAGGTCCAGTTCGTTTTGCAGCTCGTGGTACAGAGCGTTGCCACGAACGTTGGTAATAGCTTTGAGGCTGCCGGTAGGAGCGTCAAAGCCAGCATGAAGAATTGCACTGTTAGCTTTAGTAGTGCCGATAGCGATGTCCGGCTCTTTTTCCAGCAGAACGCATTTCAGGTCATACTTGGAAAGCTCGCGCAATACAGCAGTACCTACAATGCCGCCACCAATAACGACTACATCAGCAGATTTTACAAATTCCATTCCGTCACTTCCTTGCTGAATTTTCTCATAAAAATACATCTAAATTTTATCACAAATCTGCAAAAAATAGAAGAGGGAAGCGAAAATAAAAAGTCCATGGTGGGACATGATATGCCCCAAGGATACTCTATGCTAGTTTTTTACAAATACTGCTAATACAATCAAGTAAGTATTGTAGATGACGTCTTTTAAGTTTACTGTTAACCAATGGGACTTTCTTGCATAGTATGGTTTCCATTTCTCTAAATAACTCTAAATCTCCCGAACGGAAATCGTTTATGTTTTTCACATTAAGATAGTAATAACGTAATATACCATTGATTTCTCTTATATTGCTGTTTGGTAAATTAATAAATTTGTCTATCATTTTAGAAGCAGGAATACAATTTAACATACTTTTTTTATCTCCTAAAATAGAACTATCATCCTTTACTAACTCCCTAAAATGCTCAACAAAATCTTTTTCATCATCCAAAGCATATCTATATTTTTGCTTTTTTCTTTCAAGAAAATTTTTTTCTACAATACTGTAAAGTTCTTCGTTAAACGCATTCGCTTTCGTATTACCACTATTGAAATAATGCCAACTGCTTGCATCAAATTCATCCGCTCTAGCTTCTACATTTTTTATAATATCCTTTTTTAACAACTCTATTTTATGATTACTATCATCATATAAAGTTTCCATCAAAATAAACAAATTGCTTAAAATTCTCGGATATAATCCAAGACAATATTGATTTTCCTTAATATCATCTAACACTGAACCCAATCGTTTTTTTGCTTCAATGTCACTATCAAGACAATAAATAGAGTCTATTTTATCAGTATTATTTTTTATATCATTCATTTCGCCTAATACAAATCTCGTTATATCTTCTAAAAGAAGACCCTTGTTTAATGAATAATCATAGATATACTGATTCACATATCTACTTAACCTTATATGATTATTTATATTAAAGTCTATCATATCTTTGGAAAAACCATCTGATGAAAACGGCTTTACTACTACATCTCTATCTTTAGGAATAAAAACATCACTCATGCCATAATCTTTATACATAATAGAAACTGAAGTAACATTACATAAAACTAGTGCGATATATCTGGAGTAATATTTCTTGTCTATTTTAGCATCATCAAAAGCTAATTCTATTTCATGCTCAAGCTCTTTGAATCTCTTTAAAACAAAAATTAAAGTTCTCAGATTATGGGAACCTACCCTAGAAAATAACTCTAAAACCTCACTTTTATATTCAATTAAGCAATCATAACAATGTGATTGTTTGCCAACTATATTATCTAATATTTTTCGATAAACAGTTGATAAATCTGCAGCATACTTAATTGTAAAACCAACAACCTTTTCTTTGTATAAATTATAGTCATCTGTTAAGATTTTTTCCTCTGTATTGTTTACTGCTTTCTTATTATTGAAATTCTCATCATCTTTTTCTGCTTTTTTTAACAATGCTACTTCATTACAAACAATAATCACTTTCGCATGATTCTGTTCAACCATCTCATCAAATAACCCTAATAATTCTATTTTATCTATCACAGAACGCTCAAAATCATCAAATATAAACACATAGTCAGCAAAATTTATAGTATTTTTTTGTATATCACTGAAAAAAGCCTTGGCATTATCACCATTAGGAACTAACCTCAAGCCTTTATTGATAATACCAACAAAGACTGATGGTATCTGAGAAAACGAAGAACTTGCTTGTTTATTTGATATTTTAAGACCTATATTCACCTCTGCTCGCTTTTGCGCTCTTTTATTGGAATAGATGTTTAACACATGCATAGTAATAACATTGATTAAATCATCTACGCATTTTATTCCAAATAAGGAAATATAAATTACTGCTTTCATTTCTTCCAATACTGGTATTAATTCATTTTTTACAAAGTACGTTTTTCCAGATCCCCAACTACCATTCAACATAACAGCATAATCAGAATAACATTCATTAATATACACTTTTATTCCACTAATTATTTCTTGTTGACTTTCAGACATTTTATCACCTCTGACTTATAATCGAAAAGCCTAACCTGTAAAAAAAAAACTTCTACAAGCTAGGCTTATTTAACTATTGCTTGGCAAGCTTAGAGAAACCATTATATGTCGAAAATCCTAACATAAAAATTGCTATCTCCATAATCATATCTTTGTCTTCTACATTGCTTGCAGCAAGTCTTAATTCATCATATACAGTATCATGGGGTACTAAATTATTCCCATTGTTATCGACAACTTTTTGAATAATGGTAGGGAGTACCATACAAAGTTTAAAAAATGCATCTTCCTGACCAGTAACTAACTCATAAAACTTATCTATACTTACACGCCTGATAAGCTTATGTCCAACCCTTTGTCCGTCAACAGTTGTTTCCCATTTTATATTTTGGGATTTCTTAGCTATAGCTTCCACTAAAAAACATGCACAATCATCATCTTTCAATAATTGGTTCTGCATCTTGATAAAAGTTTTGCCAGCAGCAGATGAGTTCATAGTATTATGTTTATTTTTCATTTCAACATAAACGGTATGTACACAAGAACCATCAGGTAATATTATTCCTTCCGGATTTTTATAGATAACATCCCAACCACCTTCAGTGCCATTATCCGGTACATGGCATTTGTCAATATACTGAAATATACGTTGATGAAAATATCCAATATCATTATTGTTTGATTTATCACGCTGTCTGAAAATCTCATTACTGATAGTTTCTTTCCAATCAGCTTGGTAAACTGTCTTATCAAAAATAAGTTTAACAGGGTCGATAATGTTTTTATTAAACCGTTGTACATCAAATGATTTTAATTTATCACCATATTTTTCAATGGTATCTTGAACATGCTTAGTAAAATCCTCTTCCGTAATAAAGCTTAAATTCCAAGTCATAATCTTTCCAACGCCTCCTTGATTTTCAAACCGACTTCATAAGCCAAATTTACAGGTACAGCATTACCAACCTGTCTATATTGTGAAGCAACACTGCCACAAAACTTCCAATCATCAGGAAATGTCTGACAACGCGCATTTTCACGAATAGTAAACGGTCTTGCTTCTAATGGATGACATCTATCTGTTTGTTTTTGGCTAGGTGATGTAAGTACCGTAAGAGAAGGTTCATCAAGACTCATTCTTCTCAATATTCCTGTTCTGCCACCCTCCATATCCCAACAGCTTTTCATGTACTCTTTAGCTATCACAGGATCAATATCACGCCAATAACCACCAGGCGGTACTAGCTCAAAAATTTTAGTTTTATATTCAGAATACAACGAGCCTTCACTTTTAGGGCAATCTAATAAAATATCTCTTAAAACAGGCTTATACTCATGTTGTTTTGGAAACTCAAAATATACTTTCCCTAACAAATCATTGCGTATACCTATAGTTATTAATCGTTCCCGTTTTTGAGGTACGCCATAATTCCAAGCATTAAGAACTTCTTTTTGAATGGTATAACCAGCTTGCTCAAAGATAGCAGTCATAGTTTCATAAGTTTTACCTTTATTATGGCTCAATAAACCTCTGACATTTTCAAACAAAAACATTTTAGGCTGTAACTTTTCAAGAAACAAAGCATAATGATAAAAAAGAGTACCACGCGCATCCTCTAAACCTAATCGTTTTCCAGCATAAGAAAATGCTTGACAAGGTGCACCGCCAGACAATAAATCAAGTTCTCCTTTTTTTAAGCCAAAAAAATCAGTTAAATTTAGTGATGATATTTTAGCAACATCACCTTCAATAACATTCCAATATGGTCGATTTATACGCATTGTCGCACACGCATCTGCGTCAAATTCATTTAAAGCCAACGTGTGAAATCCTGCTTTTTCAATGCCGAGCGCCAGACCACCAGCACCAGCAAATAACTCTATTGTAGTAAGCATCCTTACATATTATCCCCCTTAAATATTATTGTCCAAAACTTTTCCTTATTGAAATATAACGAAGCACATCATCGATACAATTAGGCAAATTGTTTTGAATATCATCCTCCCAAAAACGTAAAACAATCCACCCATTATCTCTTAATTCAATAGTATTTTCCAAATCACGTTCTACATTACGCCTAATTTTTTCATTCCAATAACTGGAATTATGCTTTATAGGACGTTTCTGCAGCTCTTTACCATGCCAAAAATTTCCATCACAAAACACAGCAATCTTATATTTAGTAATTACTATATCAGGGTGACAATCAAAAACCTTAAAATTTTTTCGGTATCTAATACCTTTATGCCACAATGCTTTTCTTAGGCGCACCTCTATCCCAGTATCAGAACCTTTTATTGATTTCATTATCTTCGAACGCGTAATGGTTGTTTCCAGCTTCATTATATTCACCACACAAGTTGTGTTTGCTTATATATTTTACCATATGTTTACAATTCTTTCGAGTAAACGAACTGTGAAATAGCATATAACATACAAAAAAGCTGCTGCCATTTCAGTATTACTATAAGCAAAACCGAAAATGGCAACAGCCTGAAATTTTACTCTCTCTTCTTCACAAACCATCTCAGCGGCAGCTTCTGTTCCAGCCAGCTGATAAAGATATCTGCCAACGGTGTCAGCAAAATCCAGCTTAAAACAAGCAGCACAAAGGAAACAGAGCCTACAAAAACATCGGTAAACCAATGTGCGCCACCCATAATGCGGGGAAGGGAAAAAATAACAAATACAGCAAGTGCTTTAATGAAAGCGTCCTTGCCGATATATTTCCACATATACACAGCAAATATCAACAGCATCATGCCATGGTCACCAGGGAAGCTGCTACCGGAGCGGTCCTTGGCAGGCCAGCCGCTCAGCTGGCTAACCCAGTTTACATTATGATACAGCTGATCAAAATAAACAGATGCACTCACGCGATCAATCGGCAGTAATTTATCAAACTGCTTAATAATTACCGCGCTCACCAGCATAGCAACGCCGATGCAGAACAACCAGCGCTTACCTTCAACATTACTTTTACGATAATAGCTGTAAAAAATCGCCAGCATCGCCACAAACGCCACCACATCAAAGGCACGCAGATTAACAAAAGCCGTAAAATACGTAAAGGCTGTTCCCTTAGCCAGCTGTTGGTTAAAGAAATAGAATACGCTCTGGTCAAGTGCCAGCCACGGTCCGTGATAGCCGGCGGTAGGGGTGCTTGCCAGCCAGCTGCCCAAAAGCAGTGCGCCCAGGATATTACAGATAATTATCCAGATCAGGTTATTTTTCTTCATATAGTCTCCTCGTATTTCAAATTCCACTGTCCCTCAGATATCACCTAAAGTTCAGTTAACAAATTTACGTAAATATGATACCATATAATTGAGGATTATATAAGTCTTTTCTGAGGATTTTTCCTATCAGCTTCCAAAGGAGTGAGAATTATGCGCAAGCTGCTTTTACTGTTAACCTGCTTATTGATGTGCTGCTGCAGCGCGCTGGCGCTCGCCGCAGAAAAAACTAAGGCTGCAGATGATGCTGACTCAATCAAACCGATTGAAATCATCAGCGTAGCAGTAATGAATGAACGATTGCAGGCCGGCAGTAACGAAGACCTGCTATATGTAAAAATTAAAGATGACAGGGTAGAGGTTTACCAAGGGTTGGCAACAGACCGCTCTTTGCGTAAGCAGTTGATTTTGGCCATGCCCAATACAGAAATGCTGCGCTTATATACCAATAACAAGGATACCTTTGCGCAGATGAACAAAATGCTCAGCGATTATGAAAGCTCCAATACCAACTTCAACGGCTATAAGATTATCACTGATAAGGATACACCGAAAAAGCTGGACAACGGCGGTAAAATCTATCGCCTGTGGTTTATGAAGATTGAACGTGAAAAGCAAAGCCGCAGGGGTGGCTGGAACTTCCCGATTGGCATAGGTATCGGCATTGGCGGCGGCCATCACCACCATGGCCCCTGGATTGGTGTAGGGTGGTAAAAAATATAGCGTTTGCCACACAAAAAACTTTAGAACAGCAAAAGAGCAGTCTGCATCTGCACAGACTGCTCTTCTTGTATTTTAAATTATTTACTTTCCAGCTTCATGCGACGTTCAGCAACACCGTTAAGGAAGTACAGCGCCAACCAGCAGCCAACATGAGATGCTGTTTGCAAAGTACCGTTTTCCGGATAAATTTCTACGAAATCCAGAGAGCAGGCACCGGCGAGAGCTGCCTCATGCACCATGCTCAACAGCTCATAGCTGGTCAGACCGCCCATATCTTGCGGGCCTTGCGGCATATAAGCAGCGTCCAGAGCATCGGCACAGATAGTAATATAAATTACTTCCGTATCCTTGGAAACTACAGCCAAAGCTTTTTTAATAGCGGCCTTCCAGCCTTCTTCTTTAATCTCGCGGCAGGGAATAACGGTAGCACCATATTTTTGGGCGTTTCTGTATTCCTGCTGATGATTACGCGGTCCGCGGATACCGATATGAGCAATCTTGGTTGCATCCATATTGGGGTCATTATACAGCTGGAAGAACGGAGAGCAACGAGAGTATTTGTCATCACCGAAGTTATCGTAGTTATCCAGATGTGCATCAAAATGCAGTACGCCTACTTTTTTCGGATGGCGTTTAGCCATTTCGCTAATCAGCGGATAAGCGATACCATGGTCACCGCCTAAAACAATAGGCACACATTTGGCATCCAGCAGCTCGCCATATCTTTCACGAATCTGTGCAAAGGTAAATTCATAGTTACCATTTTGTACAGCAACGTCGCCATAATCACCACCGGTCAGATGTTCAAAAGAGTCAATATCAAAATCAGGCAGATAGCCGGTATAGCGAATAGAAGCAGTACGGATGGATTTAGGACCATCAGTGCAGGAGGAATAACCGCCAATAGTGCAGCCGCCTTCCCAAGGCACACCCATAACAGCAACATCAACCTTCTTTAAATCTTCCTTGTTTTCCAATACAGGCAGATTCAAGAATGTCGGAACGCCACTATAAATATTAGTCGGTAAAAAATTAGGGTCATAGATAGTAGGTCTACTGTCTTTCATTAAAATATCCTTCTTTCCTAGTCAAAAATTCACTATTTTATACATAAGATCAGAACAGGCTGATAACGCTGCTAAGACCAAGATATAAGCTGATTAAGAAGATTATCCAGCCTAATGCAGTTTGCAGAGTACTGTTAGTAAATTCACCCATGATTTTCTTGCTGCAGGTAAGGTAAACTGTTACGCCTACAACTACAGGCAGAACGATACCGTTAACAGCCTGTGCCGTCATAATCAGCGCAATCGGATTAAAGCCGAAAGCGGAGATAACAATACCGGTTACAAGAACTGCTGCATTAGTGATGATGAAGCGTTTATCGCTTCTGTCAGTCTTCCAGCCCCACAAGCCGGCAAGCACATAGGATACACCCATCGGTGTGCATACAGCGCTGGAAATACCGGCAGCAACCAGGCCTACAGCCATAAACGGCTGAGCAAAATCACCAAGAGTGGGCTGCAGCTGAACTGCCATATCCATAGCATTTTTAACGGTCATGCCCTGCATAACGGCAGCGGAGGTAATCAAAATCGCACCGGTTACAATGCCACCGATAATCATCGGAATGTTAGTACCAAAGGCAACCAATGGCAGCTCTTCGGCGCTATGCCAGGTACGCTTAGCGCTGGCAGCATGTAAAAACATATTATACGGAACAACGGTAGTACCAATCAAAGCCAGGCAGGTCATCAAAGAACCTTCCGGAATATGCGGTACAAGACCGCCAAACAATTCGCCAAGATTAGGTTGTACAACAATCATTGTAATCAGAAAAACAATGCACATAACTACAACGCAGACAGCCAAAAGCTTTTCCAGATATTTCAAAGCATCACCGGCAAAGCTCAAAAGCACCATAATGCACAGGCCCCAAATAGGTGCGATGATATGTGTCGAAACGCCGGTCAAGGCGCTGACACCCAAAGCAGTGCCGGTCAAATCTCCGCCCATATAAGCAAAGCCGCCTACGGCGATAGCAACAGCAACCAGACCTACAAGGAATTTTCTAAGCAGCGGACGGTCATCAAAAGCAATCTGCAAAGTTTCTGCCAGATCCTTTTGAGTTACTACGCCCAAACGCGCTGCCATACCTTGTGTAACAATAACAGCAATTACAGAAAAGACTATGCACCATAATAATTCATAGCCATAACCGGCGCCGGCTCTGGTGGAGCTTGTTACGGTACCGGGACCGATAAAGGAACCGCAGATTAAAAAACCTGGTCCCAAAGCAGCTAATTTTTCTTTAAAAGTAAAGTGACGCGGTGCTTTAGCACCATTTGTTTCCTTTTGCATTATATAATGCCCCCTCAAAAAAATAAATGTGCCAGACGTTTTCGCTTTACATTATCGTTTTTCTTTTTATATTATCGTCTGTTAGTATTTCTTATATCACTTTACAGTAGCTCTGTCAAGATTTTTTTCTCCCATTTATCCAAAATATCTCCACATATTACATTTTCAGATATTTTACTTGTTGAAATGGCGAATTAGCCTGCACTAATCAAAAATAACGTAATACAAAAGAGGTTAGACAGCTCTTTATTGTCAGTCTAAATATATGTTATAATATCTTTAATGTATAACGGATATCGAAGGAGCATTATCATGACTACTACTACACCAAAGCTAATTCAATCAGTCCAACGCGCTATTGATATTCTCAACTGCTTCACCAACAGTAAACCCGAGATAGGCATCAACGAAATCAGCGCCAAAACAAAACTGAACGTCAACACAGCCCGCGGACTTATCAATACAATGGTAGCAAACAATCTGCTGCTTTTAGACCATGACACTAATCATTACCGTCTGGGTAGCTTTTTTCTGAGCAAAGCTGGCATCATCCAAAGCCAAATCCGTTCTTATATCATTCTCTGTAAACCTCTGATGAACGCGTTAGCAGAAAAGTATCATATAACTGCCAGCCTGCAGATTGTCAATCAGGATGAAATTGTCACGATTTATTGTGCCTATCCCGTCAGCACCTCTTATTACATCACCTTGTCAGAATATACACCTCTGCCAGAATACGTTACCTCATCAGGCAAGCTGCTTTTAAAGCATGTACTGCTTCCTGCACGTCCTGATTATCTGGACGATATTGAATTTAAGCCCTATACGCCGTATACCTTAAAAAATAAACAGGAACTGCAAAAACAGCTAGATGAAATTACGGTTAAAGGCTATTCTGTGGAAAAAGAAGAATTTAATCTTGATGTCGGCAGTATCGCTGTACCAATTTTTGATTTAAATAAAGACCTCATCGGCACTGTCAGTGTCACTGTCTTTGCCAGTGCCATGCCCCGTCTGGAAAAAAATTTAGTGCATGACCTGAAGCAGATTGCTGATCAGGTCGGCGGTTTGATTGGTACGCAAAAATAAGCCTTTTAAACAATCTCGTTGCTTCCTTGCGCAAGTAACGAGATTTTCTTTTTACGATATTATCGTTTTGAAATTTGAAATTTCGTCTTGTATGATTTGCGACTTTTTTGTATAATGCATATGAGCTATATAGGTTTCCGTATATAGTCCAATGCAAAACAAGTGAGGGATTATTAAAATGCAAGAAGAAGTTAAAGAACCGGTTTCCATGTTTGTTTTATTTGCCAGAATGTTTTCTATTACCGCCAAAAATCTGGAAAAAGAATTTGGCGAAAAAGGCCTGAAGGTCTTAGAAGACAGCGTTAAAGAATTTGGTATTGAACGCGGCAAGGACATTGCTGCCCGCGCCAAAGCCAACGGCAAAGAAAATACGCTTGAAAATTATCTGGATAACTACGATATGGGCCGCAGCGAAGAATTCGGTTACGATACTATTTATAAGCAAGACGGTATTCATCAGGATTTTCACCGCTGTGTATTTGCCAAAACCTGGATGGATGCAGATGAAGAAAAATACGGACGCATTTATTGCGAAAACATCGATCCCGCTATCGCCGAAGGCTATAACGAAAATATGGAATGTGTGCATGACCATATCATGTATGCAGATGGTCATTGCACCTTCTGCTTCCGTATGAAAGAAAACAATAAAAAATAATAATTGCAAACTATACCGATGAATAAAAACTCCCCTTAATATACTGTACATTTGCTGCAGCTGATATTAATGGGAGCTTTTCTATATATTTTTTTCTACATTAAAATGCAGGCTCAATGGTTCCTTTATATTTATCGGCAATAAACTTCTTCACAGCCTCAGACTGGTAAGCCTTCACAAAAGCCTTGTAAGCCTCTTTATCCTTATCATTGTTGCGGGCAGCAATAATCATTACAGCCAGCGGTTCGTCCTTAGGCTCAAGGAAGATATTCTGCTTTTTAACATCCAGGCCACCGCTCATTACATAGTTCATGGTAATAGCAGCAGCATCTACATCAGCCAGGCTGCGCGGCAGCTGTGCTGCCTCCAGCTCCTTAAATTTCAGATGCTTAGGATTATCGACAACATCCTTCGGAGTAGCCTTCATGCCCACGCCATCCTTCAATTTCAACAGGCCGGCGCGCTGCAAAAGCAGCAGACCGCGACCGCCGTTTGTCGGGTCATTAGGAATAGCAATCGTCGCACCATCAGGAATATCCTTAACATCATGCACCTTATCGCTATAAATGCCCATGCGCATTAAAATAGCATTGCCGATGGGTACAAGGTCAGTCTTGTTCGTCTTGTTGAAATTATCCAGGAAGGGCTTATGCTGGTAGCTTACCAAATCCAGCTCACCATCCGCCAAAGCCTTATCCGGCGTAACGTAATCAGAGAACTCCACAACCTGTACCTTCAGGCCACTTTTGGCCGCTTCCTTGGCCGCAGCCTCCACAACCTCGGCATGGGGACCGGCGGTAGCACCAACCTTAATCGTTGTTTGAGCCTGTTTATCACCGCCGCCGCAGCCTGCTGCTGCCAATGCCACTACAGATAACGCAATAACCAATAATTTTTTCAACATAATTCATCGTCTCCTTTGTAAAACTAAAATAAAAAAAGCCTTCGTTTATCCATACCGCATTTTCATTATGCAGTAAGGGACGAAAGCAAACTTCGTGGTACCACCCAAATTCACTGCTACCTCACGATAGCAGCCTCCTCAAGTACGCCGGACTAAGCCATTAATACTTCAGCACTGTAACGGGTGCACCCGGACGACCTAAACTTGCGCTTCAGCCAATCAGCTCCAAGACCATCTTCGGCAAATTCTCCTGCGCTTCCTTTCACCAAACGGAAGCTCTCTGTGGCAGTACTCCTTGCGTACTCTTCTTTTCATTGCTCGTATATGAACTTGTGAGTAAAAATATACAACTTGTCAAAGCATCTGTCAACAAAAAAACGGAAAAAATTTCAAAAAGCCTAGTATTTTAGTAGATTTGTAAACGATGTTACAAAAATCACTTGGCTATATAGTTTGCTAATAGCGAAGAATAAAATAAATATAATTTTTAATTTTACATTTCTTCATTATAGCGCCCAAAAACATAACAAAAGCTGTAAATTCACCTATTGACAAGCTAGGTTTTATCGTGTAAATTATCAAGCAAACATCACACAAGCACTGCTTGTTGATTTTGTTTCACGAATAAAAATTTTGATAATATCACGTTTAACAGGTGAGAAGATACCGGAGAAAAAAATGCAGTAACATGCATAAACCAGCTTCCGGCAATCCTGATGAAGTATCCGGTATCTTGCCGCCTGACCTTGAAAGGAGAAGATGACACTATGGAATTTGCAACAAAATGTATTCATGAAATCGGCGCAGCTGACGCAACCGGCAGCATTACCCCGGCAATTTATCTTTCCTCAACCTTTGCACACCCCAAGTTGGGGGACACCACAGGCTTTAACTATACACGTGAATCCAACCCGACACGTGCACGTCTGGAGCAGCTTTTGGCAGCATTGGAGAACGGTGTCGATGCCTTGGCTTTTTCCTCCGGTATGGCTGCAGTTGATGCGGTTATGAATCTGTTCGCGCCCGGCGACCACATTATCACCGGCAACGATCTCTACGGTGGCTCCTTCCGTCTGTTCCGCAACCTCAACGCCAAAAACGGTGTAGAGTTTACTTCTGTGCATACTTCTAAACTGGAAGAAATTAAGGCTGCCATTAAGCCCAATACAAAAGCCATCTTTTTGGAAACACCTACCAACCCCACAATGGAAATCAGTGATTTGCGTGCTATCAGCAAAATCGCCCACGAAAATAATTTTTTGGTTATCGTCGACAATACCTTTCTGACACCATATTTTCAAAGACCGCTGGACCTTGGCGCTGATATCGTTATCCATAGCGGAACAAAATATCTTTGCGGTCATAACGATGTACTCGTCGGCTTTACCGTAGCCAAGGACCCTGTTATTGCCGACAAGCTGCGACTGATTTATAAAACAACCGGTGCCTGTTTGGGAGCACTTGATGCCTGGCTCGTTATCCGCGGTATCAAAACTCTGCCGCTGCGTATGGAGCAGCACCAGAAAAATGCTTTTGCCATTGCCAAATGGCTACAAAAGCAGCCGCGTGTACAATACGTTTTATATCCCGGTCTGGAAAATCATCCCGGTTATGCAATCAGCAAAGCGCAGACCACCGGCTTCGGCGGCATGATTTCCTTTGCTGTAGACAACGCGGAAACGGCACGCCAAATTCTTGAGGGCGTCAAGCTCATTAAATTTGCCGAAAGCCTTGGCGGTACGGAAAGCCTGATAACCTATCCGATTCGCCAGACGCATACCGACCTTACTGCCGAAGAATGTGCCGAAAAGGGGATTACAGATTGTCTGCTGCGCTTCTCTACAGGCATCGAAGCAACGCAGGATCTTATTGATGATTTGGCACAGGCCTTTGCTGCGGTAGAATAATTTATAAGAATAAAATTTGGTGATAGATTATGACTAAATATGATTTTGACAAGATAATCGACAGACGTAATACAGACTGCCTAAAATATGATTTTGCCATCCAGCGTGGTCGTCCGGCAGACGTCTTACCTTTTTGGGTAGCAGATATGGATTTTCCTATTGCCCGGGAAATACCGGAAGCACTTGTTGAACGCTGCCAACATGCCATCTTCGGTTATAGTGAAAGTACAGAAGCATATTTTCAAGCTGTCCGTGACTGGTATACTAAGCATTTTAACTGGACTCCCAAAGCCGAATGGCTCACCAAGACTCCCGGCATAGTTTTTGCCCTTGCGATGGCAGTGAAGGCCTTTACTAAAGAAGGTGAGGGCGTGCTTGTACAGCAGCCTGTTTACTATCCTTTCAGTGAGGTTATTGAAGATAACAACCGTCAGCTGGTAAATTCACCGCTCATCCTGAAAAATGGTCATTACGAAATGGACTTTGCCGATTTGGAAGAAAAAATTATCGCCAACAATGTTAAGCTGATGCTTTTGTGCTCACCACATAACCCCGTTGGCCGTGTCTGGACACGCGCTGAGCTACAAAAAGTGGGCGATATCTGCCTTAAGCATGGTGTAATTACCGTAAGTGATGAAATTCACGGCGATTTCGTCTGGGGAAATAACTCTCAGACGGTTTTTGCAAGTTTGGGTGAGCAGTACGAGCAAAATTGTGTAATCTGCACTGCGCCCAGCAAAACCTTCAATATCGCCGGCTTACAGATATCCAACATCTTCATTCCCAACAAAATTTTACGCCGCCGCTTCCGCAAGCAAGTGGCAGCAGCAGGCTATAGCCAGATAAATACCATGGGACTCGTTGCCTGCCAGGCAGCCTACACTTATGGCGAAGATTGGCTAAAACAGGCAAAGACTTATATCGAAGATAACATTAAATTCGTTGATGATTATCTGAAGCAGAACTTGCCGCAGATTAAGCTGCTCCATCCTGAGGGGACATATCTGATTTGGCTTGATTGCAGCGCCTTAGGCCTTACAGCTGCCGAACGCGAGCAGTGGCTCTGGCATCAAGCACACCTCTGGCTTGACGGCGGCGGTATCTTCGGCAAGGAGGGCGAAGCCTTTGAACGTATCAACGTTGCCTGCCCCCGTGCGCTATTATTACAGGGACTTGAGCAGCTGAAACAAGCTGTTCATGCATTAAATTAAATTTATTAATTCCATTCTTTTGACGACATATCTCCAAAAAAAACTGCTGCCTTCTTTGTAGCCAAAGTGAAGGCAGCAGCTTATTTTTATTTTCGCTATACTTTTGCAGGTTCATTATTACATCTTGTAAATTGACGCTGATTTGTATATAATGCAAATAAGCTATCCTATGCTTGTTTGCTGTAACGCTCTTATCGGAGCATATAAAACAGCGGAACAAATTGGTTTTAAAGCTATAATAAAATATAATAAACTTACTTTTTAGGCTTTTGCCGTTATGCAAAAGCCTAATGAAGCAGGAAGGGAGCATTATATGAAACGTGAACAAATAGCCAAAAACATTGTTGCTGATCTCAAGGAGCTGGCAGCCTTAACCTCTGATGCAGACGGTGCACAGCGCATTGCCTGGACACCTACATTCAAGAAAGCAACGGAATGGTTTGCTAAAAAGATGCAGGCCGCAGGTGCGGAGGTCTGGACAGATGCTGCAGGTAACAGCTGGGCCAAATTTGCCGGCGAAAGCGAGGAGTGCATTGTTATCGGCAGTCATCTCGATTCCGTACCTGACGGAGGCTGGCTGGACGGCGCTTTAGGCGTTGTAGCAGGCATGGGCATCGGTGCCTATGGTCTGGCAGATAAAAAGCCTGCCAAAACTCTTTACGTTGTCGGTTGGGCAGATGAGGAGGGTGTAGCCTTCGGCAAAAGCTGTCTTGGCAGCAGCGCTGTCAGCGGCATTGTCACAAGCAAGGATGTACTGCCCTTAATCCATCAGGAAAACGGCCGCAGCTTCAGCGATGTCTGGCAGGAATACGGCCTTGATGCCAGCAAGATAGGGGAGGCACACACTGCCTTTGCCAAGCTGCCGGTTAAAGCTTACCTGGAGCTGCACATTGAGCAGGCACCGTTGCTGGCTTTAGCCAAAAAAAGCGTAGCCTGCGTTTACGGCGTTTGCGGCTGCAACCGCCAGTATATCACCTTCCGCGGACAGCAGGGACATTGCGGTTCGCCTGTTGCCCTGCGTCAGGATGCCTTTATTGCGGCAGCGCAGACCACACTTGATTTACGTGAAATTGCGCTTAAATATGATTCCTATTGCACTGTAGGCAATATCGAGGTAAAACCTGACCTGACTACTATTTCTCCGGGCTACTGCCGCATTTCGCTGGACCAGCGCAGCATTAAGCCGGAAACAATGCAAATCATTGTTGCAGAAGCCAAGGCTGCGGCGCAGAAGCATGCACAGGAGGGTAAGCTCACTGTAGAATTTGAGCCTATCTGGCATGCTGAACCGATTCTCTTTGATGAGCAGCTGGTAGAGGACTGCAACGTTGCCGTAGAGGAGGAAACCGGTGCAAAACACAGCATGTATTCCGCACCGCTGCATGATGCCGTGCCTCTGAATGCCGTTGTACCTTCGGTAATGATGTTCACCCAGTCCGATCCCGGAATTTCTCACTGCAAGGAAGAAAATACCCCGCAGCCACAGCTGGAGGAAGCAATCCGTGCATTCATCCGTCTGGCTGAAAAAGAGCTGGGGACGAAATTTGCAGAGTAGGCGGTATAGGTTCGCTATGACCTTGCAATAAAGTAATTTTATATTTCAACACGACAAAAAGCAGCTTCTGCGAGGCAGAAGCTGCTTTGCTTTTTATACAGCATATTTATTTTATTAAATCCTTAAGTCCGCGTATCCGCATAACCTTCCAGGTAAAGCACAGACTACGCAGCGACTGGTCCAAGAACATCGGTACCCAGGCGCCCACAATCCCCAGCTTGCAATAATAGATAAAGAAAGCCGTCATCAGAGGACGCAAAACGGTAATTAGCACAAAGGAATAGACGGCAACAGCAGTAGTCTGACCGCTGCCACGCAATATGCCTGCCGTGATAATCGTATGCCCCTGCGGTATGCAAACGGCAGCTACCCAGAACATTACCGTTTCACTTAGAGCAAGTGCCTGTGCATCCTGGGAATAAACGCTGAAAATCGGCACGCGTGCAGCATACAGGATAATAAAAGAGGCAACGGAAAGTCCCAGGCCCCATTTAAAGCCTATGCTGCGGCAACGCTTCCAGGTTGCATAATCAGCAGCACCGCGCATCTGCCCGGCAAGCACCATATTGGCCTTACCGAAGCCAAAGATAAAATCATAGGAAAAATCGCAGATGTTATAGCAGATGCTGTGTACTGCATAGGGCAGAGTACCAAGACGCGCAGTCATCCAGCCATAGGCCAGCATACCGATGCGTTCCGCCCCCAGCTCACTGAAAACACCGCCGAATACCGGCATAAATTCCCGCCAGAAGACTTTGTCCGGCAGCTGCAGCAGACCATCACTGAAAAAGCCCTCATGCTTCATAATACAGACAGTGATGCCAAGAGTGCACAGGGAACCGATAATCGTGCTGATTGCCGCGCCACGCACGCCCCAGCCGGCAAAGCTGCCAAAGCCGGTAATGAGAAAATAATTGCAGACGATATTCACTACATTGCCGACAATATTGCTTTTCATAATAGCGCTTGTCCGACCTACGCCCAACAAGGTTCCCTGCAATAAAAGCGAAAGAGAATTTAGCAGTACTGCAGCCACGGCAGGATTGCCGTAAGCCAGCGCCAACTCCAAATAGTCGCTCTGTGCACCCATCAGCACCACCAGCTTCTCAAAAAAGCCATAGAAAAGCAGATGCAGTACTATAAGCAGGATACTGCTGACAGTAAAGCTCTGTCGCAGCAAAACCTTAATGGCAGAATGCTGTCCGGAACCGAATTTATTGGCTGTCAATATAGTAACAGCAGATGCCAGTGAGCGTGATACTGTCAGCAGTACCAGGCGCAGCGGCAGAAAAATGCTTACTGCTGCTATGGCCTTGGCACCCAATACGCCTACCATAATCAAATCGGCTGCTGCCAGAAAGGTCATAAAAATGCCCTCCAACGCAGCGGGGAGGGCAATACGCAAATATTTACCTGTTAATGAATCATTAAAGCTCTTCATTTTCTAGAAAACATATACGTTAAAACAAATAAACAAATTTATTCAGCATCCTCTTCATGATGGATTGCTGCCAAAGAAACAACTTTGTCATCATCGTTTAAGGTCATCAGTTTTACACCCTGGGTATTACGGCCATATTGAGAAATCTGGTCCACATCGGTACGGATAATCAGACCGGCCGCGGTAATCATCATAATTTCCTGCGCCGGGTTAATTACCTTCATGCCGATTACCAGACCAGTTTTTTCGGTAATCTTCATATTGATGATACCCTTGCCGCCACGAGTCTGCTTACGATATTCCTTAACCGCTGTACGCTTGCCCATGCCAAATTCAGTTGCCGTCAGCACCTCGGAATTTTCATCGGAAACGCTGTCCATAGCAACAACCTCATCGCCGTAGTTGAGGGAAATACCCTTTACGCCATGCGCGGTGCGTCCCATGGTGCGTACATCCTGCTCATCAAAGCGGATGGCAATACCGTTGCGGGTTGCCAAAATGATTTCGCTGTTGCCGTCAGTAAGCTCTACACCGATCAGGTCCTCATCATCGTCCAGATTAATAGCAATCATGCCGTTTTTGCGGACGCTTTCCAGATCCTTGAGGTTGATTTTCTTGACGGTACCCTTATTGGTAGCCATAAACATGTACTGCTCTTCTCTGAATTCCTTCACCGGAATAACAGCCGTAATCTTTTCACCGGGCATCAATGCCAGCAAATTGATAATAGCTGTGCCCTTGGCAGTGCGGCTTGCTTCGGGGATTTCATAGCCCTTCTGGCGATATACACGGCCACGGTTGGTGAAGAAGAGAATGTTATGGTGAGTGGTGGAGAGGAAGAGATGCTCTGCGGAATCATCAATTTTCTTGCCGCTGCCGCCAGTTTTGCCTACACCACCGCGTTTTTGGCTGCGGAAGTTGTCTAAAGTCTGGCGTTTGATATAGCCCTGATGGCTGATGGTTACAACGATATCCTCTTCAGCAATCAGGTCCTCAATATCCATTTCGGAGCTGTCGATGGAAATTTCGGTACGACGCTCGTCACCGAAGCGTTTCTTCATTTCCAGCAAATCTTCCTTGATAATGTTCATAACCTTATGCTCATCTGCCAATACGCTTTCCAGCCAGTCAATGGTTTCCAGCAGGTCAGCATATTCTTCGTCAATCTTCTTGCGCTCCAGGCCGGTCAGGCGCTGCAGACGCATATCAAGAATAGCCTGTGCCTGGCGCTGGCTCAGCTTAAAGTTTTCCATCAAAGCAGTGCGGGCAATTTCTGCTGTTGCGCTGCCGCGGATGGTGCTGATTACAGCATCAATATTATCCAGAGCAATCTTCAAGCCCTCTAAGATGTGAGCTCTGTCCTTGGCCTTGCCCAGCTCGTAGCGGGTACGTCTGGTGATAACATCCTTCTGGTGCTCCAGATAGTATTCCAGCACCTGCTTGAGGTTCAGGACACGCGGCTGACCGTTAACCAGCGCCAGCATAATGATACCAAAGGAGCTCTGCAGGGCAGTATGCTTGTACAAACGGTTCAGAACAACGTCAGGAACAGCATCACTCTTCAGCTCAACAACAATCTTCATGCCGTCTTTAAGGCTGGAGAAGTCATCAACCTTAGTAATACCTTCGATTACGCCATCCTTAGCCAGATTAGCAATATCCTTAATCAGGTTAGCTTTGTTAACCTGGTAGGGGATTTCGGTAATAACGATATGGTGCTTGCCCTTGTTGGCAGGCACGATCTCAGCTTTAGCACGAATTTTTACAACGCCGCGGCCGGTGTTATAAGCGCTGGTGATGCCTTCCTTGCCCAAAATGCAGGCACCGGTCGGGAAGTCAGGGCCTTTGATAGCTGTCATCAGCTGCGGAATTTCTACATCAGGGTTATCAATCAGCATAACCAGGCCATTAACAACCTCACACAGATTGTGCGGCGGAATGTTAGTAGCCATACCAACTGCGATACCGGCACTGCCGTTAATCAGCAGGGCAGGGACCTTAGAAGGAAGTACACTGGGCTCTTTTAAGGATTCATCATAGTTAGGTACAAAATCAACTGTATCCTTTTCGATATCCTCCAGCATTGCCTCAGCAATTTTAGCCATACGCACCTCGGTATAACGCATTGCTGCCGGACTGTCGCCGTCAATACTACCAAAGTTACCATGACCGTCTACCATCAGATAGCGGGTAGAGAAATCCTGCGCCAGGCGCACAATTGCATCATATACGGAACTATCACCATGAGGGTGATATTTACCTAAAACGTCACCGACGATACGAGCGGATTTTTTATAGGGTTTCGTCGGAGTCATGCCTGCTTCCTGCATTGCGTATAAAATACGGCGATGTACAGGCTTCAGACCATCGCGGACATCAGGTAAAGCACGTTGGATGATAACGCTCATCGCATAATCGATATAGGATTTTTGCATTTCCTCTTCGATATATACGGGAAGAACTTTACCAGTGGTATTTTCTAAATCCACTTTATCACCTTTCCTTTACAAAAAACAATATCACAACCTGTTAAACAGGGCAGAGTGCCTCAGCACAGGTTATTTTAATAATATCTCATAAACCTGCTTGCCAATCAGCAGGGTGGTAACCAACAAATACAAGGGGCGCACATAAGAAGCGCCTTTTTTTATTGCCAAACGGGTACCGACAACAGCACCGGCAATCATCGCCGCAGCCATAATCAGGCCGTAGCTCCAGATAATCGTGCCGCTGACAGCAAAGGATACAAGAGCACCAACGCCGCTGGCAAAATTCAACGCCTTGGCATTACCGGCAGCCGTTACAAAGTCATATCCCAAATACAAAAAGCCAAAAATCAGGAAAGAGCCTGTACCGGGACCGAAGAAGCCATCATAAAAGCCCATGGCAAACGCCATGACGATGGCACCGATTAAAGCCTGCATACCAAGCTTTTCTATCGTACCGGCATCGCCCCAATCCTTACGGCGATAGGTATAAACAGCAACAGCAACCAGCAGCACGACGATGATATTTTTCATCAGCTGCTCCGGCAGCAGGTAAACTACATAAGCACCTAAGGCTGAACCGATAAAGGAAAGCGGCATCAGCGTAAAGGCAGCCTTTTTTATTTTACCGGCGCGCCAAAAGGAGAGCACACTGGTGAAGCAGCCGATAGAGGCTGCCAGCTTGTTTGTTCCCAAAGCATAGGGAACAGGCAAGCCCAGGCTCAAGAGGGCAGGGGTGGAAATTAAACCGCCGCCGCCAACTGTTGAATCAATAAACGAAGCTATAAAGCCTGAGATAATCAGGAAGATAACTGTCGTCGTATCTAAATTCGCCACAAAAGTTTCCAAAAAATTCCCCTCATTTCGGTGACTAGTGATTAGTTGTCAGTTATTAGTGGTTAGTTTTAAGAGAATGGAGTTCATTGTTTCCAATATCAGAATGCACGCCTTAACTATTCACTATTCACTATTCACTATTCACTTTTAACTTTTAACTTTTAACTATTCACTGCACACTATACACTATTCACTTTTACCTATTTACTGCCTTCCGCCCAACGGATATACAAGCCTAAAGCGCCGCTATGACAGGTGCAGCAGATTTTTTCGGCATCAGCATTAACTTCATTGCTGATAGCGTAGGGGTAGAGCTGGCGCAGCGTTGCCTGCTGTAGCGGCCAGCGCACGCCGGTAAAATCTACTGTCGTGCTTTCGCTTAAGGGCAGCAACGAAACAGCTTCGGCTGCAGCCTGCAGCTTCAGCTCTACGCTTTCGCCTGCTGTCAGCAGCAGCATAAATTCCTTATCATCTGCCAACATCACCTGACAACCACGTTGCTTTTTTACACCCAGCAGCGTATAGACGTTGCTGTATAAATGGTCGAAGCGCCCGCCCCAAATGCCGGTAGCAAGAATGTCTCCCTCAGGCAAATTATGCAGTAAAAGCTGTAAGTCAGTATCATCCTTTGCAGGATTAAAACTGTGCACTACAGTACCTGCAGCGCGTGCCTGCTGATAAACAGCCTGCGATGAGCTGTCGCAGTCGCCAAACAGCTCCGAAGGCACACAGCCGGCTGCGAAGCAGTATTCAGCGCCGCGGTCGGCGCAGTAAATTTTCTTGCCGTCACTGACACTGTGCAGCCACTCTAGTTTAGGTCCGCGTCCACCTGCAACCACCAATAAAGTTGCAGCAGGGGAGAGAGCAGCAGCTTGATGTTTCACGTGAAACATCAAGCGCAGCTCCAGCTCAGGCAGTACAAAAAGCTTAGCAGCCATTATTTTTTCGCTACAGCGACAGGCTTAATCACAATTTGGCCATTTTCCTTGAGAACCTTCCAGGTGCAGTCACCATTCTTGTTCTTCAGCCATTCCATGCTAATTTCCAGAAGAAAACGGTTCAGACGCTCCTGCGCATTCTCCGGCAGCAGCAGCTCTTTTTTTGCGGGTGCCTTAGCACCCTTTAATTTGCTTTGCTTAACCTTTTCATCAGCATACATGCCATTTTCAAAGGTCAGCTCCTCGCTGAAGCCCTTCAGCATATCTGCATCAGAAAGTCCTTTTTTAATTTTAACCATTTAAAGCACCTCTTTTTATGCTACAAGCCTGCTTACAGGTCCAGGTTACGAACCTTCTTCGCATTATCCTCGATAAACTGACGACGCGGCTCAACCTTATCTCCCATCAGGATAGAGAAAATGCGGTCTGCTTCAGCAGCGTCCTCCAGATGAACCTGCAGAATAGTACGTGCAGCAGGATCCATAGTTGTTTCCCACAGCTGGCCGGGGTTCATCTCGCCTAAGCCTTTGTAGCGCTGTACATACGGGTTAGTATCGCGGCCAACCTCGTCGAGGATTTGCTGCAATTCTTCATCGCTGTAAGCGTAGTAATGCTGCTTCTGGTTTTTACGGATTAAATACAGCGGCGGCTGTGCAATAAACACATGTCCTTCCTTAATCAGGGGCTGCATATAACGGTAGAAGAAGGTCAACAGCAGCGTACGGATATGCGCACCGTCGACGTCGGCATCTGTCATAATAATAATCTTGCCATAACGTGCCTTCTCCAGATTGAAGTCATCGCCGATACCACAGCCGAAGGCGGTAATCATATTGCGGATTTCTTCACTGCTCAGCACCTTATCAAGACGTGCCTTTTCTACATTGAGGATTTTACCACGCAACGGCAAAATAGCCTGGAAGTCACTATTACGACCTTGCTTAGCGCTGCCGCCTGCGGAGTCACCTTCGACCAGATAAATCTCGGTATCCTCAACATTACGGCTCTTGCAGTCAGCCAGCTTGCCGGGAAGACCGCCCAAATCCATAGCGTTCTTACGGCGTGTCAGCTCACGTGCCTTACGCGCTGCCAGACGGGCGCGTGCAGCAATAATAGCCTTTTCCACCAGCTTTTTGGCAACCTGCGGATTTTCCTCCATAAACTCGGCCAGAGTATCGCCAACCAGGTTATCTACGATTGGCATAACCTCACTGTTGCCCAGCTTGATTTTGGTCTGGCTTTCGAACTGCGGGTTCTGTACCTTTAGGCTCAAAACTGCAGTCAGGCCCTCACGCACATCATCACCGCTCAGTGCATCCTCATTTTCCTTGAGCATGTTGGTTTTACGCGCATAAGCGTTAATTGTGCGTGTCAGCGCCTTACGGAAGCCGCTGAGGTGAGTACCGCCTTCCTCAGTATTGATGTTGTTGACATAGGTGAAAATGTTCTCGCTGTAGGTATCGCAATATTGCATTGCAACCTCAACGATGACAGCGTTCTTTTCGCCCTCCAGATAAATCGGTTTCGGATTAATCTTATCCTTGTCCTTATCCATAAATTCGACGTATTCGATAATACCGCCGGCAAAATGGAATGTTTCACTCTTATCCTCGGCACGCTCATCAGTCAGAGAAATGGTAATGCCTTTATTCAAAAAGGCCAGCTCACGAATACGCAGACGCAGGGTATCATAGCTGTATTCAGTTTCCGTAAAGATAGTAGCATCCGGCTTGAAATGCACCGTAGTACCGGTAACATCGCAATCGCCCTTTTCATAAAGCTTTTTAGAGGTCTTGCCCTGCTTGAATTCAATACCGTAGCATTTACCGCCGCGGCGAACCTCAACCTCCATATGCTCACTCAAAGCGTTAACGCAGGTAACACCTACACCATGCAGGCCGCCGGAAACCTTGTAGCCGCCGTCACCGAACTTACCGCCGGCATGCAGCACCGTCATGATAACCTCAACTGCAGGCTTCTTTTCCTTTTTCATCATATCCACGGGGATACCACGGCCGTTGTCGACAACTGTAATACTGTTATCCTTATGGATAATTACCTTGATATCACTGCAGTAACCGGCCAAAGCCTCGTCAATACTGTTGTCCACAACCTCATACACCAGATGGTGCAGACCGCGGGATGACGTACTGCCGATATACATAGCAGGTCTTTTGCGTACAGCCTCCAGGCCTTCTAACACGTGAATCTGTTCAGCGTTATAACTGCCCTTGACCGCTGTAGCTTCTTCAATATCAATTTCCTGGGTCATATTTACCTCCGTTTTAAAATTTCTAGATTAGTATAGACAGCGCCGTCCAGAAAACCTGATTCAGCGCGTTTTTTCAAAGTCACCGAAGAAATCGAGGACAAATACATCGTATCACCGGTCAGAACACAGCTATAATAGCCTTCGCCGCCGGAAGCATCAACCACCCTGTAGCGTGAGCCATACTTCTTGACGAAATCGTCATAAACCAGTGACTGAGGGTGATTCAAATTAAAAATAGCGATAATCTCACTATTTTTTACCATGTAATCTACTCCCAAATGCAGATACACACTGATCCCTCCTTAAATAAGTTAAAGCATTTTCATATAAAGCTAAGGTAATTTCGTCCGGCTGCTTCTCCAGCAGAAACATTACCGCCAGCAAACTTTCCTTCTTATCGGCAAAGCCGCAGCGTACACGCTCAAAGTAGTAGCTTTGCAGGCTTTCCTTTACAGCCGTAAATAATATTTTATCACATTTGTAGTAGGCCAGACAATCTTCATACTTCAGCCAGGGCTGAATCCGCAGCAGCTCCGCCAGCTTGCTGCGCAGCTCCTCGCGCTGCTCGCGCTCACAGATGCTGCACATTGCCAGTCCCTTGCGCATTTGGGCACCGCAGACAGGGCATTTTGTATATTCCGCAGGCGGGGCAGGCGGCTCGGCCTCCTTGGCCTTTTGCTCCTGCCTTTTGAAAAAGCTGCCGGTATGAAAGTAAACCTTTTTTATCAGCACACGTCCCAGCAAAAAGGAGTTGATTTTTTGCAGGAACAGCTGCTGCATCATATACAGCTCATTAGCCAGCATACTGTTGGCCGTACGCACATAAAGCTCGTTGCCGCTGATTTTTTCAATCGCACAGCTGCGCGCCAGGTTTTCGCCCACAATCTCGCTCCATCTGCTTTCCAGATAATGCTGCAGATAAGCCATTTTGATTTTCGGCGAAATATAAACATCTTTATAGGTGCGGCGCGGGTCAAACAGACGGCGGATAACCTCCTCCGCAGCCTCTAAATTTTCAGCATACATAATTAGGCCTCGCTTATACAGCCACCGGAAATTTTAAAATAAGCATTGCCTGCAAGCTCCGGTATCAGCTCGCGGTCATTTACTGTGATAAAGGTCTGCACTCTGCCGTCGATAAACAGCAGCAGCTGGGAGCGGCGACTGTTATCAAGCTCGCTCATAACGTCATCTAATAGCAGGACGGGGAATTCGCCCAGCTCGTTTTTGACATACTGCAGCTGCGACAGCTTCAGTGCCAGGGCACCGCTGCGCTGCTGCCCCTGAGAGCCGAAGGAGCGCAGGGACAGACCATTGAGCAAAAGCTGCAAATCGTCGCGGTGGGGGCCGATGCCTGTATTGCCGCGCAGAATATCGATGCGCTGACGCTCCAGCAATCTGTCGCGATAAAAATCCTCTGTGGCTTCCGCAGCAGACTGCGGATAAAGCAGCTCGCTGTTGTTGGCCTTCTGTTCATAGCGCACCTGCAGCATTTCGCTGCCCTGCGTAATAGAAGAGTAAATCTCGCCGGCAATAGCCTGCAGCTTTGCCAGCGCTGCCAAACGCCTGCGTACAATAGCTGCTGCCAGACGGATAAATTCCTCGTTCCAGGGCTGCAGCACCTCAGCACTGCCACCGTTATCACGCAGCTCCTTTAAAAGACGGTTGCGCTGCAGCAGCACGCGGTTATACTTCAGCAGCAGATCGTAGTAAACAGCATCAGTCTGCGCAATCTGCATATCAAAGAAGCGACGTCTTAAGGCAGGCTCACCCTTGACCAGCTGCAAATCCTCCGGCGAAAACATTACTGCATTCAGCGCGCCATAATGCTCCTTAGGACGCACGCGCGCACCATCAAGCAGTATTTCCTTGTGCCAACGCTCATGCTGACGGTATTTTTTGATTTTTACCTCATGACTGCCGCTGAAGCTGGCATATTCTACGCCTACAGCCATCGCTTCCGTACCCATTTTCAGCATTTCCTCTTCAGCCGAGGTACGGTGCGACATACCGAAGGCACCATAAAAGATAGCCTCCAGCAGATTAGTCTTTCCCTGGGCGTTTTGCCCGTAAAAAACATTAATCATAGCGGGAAGCTGCAGCTGGCAGCTTCCATAATTGCGGAAATTAACCGCATAAAGACTATTGATTTTCATTAAGCTTCTTTGGCAACGGTCAGCTCTATCTGGTCATCAATATTAACTACATCACCAGGATGCACCTTTTTGCGTTTTTCCGTTACCAGCTGGCCGTTCAGGCGGACAACGCCATCTTCAACCATCATAAATGCCTGGCCTCCGGTATCAGCAACACCGGAAAACTTCAGCAGCTTATCCATAGTAATGAATTCTGTTCTGATTTCTACAGTTTCTTTTTGCATAATAGCCGCTCCTTAGAAAACAACGCGTACCGGAGTAACGATATAGGTATAATCAGGCTCTTCAGCGCAGGTAACGCAAACAGGGCTGAGAGAGGTATTCATGGATAAAACTGCTTCTTCTGCTTCCAGGTTCTTCAGAATATCCAAGATATACTTAGCATTAAAGGCAACATTCAGCGGGTCACCAACAGTCTGGCAGGCAACAACCTCTAGGCCGGTACCAACATCAGGGCTGCTGCTGGTAATCGTAATTTCCTCAGCAGCTACGCTCATTTTTATAATGCTGTAATCACCGTCAGTAGAGAAGAGTGCTACACGCTCAACAGCACCTGCCAGCTCTTTAATATTGACCTTGCTGGTCAGAGCGAATTTAGGCGGGATAACACGACGATAATCCGGGAACTGACCTTCAATCAGACGGGAAACAATAACAACATTATCAATCACAACCATAATCTGGTTATTCAACAGGGAAATAAGTACCTGCTGAGGTACTTCGCCGGTCAGGTTACGGGAAATTTCCGTTAGTACCTTAGAAGGGATAATCATGCTGATAGCTTCATTTCCTTCATAAGGCAGAGATTTGATAGCCAGACGATGGGTATTGGTACCAACAAAGGTGATTTTGCCGTCTTTAGCCTCTACGAGGATACCGGTAAACAAAGGTCTTGCTTCATCAGTAGAGCAGGAGAAGATAGTTTTCTTAATCAGCTCCTTAATCATACTGTCATCAAGTGCAATGGTTCTGTCTGCATCAAAGGTGGGAAATTTAGGATAATCATCTTCATTCATTAAGAAGAGCTGATATTCAGATTTACCGGAGCTTACTTTAATAGCATGTTTTTCAGCATTCTTGCTGATAGTCAGGCTTTCACCGGGCAATTTACGGATAAGGTCAGCAAAATGCTTGGCAGAAACAACTATTTCCCCCGGCTCGCTGATTTCAGCATCAATGGTGCAGGAAATGGCCATGTTTAAATCCATAGCTTGTATTTCCAGCTTGTCAGCTGATGCGATTACGTGAATACCGGAAAAGATAGGTGTGCTTGGCTTGGAAATAATTGCTCTTTGAACTGTTTGGATGGCTTTATTTAAGCTGTTGGTATTACAGGAAATTATCATTTGTTCACAGTCCTCCTTGGTTTTTTAATACTGTTATAATATATAAAAAGTAGTCGACGTAGTAGTAGAGCCTGTTAGTTATGGGGAAAAGTACCTCAAGCTCAGTTGTGGTGGGTTATTTCCCATGTATATAAAGCTGTTGATAACCGGGAAATAATATACACACAATCTACAGGAAAAAATTTTATCAACTGGTGCCCCAAAGTTATACACAGTTTAGGGGCTAGTTATCAACAGTTTTTGTGGATAACTTTTTTACTGTTATTGCCGTAAGATTTCTATGATTTCCTGCAGCTCGTTTTGGAAGGTGAGGCTGCTGTTTTTGCATTTGCTGATTTTTTCATAAGCATGGATAACGGTGGTATGGTCACGTCCGCCAAAGAGCTCACCGATACGCGGATAAGATAAATCAGCCAGTTCACGGCAAAGATACATAGCTACCTGACGCGGGAAGGCAATGTTTTGGGTACGCTTTTTATTGAACAGCTCGTCCTGCTTCACATTGTAGTGGTCAGCAATAACCTTGATGATGCCTTCAAAGGTGATGGTTTTGCTTTTGAGTTTGATATCGTTACCCATGTCTGCGAGAACCTTTTGCGCAGTTTCCACGGTGATGGGCATATGCATCAGGGAGGTATATGCTACTATTTTGTTGTAGGCGCCTTCGATCTCACGGATGTTGGTGGCGATGTTGGTTGCCAGCAGGGTGATGACATCGGTAGGCAGGGTGATATTGTCGGATGCTGCCTTGGTACGCAGGATGGCCATACGTGTTTCCAGGTCAGGTGTCTGGATATCAGCTGTCAGTCCCTGGTCAAAACGGGAACGCAGGCGGTCTTCCAGCGTTTCAATTTCACGGGGAGGACGATCACTGGAGATGATGATCTGCTTATCAGCATCCTTCAGTGCATTAAATGTATGGAAGAATTCTACCTGTGTCTGCTCCTTGCCCTTCAGAAACTGGATATCGTCGATAATCAGACAGTCGATATTGCGGTATTTCTGACGGAAGGCTTCCGTGGTTTTGTTCTGAATAGAGTTGATGATTTCGTTGGTGAATTTTTCACTGGAGGTGTACAGTACCTTCATGCTGGGATTATTCTGCTTGATGCGGTTGCCGATAGCGTGCATCAGATGTGTTTTGCCCAGACCAACGCCGCCATAAAGGAAGAGAGGATTGTAGGCATGCGCCGGGTCATTGGCTACTGCCTGCGCTGCTGCGTGGGCGAAGCGGTTGGAGTTGCCGATGACAAAGGTTTCAAAAACGTATTTAGGGTTCAGGTTGCTTTCATCGGGCTGCTGCACGGAGGTGTTTTCGTTAAACAGCTGCTGCTGTTCACGCTTTGTTGGTACAGCGGGCAGCTCCTCAGCTGGAGAATTGTCGCTGCTGCCGTTGTCCATGGTTTCGATGATGAGCTTGATGTTTTTGCTCATAATGCCTGCAAGGACGCCTTCGATAACCTGAGCGTAGTTTTCCTCCAGCATAGTTTTAAAGAAATCGTTTTTGACAGCTACTTTGTAGTAGGTATCTGTCACCTCTAACGGCATAATAGGTTTTATCCAGACGTTAAAAACCTTTTCATTAAAGGATTCCTTTAATTTGTCCTTACATCTGACCCAGATTTCCGCTAAATCATAGGAATTCATATAGATACATCCTTTCTCGCTAAAATTAGAAAAATAAAAACGACAGCCTGCATTGCCCGCGGAAGGGCGTGTAAGCGCCGGTTAAATTACAAGAGAAGCTAAATTTCCATATATATTTTAGCAGACTGTGGATAACTTCGCAAATTTCCTAAGAAAAATTTCGCAGTTGGCAGAAAAATAGCTGTTTTTACTTGACGAAGTTTTTATTTTCCCATATAATAAGTTAGTAATACCTTGCGTGGTGCTGCAGGTGCTGAAAAAGCGCGTTACGGCCGCGTTGGTAGAACAAATAACAGCTATCAATATTCACATACATTAGAAATTGATAAAATTTTGCGGTGGATAAGGAGGGAATACTGAATGAAGCGTACTTTTCAACCTAACAATCTCAGAAGAAAAAGAACTCATGGTTTCAGAGAAAGAATGAAAACTTTGGGCGGTCGTCAAGTTCTCAAAAGAAGACGTGCTAGAGGCAGAAAGAAATTGTCTGCATAACATTATAAAATAGGCCGCGCAAGTGGCCTATTTTTTCCATGCGGGCAGGTGTGCATTTGATGCAAAAGAAAAAGTTTACTTTAAAAAAATTAAATCGACTTAAATCGAAGAAAAGTTTCCAGCTTGTCTATGTTAAAGGACGCACTGTTGTCGACGCTATGTCGGTTTTTTATATTCTTCCGGAACAGGGCGAGGATATAAAAATTGGTCTGGCAGTGGGCAAAAAGCTTGGCTGCGCTGTGGTGCGCAATCGTGTTAAGCGTATGATGCGTGAGGTATTCCGCATGCATAAGGCAGAACTCAAAAAGGGCTATCATATAGTTTGGGTGGCTCGCAAGAAGCTGACAAAGGCTGACTACAAGACTTTTGAGCGTGTATTTTTAAGACTGGCAAAAAGGGCAGCTCTGCTGCAGTAATAAGGATAGAAGGCTATGAGCAGGTTACTGATTTTGTGTATAAGATTCTATCAGATTTTTATATCACCTCTGAAACCGCCGACCTGCAGGTTTTATCCTACATGTTCAGCGTATGCTATTGAAGCGATTCAGAAGAAGGGACCGGTGAAGGGTACCTGGCTGGCTATTAAGCGTATTGCTAAATGCCATCCCTTTCATCCCGGTGGCTATGACCCGGTGCCGTAAGCATACTATTAAGCTATAACACTTTGTTTATTAAGGAGTGATATCTTGGATTTTCTCGCTAATATTGTACAACAGGTGTTAACTGTGCTCTATAACTTTACTGAGAGCATTGGTATACCGAACCTTGGCCTGGCTATTGTGTTAATGACCATTATTATTAAGCTGATTATGTATCCGCTGACTCAAAAGCAGATTCAGTCAACTAAGGCTATGATGGAAATTCAGCCAAAGATGAAGGCTTTGCAGGAAAAATATAAGGATGATAAACAGCGCCTGAATATGGAGCTGGCTAATTTATATAAGAGCGAAGGCGTTAATCCGCTGGCAGGCTGCCTGCCTCTGCTCATCCAGATGCCGATCATGATTGGTATTTTTTATGGTATCCGTGATTACAACTATGCAGCACATCCGGAACTCATTACCAGCTTTTTATGGCTGGCTGATATTTCCAAGGCAGATCCGACCTATGTTCTGCCGGTGCTTTCTGCATTGACTACCTTCATTCAGACTAAGCAGACTATGCCGGCAAGCGGCGGCGGTGCACAGAACAAGATGATGATGTACTTCATGCCGTTGTTCATCGGTTATATCAGCTTGACCTTCCCTGCAGGCCTGGTTCTGTATTGGGTTGTAATGAATATTATGCAGATTGCACAGCAGTCTATTATGAACAGAGCTGCGGCTAAATAACGTGTAAGCGTATAGGAGTTGGTAAAGATGGCTTTTGTTGAAAAGACCGGTAAGAGTGTGGACGAAGCTGTTGCAGCAGCTTTGGCAGAACTGAATGTTACAGCTGATGAGGCTGTTGTTGAAGTATTAGAAGAAGCAAAGAAGGGCTTTTTAGGCTTTGGCCGTAAGGATGCCCGTGTACGCGTAAGCGTTAAGCCTGCAGTTGAAGAAAAACCTGCAGAGGCTGCACCCGCTGCTGAGAAAACAGTAAGCGAGGCTGCTGCTGATGCTGTAGCTGCAGTGAAGGAAGCCGCTGCTGTTGCTGCCGTTGCTTTTGCTAAAAAGGCAGATGCTGTGAAGGCTGATGCTGCTGTAGCTGCTGAGGACTTCAAGAAAAAGGCTGCAGATGCTAAGGATGACGCAGTGGATGATGCTATTGCAGCGCTGAATGCTTTGAAGAGCGAGCGCCGCGAACGTCAGAATCGCGAACCGCGTAAATACAATGTAAGTGATGAGGCAGTTGCTGCTGCTAAGGAATTTTTGCAGAAAATCTTCAATGCTATGCATATTGAGGTTGCTATGGAAAAATTCATCAACAAAAATGACGGTAGCGTTACCTTCCGCCTGCATGGTGATGATATGGGTATTTTAATCGGCAAGCATGGACAGACCTTAGACAGCTTGCAATACCTGACCAATCTTGTTGCTAATAAGAACAGCAACGAGCGTGTGCGTGTAATCATTGATGTTGAGGATTACCGCGACCGCCGTATCGAGACTCTTAACCGTCTGGCTGCACGTCTGGCGGATAAGGTTAAACGTACCGGTGAGCGCGTAGCCCTGGAGCCTATGAATCCGCACGAGCGCAAGATTATCCATATGGCACTGCAGGGTGACCGTCGTGTTACTACTCTGAGCGAGGGCGATGAGCCTTATCGTCATGTGGTTATCGAGCTGAAAAAATAAAATATAAAGCAAGGCTGTCGCGTTAAGTTAATTAGAGGCTTATTTGCGGCAGCCTTTTTTCCGTACTGAGCTTTTTGTGCGGTACAGATAAAAGAAGGGGTGTCATATGGCTGAGGATACAATTAGTGCTGTTACTACGGCTCTTGGCGAAGGCGCTGTAGGTATTGTGCGTATTAGCGGACCAAAGGCGTTGGCGGTGGGTGAGACCTTGTTTAAGGCGGCTTCCGGCAAGGCGCTGGGTGCATATCCTGTGAATACGCTTGCTTATGGCCATGTTTATGATACAGACGGCAGCCTGGTAGATGAGGTGCTGGCGGTGTATATGCGTGCTCCGCGGTCCTATACGGCGGAGGATGTGGTAGAAATCCAGTGCCACGGCGGTGTGCAGCCGCTGCAGAAGATTCTGCAGCTGACGTTTGCTGCCGGTGCGCGTCCGGCGGAGGCCGGCGAGTTTACGAAGCGCGCGTTTTTGAATGGCAGGATTGACCTGACGCAGGCTGAGGCGGTTATGGATATTATCCGTTCGCGCAGTGAGGCGAGCCTGAAGCTGGCTGCGCGTCAGCAGCAGGGCCAGCTGGCAGGTGAACTGCGTACTTTGCGTAAGCAGCTTGTGGATGTGGTTGTTAATCTGGAGGCTGTGATTGATTATCCGGAGGAGGATATCGAGGATGTTACCTATGGCAGGGTGCAGGAGAGCCTGACTACTGTGTGCAGCGGGATTGAGCATTTGCTGGCGCATGCGCATACGGGCAAGATTTTGCGCGAGGGCTTGCGTACTGCTATTGTGGGACGTCCGAACGTGGGTAAGTCTAGTCTGCTGAACGCTTTACTGCGGGAGGAGCGCGCGATTGTTTCGCAGTACGCCGGTACGACGCGTGATGTTATTGAGGAGCAGCTGCTGCTTGATGGTGTGCCGCTGGTGCTGGCGGATACTGCAGGTATTCGTGCTACCGAGGATTTTGTGGAGAAAATCGGCGTGGAGAAGAGCCGTCAGCTGTTGGCGGATTCGGAGCTGGTTATCTGCGTGATTGATGGCAGCGAGGGCCTGACGGCTGAGGATGAGGCGATTTTAGAGGCTGCGGCCGGGAAGCCCTGTGTGGTGATTGTGAATAAGAGCGATTTGCCGCAGCAGGTTGATTTGGTGCAGCTGCGTGAGCGTTTTGGTGCTGATAAGGTGATGACGCTTTCTGCCAAGACTCTTGTTGGTATTGAGGCGTTTACTGCCTGGCTGAAGAGTTATGTTTATGGCAGTAAGGGTACGCTTGATGATGGTGCGTATATTCAGAATGCGCGTCAGGAGCGTTTGCTGCGTGAGGCGCTTGCGGGTTTGCAGGATGCGGAGGTTGCGGCGCAGGATTATCTGCCGTATGATTGTATTGTGATTGATGTGCGCTCGGCGATTGACCTGTTAGGGGAGATTACGGGTGATACGGTGCAGGATGAAATTATCAATGAGATTTTTGAGAGGTTCTGTATCGGTAAGTAGGGTTGTGCATCGCAATTAAATATCGTTCCAGTCAGCAGCAATTTTCCCGTGCCGTAGGGCACAACGTAAATTTCGTGTGGAACCAGGACGAAGCTTCGGTAAAATTTGACAGACGGTAAGAGAAAGTTACGTACCCTTGCTTCTATGGTTCCGGACACTCATTTGCTAAAATTGCTATTCCTTACACGATATGTTAATTGCTTGAGTTAGTGTTAACTACTAGCCTTTTATATGCTCCCTGCAAGGGAGCTGGCATCGCGTAGGCGATGACTGAGGGTTGTGCGCTGCGATATATAAATTGCTCGTTAGAGCGTTCTGCTAACCTTCTTGCCTGCCCCTTGGGGAAGGTGCCGAGCGAAGCGAGGCGGAAGGGGGTTGTGCGTCGCAATTAACGCATCGCGTTGCAATGAAAAATTTGGTTGTGCGTTCACTAATACATATATTTTTAAGAGGTCTATGAAGATGAGTTATATTACAGATACATTTGATGTAATTGTGGTTGGTGCCGGCCATGCCGGCGTGGAGGCGGCGCTGGCTGCTGCCCGCCTGGGCGGCAAGACGCTGCTGGCAACGTTGTCGCTGGATAATGTGGCGCTGATGCCATGTAATCCGTCTATCGGCGGTCCTGCTAAGGGCCATCTGGTGCGTGAGCTGGATGCTTTGGGCGGCCAGATGGGTATCAGTGCGGATTTAGCGTGTATCCAGATGCGTCTTTTGAATACCGGTAAGGGTTATGCTGTACACGCGCTACGTGGTCAGGAGGATAAGCCTTTTTACCATACCCTGATGAAAAAGATTGTTGAGGATCAGGCGAATCTGGAGCTGAAGCAGCTGATGATTGATAAGCTGCTGGTGGAAAATGGCGCGGTTGTTGGTGTGGAGGCTGAAACCGGCGAGGTTTTCGAGGCGAAGTGTGTTATTCTGGCTACCGGTACTTATCTGCGCGGTCGTATTGTTTATGGCCAGGTTAATTATGAATGCGGTCCGAACGGCTTGCGTAGTGCGCAGAAGCTTTCAGCTTCGCTGCTGGAAAACGGCGTGGAGCTGATGCGCTTTAAGACCGGTACGCCGGCGCGTATTGATGCCCGCAGTCTGGATTACAGCAAGATGGAGCCGCAGTATGGCGATGAGGAGGTGCGCAATTTCTCCTTTATCAGCGATATCAAAACACGTGAGCAGGTGCCTTGCTACCTGACATATACGAATGAGGCGACGCATAAGATTATCCGCGATAACCTGCATTTATCCGGTATGTATAACGGTATGATTGAGGGTGTCGGTCCGCGTTACTGTCCGTCTATTGAATCTAAGATTGTGCGCTTTGCCAATAAGGAGCGTCATCAGCTGTTTATCGAGCCTGAGGGACGTAGTACCAATGAAATGTATGTACAGGGCATGAGCTCTTCTTTGCCGGCGCATATTCAGTTGCAGTTTATGCAGACTATTCCCGGTCTGGAGCATTGCAAGATGATGCGTGCAGGCTATGCGATTGATTATGATTGCCTTGATCCGCTGCAGCTGCGTCCGTCGCTGGAGCATAAGGCTATCAGCGGCCTGTTCAGTGCCGGTCAGTCCAACGGTACCAGCGGCTATGAGGAGGCTGCTGCCCAAGGTCTGATGGCAGGTATCAATGCAATGATGAAGATTAACGGACGCGAGCCGCTGGTATTGCGCCGTGATGAGGCATATATCGGCGTGCTGATTGATGACCTGGTTACCAAGGGTACATCCGAGCCTTACAGAATGATGACCTCGCGTGCGGAATACCGCCTGCTGCTGCGTCAGGATAATGCGGATTTGCGCCTGACGGAAAAGGGCAGAGAGATTGGTTTGGTTGATGATAAGCGCTATGGTATTTTCACCGAAAAGCGCAGTGCGCTGGAGCGCACAGTGAGCGAGCTGGGCAAGCAGAATATTTCTCCCAGTGCGGAAAACAATGCCAAGCTGGAGGCTATGGGTACGGCGCCGCTCCGCAGCGGCAGCAGTCTTTTGGATTTGCTGCGTCGTAAGGAGGTTACCTACAGTAAGCTGCAGCAGGCCTTCGGCTTGCCGGAGCTGGCACCGCAGGTGGCAGAGCAGGCCGAGATTTTCGCTAAGTATGAGGGCTATATTACTAAGCAGCGTCAGGAGGTTGAACGCTTTATGAAGCTGGAAAACAAGCGCTTGCCTGATGATATAGATTATCGTGCGATTAAGGAGCTTTCCAGCGAGGCCGCTGAAAAGCTGGACAAGGTGCGTCCGGTGAATATCGGTCAGGCATCGCGTATCAGCGGTGTTTCGCCGGCTGATATCAGTGTGCTGATGATTGCGCTGGAGCTGAAGCGCCGAAAGGAGCAGGAAGAATGACCTTTGCAGAAATTTTAGCTGAAAAGGGTGCGGAGGCCGGTTTGAGCTTTACGCCGCTGCAGCTGGAACAGTTCAGCCGTTATTACGAGCTGCTGGTGGAAACCAATAAGGTGATGAACCTTACTGCGATTACTGAGCCGGAGGAGGTTGCCGTAAAGCATATGGTAGACAGCCTGCTGGCCTACGAGGCGGAGATGGCCGGCAAAACCTTGGCAGACGTGGGCACGGGCGCCGGCTTTCCCGGTGTACCGCTAAAAATCTACTGCCCCGAGCTGAAGGTGACACTGATTGATTCCTTGGGCAAGCGCCTGCGTTTTTTGCAGCAGGTGATTGAGGAGCTGGGGCTGAAGGGTATCCGCTGCGAGCATTTGCGTGCTGAAGATGCCGGTCGCGATAAAAAGCATCGCGAAAAATATGATTATGTAACGGCACGCGCGGTGGCGCGTTTGAGCGTGCTGAGCGAATACTGTCTGCCGCTGGCCAAAAAGGGCGGTCAGTTTATCGCCCTGAAGGGCAGCAAGTTTGCGGAGGAAATTACCGAGGGCGAGGCTGCGGTAAAAATCCTCGGCGGCAAAATTATCAGTGCAGAGCCTGTAAAATTACCCGGTCTTGACGATGGACGTGCTATAATAAAGATAGCTAAAATCAAAACAACACCGGCGCAGTACCCGCGTAAGGCAGGGACGCCGGAAAAACAGCCCTTAGGCGCTAGATAGGGGGAAGCAAATGTTAGTAGATGATGGATTTTCGGTATTAGATACAGATTGCGGTATTATTGGTGAGCGTAAGGCTGTCAATGAGGTGAAGGTTGTGAAGGTGCCTATCGGACAGATTTTCCCTAACCCTTATCAGCCGCGCAAAAGCTTTGACGAGGCAGCCTTAGAGGAGCTTTCTGCTTCCATCGCTCAATATGGCGTGCTGCAGCCTCTTTTAGTATCCCCGACGGAGGACGGTCGTTATCTGCTGATTGCCGGTGAGCGACGCCTGCGTGCTTCCCGTATGGCGAAGCTGACAGAGGTACCGGTGATTATCAGCGATTACACTACGCAGCAGATTGCAGAGATTGCGCTGATTGAAAACCTACAGCGTGAGGACCTGCACTTTTTGGAGGAGGCTGAAGGCTACGAACAGCTGATGGAGCAGTTCCATCTGACGCAGGAGGCAATGGCTGCGCGTGTAGGCAAGAAGCAGTCCACTATCGCTAACAAGCTGCGTTTGCTGCGCCTGTCGCCTGCTGTACGCAAGGTGCTGGTTGATGCCGGTCTGAGCGAGCGTCATGCCCGCGCCCTGCTGAAGCTGGATGATGATACCAGGCGTCTGGAAGCGCTGGAGGTTATTGTGGCCAAGAATTACAGCGTGCGCCAGACTGAAGAATATATCAGTAAGCTGCTTGATGACAAGCAGCAGGAAAAACGCCGTCGCATGGTGATTGTCAACGATGTCCGCATCTACCTGAACAGTATTAAGCAGGTTGTCAACGCTATTAAGGACGTTGGTATTCCCGTTAACATGGAGCAGACTGTAGAGGGCGATGAGGTTATCGTCAGTGTCCGCATCAAGAACCAGAAGAAGCCGAAGGGTGGCAACAGCAAGCCCTTGTTCTAAAAGTAAATAGGCAGGAAGCTTTCCTGTAGAAACGTTAAAAGCAGAGAGACTTGTTTCACGTGAAACAAGTCTCTCTGCTTTTTTTGCGAAAGGAGTTATGTTGTTATGTACTGGCATCAGCCAGTATTTTACCAGAATTTGAGCATTTGGAAGAGGCTCTTTTTGAAGCCTTTTTCCGGCGGGATTACCTCATGCAGAAATTTGGGCTTTACGTAACGCACAATCATCGGCGGTGTGCGCAGCGTTGTTTCTGCAAAGCGCGGCAGCTTGCTGTTGGCGGGAAGCTGCAGGCTGCGTACCTTGTCCTTGCTGTTGACGAAGCGGGCGCTGGCAGCGCCAGTCTGGCCGTTGACTACGATAACGAAGCGCTCGCCGGAGCTGTTGTCGGTATAGTCAACATAATAAATCGGCAGCATGATGTCAGCAGAATGCTTGCGGATATTGCGTGCCCATTTTTCAATCTTAACATCCTTTAAGCCGTAATTTTCGCAGAGCTTATTGCAAAGCTGCTCATTAATCATGCGGTCAAGATATTTTTGCACCGGGAAAAGGTTGCTGCGGGTGGTGATATGCACGTCGCCCTCCAAAAATACCGGGTCGAAGGGGGCGAATTCATCAAAGTTCCAGGGAGCAACCATATCGACGGCGTTTTCGTCAAAGACATAGGTTTGCGGATATACCCAGTTCAAAACCTCCTGATAAATTTCGCAGTCACCCTTGTTGCTGGAGATTTGCGCCTTGACGCGCAGGTCCGCAAGTGTATAGGGAGTATAAAAGGCGGTAAATTTTTCCTTGATGGCCTTTTCCGCACCCTTGAAGGACATAGGCTCACGCTTCATCAGCAGCTGTGCTCTGCCAAAGGCCTGCTCCTTAGTGAGCTTGAAGGGCAGGGCGATGGAGGGGTAGCTGCGGGAGCCTGCGCCGATGAGCTGGTCCTTGTTGTAGCCGCCGGCCTTTAGTTCTTCCTGCGTCAGACGGTGACCGCAGTATTCGCAGGTAAAAATAGTCTGCGTGGATTCGCCGGTAACATCGGCGCCGCAGAGCGGGCAGGGCAGCTTGATGGTGTGGCTTTCTTTGTAAGTCTTGGTGCTGAGGGCGCTGAAAACGCCCAGCTTGTCTTCAATGCTTTGGGTATCGTTTTTGAGCATTTCGGGCAAAGGCTCCATAAAGTATACGTGGCCCAGCTTTACCAGACCGTTGACAACTTCTACCGGCTTATGGCGGTATTTGATTTCGGTATCAAGAATATTTTCGCTGTTCGGCCAAGGCTCCTTGCTGCCGCAGAAGGAGCAGATGAAGCTGGTGCTGCCAGCGTCGGAATACATGGTGCCGCCGCATTTTTCGCATTGTATAGCACAACATTCGTCGTTTTCTTTAAACATAGGAACATCTCCCTTCTTTATCTTACTTTCATTATAGCGCAAAAAGAGTATCAGCGCCCCACCCGAAAGGGGATTTTTGGGTAGGATGGGGAGAAAATATTAAAGGCAAGGCATAATAGTGCAAAAACTCAGATAGCTTCTAAAGAAATTGAGCAAAGAAAAATTGTGCGGCTTTTTACGACCGCACAATTTTTATTGTTTACTAAAAACGCGAGATGCTTTGTGTGTTGAAAGGACTAACTTGTCAGAAGGTCCAGCGCATGCCTACGTTCCACTGCCACGGTGTCTTGTAGTCGCCGCCGAAGGCTTTGGCAACATCTGCATACAGGTAGCTGTTATCCTTGGTCTTGAGATTGAAGCCAATGCCTGCCTCGTACCAGGTGTCACCAAAATCGTTGCTGTAGGTAGTAGATACGCCATTATAGCTCAGGCGGGTGTCAGCGCTGCCGCCGAAGTCATGCAGTACAGAAGCTCTGGCGTAAACGTTGCCCTTGTCGCCCAGCTTGCTGCCAAGCTCGAAGCCTAGACGGCCAATGGTGCTGCTCTGGCTATCTTGACTGATAGCAATGCCGTTGGCGGTAGTGTAATCCTTACCGGCAATACGCAGCCAGGAAAGCTGTGCCTGCGGGGTGAAGTAGGCCTTATCGCCCATAGCGATTTCTCTGCCGTATTCAGCACTGATGCTGCTGCCCCAGGTTTTGTAGTGACCATGGGTGAAGCCAATCGGTGCATAGATATCGTAATCATTGCTCAGACGACCTTCCTTCAGTACGATGTCTGCATAATGTCCCTTGTTGCCCAGCCAGGTGCCGTACAGAGTAAGTGCTAAGCTACGGTTTTTCGCTGTTGCGTCGCCATAGCTGGTTTTACCGCTGTTGCGGCTGATAGCAGCGCCGTAATGCCAATCGCCGCCAGCTTTATCATAGCCCAGCTGGAAGAAATTATTCTGGTTCTTGGCATTGTCATATTTAAATTCGCCGCGGTTCAGGCGAACCCAGAAGCCTTGGTCGCCTTCGCCCTGACGCAAATCGCCTAAACGCTTGCTGAGAGTAGCGTCCTCTTGTCTCCAGGACAGTGCTGCAGCGTTTTGCATATGGCTGATAGCATCCACAGTAGTGCTTTGGGCAATTTTTACATTGGCGATTGCGTTGCCGTCAATATGATTGATGGTATCTGCTTGCATCTGGCCGATGAGCAGACCTTCGTTTACCTGAACGTCAAATTTTGCTGCACTGTCATCGTGAATCTTCAGGCTGTTTTTAACGAGGCCTTCTAAGCCGTCTGCGTCCTTAACGTTATCAGCATTGATGCCTGCATAGGAGGTATGTACTGTGGTAGCATCGGTGTCAGCGTTGTTTACGCAGAAGTAGCCGGTCTTGAGGTTGGCATCAGCTTCCAACGTCAGCTTGCCGCTGGTGCCCTTCAGGTGCAGAACGTCAATGTTCTGCGCCTCTTCTTTGGTCATGGTGATGTTACCATCATTCAAGGTGAGGTTTTCCAGATAGCTGTAGCCGTTGCCGTACTCGCCTATAGCATGCCAGGTAGCTTTGTTGGCGAGTGTGAGGTTAATGGTACCATCATCATCCGTATCTTGACGAGAACCGCTTTGGTCGAGATTGCCTGTAATACTGGAAGCATCAGTGTTCAGGTTGAGGTTAACGATGGCGGTGTTGGCTGCGTGTACGTCGCCAACGATTACAACATCGTTAGTTGTACCTTGGTTGATGTTGACAATAGTGTCGGTATGCCAAGTCGGATCCGGATCCTCGCCGTAAGCATTGATAGCGTTGAATGTTCTATTGTTCGCGTTGTTGACACCGGTGATGCTGCCGCCAGACATGTTGAGAACGGCACCATCCTCAACAAATAATACATTGACAGTACCACCATCACTATTGTTTTCAGCTCTGATATCTGTAATGCCAAGGTTGACCTCGGAATATAACCCTGCGCGTACACCAACGGCCATAACCGAACCATCGCCGCTGCTTTCAGCGCGAATAGTGCTGTTGTCACCGAGAGTAATGGTGGAGCTGTGAATAGCATTGAGTCCATAGCTGTAGCTTGGTTCATCAGGATTCGTAGAAATGCCTTTTACGTTAATATGCGTTTCTCCGGCGTTGATTTCGGAGTTGCCTGCGGCAAAGATGCCGTTAGTGCGGGCTAAATCTTCAGCTGTAGCTTCGGTAGCAATTGTCAGCTTGCCAAAGTTCATTTTGGCTTGGTCTTGGGCTTCAATACCTGCTGCCCAGGCATAATAGCCATTTTTAGAAACAGCCTTGATATTTGTATTGCCGGTTACGGTCAGAGTATGCTCACTGTCTTCATCATCAAGATCGCGGCCCATGAAAATACCATCAGCAATACTTTCCGGCTTGCCGTCGGCAGTAATGTCGATATTGAGGTTTTCCATCTTGATATTGGCAGCATAAGTTTCAATGCCGGAAATATAGATTTTATCTTCATCTGCTTCACCTGTAGACTGACCGGTAATATGAACATCCTTGGCGGTGAGCTTGCAGGGATTGTCATAGTTAGAGGTTGCTGTAAAAATACCATTGGTGTAACTATCCTTAACATCAAGCTGCAGGTTCAACGGTGTAGTAAATTTTAAATGCGTTCCTTCGTCCCCAATCCAAACAGCAGGGCCGGGGTTAGTCCATTTTACTACGTCGCCTTCAGCAAAGGTATAAGTGGATTCCATACCAACTGTAGTGCGGATGCCATGAGCAGCATAAGCATCACTTGCACCGTTAATCTGGTCAGTATACTCCTGCGCAGAAATGATGGATGGTTGTGCCCCCCCGATGTACAGCGCAAGCATTATAGCTGTTGTTAGGGTTCTGGATATTAATTTTTTGCGTTGCATAAACAAGACCACCTTTCTTTAAATCGGCCAACATAAAGAAAACTTTAAGAATATTACAATAATTAATCAGCCGATTCTTTTCTACATCTGCATTATATATCAGGCAACAGAAAAACACCCCACCCCAAATGGCAATTTCGGGTAGGATGCAATGAAAAATTTTAAACTTTGCGAAAAATTTTGAAGTTTTCCTCCCATCCTACCCCAAATCACTCTTTCGGGTAGGGACAAAGCTGCGTTGATACGCTATGCTATAAGCAGAAGAGTAGCAAAAGGTGGTGAGCAGCATGCGCAAACAAAAAAGTAATAAGCTGAGAATTATTCACCTGCTGTTATTGGCAGCGCTCCTGCTGCTGACAGCAAAGCTGATTTATGCCCAGGTGCGGGGAGGCGATAGCATGGGACGTATAGAATGGACGGGTATGCAATTATACAGAAACGGCTCGAATTATGATTATAGCTATAATTATGCGCTGCGTTTGGACGCTAAAAGCGGGCAGATGCTTTATGACTGCAGTTTTAAGGCTCCGGTAAATCTCAATGACGAAATCTGGCGCTGCGAGCTGGAGAGCGTCCCTGTGACGCGCGAGGAGCTGGCGCCTCTTGATGCGCTTATCCAAGGACTGCCGCTGGTACCGCCCAAGGAACCTGAGCCGGTTGATGAGGATTTGCTTGTCTGTGATGAAACTAATGAAATTTTTGATGTGCGTATTGCCAATTATAAGGATAGAAGCGTCAAAAAGCTGACGGCGCCTTTGAGCGGGGAGCAAAGAGAGGAGCTGCAAAAGCAGTTTCTGCAGCTTTACCTGAAGGCTAAGGACAGAGCGCCGATTCACAGATAAGAGTAATGAGGCGGTGAGCAGTATGTACAGCAAATTGTGGAAAATCGGCAAAATGCTGCTGGTGGTACTTGTACTGCTGACAGCTAATATAGGTTGTGCGCCGGTAAAAGGAGAAGATAAGATGACAAACGTAGAATGGTCTGCCTTTTATATGAACCGGAACCATCAGTTCCGCACTCTGTGCTACCGCTTTGAGGTTAACTATGATCCCTTTAAGGAAGGGCAGGCTACCTTCAGCTGCTTTTTTGTCGATAAAAAGGGCGATAATTGCCTGCTGTCATCAGCTAAGGTGACAAGTGAGGATCTGGCAGAGCTGGATGCTTTTATCCAGAAGCTGCCGCTCGCAGAGCAGGAGCAAAAGCAGAAGCAGACGGATATGCTGTTTGCGCACGATGCGACAACAAAGGAGTTTTATATTACTCTTGGCAGCTATAAAAATAAGAACAGACGCAAGGTAAAGCCGCAGCTAAGCAGTATGCAGCAGGATAAAGCATTGGATATTTTGAAGAGGTTGTATGCTGAGGTGAGCAAGCGAGAGGGGAAATAGCGCCAGATGCTTTGAGTTTAGAGAACCGCCGTGAGGCGGTTCTTTTTACGTGTGCAGTTTTCAATATTGCCAAATCACTGAACGAATTACGTCCAAATGACCTAATAAATCGCGTCCAAATGACCTAATAAATCGCGTCCAAATGACCTAACAAATCACGTCCAAATCACTGAAAAGACTTGCAAAGCCCCATGAAAACTGAGTTTCCTAAAAATATCCCTGTAACAGCGTTCAAAACACCTTACTCAGTGTACTTTACCTGCTAAATGTGTTATAATAAAACAGGTTATTTGTAAAAATAAAACGAGTTTTTATAGGATGGTGAAAAAATGAAAGTTTCTGCTGAAGACGTAAAGCATATCGCACAGCTTTCCCGTTTGACTGTTCCTGCTTCCGAAATGGAAGTGTTCACCGAGCAGTTCAACCAGATTCTTAACTATGCCGACATTCTTGAAAAAATTGATACCGCTGGTATTGAACCTACCCCGTACGTACTGCCGGTAAGCAACGTACTGCGTGAGGACGTTGTCAAAGAAGGCGTATCCCACGAGGAAGCATTGAAGAACGCTCCTGCTGTTCACAATGACGGCTTTAAGGTACCGCGCGTAATCGAATAAGAAGGAGGCAAACGCTGTGGATTTGTATAAACTTACTGCGCACGAGCTGCATGAAAAGCTCGTCAACAAAGAAGTAAGCTCCGTCGAATTAACTAACGCTGTTATTGCGCGTGTCGACGCAGTTGAAGACCAGGTTAACGCTTACGTAACCCTGGATAAAGAAAACGCTCTGGCACAGGCTGCTAAGGTTGATGCCAAAATTGCTGCAGGCGAGAAAATCGCTCCGCTGGCAGGTATTCCTGGCGCAATCAAAGATAATATTTCTACCAAAGGTCTGCGCACTACCTGTTCTTCCAAAATGCTGGAGAACTTCATTCCTGTATATGACGCACATGTTATCAAAAACCTGCGCGCTGACGAAACCATTTTCCTGGGCAAAACCAACCTGGATGAATTTGCTATGGGCTCTACCACCAAGACCTCTCATTTTGGTGTAACCCATAACCCCTGGAACCTGGACCGCGTTCCTGGCGGCTCCTCCGGCGGTAGTGCTGCTGCTATCGCTGCAGGCGAAGCAATCTGGACTCTGGGCTCCGATACCGGCGGTTCTATCCGCCAACCGGCATCCTTCAACGGCTGCGTTGGTATTAAACCGACCTATGGCCGCGTATCCCGTTATGGCTGCGTAGCATTCGCATCCTCTCTGGATCAGATCGGACCTATCACCAAAGACGTAACCGACGCTGCTCTGGTACTCAACAGCATCTGCGGTAAGGACGAGATGGACTCCACCTCCCTGAACGTAGAGGTTCCAGACTTCACCAAAGCACTGGTAAATGACGTTAAAGGCCTGCGCATCGGTCTGCCGAAGGAATATTTCGGTGAAGGCGTTGATGCTAAGGTTAAGGCTGAAATCATGAAGGCCGTTGAAAAATATAAAGAGCTGGGCGCTGAAATCGTTGAGGTTTCCCTGCCGCATACCGAATATGCTGTAATCACCTATTATATCATTGCTCCGGCTGAAGCTTCCGCTAACCTGGCACGCTTCGACGGCGTTCGCTACGGTTACCGCAATGTTGATGCAACCTCCGCTCCGGAAATGACCACCATGAGCCGTACCGAAGGCTTCGGTCAGGAAGTACGCCGCCGCATTATGCTGGGCACCTACGTACTGAGCAGCGGTTACTATGACGCATACTACAACAAGGCTATGCAGGTTCGTACCCTCATCCGCCGCGACTTTGAAGCTGCGTTTGAAAAATGCGACGTACTGCTGACCCCGACCTCTCCGGTTCCTGCTTACGGCATCAACGACAAGATGGATCCGCTGACCATGTACATGCTGGACGTAACCACTATTCCGGTAAATATGGCTGGTCTGCCGGGTATTTCCATTCCTTGCGGCTTTGCTGATGACGGCATGCCTATCGGTATGCAGCTGATCGGCAAGGTTCTGGACGAAGCAACCATTCTGCGTGCTGCTTATACCTTTGAACAGGCAACCGAATATCATAAAGTATTCGCACCGCTGGGAGGTAACAAATAATGACTAAATATATTACCGTTATCGGCCTGGAAGTTCATGCCGAGCTGAAAACCAAAACTAAAGCATTCTGCAGCTGCTCCACTGCCTTCGGCAGCCTGCCCAACACCCACGTATGCCCGGTTTGCCTGGGTATGCCCGGTGCACTGCCTGTGCTGAACAAGCAGGTTGTTGATTTCGCTATCAAGGCTGGCCTGGCGCTGAACTGCGATATCCAGAAATACAACAAATTTGACCGTAAAAACTACTTCTATCCTGACCTGTCCAAGAACTATCAGATTTCCCAATTTGATAAACCTATCTGCCTGGGCGGCCATATCGACATCGTTGTTGACGGCGAGCATAAACGCATCGGCGTTACCCGTATCCACATGGAAGAGGATGCAGGCAAGCTGAACCACAGCGGCGCCACCATCAGCACCTCCGACTCCTCCGCAGTTGACTACAACCGTGCAGGCGTACCGCTGATTGAGATTGTATCTGAGCCGGATATGCGTAGTGCTGCTGAAGCTCGTGCTTACATGGAAAACCTGAAAGCAATTCTGGAATATACCGATGTTTGCGACTGCAAAATGCAGGAAGGCAGCCTGCGCTGCGACGCTAACATTTCCATCATGCCTGAAGGCGCTAAGGAATTCGGTACCCGTGCCGAAATTAAAAACCTGAACTCCTTCCGTGCTCTGGAGCGTGCTATCAACTACGAAGTTGAGCGCCAAAAAGAGGTTCTGGAGGATGGCGGCCACGTTGTTCAGGAAACCCGTACCTGGGACGAAGCTAACGGTGTAACCCTGTCCATGCGTTCTAAGGAAGAAGCACATGACTATCGTTACTTCCCTGAGCCTGACCTCGTTCCGGTACAGCTGGACGATGCCTGGATTGAGCGTATCCGCGAAACTCTGCCGGAGCTGCCGGCTCAACGTCAGGCACGCCTGATGAGCGAGCATGGTCTGCCGGAATATGATGCTTCCCAGATCGTTTCCACTAAGGCTATGGCTGAATACTTTGATGAAGCAGTTAAGACCGCTAAGGACAGCAAGGCAGTTTCCAACTGGCTGCTGGGCGATGTATCTGCTTACATGAACAATGAAGGCATTACCATTGCTGATTTCAAGGTAACCCCTGCACACCTGGCAGAGCTGGTTAACCTGATTAAAGACGGCGTGCTGTCCAGCAAGCTGGCTAAAAAGGTCTTTGCGGAAATGCTCAAAGAGGATGAGGCTCCGAAGGCTCTCGTTAAGAAGCTTGGTCTGGAGCAGGTTAGTGATGAAGGCGCTATCCTCAAGCTGGTTGAAGAAACCATCGCTGAGAACCCGCAATCCGTTGCTGACTACAAGGCTGGTAAAGATAAGGCTATCGGCTTCCTCGTTGGCCAGATTATGAAAAAATCTCGCGGCAAGGCTAACCCGGGCATGGTTACTAAGATGCTTAAGGAAAAAATGCAATAAGGCATACATAGCCTGGCAATATCTGCGTGTATTAAAAGCATAAAAATCAGCACCTCGCTTTGACGTAAATTTTACGTTTGAGCGAGGTGCTTTTTACTGCTCAATATTAATTTATTGATTGTTGTTGCGAAACAATTTCCAGTAAAATAAAAGTGTACGGTAATTATGTTCGTGGTCTATACCAATGACAAAGAAGTTTAAGGTGATTTCACTCTGACCGGCTACGCATATACTGATCCTTTCGTGATTATCATGGTTGATGCAAATAATTGGTTTATAAGCTTCAATTTTTTCGATTTGTTTCCAGGATATTGTTCGTGGTATCTTTAGCGGCTCAAGAAAGCTCCATCTGATTTTATAATTTTGCTGCAAGCCGTTTTTATCAATACTAACAATAGGCGTATGCTTTTTTATGGACATTTTAGCAAAATACATATGACGGATATAACAGATTGTTAAACCGGCACCTATTAAAAAGTGAGGAACAGCAAAAAATATGCCATAGTATAAAAAATAAATGGCAATAAACATGAATATCGTAGCAAATATCAGGTTGAAATAATCGCTTAAATTACAATTGTAGAAGTAACTTTGACGAAAATCGCTCTGTAAAAAATATTTACTGTCATTATAATTATGCTTAAGGATAAATGCGTTGGCTGTTGCTTCTTCATTGGCATTACGGCTTTTGGTAACAACTATAAAACTATCGCCTTGAGCAGCAGTGTTTATTATGCGTAAATCGTAGGCTGCTTGCATGAAAATTTGTCTGAAGCTGTTAAAGGTTTCGATGCTGTCAACATGGACAGGGTTTATAGCAAAGCAAATTTTTTCAGGTGTAATGCCACCTCTTTGCATTGAATTTACAAAATTTTGGATGTCTGTGGTATTGTTGGCAACAATAATGTCATGGCGAATGAAAAGTTTGTTGTCTTCGCCAAGTATAACGATGATGCTTTGTGTTTCTTCTATTTTTATACCGCCGTAGAGCATGAGGGCACCTTCTTTGCTTTAGATGATATAAGTATAGCATTTCTTTATAGTGATATAAAGTTACCTATAAGATATACAGACAAATTTTTTTGCATATAAAAATCTGCCCGGCTTAATTTTTTAAGGCTCCCCGTCTGAACGGCACGTTCAGGAGGGGAGCCTTTTTATCTTTAGCTTACTGATTAAATCTGATAGACTTGGCAGATTTTACTACTGCAGCCTTCTGTCGTTTGGCATCATCAAACGGATATTGATAGTCAAAGGAAATAAATTTACCATCCCTTACGAAGATATAATCCATCTCCGTGGAATTGGATAAATCAAAGCTTACATTCAAGCAATTTTCACCGCCAATAGTGATAAATTGAGCTTTGATATTTTCAAGCTTGTATTTAGGATTTTCTTTTTGCCTTGCTTCTACTTTCTTTTGTATGCGTGCAGCTTCTTTAGCAGCAAGTATTTCTTTATCTTTATCGCTAAGGTTAGCAAAAGAATTAGGATAAAAGCTTAACTCTGCTTTATCAGTAATGTTTACAATCATGGGGCTGACGAAAAAATAACCATTAGAATAGGCGAATGTGTGATGGGGATCATTTTTTATAGGCATTAGTATACAGTTAGCTGGCGTAGTAAAGGATGCAGGATAATCTTTTAGAGTTTTTGTGGTAAAAGGACGTCTGTAAATATCATCGCTTAGAGGAGTAATTTTAACGGATTGGATTATTTTAGGGAGAAATAATTTTTCGTCAATAGGATAGATAAATCTATTTCCCACGTAGCTAAATTTATAAATACCATTTGGTGTAATGATTATGTAATCATCAAAAATAGCTAGTTCTTTCTCAGGTAAGTAGTATGAAAAACGCATTGCCGGGTATTTGGCAATAGAGAGCAGTTCTTTGAGCAGAATCTTATAGCCTTTCTCTTCCAGGTCAGCTAGCTTTTTGTAAAAAAACTTGGTGTTCAGCGTGTTTAAATCTTTATCTTTAAGGATAAACGGGCGACAATCAACGAGAAAAACTCTTCCATCGCCGCGAAAAGAGTATAGGATATTCTTGTTTTTACTTTGATATTCTTTGTAATCTTTTTCAGGCACTGCAAAACTGAAGCCATATTCTTCGTTTTTATAATGCTGCATACTGATATTCGTCTTATCAGGATTAATGTGGTATAGGTCTAAAATTTGTATCTTTTCTTTTTCGGTAGCAGATTCTTCTGCTTGGACGGTACTATTTAGAGCAACACAGGCCAAAAGAGCTGCGGCTAAAAATTTTTTAAGCATGGTTAAGACCTCCTTGGATATTCCTGACTAAAGTATAGCATTTCTTTATAGTGATATAAAGCTACCTATAGGATATAAAGACAATTTTTTGGCATATAAAAATCTGCCCGGCTTAAATTTTTAAGGCTCCCCGTCTGAACGGCAACGTTCAGGAGGGGAGCATTTTTAGATGCTACCTTGCTTACTGCTGCAGAAATTTCAACAACTTCATTAGTGATATGTTATAATTTATATAACAGTTTGTTACAAGGATGGTGAGCAACGTGAATTATCAAATTGAAGATGTTTTTAGTCCGCGTTCTTTTCCTCAAAATACATATATTTCCCGTAAGCTTGATGATGAAGAAACTGTTGATGACAGATTAAGACGTGCTTTGGCGATGAAGGGAAACCTGATTTTTGTTTCCGGTGCGTCTAAATCCGGCAAAACAGTGCTTTGCCATAAGGCCATAGCTGCTGAAAGCTACATTGCACTCAGCGGTAACCAAATAAGCACTAAAGCCGATTTTTGGAACCATATTGCGGAGCAGCTGCCGCTGTCAGACGCAGTTGTAACGACAACCGGCGGGCAGGATACTGCTGCTAAAACAGGCCAGGCGCAATTTGCTGTTAATTTTGGTGTAGCTAATATGGGAGTAAGCATCAATAAAACCAGCGGTGCTACCTTTAATCAGCAGCTGGCAATGACCAACAACAGAACAGAGCGCCAGATAATCCAGTATCTGATTGATAATGATAAGGTATTGGTAATCGACGATTTTCATTATGTAGCGCGAGAGATGCAGATGTATATTGCACGTACCTTGAAAACAGAGCTTTTTAACGGTTTGAAGGCGGTAATCATTTCCTTACCGCATCGAAGTGATGAAGCAATTATCTGCAATCCTGATTTAATCGGCAGAACTACCTCGATTGAAATTTTGCCGTGGACTGCAGCCGAGCTAAAGGCTATTGCTGTCAAGGGCTTTAAGCTGTTGGGCATGCCGATAGGCGAGGCCGAAGAAAATCTTTTGGCGCAGGAAAGCATTACTTCGCCACAGCTGATGCAGGAAAATTGCTTTCAGCTGGCCTTTGCAGCAATGCAGAAAAAACAGCCTATCAGCCGGGAGCTGGTGCATTTTGCCTTTAAGCAGACAGCACGAAATTACGCACATTATGAGCGCCTGGTCAAGGCGATTGTGCAGGGACCTGTGCAGGGAATTGGCAGACGTAAGCTTTATGCGCTGGAGCAGGGCAGTGTAGATATTTATCATTTGCTGTTGTTGGCGTTTAAGGCGGATCCGCCTGTTACCGAGCTGAGTATGGTTACCTTGAAGGAGAGAATCAAAGGCTTATTGCTTAGCAAAGAGCTGCTTTCCAGTACGATTATTTCTGCAACCATCAACAAAATTATTAAAATTGTTGAAGCGACAATGCCTGACCTGGATGCGCTGGAATATAAAGCGCAGTGTCTGTATATTTTAGATCCGTTTTTGTTGTTTTATTTGAGGTGGAAGTAGCTTGCGCAAACGCTGTATAATATTCTTGTAAAGCAAATGAGGAGGTTTTTGTTATGACTATGAAAAAAATCAACGCCTTTGAACAAGGCGAAGCAATTTTAAAAACTCTGTCTAAGGGTGCCTTTCTTACTACTGCTGCCGACGGCAAGCAGAACACAATGACAATCGGCTGGGGTAGTCTGGGCTTTAAGTGGGGCCTGCCGACCTTCACTGTTATGGTGCGCCAAAGCCGTTATACCAAGGAGCTGATTGACGCTAATCCGGAATTTACCGTCAGCTTCCCGGTAAAAGAAGGCTTTGCGCCGGCACTTGCTCTGTGCGGCAGCAAGTCCGGCCGTGATTTGGACAAGTTTGCAGCAGCAGGCCTGACTACGGAAGCAGGCGAGACCGTCAGCGTTCCTGTTATCAAGGGCTGCGGCCTGCATCTGGAATGCAAAATCGTGGAGCATTACACCATGACTGAGGATAAGTTCGACAAGGAGCTGGGCGAAAAATGGTATGCCAATAAGGATTGGCACACCTGCTACACCGGTATCATTACTGCCGCTTATGTAGAGGAATAACAGGAACATACATGTTACAAACGCAAAAGCAGCTGCCGCATGCGGCAGCTGCTTTTACTATGCACGTCAACGTGCGTTGCCGCGCAAAAAGTGGTCGGTAATTATTCTTGCTGCTTCCTCGTCCGTCATATCAGCAGCAATATCATCACTTTGGTTAAAGATGCTCATAGCTACACCAAAGAAAACAAATTTGGTGGTAATCTCTGGTACAGTATCCTCTTTCAGTAGATTGTCCTGCATCGCTTTCGTAATAAGCTGAGCTAAAATATCATATTCATCATGCAGGATTTTGTGGTAACGCAGGATGCGTTCGCTCGTTTCCTCGCTCACTTTCACAGAGTTGTAGCGTGGGATAACCTTAAAATCGTCACCGTCAGGCTCAACTCTGCAGCCATTGGTGCCACCGAGCATTTCAAAGCAGATAATCTGCCACAGAGTACTGTTGGCAACATAAAAATGCACCATTACCTCAAAATATTTTTTGAGCTTGTCCTCAAAGCTGTCGACACTGTTGACAGCTTGGTGCAGCTTTTCTAAAAAGGGGGCATTTTTATCAGCAACCAGCTTGTAGAAAAGGTGCTCCTTATTACCGAAATATTTATAGACAGTTCCTTTGCCTACATCTGCCAGGGCGATTATTTCATCAAGTGTAGCCTTTTCATAGCCATGCTGCGAAAAAACCTCTTCCGCTGCCTGCAAAATTCTTATATCCTTAGGTAATGACGCGTCTATTGCCACTATGAAACCTCCAATTATCCTAAATAGGAAATTTTTTCGTACATTTATTACATTAATTATACCTTTTTATGCGGATAATTGCTAGTGATGTTTACTTGTTTTATCATTAGGAATGCTACTTTTCCCGGAAAAATAAAAAACCCGCTCGCCGCGGGCGTTTTTATTTCGCGTAACTGCTGTCCGGCCCCTCAGCCGTCAGTGCTTTGTGCTTTTAGCATTTCCAAAAGTCCCCTCAATTGGCCGCTTCCACGAACCACCTTGTCTGTTTTTACGGTGGCGATACGTTACGCGATTAAGCACTATTATATTTACGGATTCTCTTACACTAATATATAGTATGTGCAGTGCTCGGAGAAACAAAAAACAACAACGGAAATAGACAGCTTGCGCTGTTGCAACTCCGTTGTTGTTTATGGTGAAATTATACAACCAATGTCCATGGTTGTAAACAATTTTTTTGTAAAGAGCGTTAAATTTTTCCTGAGCCTGTTGCTACTGCAACAAAAGTTACAGTTTTAAAGCATTTTCAGAATTAAAAGTCAAACTTTTGACCTGTCAGCAGTTCATATGCTTCGATATATTTGCCGATGGTTTTGTCGATAACATCCTGCGGCAGCTCGTAGCCTGCATCCGGATTAGCGCTCAGCCAATCGCGGACAAACTGCTTGTCATAGGAGGGTTGGCTCTGACCAACCTTGTAGCCTTCCAGCGGCCAGAAGCGGGAGCAGTCCGGGGTAATCATTTCGTCACCCAGTACAACCTCGCCGTTCTCGTCCAGACCAAATTCAAATTTGGTATCAGCAATGATGATGCCGCGCTCCAGAGCATAGGCAGCGCATTTTTTGTAGATAGCGATAGTGTAGTCACGCAGCTTCAGAGCATATTCCTTGCCACGGCCCGGATACAGTTTTTCCAGGATTTCGATGCTTTGCTCTACGCTGATGTTTTCGTCATGGTCACCGATTTCAGCCTTGGTGCTGGGAGTGAAGATGGGCTCAGCCAGCTTTTGGGATTCCTGCAGGCCTTCGGGCAGCTTAATTCCGCAGATTTCGCCGGTTTTCTTGTAGCTTTCCCAGCCGCTGCCGGTGATGTAGCCGCGAACGATGCATTCGATAGGCAGCATGTTCAGCTTTTGGCATTTCATGCTGTTGCCGGTGAATTCGGGTTTCTGGAAGAATTCCGGCATATCTTTGGTATCAACGGAAATCATATGGTTAGGAACGATGTCTTTGGTCAGATCAAACCAGAATTTGGAGATCTGAGTCAGCACAGTGCCTTTTTTCACAATCATGTTTTTCAGAATATGGTCAAATGCGGAAATACGGTCAGTGGCAACCATAATAATGCTGTCACCAACATCATACATCTCACGGACCTTGCCGGATTTAAACGGTTTGTACTCTTGCATTTTAATGCCTCCTAAAAATTTCTCAACAAGTAAATGCAGGCTCAGTGCCGGAATTTCTTGTCAGTGTTAACTTTGTTATATTTTATGGTAATATCATAGCACAGTCAGAGGAAAAAGTCGAACATTTTTCATGTTTTAACAAATATTTTTCGGATTATTTCACGTCCTGCGGTAAAAGGCCGTCCAAACGCAGCATATCAGTGGTAACAAAAGGCTGGCCCAAAAGTCTTCCCGGAACGAAGCTGCCGTGGCAGTCACTGCCGCCGCTGATTAAGAGGCCGTGCTTTTTACAATGCTGCAACAGGCGCTGCGTGCCTTCTTCCGAATGGTTGGAGTGGTAGCACTCAAAGCCGTCGAATTTTTCCGTCCGCAGGATGTCGAGCACGCGCTCCAGGCCTGGCCCATGAAAGCCGCTGGCGGCATGCGCGCACAGCGCTGCGCCGCCGGCAGCGTGAATCTCTGCGATTACCTCGCTGATGGCAGGGAACTGCGGAAAGCCCAGGTCATGCTCCGGCGTAAAGATGCGCTTAAAGAAATCGCTCACACCGGTGCAAAGTCCCTTGTCAATCAAATAGGCGAGGGCACGCCAGCCACCGCGACGTCTGTCATATGTATAACGGGCAAATTCCGCCTCGTCAACAGGCCAGCCGTCGCGCGCCAGCAGGTGAATGCTGTCTACGTCCTTCTGCTCCAGCAATGCTTCGTTGTGCTGCATCAGCTCCAACAGCGGTTTATTATGGATATCAATGCCATAGCCCAGAATATGAAACGACAAATCCTCCTTGGTGGAGCAGATTTCCGCCGCCGGAAGCAGTGTGATGCCTGCTGCCAGCGCCAACTTCATCGCTTCCGCTACGTTGGCTACGCTGTCATGGTCAGTTACGGCAATCAGCCCCAGCTGCTGCTTTTGTGCTTCGGCAATCAGCTCCGCCGGTGTCCAGGTGCCGTCCGAGGCCGTAGTATGGATATGTAAATCAGCTCTTACTGACATGTAAGCAGCTCCCTTCTATTAAATTCTGCTGTAAAAAAGCAGAAACAGAGTAAAATTTTTATATTTATAGCATAGTTTATAATCATATGCATGTCAACTGCCGGTAAAGATATTCTCTCATTGCACAATAGTACGCAAAAATTTTTTCTGGACTGTGCACTTTTGTAACAAGCTTAACACTTACTTATATTTTAAGGGTAATAGTCCCTATTATGAGTACGGATAAATTAGAAGTCCACTCTACAAATACAATGCTCATTGTAGACTTGACATTATTTAACTTATGTTATATACTATGAACACCGTTATATAAGGGAGTATAAATTAGGGGGAGTTCATTATGTTTAGAAAATTTGCTGCGATTATCAATGAAGTCGCACTCATCAAGCAAATTGCCGTTGGTCTTGTCATCGGCATTCTGCTGGCACTTTATGTACCGCAAGCGGTACCTGTTGTTACCATCTTCGGTGACCTGTTTGTAAAAGCATTAAAGGGCGTTGCTCCGGTGCTGGTTTTCTTCTTGGTTATGAACGCTATGGCTAAAAAGAAAAGCGGCGGCGAAGCAAATATGAAGCCTATTATCGGCTTATATGTTATCGGCACCTTCTTTGCATCCTTAGTTGGTGTAAGCCTGTCCTTCCTGGCACCTACCACTCTGCACCTGCAGGTTGCAGATGCTAAGCTCAACCCGCCTAGCGGCATCGTTGAGGTTCTGCATAACCTGATTCTGAGTGTTGTAGATAACCCGATTGCTGCTCTGCTGAACGCTAACTACATCGGCATTCTGGCATGGGCTGTAGTATTCGGCTTGGCTATGAACCTGGCTGCTAACGAAACTACCAAAAATGCTTTGGACGATGTTGCGAAGGCAATCACTCTGGTTGTTAAATGGGTTATCCATTTCGCTCCTCTGGGCATCATGGGCCTGGTAGCAACCTCCATCAGCGACAGCGGTCTGTCCGCTATTTCCAGCTATGTACATCTGCTGGCAGTACTCATCAGCTCCTACTTCCTGGTAGCGCTTGTTATGAACCCGTTGATCGTTTACTTCAACATCCGTCGCAATCCGTATCCGCTGGTTTGGGCAACCATCCGCGAATCCGGCGTGTACGCTTTCTTTACCCGCAGCTCCGCTGCTAACATTCCGGTTAACATGGCACTGTGCAAACGCCTGGGCCTGAATCCTGATACCTACGCAATTTCCATTCCGTTAGGCGCAACCATCAACATGGCCGGTGCTTCCATCACCATTTCCGTACTGGCGCTTGCTGCTGCCAATACTCTGGGCATTCATGTTGATATGCCGACAGCTCTCTTGCTGTGCATCGTTTCTACCGTTGGTGCCTGCGGTGCTTCCGGTGTTGCCGGCGGCTCCCTGCTGCTGATTCCGGTTGCCTGCGCTTCCTTTGGTATCAGCAATGATATCGCTATGCAGGTTGTAGGCGTTGGCTTCATCATCTCCGTACTGGAGGATGCTTGCGAAACTGCGCTCAACAGCTCCAGTGACGTTCTCTTTACCGCAACTGCCGAATTTGCAGAGCGCGCTAAGGAAGGCACTCTGAAGTCCGAAGACCTGGTTCCGAAAGACAACATTTAATTTAAAATAACAACAAAACGGCCGCCGAAGCTTGTGCTCCGGCGGCTGTTTCATTTTGAAAGGATGATGTGGTTTTTATGTATTAGCCTTCAATGGCAATATATTTTTTGTCTTCGACTTTTTTAGGCTCAACCTTAGGAATAGTAACCTTCAGGATACCATCTTCAAATTTAGCCTTGATATCCTCCTGGGTAACTGCTTCGCCGACATAGAAGGTTCTTGCACATTGACCGCTGTAACGTTCACGACGGATGTAAACGCCTTTATCGTTCTTTTCGTCCTTGTCGAGGCCTTTAGCTGCGGTAATGGTCAGATAACCGTTTTCCAGTTTGGCGCTGACGTCCTCTTTTTTGAAGCCCGGCAGGTCGATATCCATTTCATAAGCGGTATCCGATTCCTTGATATCGGTTTTCATAACGTTCTGGGCATGTTTGCCGTACAACGGATTGCGATGACCGAAGAACTCTTTTTCAAACGGGAAATCCATTAAATCATCAAATAAGCTTTCACCAAATACACTAGGCATCATCATAAGTCATTCCTCCAGTTTTATTGCGCTTGTTGTAGTCATTTTCATGTTGATGCAGCAAGTATTGATTTGATTTGCCAACGCGGGATTTGTGCTTTTCAGGTGCTGCCCTTGCAGCTCCTGTAGCTCATTTCCTTTGTTGATTATGTTATACCACTAACTGTTAGCACTGTCAAGCGTTGAGTGCTAATTTCTGACGATTTCACAGAAATTACAAAAAGTGGGGGAGAGCCCCCTTCCGCCTCACTACGTTCGGCACCTTCCCCAAGGGGCAGGCAAGACTAATAGCTTTCCATTAACCTTTATTAGCACGTTTCTTGGTTCCCCCTCGGGGGAACTGTCGCGTTAGCGACTAAAGGGGGAAATGTGAGAGCAGATGGGAAGATGGCTAGAATAGAGAGCCTCGTTTTTCTTCCCAAAGTCATATTTGCTTACACAACCCTTCCGTCTGCTCGCAACGCTCGCAGCCACCTCCCCTTTCAGGGGAGATATAATGGTATTGCGAAATTTTAACTTTAGCTGTTACTACGAACTTTTATATGCTCCCTGAAAGGGAGCTGGCAAAATCACGTAGTGATTTTGACTGAGGGTTGTGCTTACTTAAGTTAAAATAAACACTAAAACTTAAAATTTTACTCCCAAAATCTCAAAAAATCTCTCAATTCCCCCTAAATTTCCCCCTCATCCTACCCGAATTTGCCATTTCGGGTAGGGATAAATTACTAAAAATTCGTTATACTACAGCCAGAAGCAAAGGAAAAACAACTTGTTCTTCTTGCTTTTCCGTCTTTACCAAACGGAGCAGGTACTGCAAAAACCAAAATGAAACAAGGCAAATTTTGGCAACAGGCAGCGCAAGCCTCCGCAAGGTAAAAAACATTTTACTTAAAAAGGAGGAATTTCCCATGAAAAAATCTTTAGTACTCGCAATGGCAATGGCTCTTGGTGTAACCGCTTCTGCTTATGCAGCTAACCCCTTCAGCGACGTTCCTGCCGGCCACTGGGCATATGACAGCATCAACAAGCTGGCAGCTGCAGGCGTAATCGATGGCTATGGCGACGGCACCTTCGGCGGTGACAAGCTGATGACTCGTTATGAAATGGCACAAATCGTTGCTAAAGCAATGGCCAAAGGCGCTAACGTTGAAAAGCTGGCAGCAGAATTTGCTGACGAGCTGGACAACCTGGGCGTACGCGTAGCTAACCTAGAGAAAAAGGCTGACAATGTAAAGATTACCGGTGAACTGCGCTTCCGTTATGTAAATCAAGACGGTGCAATGTTTAAGGATAGTGAGGGCAGAGAATCTTTAGTTATAGGCAATGCTTCTAACCATATAGCAGATCTCCGTTCCCGCATCTGGATTAACGGCATGATTAATGATGACTGGACCTACACCGGCATGCTGGAGAACACGCAGGATTTGAGCGATAATGCAGGTAACGAAGATACAAAATTCCAACGTGCTTATGTAGACGGCAAGCTGGGTGGTATGGCAGTACGTGCAGGCCGTTATAATCTGGTAATTGCTGATGGCAATATCTATGATACACGTGCTGATGGCTTGGAGCTGTCTTATGGCAACAAGCTTAAATTAAAAGGCTTTGCAGGCAAGGCAACTGATGATATCACTGTTGTACCATATATGGAGACTCGCGGCAACGATACTTTAACTGGTGATATTACTAACGGCGGCAAGTATTGGGGCTTGGCTGTTGAAGGCGAGCTGGCTAAGGGCTTGATGGCTACTGCTGGCTATACTCAATTCAAAGATATGGGTACCGGCTTTGCAGAAGCTCATGATGCTCCTTCTTTTGATATCCCTAGTTATTTCTATGGCAAAACTGATATTGACAACGGCATCTGGCATGCAGGCCTGAGCTATGATATCGGCCATTTCAACCTGTCCGCTATGTATCTGAAGGGCGATTTGTCTGCTGACAAACTTAATGAAGAGAATAATGGGATTAACCAAGATATTGATAGATATCTTGATGATGACGGCTTCGTTATCGGCCTGTCCTATAAGGGTGCTAAGGCTGAAGATGCAGGCAGCTGGGGTGCATGGGCTAAATACTATGACCAAGGCGCACAAACCTATGTTGCACACACCACCGATGCTAACACCTTTGGCATGACTGGCTTCAAGGGCTTCGGCGTAGGCGCTAACTACACCTTCGCTAAAAACATCGTAGCTAACGTTGCATACTACAACACCGAATCCAAGCTGGCTAAAGCAATTGGCGCTGCTGATCATCTGGATCGCACCAAAGACCATCGCTTCTGGACTGACGTAACCTTCACTTTCTGATAAACCTTCATACAAAAACTTCCTAAAATTGGCAGCGCTTGCGCTGTCGGCAGAGAACCGCCGTGAGGCGGTTCTTTTGCGTTTGGGTGGGGGTGCAACCCCCTTCCGCCTCACTACGTTCGGCACCTTCCCCAAGGGGCAGGCAAGACTAATAGCTTTCCATTAACCTTCATCAGCACATTCTTGGTTTCCCCTTGGGGAAACTGTCGCGTTAGCGACTAAAGGGGGAATCACTGAAGCAAATGAGAAGTTGGCTAGAATAGAGAGGCTCGCTTTTCTTCCTAAAGTTATATCTTCTTACACAACCCTTCCGTCTGCTCGCAAGGCTCGCAGCCACCTCCCCTTTCAGGGGAGATATAACAGGCTAGATTTAAAATTACAATTCGCAATTACAACCAGCCTCTATATGCTCCCTGAAAGGGAGCTGGCAAAATCACACAGTGATTTTGACTGAGGGTTGTGCTTGCGACAAACTGAGTCTTAGCGTCAAGGGAGCTGGCATCGCCGTAGGCGATGACTGAGGGTTGTGCAAGGCGAAATTTATTATGCTAATGTTGCTTGCGACGCGGCCCCCTTCCGCCTAACTACGTTTGGCACCTTCCCCAAGGGGCAGGCAAGACTAATAGCTTTCCATTAACCTTTATCAGCACATTCTTGGTTTCCCCTTGGGGGACAAGGTGAATTGCCCGTAGGGCAAGAGAGGGCGCCCTGGGGCGACTGTCGCGTTAGCGACTAAAGGGGGAATCACTGAAGCAAATGAGAAGTTGGCTAGAAATATAACCTAAAATTTTCTCTCAACCACCCCAAAAATCAAAAATATCCCAAAAATTTCCCCTCATCCTACCCGAAATCACTCTTTTGGGTGGGGCGCTTTTGCACATTTTAGGCTACACTATAGGTGTAAACAATCAGCTGCTTCCGCTTGAGGTGCTGAGCAGGCGCATCTTCATCAACGCTGACAGTAGGGAATGGATGCAGGAAATGAAGGATTTGCTGCATGACGGCGGCAACCTGCGCAAGTTTGCGATTCGGGCGAAGGTTATGGACGGCAGTGTTTATCTGGAGGAGATTGATTAAGGTAAAATCTGCATTCTGTGCGGAAATTTATAGAATTAGGGATTTTAGGAGGTAATGAATATGAAAATGAAAAAATTAACCAGCTTATGTGGTTGCCTGTTGCTTTCCATGTGCATGGGCGTTGGCGCTATGACTGCTCCGCTGTCTGCTGAGGCTGCAGCACGCGAAAAGGTTATTCTGGACGCAGATATGGTGGATTTGTTTGATGACGGCATCGCTATGATGATGCTTGCCGAATCTCCCAAAATGGATTTAAAGGGTGTTACCATCGTTATCGGCAATACCTGGGTTGAAACTGGTACCGCTTCCGCTATTCGTCAGCTGGAGGGCATCGGCCGCACTGATATTCCTGTATATATGGGCGTTAATGAAACCGTTCGCAAGGACCGTTTCGCTAACATGAAGGAAGAAAAACGCATTTACGGCCGTGGCCATGACTCCCATCTGGGCGCTGCAGGCTATCCTCAGCCGGCATCCTGGCAGGCTGAATACCGCAAGAATTATAATGATGAGCCTGTTATGAACCCGCAAAAGGAACATGCTGCTGATTTCATCATTGATACTATCAAAAAGCATCCGGGCGAAGTAACCATCGTTGCTATCGGCAGCGGTGCTAACCTGGCAGCTGCTCTGGACAAGGCTCCGGAAATTGCTCCGCTGGCTAAACGCGTTGTTTATATGGCAGGCGCTTTCTTCTGCGAAGGCAACGTAATGCCGACCTCCGAGTTCAACGTTTGGATTGATCCGGAAACCGCTAAAAAGGCTTACCGCGCTCCTTGGAAGGAGCAAATCTTCCTGCCGCTGGATGTTTGCAGCAAGGAACTGATGAGCCACGATGATTTTAAGGATCTGGAAAGCCGCATTAAGAGCGACCGCTTCAAGGCTATGTGGGAAAGCCACTATGCTACCCCGATGTTCCGCAAGGATCCGGCTTTCAAGAACTACATTTGGGACGTTCTGGCAGCAGCAGTTGCTATTGATCCGTCCGTAATTCTGGAATCCGAAACTCTGCCGATTGATGTTGATGACCAATACGGCTATGGCTACGGTCAGACTATGGGCTTCCGCGGCGCTGCTCCTGAGGGTGCTCAGAATGCGAAGATTGTTTACGCTGTAGACCGCGCTAAGGTTTGGAAGATGGTTGAGGATGTATTCAACAAGCTGTAAGCAATAATTTTGTGATTTAAAGCTTGCGCCCTACCCGAATTTGCTGTTTCGGGTGGGGCGCTTTAGTTTTTTTTAGGGTAAAATATAGGTATAAAAGATTAGCTGCAAAGCAGGCAGCAGGAAGCGGAGGGATGGAGATGTTGAAGAAAAGCTGTAAAAATGTCCTGGTGGGAGCAATGCTGCTGGCTTCATTGGCAATGCTGCTGAATGGCTGCGGTTCGGATAAGCAGGCGGCGGCAACACAGCCTAAGGCCACGAAGGTGGAGGAAGCTGCAGCGAATGTGGCAAAGGTGCCTGCCTATGAGCGTGAATATGGCAAGCTGGTGGAGGGTATCTATAATTTTGTGAATGATGGCAATATGGATAAAATGCCGCAGCAGGGCATGACCGGTATCTATGAGCTGCGGGACCGTATGGGTTACGTTGATGCGTTGAACATGCTTGGTTATACGCTGCAGGATATCAATAATGACAAGGTGCCGGAGCTGATTTTTGCTATCTTGGATAATGAAAAGCAGGGCAAGGGCTATTACGGCAAGGATATCTATGCTGTCTATACCTTTGTGGACGGCAAGATAAAATTTGTTGATGAAGGCTGGGCACGCAGCAATCTGCAGCTGTTGGCGAACAATATGCTGCTGACACGCGGCAACAGCAGTAATACAGACTATGTGCTGGCGCTGGAGGATTTGCTGCCGAACGGTGATAAAAGATGCGTTGATATGTACTTTACCCGTTCAAAGAACGGTAATGCGGCTGCCAACGGACTTGATGTTTACCGTAACGATGTGGGCAGAGATGATGTGGCTGCTTCGCAAAAGACGAATATGTCTGCAGATGATTTCTTTGATATGGGCGCAGAGATGGCCGGTGACAGCGTGAAGCTTGAGCTGCTGCCGTTGAAGGAATATAAGCAGCGAGGCTTTAAGGGCCTGGCGATGCAGTATCTGGAATGCATGGGCGTACATGAGCTGCAGGATGCAAAGTTTGATCTTTCCAAGTACGAGCAGGTTTCCGTGCCTAATCCCTTTAAGGGTGCGGACGTGATTTTCCGCAGTACGAAAAATCTGGAAGAGTTCCGTCTGCTGGAGCTTGCTTCCGGTAAGAGTGTTTACAGCAAGGATTTGCTGATGGCTGATGAAAAGCTGGTGCTGCATCTGGAGAGCCTGGAAACTATTCCCAAGAACGGTATCAGCTTTAAGGATGATGCAGGCAGGGAGCGCCGGTTTGCGATTCTGCAAAGCGGTAAGGATGGCAGTATTTATCTGCAGGAGATTGATTAAGGTAAAATGCCTGAAGAGGCTTAAATTAAGCTATGATGTAAAAAACTTTGGAGGTGTTTTTTATGCGTAAAAGATTTTTAGCTGCAATGTTATTGGCACTGGGTATTGGTTTGTTTGGCGGTTGGGGCAGTGCTCAGGCTAATAGTGTGCCGGAGTCTACTCAAAGCATGCTGCATGTGTGCTGGCTGAAGGATGCTCATGTTAATCCTGCGGCCTGCGAGGTTGTGAGAATGCCGGATGCTTTTGAGTCGGCAAAGGCTGTGGTGACGAGCTCGGTGGATTTTCCTGATTTTCAGGTTGTGGCGCTGGATTTGCGTGAAGTGAGCGCTGAGGGCTATCCTGTTTTTAACGTGCAGTCTGTTTATTATAAGGATTTCCTGCGTGCGACGGAGCCGATTATTATTGTGATGCGTGATTCCGAGTCCTTCCCGCGCAATGGTATTGCGGTGCGTGATTCTTTGGGCAGGGAGCGTATTTTCGGTATTGCTATCAGCGGTGAGGACGGAAGCCTGCTGCTGAGTGAGGTTGAGAGATAGAGGTGTGGGCGATGAAGAGATTATTTAGCTTGCTGATGTTCTGCCTGCTGCTGCTTGCTAGTACTGCGGCGATGGCAGCGTCTTATTCTTATGGTGCGTATTCGTATATGCGTTATGGTGCGAATGGCAGGGATAATGCTTCTTTGCATCTGATTTATACGCAGTCCGGCATTTTTGCTTCTGTTGTTACTTATGATTTGCAGGACGGTAATGCGCCGATGTTTAAGGGCGTGGGGATGCTGGAGAACGGTTCGCTGGTGCTGGAGGATTATTCGTTTGATGTGGGCCGTCATGGTGAGGATACACGTTATTTTGGTTATGGCTCTCAGCCGCTTGTTTGTGAGGCCAGAGTGCAGGATAGTAAGCAGGTTGTGCTGCTGCCGACGGTTGATGCACGCGAGATGGGTATTACTAAGGTGAGTGAGCCTGATATCGGCGGTACCTATAAGTTTGAGGGAATGCAGGCGGAAGAGGATTATACTATGGCGCTGTATTTCCTGCGTAAGCTGAATGTGAAGAATACGGGTTTGGATTTGAGCAGTAAGGATTATTGGTTTGGCTATGGCAGTCGTTTTGCCGAGGCTCCGAACAGCGTTTTTAATTCGTATCTGCCGCAGGAGTACGGCGATTATTTTGGGGTTTATGTTTATAATAAGAATGATGAGCTGGTTATGACTTATTATGTGCATCCGAGTTTGTGGGATGCGTATCGTGTGACTGTTGATGGTGAGGTTAAGTTGCTGTGTAGCAATGATGCTGTTGGTTGAGGCAGTGAGTTGAGTTTGAGGTCCTTGCGACGTAAGTTAATATTGCGGAGCAGGGGCCTTTTTGATGTTGAAAAAGGGGTTGCTTGTGCGTCGCAATTAAATATCGTTTCAGTCAGTAGCAATTTTCCTATGCCTTAGGGCATAACGCAAATTTCGTGCGGAACCAGGACGAAGCATCGGTACAATTTGTCAGACGGTAAAAGAATGTTACGTACCCTTGCTTCTATGGTTCCAAGCACTCATTTGCTAAAATTGCTATTCCTTACACGATATGTTAATTGCTCGTGCTGGTGTTCTGCTATCCTTCTTGCCTGCCCCTTGGGGAAGGTGCCGAACGAAGTGAGGCGGAAGGGGGTTGTGCGTCGCAATTAAATATCGTTTCAGTCAGGAGCAATTTTCCCATGCCTTAGGACATAACGCAAATTTTGTGCGGAACCAGGACGAAGCATCGGTACAATTTGTCAGACGGTAAAAGAATGTTACGTACCCTTGCTTCTATGGTTCCAAGCACTCATTTGCTAAAATTGCTATTCCTTACACGATATGTTAATTGCTCGTGCTGGTGTTCTGCTATCCTTCTTGCCTGCCCCTTGGGGAAGGTGCCGAACGAAGTGAGGCGGAAGGGGGTTGTGCGTCGCAATTAAATATCGTTTCAGTCAGGAGCAATTTTCCCATGCCTTAGGACATAACGCAAATTTTGTGCGGAACCAGGACGAAGCATCGGTACAATTTGTCAGACGGTAAAAGAATGTTACGTACCCTTGCTTCTATGGTTC
>NZ_CAKPTG010000016.1 GCF_934190775.1 uncultured Phascolarctobacterium sp.
TTTGTCTTTAATAAAAATAAAGTGCCGGTGGTCTCAATCTTATTTTAGATCAAGACCCCAACACTTATTATAGAACCACAAAAACCGCACCAACGTTAAATGCTGATGCGGTAATAATTCTATTTTCATTTTACAGCCTGCGCCACAGACTGGTTCATCTCAACACAGCCAACAGCAGCAACAGGCTCAACCTCAGCCTTTACGCGCTCCCAGATAACGAATTTCGCCTTACTGAAGCCGTTAAAGGTAGTTGCACTGGCAGAGGTATAGGCACCGCAGCCGGGAACCAGCAGCAAATCGCCAACCTGCAGCGGCACAGTCAGGCGGCCGCGGAACATAATATCCAATGAATCACAGCTTGGTCCTGCAAACGTCGCTGCCACCTTTTCCTCACCCTCACGGAAGCTGATGAGCTTGAAATCCCATTGGTCAAAGAGTACACCGGAGAAGGTTCCGTATAAACCCTCATCGAGGAAGTACCATGGCTGACCGCCACGCTCGGTAACGCCGATGACGCTGGTAATCAGATTAACCGCCGTACCGCAAATATAACGGCCCGGTTCGGCCCAAATTTCGGCATCGGCAAAATCTTCATCCAGACGTGCGTTAATCTGGCGAAGCATTTCCGGCAGGTTAAATTTCACCTTTGGCTCAGGAATAGGGAAGCCGCCGCCGATATCCAACACACGCAGCTTCAGGCCTGCTGCCTCAGCCTCCTCAAACAGCTCACGTGCGATATCCAGCGCATGCAGATAAGGATCAGCGCTGACAGTCTGACTGCCTACATGAAAGGCAATGCCAGCCATATCCAGGCCTGCATTCTTAGCCTGCTGCATCAGTGCCAGCGCATTTTCACGCGCTGCGCCGAATTTTTTATTCAAATCAACATGTGCCGAAGAATTGTCGATACGCAGTCTGAGCAGTACAGTCGCATCCGGGCACTGTTTTTTTATTTTATCTATTTCACTGGCGCTGTCAAAGGTCATCTTGCGTACACCACAGCTGCGGCAGGCCTCCAGCCCTACGCTTGTCTTTACAGGATTAGCGTAAATCAGACGACCGCCATCCACACCCATATCATGCAGAGTGCGGATTTCTCCGTCGCTTGCTACGTCAAAGCAGGAGCCCATATCTGCCATCACCCGCAAAATTTCCGGATGCGGATTAGCTTTAATCGCATAATGAATTTTAACACGCGGCATATATTTTTTCAAAACCTTGTAGTTCTTTTTGATTTCATCTAAAGAAAGCACTAACAGCGGTGTACCGAAACGTACCGCTAATTTTTCTACAGCCTGTTGGCTTATTTGGAAATGTTTTTTATTACTCATAACACTCTCCCCTTGCTATTGCATTTATTTTTTCTTCTATGATTGTACCACAATAATCTGAAAGTACAATAGGAAAACGGCAAAAAATTGATTTTTTTCGAGGAGAATGGAAAAATTTCCCAATAATCACGGATTGGCTCATTTTCCAGCATAAAATAGCGAAAATTTCGCCATAAAACATATGAAACAACAGAAACATATCTGAATACGGCAGGCAAAAATAAAAGCGTTGAAATGCCGGTTAAATGACATTTCAACGCTTATTTTTATTCAGCTGTATCTGCGCAGCTTATTTTTTCGGAGCGGGAATTACATCGCAGCCCATATAAGGACGCAGAACCTCAGGAACAACTACGCTGCCATCAGCCTGCTGATAGTTTTCCAGAATAGCAGCAACGGTACGGCCAACAGCTACACCACTGCCGTTAAGGGTATGTACAAATTCCGGTTTGGATTTTGCATCACGACGGAAGCGGATGTTGGCACGGCGTGCCTGGAAGTCCAGGAAGTTGGAGCAGGAAGAGATTTCGCGGTAGCAGTTTGCTGCCGGCAGCCATACTTCGAGGTCATAGGTAGTAGCGGAGCTGAAGCCCAGGTCACCGGTGCACAGACGTACAACATGGTACGGCAGGCCCAGTAATTGCAGAACCTCTTCAGCATCGTTAGTCAGCTTGTCCAGCTCAGCCCAGGATTCTTCCGGTTTAGTGAATTTAACCAGCTCAACCTTGTTGAACTGATGCATACGGATCAGGCCACGGGTATCACGGCCTGCAGCACCAGCTTCTGCGCGGAAGCAAGCACTGTATGCAGTATATTTCAGCGGCAGCTCGTCGCCGGTCAAAATGTCATCACGATGATAGTTGGTTACAGGAACCTCTGCAGTCGGAATCAGGTACATATCGCCGTTTTCCAGCTTGTACATATCCTCGGCAAATTTCGGCAATTGACCGGTGCCCTGCATGCTTGCACCGTTAACGATGAACGGCGGGAAGAATTCGGTATAACCATGCTTTCTGGTGTGTACATCCAGGAAGAAGTTGATAACGGCACGCTCCAGACGGGAGCCCATGCCACGATAGAATACATAACGTGCACCGCTAACCTTAACGCCACGTTCGAAATCCAGAATGCCCAGGTTTTCACCGATATCCCAGTGAGCCTTAGGTTCAAAATCAAATTTAGTCGGTTCGCCCCAGGTGCGGATAACCGGGTTGCAGGTGTCATCCTTGCCTACAGGAACATCTTCTGCAGGAACGTTAGGAATAGTCAGCAGAATGCTTTTGATTTTTTCTTCAATCTCTTTCAGTTCCTTATCATCTGCAGCAATTTTATCGCCGAGAGCACGAACTGCAGCCATCTGCTCAGCAGCATCCTGACCAGCTTTTTTCAGCTTGCCAATCTCTTGAGATGCAGTGTTGCGTTCTTTCTTCAGTGCTTCTACCTGTTGGGTAATTTCACGACGTTGTTTATCCAGTTCCAGGAATTCAGTCAAATCAAGGCTGCCATTACGGCTTTTTACAGCCTCTTCGACCAGCTTCGGATTTTCGCGGACGAATTTTAAATCTAACATAATATAGCCTCCAAATAATTTATCATAACTTATATTGTAGCATAAATCCCGTCGGGATAAAAGATTTTACTGCAATTTTTAATAGTCAATTCCCTCATCGCGACGTGCAAGATAGCGGATTGCCGAAAGAGCAGCCTTTTGTCCCTGCCCTGCAGCACGATTTACCTGCCAAGGCTGACCTGTACAGTCTCCGCCGGCAAAAACGCCTTCAATATTTGTTTGCGCCTGATCATCAACATAAATGCTGCGGCCGCGGATTTCCAGGCCCGGCAAAAAGCTATTGAGCGGATCGCTGGCACGGAAGACAAAGGCAGCCTTAACGCTGTAAAAATCATCGCCTGCACGTAGGCCGGTAACCTTGTCAGTACCGGTAATTTCTGTCGGCTTATCCAGCACTACAGTAATATTTTTCTTTTTCGGCGGAATAAAGCCGGAATAAAGCGGGAAAAAGAAGACATGCTCACATTGCTCTGCCAGATATTCTACTTCTTCCAGAGCATCAGGAACAGTAGCAATAGCGGCCACAGACTTGCCCTTATATTTATCAGCATCAACAATAGCACAGTAGCTTACGCCCTTGCCCAAAAATTCCTTTTCTCCGGGGAACAGCGTAGAGCGGGAAATACCGGTCGCCAATACTACGGAATCCGCAGAATATTCGCCATGCGGTGTACCAAGCATAAAGCCTTCGCCTACCTCACGCAAAGAAATAATTTTAGATTCAATGATATCTACTTCCATCTGCTTGAGATGATTTACAAAAATATCCATAAGCGCAGTACCGGAAATATCGGGTATACCCATATAATCTGTTATCTGCGCTACACTACGCAGACGGGGGCTGAAGCCGTGGGCTTCAAACAGAACAACCTTACGTCCCTTGCTGGCAGCAGTAATCGCTGCAGATACACCAGCAGGACCACCACCAATAACGGCAATATCGTAATCCATAAGTCTATCCTCCGTACAAAAAATTTAGAACCTACTATAACACTTTAATTGTATGCTTTTCTAGATGCATAGTCAATTGTTTTTATGCCTCCAAAGATTTTTTAAGTTTTTACGAAAAAAGTGCTTGACATTTTCTAGCAGATAGGGTATTATAATCAAGTAACGTGACCACGGCCCATTAGCTCAGTTGGTAGAGCACCTGACTCTTAATCAGGGTGTCGTAGGTTCGAGGCCTACATGGGTCACCACATTTGGCCGGTTGGTCAAGCGGTTAAGACACCGCCCTTTCACGGCGGTATCGGGGGTTCGATTCCCCCACCGGTCACCAAATACGGGCGCTTAGCTCAGCTGGGAGAGCGTCTGCCTTACAAGCAGAATGTCAGCGGTTCGATCCCGTTAGCGCCCACCATTTTTTTGCCCATTTGCCTCAATATTGTAATGGCCCGGTGGTTCAGTTGGTTAGAATGCCGCCCTGTCACGGCGGAGGTCGTGGGTTCGAGTCCCATCCGGGTCGCCATTACGCCTCGGTAGCTCAGTTGGTAGAGCAAAGGACTGAAAATCCTTGTGTCCACAGTTCGATTCTGTGCTGAGGCACCAATCCAAAAACAGCACCTGCTATTGCGGGTGTTTTTTTATTATCTATGTATCTCAAACTGCTTAAATTCATTTTTTCAGTCAGCAAGGAGTGTTATCATGTTTGAAAAATTTTTCCATGAGGTAACCGGTCCCTATATCTGGGGCTTAATTCTGCTTTTATCCCTGCGTGCCATCTTTTCTTCCGTACGCAAAAAGGATTATCCGCACGCTGCTGCTTTTATCGTTGTAGCTATTGCTGCCGCATTCATGACAGCAAGTGCACTTGATATGCTTCCGCCTGCTATAGCAGAAATATTTGCATAAGAAAAAAAGTCGCCTCGTAGCGACTTTTTACAAGCAAAAACGCCGCTTACGCGACGTTTTTTTGTGCTTATTTTCAGTTGATGGCGGTTACATCAAAGCCGGTATCCTCAACAGCTTCTTTCAAAACTGCGTCATCCAGCTCAGCGCCCTCAACAACAGCATTATTGTTTTCCAAGGAAACAACAACACTTGTTACACCTGCCACAGCAGCAAGTGCTTCCTTAACAGCGCCAACACAGTGCTGACAATGCATACCTTCAATAGCAATAGTTTTAGTCATGATAAAATCTCCTTTGCAATTACAATTTTATAAAACGCAGTCTCAGTGCGTTAGTAACAACAGAAACACTGCTGCAGCTCATCGCCGCTGCAGCAATCAGCGGATTCAGCAGCCAGCCGAAGGCTGTATAAAATACACCTGCGGCAAATGGAATACCAATCGCATTATAAATAAAGGCCCAGAAAAGATTTTCTTTGATATTGGTCATCACGCTGCGACTCAGGTGAACCGCCTTTGTCACATCCAGCAAATCACTCTTAATCAAAACCATATCAGCAGCCTCAATCGCAATATCAGTGCCTGCGCCAATGGCAATACCTACATCAGCGCGCGCCAGCGCCGGTGCATCATTGATGCCGTCACCTACCATAGCGACAATGTGTCCCTCCTGCTGCAGCTTGCGTACTACCGCTTCCTTATCCTGCGGCAGCACCTGCGCAATAGCCTCATCCACGCCAACCTGCGCGCGAATCGCCTCCGCCGTCGCCCGATTATCACCGGTAACCATCAGCACACGCAGGCCCATTGCCTGCAGCTTGCCGATAGCTTCTCTGCTAGTCGGCTTAACAGTATCGGCAACGGCAATACAGCCTAAAAGCTCGCCTGCACGTACAAAGTATAATGGTGTTTTTCCCTGAGCCGCCAGCTTGTCATACTGGTTCATCAAGCTGCTGACATCAACATTCAACGTCTCCAACAGATTGAGATTACCTGCTGCGCACTCATCCCCTGCAAGCAAAGCAGTAAAGCCCTGACCAGGGATTTGCTTATAATTGCCAGCTTCCGCAAGCACCAGACTCTTTTCTTCAGCAGCAGCAACAATCGCCTCGCCCAAGGGATGCTCTGAAAGCTTCTCCAGACTGGCAGCAAAGGCCAGCAATTCATTTTCAGTAGCCTTTATAGGTAAAATATCCGTCACAACCGGCTTACCCGCTGTTATCGTACCTGTTTTGTCTAAGATAACGGTATCAACCTTGTGCGCTGTTTCCAATGCCGTTGCCGATTTAATCAGGATACCACTCTTTGCACCACGCCCTGTGCCGACCATAATCGCCGTCGGTGTTGCCAATCCCAAAGCACAGGGACAGGAAATGACGAGCACCGAAATAGCAATCGTCAGCGCAAAATGCCAGCTTGCACCCAGCGCCAGCCAGATCCCGGCTGCAATCACAGCAATGCTGATAACGGCAGGTACAAAATAACCGCTTACCTTATCCGCCAGCTTGGCGATCGGTGCTTTAGATGAAGTTGCCTCGTCCACCAGCGCAATAATCTTCGCCAAAGCTGTATCTGCGCCAATCGCAGTCGCTTCCATCTTAAAGTAACCGCTTCTGTTGATTGTGCCGCCGATAACCTTGTCCCCGATTGTTTTATCTACCGGCAGACTTTCACCCGTCAGCGCGCTTTCGTCCAAGGCAGCGCTGCCCTCAATAATTTTACCGTCCACAGGCACGGACGCACCACTTTTTACAATCAGCACATCACCTGTTACAACCTCCTCTACAGGTATTTCACCCTGCAGACCGTGACGCTCAACAAGCGCCGTTTTCGGCGTAAGGTTCATCAGCGCCTTAATCGCATCAGAGGTGTGGCTCTTTGCCCGCGCCTCCATAAACTTGCCGACGGTTACAAGTGCCAAAATCACGGCACTAGCTTCAAAATATAAGGCATCGGCAAAGCCCGGCAGCAAATCAAGACGGTTATGACCAAAGGCATACGCCATGCCAAATACGGAATATAAACCGTAAATAAAGGATGCACCGCTGCCCACGGCAATCAACGAATCCATGTTAGGCGCACCGTTTAAAAGATTGCGCACACCATAGATAAAATACTTGCGATCGATAAAAAGCACCGGAATGCACCACAGCATCTGCAGTAAAGCGTTAATCAGCTCGTTTTCCTGCCCCAGAATAAAGCCTGGCAGCGGCCAGCCCCACATGCGCCCCATGTGCTGATAAAAGACAAGACCGGCAAAAATCAGCGAGCCGATAAGACGCTGACGCATCTCCTCCATCTCCTGCGCTGCTGTATCCTGCTGAGGCACCGGTGCAGCAGCATTTGCAGTATGCACTCTCGCGCCAAAACCCAGCTTTTCAATGCGGGCAATAATTGCTTTTTCATCTACAACGCTTTCGTCAAAGGTAACGTGCGCATTATTTTTCAGCAGATTAACACTCATCTGCTCCACGCCCTGCATCCTGTTAACAACTTTTTCGATGCGTGACGAGCAGGCACTGCAGCTCATGCCTGTTATATCAAGTAATTGTTTTTTCATCGTGGCTCCTTTCATTTACTATCTATTTGACGTAAAAAATTTTGTCTGCTATTATTATAGCAAACGCTACCCTTATTTCAAGAATGCACTATTTAGGTAGATAGTATACAAAAAGATACTGTGAGAAACTCTGAAAGCTTTGCTCATTACAGAAAGGAAAATCCAAATGAAAGACATCATTAACGTCAACTGCCCCGTTGCTGCCACACTGCAGCTCATCGGCGGCAAATATAAAGCACTGCTCCTGTGGCACCTGTCCGGTAAAATTCTGCGCTTCAACGAGCTGCGCCGCCTCGTCCCCGAGGCTACGCCCAAAATGCTCACCCAGCAATTACGCGAGCTGGAAGGGGACGGCTTGATTGCGCGCAAGGTGTACGCCGTTGTGCCGCCTAAGGTTGAGTACAGCCTGACGCCGCGGGGCGAAAGCCTCTTTCCCATCCTGCAGGCCATGTACGCCTGGGGCAGCAAGCTTTTAGAGGGCGAAGGCATCTGCCCGGAATGCTCCATGAAGCCTGTGGCAGCAGAGCATTGCTGCTGCCACGACAAAAGCGAATAGAAACGAAAAACTTCGGTAGAACGATGACACTTAGCGTTCTACCGAAGTTTTTTATTTGGCTATTTTACTATTATATCCCAATATCCGTTATGGCTACTGCCTACACGTTTAATAACTCCTTTTTTCTTCAGTTTTTGCAAGTAATATTTTACTCTGTCCACAGACCATTCCAGTTTTGAAGCAATTTCCCTTTGCGTTAACCTGTTGTTTTGTAGCAAAGCATTTAAAATAACATTATCATCATCTGTCAAATCAGAAAGGTTACTTACGACAGTTTGGGTAGTTTGGGTAGTTTGGGTAGTTTGGGTAGTTTGGGTAGTTTTTCTATACATATTCACCCTAAAATCACCATCAAAATCAAGTAATTGCGGTTTAGGCAAATCATATTCCGCACATTCCCTAAAAATTCTTGGTATACCAGTACCCCATTTTTCAATAATTTTCATATATGCAAAAGCACTTGCAATTGCCGGATTACGCAACTTGGAATATCCTTCCATTATTTTTCTTATCGAAACATTATTTAATAGCATTCCTGGAGATGTAATTTCCAATCTGTCATCATACAAAGCTACTTGTATATTCCCTGGTTCCAAATAACTACGATGTGCAACAGCATTAGCAATTAATTCGCGTATGCCATCGACTGGCAACTCATACATATCCTGACGATAAATCCCTTTGATCTGCATTCCCATATTAATTTTTTCTAAAACATACTGATATGCAAACTCTACCTGCTGCTGAACAGGACCATCAAATTCTCGTCTATCAATAAAGTATGCACGTGTATTTCCTTTGAAAACTGCACATTGTATAACAGGCTGACACAGCATTTGACCTGTTAACAGTGCATATGCATTGGTAGGGAGAATTTTACCATCCACATCCTTCAAAACTCCCCAAGTTATCAATACATTCTTGGTTATATCGCGAACCGCTAATTTTGCACTTTCATCTAAAGTATTCTTTATTGCTATAGCTTTCATGTCACGACATAATTTTTCTATTTCATCATCTTGCACCTCTGTAAGGTCTTTGCATATTTCACTGTCATAATAACGATTTTGCCCTTCTAATATAAGCTCTTTTAACATATACGCTTCTGCATGTCTTGTAGTTCCGGCAACGCGCACATAAGTACCTTTTACTATACCTTGAGACTTTATATAATAAGGCCTCATAGGTGCCGGTTGAATTTCTACCACTATTACAGTTTTATCATCTAATGTCTGTAAAGTTACGTTTGGATATATTTTCGGTTCACAGCTATCCAGAATAGCATTTGTAATGGCATCAATTTTCAAAAATATAGCATCGGATTCTATTCCAACTACCTTTAAACTTTTGTCATCAATACCAAAAATAATATGTCCACCTCGTCCATTAGCAAAAGCAACTACTGTTTTCATGTACTTATCACTATTCGGCGGAATTTCTACTTTATATTCAACATTTACCGATTCTCCCGAAAACAAAGCTTTTTCCAACATACTATTTCCTCCAAATGAAATACCTTAAAATCTACTATAGTATTTAGTGTTGCACACAAGTTCAGTATATCATTTTTTTCTTAAGTTCTCAATAAACGAAAACTTCGGTAGAACGATGACACTTAGCGTTCTACCGAAGTTTTTTATTTGCTGTATATATCGTTTTACTTATAGTCACAACGCTGGCACTGCGTCAGCATCACTTCGTCAGTTTCCTTGCAAAAAATGCCCGACCAACGGCAAATGCTTTGTAATATAGGTATTGCCGAAGTTCCCTTTCCCGTAAGCTCATACTCCACATGCGGCGGGATTTCATTATAAGCCTTGCGCGCCACCATATCGTCAGCAATCAGCTCTTTAAGCGCCGCCAAAACAGCATCGGTAATATTAGCCAATTCCTTGCGCAGCTCACTATAACGCAATTTATTGTTTTGTGCCAGCACACATATAATACGCGATTTCCATTTGCCGCCAAAAACACTCAAACCATATTCCAACGGACAGCGGATATCCGCCGCCAGCTTTTTTTGATACATAGTCATCACCTGCCTATTACTATTCTACTATATCAGGCTTGTTTTTGCCTATATAATTAAAAAGCGCAGGGAAAAATCCCCACGCTCAAATGCAATGAAAATTAAAGCTCTTTTTTATTATCAGCACCTGGAGTAGTAACAATAACCTTTTCAGGAGTAATAATCAAGGCACCCTTAGCAGTTGCAGCTCCATGGAACAGCTCCTCTGCAGCAGCCTTAAAGGCATCAACCACTTCGCCCTCTGTTACATAAACAGCGCTGCCCTTAATCTGATAGCCTTCAAAGGTTTTGCCGTCATAAGCAGAAACAGCAACGCGGCCGTTATTTTCGGCAATGTTCTTTAAAGTAGTATCCAGAAATACATCACCTACTACCAATTTACCTTCTGCAGTCACATCCTTAAAGCCAACCGGCACAACATTAGGCTCGTTGTCAGCGCAGGTTGCGACATCCCAAAGATTATTTTTCAAAACATTAATAACACTATCGTTTAACATTCAGCATTCCTCCTAAGCTTTTCTTGATTTTCCTTTATTATATTCTTACTGCTTTGCAAAAACAATATATTAATGAATTTATAAGTTACTAATAAATTTCATAGTATAGAAAAATGCTGTGCTTATATTGGGAAAACTTCGGCTAAAACAGAACAAGACTTACGTTTTAGCCGAAGTTTTGCTATTTTTACTTTAAAACAGCCGAAGTGTTTTATTCACACACATAGCATAACTACTTTCCAACGAAAGCAATTAATACAAAAAGCACGCTGCAGCCTGCGCTTTCGCGCAACCCACAACGTGCTTGTATAATGCTTAAAATCAGCCGATTTCTGCTTCTTTTTCAGTACCGCGAACGTTGATCGGATGGTTGTTTTCGTCAACCATTACAACCTTCGGCACATAGGTTTTAGCTTCTTCCTCGGTCATGAGGCTGTAAGCGATGATGATAACAGTATCACCAACCAGAACCTTGCGTGCAGCCGCACCGTTCAGGCAGATAACACCGCTGCCACGCTCACCGGCAATAACATAGGTTTCCAGACGGTTGCCGTTGTTGTTGTCAACGATTTGTACACGCTCGCCCGGAAGAATACCGGACAGCTCCAGCAGCTCGCTGTCGATAGTAATGCTGCCCATATATTCCAGGTTTGCCTGGGTTACGGTAGCGCGATGAATTTTGCCATGGTGCATAGTATAAAGCATATTATTTCTCCTCCAAAACTACATTATCAATCAGACGGGTAGTGCCGAATTTAACAGCTACAGCCAGCAGGTTGCTGCCTGCCATCGGAGCTGCTACAGGTTTCAATTCCGGCAGTGCATAAATTTCAACATAATCAATATCAGACATTGGCTCTTCTTTAATGGAAGCGGTTACAGCCGCAGTAATCTTAGCAGCGTCACGCTCACCTGCTTCGTACTGCTCCTTAGCAGCCTTCAGGCTACGGCTCAGTACCAGAGCTGCTTTGCGCTCTGCTTCATTCAGATAGGTGTTGCGGGAGCTCTTTGCCAAACCGTCAGCTTCGCGGACAATCGGCATAATGCGCAGCTGGATATTGAAGAACAGGTCTTTTACCATGCGCTTCAGAACCTCAACCTGTTGTGCGTCCTTCTGGCCGAAGTAAGCACGGTCCGGTTGTGCCAGGTTGAACAGCTTGGTAACAACGGTAGTTACACCGCGGAAGTGAATCGGACGGGTACGGCCGCAAAGAACCTTGGTAATATCACCGGTTACTTCAACCCAGGTTGCATCTTCGCTCGGATACATTTCCTTCGGAGCCGGAGCGAAAACTACGTTAGCGCCCATGCTTTCTGCCAGCTTGCAGTCTGCTTCCAGAGTACGCGGATAAGCATCCAGATCTTCGTTAGGACCGAATTGAGTCGGGTTTACGAAAACGCTGACTACAACAAAGTCATTTTCCATGTTAGCTGCTTTAATCAGGGATGCATGGCCTTCATGCAAAGCGCCCATAGTAGGCACCAGACCAATTGTCAAACCCTGAGCTTTAGCTGCTGCAACCTCCTCGCGCAGCTCTGCAACTGTATGTACTAATTTCATTTTGAATTACCTCACTTTATGTATAAAAGTATTAATATAATTTTTCTAAAACAGCATCGTCAATCTTAAAGGTATGCTCCGGAGCAGGGAAACTTCTTGCTTTAACATCGGCAATATATTCCTTTACTGCTTCTACGGTAGTATCATGCAGATTAGCATACTTCTTAACAAATTTCGGACAGAAGCCGGTTGAAACTCCCAAAAGGTCGTTGCATACGAGCACCTGGCCGTCGCAGCCGTTGCCGGCACCGATACCGATGGTAGCCATGGTTTTCAGCTCGCTGGTTACCTTAGCAGCCAGTGCTGCCGGAACGCATTCCAGCACGCAGGCAAAAGCACCTGCAGCCTCCAAAGCCTTGGCATCATCAATCATTTTTTGTGCAGCAGCAATATCCTTGCCCTGTACCTTGAAGCCGCCCAGCTGATTTACAGATTGCGGAGTCAGACCGATATGAGCACATACGGGAATGCCAGCCTGTGTCAGGCGCTCTACGAGAGGAACTACCTCAGAACCGCCCTCCAGCTTAACTGCAGTGCAGCCTGTTTCCTTCAGGAAGCGTGCTGCATTGTACATTGCATCAACAATGCTTGCCTGATAGCTCATAAACGGCATATCGCCAACTACTAAAGCAGTGCTGTTGCCACGCATAACAGCCTTAGTGTGATGAATCATTTCATCCATCGTTACAGGGACTGTGGAATTATATCCTAAAATTACGTTACCCAAGGAATCACCTACAAGAATCATGTCTACGCCTGCTTCGTTCACGTTGCGGGACATTGCTACGTCGTAAGCGGTTATCATCGTGATAGGTTCGCCCTTTTGCTTCATTTCTTTAATCGTTGCGACTGTTACTTGTTTGTTAGCCATAATATCCTCCAAGCAAATTTCTCAGCTCATCAGCTGCATTTTCGTCAATAGTGCCATTAGCAAGGGCCAGCGAGGTTGTCGCCAGGCCTAGAGAGCAATAGGCAGGAATTACAGCTGCCGGTAAAGCAGCAAGATGTTTTGCTACCGTGCTGACATCACCGCGGGCAATAGGTCCTGTCAGGACCGCCGCAGGATTTTGCGTAGCCTGCAAATTAGCCGCCGTGCCTTTGAACAAGGGCAGCAGCGCTTCCCAGGCAGCTTCGTTGCTGCCGATCCAGCGCGCCATCAGCTGCGCCGCCATAGCCTCCACCGTTACAGCGTAGTTGGAGCAGATGCACGCTGCCGCATGGTAGGCCGCACGTTCTTCAGCAGGAACGCTGAACGCTTTACCGCCAAAAAGCTCTACGAGCTTTTTGCCTGCGTCCAGCGCTTCGCTGTCACCGTCCAGCGCCATATACACACCTGCAAGCTGTGTATTGCCGCCGGCAAAGCTTTGCAGCGGATGCAGACTGCCTACATGTGCGCCCAGCTGCGTAAGCGGAGCCAAAGGCTCCAGTCCTACACTGCCGCTCACATGCAGTACAACCTTAGCCGCAGGTATCACACTTTGCGCCAGCTCCTCTGCCACCGTACCAATCAAACGATCCGGTACGGTAAGCAAGAGCACGTCCGCTGCCTGCCACAGCTTCGCGTTATCCGTCATCGGTACGCCAAACTGCTGTGCCAGCTGTGCGCTGTGCTGCTCGGATGCAGCCGTAATGCCGGCCAGCACGCCTGCTTTACGCAAGCTTGCAGCCAAACGGCTGCCAACACGCCCACCGCCAATAATACCAACCTTCAAGATTGCCCTCCCTTCTGACCACAGGAGACGCTGTGCAAATTCAAGGCTACGGAATTGCTTATTTGTGCCGAAGCATATAAAAAAGCGCATTCCGGTACGGAATGCGCATAGTTAGCCTGTTTGCGTCTTCGTCCCGGTCTTATAGATCCAAGCGAGTATTGACTTAAAAATTTTTCAGAAGTAAGCTTTACTGTTAACTGCTCCAGCTCATCCTAAATGCTACTGTGCATCAGTAAATTTTACCGCACTTATAATAGCATAGAAATGAGTAGTTTGCAAGTAAAATATGTTATAATGAAAGAAAAACACAAGGAGGTCATCACCATGCCCTATGTAAACATCAAAATCACCAAAGAAGGTAACGTTACCCCGGAGCAAAAGCGCGCTCTCATCGAAGGTGCGACCAATCTTCTGCATGACGTTTTAGGCAAAAACAAGTCTACCACCGTTGTCACCATCGACGAGGTTGATACAGATAACTGGGGCATCGGCGGCATCCCTGTAACTGAAATCCGTAAAAACGCAGCAACAAAAAAATAATTTTTTCCTTTATATTAAGATGATTTTTCGTTAACCACAAGATAAGCACAGATTGACAGTTATAACCACAAAATATAGCTGTCAGTCTTTTTTTATGCTCAGCCGCCATGGTTAACCATACTATTTTGCTAGGTTGACATTAAAAATTTCACAGCGTATACTTAAGCTATAACAAAGTTAACCACGCAGAATCTTAAGTTAACCAAAATAAATTACGAAGGTGAAAATTATGAGTAAAGGTCTTTTCATTACAGCAATCGGTACAGATATCGGTAAAACATACGTTACCGGCCTGCTTGTTAAACGCTTACGCGATGCAGGCGTCAACGCCGGCTACTACAAAGCAGCGCTGAGCGGCGCTGAAGAACAGCCTGACGGCACCTGGCTGCCGGGCGACGCAGCCTTTGTTGCCAAAACCGCCAACATCCCGGAAAAGCCGGAAAATCTTGTTTCCTACATTTATAAGGAAGCAGTTTCCCCGCATCTGGCAGCACTGCGCGAGGGCAACCCTGTAGAAATGGAAAAGATTGAAGCTGATTATCACGCTTCCCTTGCTAAATATGATTACGTTACCATGGAAGGCAGCGGCGGCATCATCTGCCCCATCCGTTGGGATGAAGAGCACATCCTGCTCGAGGACATCATCAAAAAGCTTGATTTAGGCGTACTGGTCATCTCCAACGCAGCGCTCGGTTCCATCAATAACTGCGTACTAACCATCTCCTACCTCAAGCAGAAAAACATTCCCGTCCGCGGCATCATCCTTAACAACTATGACGGCAACAACTTCATGCAGGCCGATAACAAGCGTATGATGGAAGAAATTACAGCGGTCCCCATACTTGCCTGCGTACCGCCGAACGCCAACGAGCTGGATATTGATGTAGAAGTGCTTAAAGGATTATACAAATAAAAATTGACAGCCCCCTTTAGTCTCAATTACACGCTCTTGCCTGCCCCTACAGGGAAGTTGCCGAACAACGTGAAGCGGAAGGGGGAATAAACAATAATGACACAAAACTCAGGAGGAATATAAAATGAACGATAGAGTAGCAGATTTACAAAAAAGAGATTTAGCCCACATCTGGCATCCCTGTTCCCAAATGAAGGACTACGAAACCTTACGTCCTATCATCGTTGACCACGCTAAAGGCCCTTACCTTTACGCAGCCGACGGTACCGAATATCTTGATATCATCAGCAGCTGGTGGTGCAACCTTTTAGGTCACTGCAATCCCAAAATCAATGCTGCCATCAAAGAGCAGATTGAACAATTAGAGCACGTTATCTTCGTTAACTTCACCCACGAGCCTGCTATCAAGCTGTGCGAAGAGCTGGTCGACGTTCTCCCCAAAGGCCTGAATAAATTCAACTTTGCTGACAATGGCTCCTCTTCTGTAGAAATCGCGCTGAAAATTGCCTTCCAATATCAGCTGCAGACCGGTCACCCGGAAAAACAGCGCTTCATGTGCCTCAGCGAAGGCTATCACGGCGAAACCATCGGTGCTCTTTCCGTAGGCAGTATGGACCTGTTCGCACAAATGTATAAACCCATGATGATGAATAACATCCATGTAAAGGCACCTGATTGCTACCGTTGCCCGTTTGCCAAAGACCGCGAGCACTGCCAATGCGAATGCTTCAAATTTGCTGAGGAAGAATTCGCTAAACACGCCAAAGAAACCGCTGCCATTATCGTTGAACCTATCGTCCAAGGCTGCGCAGGCATGCGTATCTATCCGCCTCTCTACCTGCAAAAGCTGCGCAAGCTCTGTGATGAGTACGGCGTACTGCTGATTGCCGACGAAATTGCTACCGGCTTCGGCAGAACAGGCAAAATGTTCGCCTGCAACCATGCGGGAATTACTCCTGATATCATGACCATCAGTAAGGCTCTCACCGGCGGTTATCTGCCAATGGCTATTGTCTGCACCACAGACAAAATTTATGATGCCTTCTATGACGATTACAACAAAGGCAAGCAATTCATGCACAGCCACACCTATGCCGGTAACCCTATCGGCTGCGCAACCGCCCTCGCTGTACTCAAGATTATGAAGGAAGAAAACATTCTCGAGCATGCTGCCGAAAAAGCAATCTACTTCCACAATGCACTCATGGATACCTTCGGCGCTCATAAAAACATCGGCGAAATCCGTCATATCGGCCTGATTAACGCTATGGAACTTGTTACCGATAAGGATAAGAAAATCGGCTTCGACGGCGACCTGCGTATAGGCTACGAAATTTATAAAAAAGCACTTACCCACGGCCTGCTGCTGCGTCCTCTGGGTAACGTCATCTACTTCAACCCGCCGCTGAATATCGAAAACAAAGATCTGGATAAGGCTATAGCACTAGCTAAACAATCCATGGATGAGGTTTTAAAATAAGGAGCAATTAAATGAAAGATTTGAGTATGAAAGAGCTGACTACTATCGCTTTGTTAGGTGTCTTGATTCTGATTTCAGGTTCTTTTAAAATCCCTTCGCCAATTGCCGGTGGCGAATTCCAGTTATCTGCACCAATCGCCGTACTCATCTGCGCCTGCTTCGGCTTTAAACGCTACATTATCGCAGGTATCATTGCAAGTATGCTGGGAATGATGCTCGGAATGCACAACATCATCAACGTACTTGTACAGATGGTATTCCGCGTTGTTGCCGGTGGCGCCATGGCCCTGCTCGGAACCAATCTGCTTACTGTTGCTGTCAGCGGCCCGCTCGGAACCTTCGCTGCCCGCCTCGTACTGTGGCAGGTTACCGGTGTAAACTGGATGGTACTCACCGCCGCAGCCTTCCCCGGTATGATTTTCACCGCAGTTGCCGCCGGTGCATTCTATAAGCCAGCGCAAAAGCTGCTTACCAAAGTGGCTTTGCTCAGAGGCTGATAAATAATAGTTTGTATAACATTTCAGGCAAAATCACAGTTGTGGTTTTGCCTGCTCTTTTCTAAATGCAGATTCACAAAAGTTTGCCGAACAAATAACGCCAGCAAGCAATATATCGTGTAGTGAATAAAAATTTTAGCAAATGAGTGTCTGGAATCACAAAAGTGGCGCAACTGTTTGAGCGCTAAACATTGCTTATGTAGAAAAACATTATCGCTTTGCGCGAGTTTTGCGGCACTTTGTATTGATTCCACACGAAATTTGCGTTGTACCCTTTGGGTACGGGAAAATTTTTCTTGAGCGAAACGATATATTGATTGCAATGCGAAGACACCAAAATTATAACGTTCTAAATTTATCATCAAAGGAGATTTCCCTATGCCTTTATACAGCATCAAAATGCGCGCATCCAAAGGTGATTTGCACGTCAGCGGCGCAGAACGCATTGTCCCGCAATCCGATATCAGCAACGCTGTCAGCGCACTTACCGAGCGCGCTCTGCATCACGGCCTCGGCCGAGCAGACTTCATCAACGTCAAAATGGAAGAAGTCGCACCGGAAAAGCTGCAATATCTCAACGCTCTGCCTGTCAGCAAACGTCCCGCTGATACGGTAGAAGAAACCTACAAAATCATGAAGGAAATGCTCTGCGAGCTGGGATTGGAAGCCAAGTCTGATGAACTGATTAACCTTTTGCGTCACAACCATCCTATGCGCGGCGCCGTACTCTACGATGTTGCCACCGGCACCCGACTTGAGCCTGACCATGAGCGCGGTATCCGCGTAACCCATATGGATGCTGAAGGCGCAGCAAGCAACTGCAGCGGTAAGAACCACTTCCGCGAGGCCATCGTACTAGCCACCAAGGTTGTACATGCTCCCGGCATCATCGCCGAGCTGTGTCTTTCCGATGATCCTGATTACCTCGTCGGCTACCTTGCATCCTTAAAGCATGGTTATGTACGCCTCATGCCGATAAAGGAAATGGGTAATCCGCACGGCGGTCGAGTTTTTATTTTTGACAGCAGCAAAGCCAAGGCCGAGGATGCTATCAATTATCTGGAAAAACAGCGTGTACTGGTGCGCGGCCTGCCTGTCGAAAAGCCTGCTAATCCTGATCCGGAGCAGATTTTTGCTGACGAATTAAAGCAACTTAAAGAACAGAATCTTTACCGCTCTCTGCGCACTATGGACAGTGAGCAAAGTAAATACGTCGAAATGCAGGGACCCAAGGTTTTGATGCTTGCCTCCAATAGCTATCTTGATTTAGCAGCAGATGCCCGCGTTAAGCAGGCCGCTGCCGAAGCTGCGCTTCAATGGGGCGCAGGCAGCGGCGGCAGCCGTCTGACTACCGGCAACACCGCCTTGCACGAAGCGCTTGAAAGCAAACTGGCGCATTTCAAAGGCACAGCAGCAGCACTGGTGTTTAACACAGGCTACATGGCCAACGTCGGCATTATTTCCGCCCTCTGCAACAGCGAAAGCGTTATCTTCAGCGACGAATATAACCACGCCAGCATCATCGATGGTGCCCGCCTTTCCAAGGCACGCATCGTTGTCTATAAGCATAATGATATGCAGGATCTGGAAGCGAAAATTCTTGCTACCCCCTGCAGCAGAGGCTTGATTGTCAGCGACGCAGTTTTCAGCATGGACGGTGACATTGTTGACCTGCCTGCACTCGTCTCCCTCGGCAAAAAATATCATCTGCTCACGATGATTGACGAAGCTCACGCCACTGGTGTTATCGGCCAAACAGGTCATGGTACTGTTGAGCATTTCGGCAACACTGTTCGTCCTGATATTCTCATGGGTACGCTCAGCAAAGCACTTGGCGCCGAAGGCGGTTACGCCTGCGCCAGCAAGGTGATTATTGAATATCTCAAAAATAAAGCACGCAGCTTTATCTTCGCCACCTCTCAGACTCCTGCTACGCTCGCCGCTGCGCTGCGAGCTATTGAGGTACTGGAGGAGGAACCACAGCGTGCACAAAATCTGCAGCATAACGTTGAGTTTTTCTTAAACGCATTGCACGCTGAAGACGTAGAAGCCTACTCTCCCACCGCCATCATTCCTATTATCATCGGCGATGAGAAGTCCGCTCTGCAGGTTGCAGACGAGCTGTTGGCAAATGGCGTGCTCGCCCCCGCTATCCGCTATCCGACGGTAGCAAAAGGCACTGCGCGCCTGCGCGTTGCCCTCATGGCAACGCACACCGAAGCAGAGCTGTCGCAGACAGCGAAGCTAATCGGTGCAGCGATCAGAAAGTATAAAAAATAAGCAATGCAGCAAGCCGAGAAACCTAAAGTCTGACTTTATATTTCTCGGCTTTTGTTGTCACAGAATACGCTCAGCCCAAATTTAGAGCAGCGTTAACAGATAGCGAAAGACGAAGGAGGAACTAACTCATGAAGCCCATGGAGGGAATTAAGGTAATTGAACTTTCCAATATGCTGGCAGGACCAATGACTGCCCGAATTCTTGCAGAATGGGGAGCAGAGGTAATCAAGGTTGAATCTATAAACGGTGACACCTGGAGGACGCAAGGCGCGACCTCGCTCTCTCCCACGACAGACATCGCTAATCCTAATTTTGATATGCAGAACTTAAATAAACGCTTTCTTGCCATCAACACAAGAACAACGGAGGGCAAGCAGGTCTTGCTGAAGCTGTTGGAAACAGCAGATGTTTTCGTGACCAACTACCGTGTGCAGGCTCTGGAAAAGCTGGGCCTGACCTATGACCAGTTAAAGGATATTTATCCCAGGCTCATTCATGCCTCCGTACTAGGCTATGGTGACAAGGGGCCGGAGAAAGACCGTCCCGGCTATGATTATACAGCCTTTTATGCCAGAACCGGACTCTTGGCAGATTTAGCACCGGCTGGCGGTCCGCCGCTCATGACTGTTGCCGGCTTTGGCGACCACAGCGTTGCTGCAGCGCTTGCCGGTGCCATTGCTGCAGCCCTCTTCCGCAGAGAAAGAACTGGCGCAGGAGATAAGGTTGACGTTTCCCTTTTGCAGATTGGTACCTTTATTCTGTCCTCCGGACTTTTAAACGGCTTCAACGGACGCCAATACCCACGCAGCCATGAGGACTGCAGCCATGCGTGCAGCAACACCTATCAGGGAGCTGACGGAGAATGGCTGTACCTTGCAATCATTGACTATCGCCGTTTCCCTGAATTCTGCCAGCTTATCGGTCTTCCTGAATTATTGAAAGACGCAAGATTTTCCACCGCCGCAGCCTATTACGAAAATAAAAAAGAGCTTGTCGCTATCCTTGATAAGAAATTCAGGGAGCAGCCTGTTTCCTATTGGCATGAGCTTTTAGACGCTCACGATCTGCCGCATGAGGTGCTCGCACACTTTAAGGATGTGCCCAACGATCCGCAGGTTATCGCCAATAATTATGCCTATCATTACGAATACAGTGACGGAACCAAGACTGTCTTTACTAACGGCCCGGCTCACTTCCGCTCTGTCGATGCCGCTGCAATTCCGCATAAAATCTCCGGTCCGATTGGCTGCGACACAGCAGAAATCCTCAAAGAGCTTGGCTACAGCGAGGAAAAAATCCAGTCGATGTACAAAGCTAATGATATCCGTTAATTTATTTTCGTCAAAGGAGGCAGTCATTTTATGTACACACTAGGCATAGACATCGGCTCCACTACCAGCAAAGCTGTTATTCTTGAAAACGGCCAAAAAATTGTGGCCCACGTCGTTGTGCCGCTGGGGACAGGTACTGTCGGCCCCGCCAGGGCCTTAGCCGAAATTTTTGAGCAGTCCGTTATCTCGCGCGAGCAGATTGCTTATACCATAGCAACTGGCTATGGACGGCTGATTTGTTCTGAGGCAAATGAGCAGAGCAGCGAGCTGAGTTGCCACGCCAAGGGTATTCATTTGCTGCTGCCGCAGGTGGACACAGTTATCGACATAGGCGGCCAGGATGCCAAGGCGCTCAAGCTATCGCCGCAGGGAAGGCTGCTCGCCTTCCAGATGAATGATAAATGCGCAGCAGGGACAGGACGTTTTCTGGACGTGATGGCAAGGGTTTTAAACGTTCCTATCGAGCAGCTCGGACCTTTATCCGCAGCGAGCAAGCAGCCGGCGAAAATCAGCAACACCTGCACTGTCTTTGCCGAATCCGAAGTAATCAGCCAGCTTTCCGCGCAGGTGCCTCTAGCGGATATTGCCGCAGGCATTCACAAATCCGTAGCCAAACGCGTCGCAGGCATGGCGCTCCGCCTGGGACATCCAGTCTGCCTGGCCATGAGCGGCGGTGTAGCCTTAAACAGCGGCGTCGTACAAGCCATGGAAAAGGAAATGGGCTGTCCGATTCTTGTCGATCCCTTATGCCAGTCCGCAGGTGCTATCGGTGCAGCTGTTCTGGCCTATGAAAAACTATTGCAAGCTAAGGAGTGAAGACGATGAGTGAAAGTATAGCAACGATAAAAGCAGCGGACAGCGCTCCGCAAGCCAAGCCTAAACGACCAAAGCCAAAAAGCATGCTCATGCTGGCCGAGCAAAGTGCCGCCCTTTTTGAAAACGCACGCCTCGCCAAGGAGCGCGGCGAAAAGGTCGGCTGGTCAGCGTCGATTTTTCCGCAGGAAATTGCCGAAACGCTAGGCCTCAACGTCCTCTATCCTGAGAACCATGCCGCAGGCATTGCTGCCAGACATCAGGCAGACAACCTTCTGCAGGAGTGCGAAGGGCCGCTTGGCTACGCTAACGACCTCTGCGCCTACGCCAAGCTCAACCTCGCCTATGCCTCTGTGTTAAACGGGGAAAGCGCTCTAGAGCTTCCTGATAGCGGCAAGCTGGTAAAACCTGATTTTCTGCTGCTCACCAACAATATCTGCAACCAGCTCACCAAGTGGTATGAAAATTTAGCACGTCAGATGAATATTCCTATCTTCTTCATTGATACCTGCTATAATCCCTGGGATTACGTTACTGAAAGCCGTGTCCGCTATGTGCGCGCACAAATTGATGAGCTCATCAAAAACCTCTGTGAGTTTACCGACAAAAAATGGGACGATGAACATTTTAAAGAAGTAATGAAAATCAGCCAGCGCAACAGCTTCCTATGGGAGCGTGCCAATAATCTGCTTGACCGCAAACCGGCTCCCCTAAGTGGATTTGAACTCTTCAACTATATGTCCTCTATGGTCTGCAACCGCGGCAAGGCTTCCACTACCGCCATTCTGGAGCAGCTTAACAGTGAGATTGAAAAACATATCGCAGAGGGAACCTCTACCTTCCCCATCGAAGAACGCTTTCGCATCTCTTGGGACGGCATTGCCTGCTGGCCATACCTAAGCCATAATCTTCGCACTTTAAAAAAGTATGGCATTAACATGGTTGCTTCCAGCTACGGCAAAGCCTGGGCCATTGAATATAATGACCTCGATGGCATGGCACGCGCCTATTGCTTCGCTTCTACAAACGGCGATAATGCCAGCACGATGATTGAACGTCGGCTTGAAGCCTTGAAACGTTTTGGCTGCGAAGGTACAATCTACCATGTTAACCGCAGCTGCAAGGTTATGGACTGCCAGATGATGGAAGTACAGCGTCAGCTCGCCAAAGCTGCAGGCATCCCATTCACTTCCTTTGACGGCGATCAGGCTGACTACCGCAACTACAGTGAAGCTCAGTTTGAAACAAGAATTCAAGGCCTAGTTGAAGTTAAGCAGCAAAATAAGGAGGATTTATAAAATGGCTGATTTGCACACAAATATTGAAAGTCTTAAGCAGGCCTGTCAAAATCCCCGGGCTCAGCTTGATAAATATCTGGCAGAGGGTAAAAAGGTTATCGGCTGCTTTGAACCATATACACCGGAAGAGCTCGTGCATGCCAGCGGTATGATTCCACTGGGCCTTTGGGGTGGCCAGACAGACTTAAAGCTTGTAAAAAGCTACCTGCCACCTTTCGCCTGCCCCATCATGCAGGCCAACCTGGAACTTGGCCTGAACGGCACCTACAAAGGACTCAGCGGTGTCATAATCCCGGCAATCTGCGACACACTGCGCTGTATGACTCAGAACTGGCGCTTTGGCGTTCCTGATATCCCGATGATTCCCATTGTCTACCCGCAAAACCGTGCTTCAACAGCAAGTACTGATTATCTTATCAGTGAATATGAAAATGTTCTTGTCATGCTGGCTACTATTACCGGTCAGATGATGACCAAAAAAGCGCTCTTTCGAACAATTGAAATTTACAATGAGCATAATGCAGTTATGAGAGATTTTACCACGCTCGCAGTAAAGCATCTTGATATCATTACGCCTGCAGTACGCCATGCAATTATGAAAAGTGCTCTTTTCTTTGAAAAGAGTGAGCATACTGCCATTGTAAAGGAAATTAATGAAAGTCTTAAAGCATTACCAGATTATAATTTTGTTGGAAGGAAGGTTATTCTCACCGGCATTACCGGCGAACCTGATGCTTTTCTTGAAATACTTACCAAGAATAAGCTTGCTGTTGTCGGTGATGACCTTGCGCAGGAAAGCCGTCAATTTAGAACTGATATCCCTATAAACGGAGGCGGTGGTTTGAAACGTTTAGCACTCCAATGGAAGAACCGCACCTGTTGCAGCCTGATTCATGAGCTTGGTAAGCCACGCGGTTCCCTCTTAAGCGAACTTTGCCAGCAAACACAGGCCGATGGCGTTATTAACTGCTTAATGAAATTCTGCGATCCTGAAGAATACGACCAGCCCTGGCTTGAAGCTGACTTAAACAAAGCAGGCTATCCCTGCCTGACTGTAGAGATTGATCCGCTCAACACTAGCTTTGAACAGCTTCACACCAGAATCCAGACGTTTGCTGAAATGCTTTAATAAAGCAGGTTAAAAGAAAAATATTGTAAGCTAAAGCACAAAAGGCAAAGTCTAGGAACATACATCCTATGACCTTGCCTTTTAATTTTTATAAACCAACTTTTTCAGGCACTGTTATTTATGCTCAGCTATATCCTCGGCATCAAGCACCTTTATACCATGTGCAGAAAGTAACTTGGCGAACACGCCCTGCCCTTTAATCTTCTTGCCGCTGAAGCTACCGTCATAAATCTCCTTGACGCCGCAGCTGGGACTACGCGACTGCAGAATTGCCAAATCCACCTTGTTCTCCAAAGCAGCTGCCAACGCCTCCTGAGCTCCCTTGCGAAATTCCGCATCTACGCTGATACCTTCCTTGTTCGTCACAACGCCAGCAACAATTTCTGCCGGTAAGCGAGGAGTAGACAGCCCGCCCAACTGCTCCGGACAAACGCCGATAACCTCATGCCCTTCGATAAAATCCAACACGCTTTGATTTAAGTTATTGCAACCGTTATACTTACAGTTTTTGCCTAACAAACAGGCACTTACGAGAATCTTCAAAGCAACTTGCCTCCGTTATTTCAAATTAAAACCTGTAAAAAATAAGCTGTTAACATACCAGATGCTAACAGCTTATTTTGATGTCTATTCTTCCTTGCTGATTTCTACAGGAATTTCCGGCAGCTTGCCATCAATGCTGATGTTCTTGTTAACCTTAGCATCGTAGGTTTCACCCTTGGCAATCTCCTGCAGGTCAATGCCGGTAGCACTCTTCACCGTATCGAAAACCTTCGCCATCACGGAAGGAACATTGCCGGAAAGACTGCCCATGCCGCCTTCGCCGTAAAGCGTAATCTTATCCACCTTACTGAGCGGAGCAGCAACCTCTTTAGCAACCTGCGGCAGAACCTCAATCGCCATCTGAGCCATCGCAGCCTGACCGTATTTCTTCATAGCCTCGGCCTTCTTATCCATCGCAGCAGCTTCAGCTTCGCCCTTCGCCTTAATAGCGGCAGCCTCAGCCTCACCCTTTACTCTGATAGCATAAGCCTCTGCATCACCCTTCGCCTTGATAGCGGCAGCCTCCTGCTCCATGGCATATCTTTGCGCTTCTGCTTCACGCTGTTTCTTGGCCTGCTCAGCCAAAGCATCCTGTTCCACTCTGTACTTATCGGCATCCGCCTGCTTCTGAATGGTAGCAGCAAGAATCTGTTCTTTTACCAGAACCTCCTGCTTTTTCAGGTCAGCTTCACGCTCAGCCTTAGCAATCTGCGCATTTACAGTTGCCACCTCAATAGACTTTTGCTGCTCCTGCTGTTGAATTGCATAAGCAGCATCTGCCTCTGCCTTTTTAATATCGGCAGTACGCTTCAGTTCACTCTTGGCAATAGAAAGCTCATTCTGACGCTGCGCAATCGCCAGATCAGCATGCACCTGCGCGTCATTCGCCTCTTTCTTGGCAGCAGCCTCAGCAATAGCCACATCGCGCTCGGCAACAGCCTTACTAATAGAAGCATCCTTGCGGATTTTCGCCGTATTATCTGCACCCAAATCAACAATCAGGCCGTTATCGTCAACAACATTTTGGATATTGCAGCTCAGGATGCTGATGCCCAGCTTTTCCATATCCTTGGCAGCCTTCTTCAGTACTTCATCGGAGAAGGAATCACGGTCAACGTTAATCTTCTTCAAATCCAGCGTACCGATAATCTCACGCATATTACCTTCAAGAGAATCCTGCAGGCTGCGTGTAATATCCGCCGGCTCCATATTCAAAAAGTTTCTTGCCGCCAGGTAGATACCGTTTTCCTTATCAACGATAATCTTAGCAACTGCATCAACCTTAACATTGATAAAGTCATTTGTCGGAACGCTTTGGCTGGTTTTGATGTCAACAGACATCTGCCCTAGATACAACATATCCACGCGCTCCAACAGCGGGATTTTAAAACCGCCTATACCAATAAGGATACGCGGGTTCTTCGTCAGACCAGAAATAATGTAGGCCACGTTTGGTGGTGCTTTCACATAGCAGGTCTTGGCTGCAATAATAAATAAAATCAGGAAAATAATAACGAGAATAGCAATTCCATAAGTCAAAATAACTCCCCCTTTATCATCTAAACGCTTTAATTAAATCATAGCATAGGCAATCATGAAAGGCAAGGGAATTATTCGTTACATTTTGAACATTCCTACAATACTTTAAACCATTATGACAAAAACAGAACATCATCCTTCCAGCAATTAACCTGCTAATCAAAAAATTTTTGAGTAGACTCTTCTCAAACCTTACGATTTGACTAAAAGTTTAATTGATATGCCAAAAAACTTTCCAAAACTCAAACCAACGCCTAAATATATGTAAAGCAGCAAATCTCCAACGCATTGAAAATATAACATAACCTACATTGACAATAAAATATACTCGTGGTAAAATCATCATAATTTATCAGAGGACTTGTAGCGCTCAGGCTATTGAAGTGGGATAAGATTCAAATGAATTTTATCCCACTTTTTTAGATAAATTATGGTAACACTCACCCCATAAAAGCTCTCATAGCTACTATGTAACGAAAGGAGTTTTTAACAATGCAAATCAACAAACCGAAAAACACTTTAGAAAACTTCTCCGTTGGCAGCAAAGAAGTAAATGCTGCCCGCCTGGCCTTCTTCATCCCCGGGTTCGCCGTTTCCACTTGGGCGCCTATGATTCCCATAGTAAAAGAACGCCTGAACCTTGAAGCTGACGTGCTTGGTATACTGCTTTTATGTATCGGTATCAGTGCTTTTATTGTCATGCCTTTTGCTGGTATACTGGGACAAAAATGGGGTTGCAAAAAAGTGCTTCTTATCACCACGACGCTACTTGCACTTGACGTTGTTTTTTTATCCTTCTTGCCTAATATCATCAGCTACGTATTAGCGCTCGCCCTTTTCGGCGCAGCCATGGGTTCTACAGAAGTAACAATGAACATTAATTCCGTCATCGTTGAAAAGCTTGATGGACGCAGACTCATAAGTGGTATGCACGCCTTTTGGAGCATAGGCTGCTTTGCCAGCGCCGGTCTGTTCAGCCTGCTTGCAAGCCTCGGCTTGTCTGTAACGCTCATCGCCCTCCTACATTGCGGCATCATGCTGGCTATCATTGCCTACTTTGGGCGCAGCTGGCTCCCATATAAAAATCCAGGTGGAGAAAAAGCCTTTGCCCTTCCACGTGGTATTGTCATCATCATAGGTACATTGGCATGTATCTCTTTCCTTGTTGAAGGCGCAGTTATGGACTGGAGCGGCGTATTGCTCACCGAAGCGAAAAATATGGATATAGCGTTAGCTGGCACAGGTTATGCTATCTTCTCCGTCGCCATGCTCATAATGCGTCTTTTAGGCGATAAAACTGTGCAATTTTTAGGTGAACAAAAGGCAGTCATCGGTGGTGCACTGCTGACATCGGCAGGCTTTGTACTGCTTATCGCACTAGATAGTATTTATCTTAACGCCTTCGCCTTTATTCTTATCGGCCTTGGCTGCTCTAATGTTGTCCCGGTTTTCTATTCTATTTTAAAATACCAAAAAGCTATGCCTATCAGCGCCGCGGTAACTTCCGTAACCAGTTTAGGTTATACAGGAGTTATCCTTGGTCCAGCACTTTTAGGCTTTGTCGCCCACGGTATCAATATCAGCGCGGTGTTTGAACTGGTTGCCTTACTGCTTGTCATCGAAGCAGGAATTGCCAAGTACGTTTTCTGCAAGCTGAAAATGTAAAATACGTCATATAGCAAAACGAGCAGGTTTTAGTCAAAATGCTAAAGCCTGCTCGTTTTTTGATTGCAAAAGTTTTGGGAATATTTTTCCCAAAACTTGGCGATTCTGTATAGTTTTGGGAATTATTTTCCTAAAACTTTTGAGGAATTAAATATAAAGTACCTAAAACAATATCGCTAACGATACCGGAAAACCAAACTTGTAAAAACGACCTAGGAAACGCTACCCTTCGCGCTGCGCAGACCGGAACGGACGACGGACTCGCCGACACATCTTTGTTACGCGAAAATTCGCCGGCAACGGACCAACAGGGAATTTTTCGCTGGAGCGTTGACGAACTACTCAGCAAGCACACCTCGCAAAATTCAGCGACGTGAAAAATTCTGCTAATCTAGTCGCCGGAATCCGGCGAAGCAGCTACGTAGGGCGTTTTTTGGATACTTTTTGCCGCCCCGGGCAAAAAGTATCACATACTACCTAAAAACGCTCCTCTGCTACCCCACGGTAGCAAGAGAGCGTTCTCTATTTCTTATTGCAATTAAACACCTTAATATTTTTATTGTAATAATTTCTTAACTGACTTATCAAAATCAGATTCTATTTTTTGTGTTTTATTGAATATCTCATACTCAGCATAAGCCTTAGCATGTGCATTTTTACTAGAAATACGACCATTATCCGGAAGTATATCATATCTACGGAAAGCTAAAAATTCATTTACACTTGAAGCAAATTCTTCCATAGTAAATGTATTCTCTCGCTCGATCAGATCTTCAATATAATCAAAATATCCACTAACTGTTCGTTCTAATTGTCGTATTTGTTTTTCATCCAAATAATTTTTAGCTACAATAACATCTGACTTCAATATTCTACCATCAGGAGCATTCTTCCATGTTGTTAATCCCATATGCTCTTTTTCGTGATTCGCCTGATAATATATAATTTCTGCTGCAGTATGACCAGCAATAGCATAATGAAATTTATTCTGTATAGTTGCGTAAAATTTTTTTGTTATATCTGCTTCTTTATCATAGTCAATACTACATTCAGCAAAAATATCTGTTATTTGCTGATAAATACGTCTTTCGCTAGAACGTATTGAACGAACACGCTCTAATAATTCACGAAAATAATCTTTGCCAAAAGCCTTCTTGCCTTGTTTTAACCTCTCATCATCCAATACAAATCCCTTTTGTATATATTCTTTTAAAATGTTCGTTGCCCAAATACGAAAATGGGTAGCTCTCATTGAGTTAACCCGATAGCCTACAGAAATAATAGCATCTAAATTGTAAAACGCTATATTACGTGTGATTTCCCTTTCACCTTCATTTTGAACTGTTGCAAAAAACGCAACAGTTAAATGCTCAACAAGTTCTTTTTCCTCATATATATTTTTTAAATGTCTGGAAATAGTAGACTTGTTTACACCAAATAATTCAGCCATTGATTTTTGAGTCAACCAAAGCGTTTCGTTTTGAATAAAAGCCTTAACAATAACATCTTCTTGCTCTACCTTATAAAGCAGAAAACGAAAGTCTTTAACATTACTCATCGTCAACTCCCCTTTTTAGAATTATCACGAACATATTTTCTTATTATTTTATCATATGATTTATACTATGTCAAATTATCAAAAACGCTCCCCTGCTACCCAACGGCAGCAAAGGAGCGTTTGCAAACTTCCATATAAACTTTTACTTTTCCGCTTCAGCGCTCTTTACAACCGCCTTCGCAGCCTTTTCGAACTTGGTACGCGCCAGCATGACAAAATGTCCGCAGCCACAGCATTTCATGCCAAAGTCCATACCAGTACGGGTAATTTCCCACTCATCACTGCCACAGGGATGAGCCTTTTTCATTTTGACGATATCGCCTACATTAACATCCTTACCGGAAAGCATTATTCAATACCGTCCAAAGTCATTACATCGCTGACTTCATAGCCGGCTTCACGGATTTGTTCAATGATATCCATGCCATTATTATTGAGAGCGGCACGAATGGTAACTTCAGCGGTACCATCACCATTTTGCTTGGTAACCAAAGAAATAATATTAATGCCGTCTTCCTTCATAATGTTGGAGATTTCCGCAACAACGCCAACCTTATCAGGTGCTTCGATAGTAATACGCAGGCAGTTGCGGTTCATGCCCATAATTTCTACGATAGAACGGAAGATATCGCTGCGGGAAACAATACCGCAAAGCTTGTTCTCCTGATTAACAACCGGCAGAGCATTGACTCTGTATTTATACAGTTTGTAGGCAACATATTCGATAGTATCATCCGCTTCAACGCTTATAACGGAACGTTTCATAACATCTTTAACCTTCAGACGTCCCAGCAGATAATTAGCCTCATAACGGGAAAGGGTGCTGCTGTCACTGGGAGAAGCTTTGCCAATATCATCACTGGTAATAATGCCGCGTACGCGTTGCATATCATCTACAACCGGCAGGCTGATCAGCCTTTTGCCACGCATAATTTCGCGTGCTTCCAAAATAGATTGATCCTCACGTATGGTAACAACAGGTTCAGTCATAATATCTTTTACTAACATATGAGTTTTACCTCCTTTGACTATAGACCACAATCATTTTAATATAATCCTTTTCACTTTAAGGCAGCTATGAAGCAACCCGACGCATTTGTATATTAATCAGCCGCCGAGATATGCTTTGCGAACAGCCTCGCTGCTTGCCAGCTCCTTAGCTGTACCGCTCAGAGTAATACGTCCTGTTTCCAAAACGTATGCCTTATCAGCGATGGACAGCGCCATATTAGCGTTCTGCTCAACCAACAGAACGGTAGTACCGCTCTCGTTGATTTCTTTTATTATATTAAAAATTTCCTTTACAAGCAAGGGGGCAAGACCCATAGAAGGCTCGTCCAACAGCAGCAGCTTAGGACGGCTCATCAGTGCACGGCCCATAGCCAGCATCTGCTGCTCGCCACCGGAAAGCGTACCGGAAAGCTGATCCTTACGTTCCAACAGACGTGGGAATTTTTTAAAGACATCATCCATGTCCTTGGCAATTCCGTCCTTATCCTTACGCAGATAAGCACCCAGCTCCAGGTTTTCCATAACAGTCATATTAGCAAAAACATGACGGCCCTCAGGAACCTGGCACAGGCCCATGCCGACAATTTTATGCGCCGGTACACCGGCAATATCATGACCTTCATATAAGATTTTACCGGTCTTCGGTTTCATCAGACCGGAAATGGTGCGCAATGTAGTAGATTTACCGGCACCATTGGAACCAATCAGCGCTACGATTTCACCATCGGGAACATCGAGGCTGATACCTTTGATAGCGTGAATTGCGCCATAATATACATTGATATCTTCAACAGTTAACATCAGTTGATAACCTCCTCGCCCAAGTATGCTTCAATAACGCGCGTGTTATGTTTAATTTCTTCCGGAGTACCTTCGGCAATCTTCATACCGTATTCCAGTACGTAAATACGCTCGCAGACACCCATTACCAGGCCCATATCATGCTCAATCAGCAGAATGGAAAGATTGAATTCCTTACGGATCCAGCGGATCATTTCCATCAGCTCTTTAGTTTCCTGCGGGTTCATGCCGGCAGCAGGCTCGTCCAACAGCAACAGCTTCGGCTCGGTAGCCAGAGCACGCGCAATTTCCAGACGACGCTGCTTACCATAAGGCAGGTTCTTTGCTACCTCATGTGCTTCTTCCTCCAGGTGGAAGATTTTCAGCAAATCAAGAGCCTTTTGCGTAATATATTCTTCTTCACTGAGATATTTGCCATCACGGACGATAGCATCAGCCAGATTATAGGTTACGTGCATATTATAAGCAATTTTTACATTGTCGATAACGCTCAGTTCAGAGAAAAGACGGATATTTTGGAAGGTACGCGCCATACCCATCTGTGTAACCTGGTAAGATTTTTTACCGCTGCTTTGCTGACCGTTAAAATATACCTTGCCTTCGGTCGGTGTATATACACCGGTAATCATATTGAAGGCTGTTGTCTTGCCGGCACCGTTAGGACCGATAAGGCCAATCAGCTCTCCCTCGTCGATATGCATGGAAAGATTGGAAACGGCACGCAGGCCGCCGAAAACCATGGATACATTATCTACCTTCAGCAGTTCTGCCATTGTCCTTACCTCCTAATTTAAACATTTTCAAGCTCAATTCCTTGCTGCCAAACAAGCCTTGCGGACGATACAGCATCAGGATAATCATGGTAACAGAATAGATAATCATACGCCATTCCGGGTAATCTGACAAGTAAGCGGAAATGAAGGTCAGCAAGGTTGCACCGGTGATTGCACCAGTCATAGAACCTAGGCCGCCCAAAACAACCATGGTCAGAATATCGAAGGAACGCATGAAGGTGAAGGACGCCGGATGCGCCAGGAAGAAGTAGTGGCTGAAGAGTGCGCCTGCAGTACCGGCAAAAGCAGCACCGAAGGTGAACGCCATTACTTTATATTTGGTAGTGTTGATACCCATGGTATCTGCAGCAATTTCGTTTTCACGAATTGCCAGGCAGCAACGGCCATAGGAAGAGTTTTTAAAATTCTTGATGAAGAAGATGATTGCTATCATAATCCAGAAGGTATATGCGAAATTGGTCATACGGGGAATGCCCATCAAACCGGAAGCACCGCCGACATAATCAATGTTCAAGATGCAGATACGGATAATTTCGCCTAAGCCCAAGGTGGCGATTGCCAGATAGTCACCATCAAGACGCAGCGTCGGCAAGCCAATCAAAAAGCCCAACAGACCTGCGGCCAGGGTTGCTACAACCAGGCCTGCCTCAAAAGGCATGCCCAGCTTAACCGTCATAATAGCACTGGTATAAGCACCGACTGCCATAAAGCCAGCATGACCGATAGAAAACTGACCGGTATAACCGTTAATCAGGTTCAGGCTGACTGCAAGAATAATGTTGATGCAGATAAGGATAATGTTCAGCTCCCAAAAGGGACCAATGATTTCGCCAAAGAGCAGGCCTTGTACGATACCAAAAACGATAACGCAGGCAACGATGGCTTTTAAATCAAATTTTCTAATTGCATTCATACCATGTCACCTCAGACTTTCTCACGAACATTCTTGCCTAATAAGCCGGAAGGTTTATAAAGTAAGATGATAATCAAAATACCGAATGCTGCTGCATCACGGAAGGTAGAGGAAATAAAGCCGCTGACCATTGCTTCTACAACGCCCAGGATAATACCGCCGATCATAGCACCGGGGATAATGCCGATACCGCCAAGAACTGCGGCAACGAAGGCTTTAAGACCAGGCATCATGCCCATCAACGGGTCAATAGAGTTATAGTAAACACCTACCAGCACGCCGCCTGCAGCTGCCAAAGCACTGCCAAGCGCAAAGGTAGTGGAAATTACACGGTCAATGTTGATGCCCATCAGCCTTGCAGCGTCAGCATCATAAGATACAGCACGCATAGCCTTGCCGGCTTTGGTTTTGTTTACGATATAGGTAAGAACTGCCATCAGGATAATGGCACTCAACAGGATAACAAGCTGCTGACTGTTAGCAACTAGTGGTCCAAGATGATATACAGTAGCGCCGAATACAGCGGGAAAGGTTCTCGGCTGTGGAGAAACCAGCAGAATCATGCTGTATTCCAGGAAGAAGGATACGCCGATAGCAGTAATCAAAATTGCGATACGCGGTGCATTACGCATGGGGCGGTATGCAACACGTTCAATAATAATACCTGCGATAGCAGCGCCTGCCATCGAGAAAATAATTGCCGGAATAAACGGCAAGCCTAATTGGGTAGTAGCAAAGAAGCCAAAATAGGCACCCAACATATAAATATCGCCATGAGCAAAGTTTATCAGCTTAATGATGCCGTAGATCATGGTATAACCCAAGGCGATCAATGCGTAGATACTGCCGAGAGATACACCATTTATCAGCTGCTGAAAAAACTGATGGATAAAAGTCTCCATAATTTACCTCCCTAGAGATTTCAAAGATTTGTGTAAGCGGGACACGCTTACTTAAAGGAAAAGGCTGTTGCTACGCAAAACAACAGCCTCGTTGATTAAATCAGATTAACTACTAATGTAAACTATCAGGGATTAACTTTAGCTTTAAAGGTTTGTTTGCCATCTTTATGTTCGATAATTACAGCACTCTTGATCGGGTTATGCTGTTCGTTAAAGGTTACTTCACCGGATACACCCTTGAAGCCTTTAATCTTAGCCATTGCTTCAGCAATTTTAGCCGGATCTGCACTGCCTGCATCTTCGATTGCTTTTGCAACCAGCAGAGCGGAATCATATGCCAATGCTGCGAATACATCCGGGTTGGTGTTGTAAGCTTTTTTGTATTCAGCTACGAACTCTTTGTTCAGATCAGAGGTATCGTCCGGAGAATACAGGCTGGAGAAGAAGGTGTTTTCCAAAGCAGCTTTGCCGGCAATTTCAGGAAGCTTAGCGCTATCCCAGCCGTCACCACCTGCCATAGGAACGGTGATGCCCATCTCACGAGCTTGTTTAACAATCAGACCAACCTCCTGGTAATAACCAGGGATATAGATGAAATCAGGTTGTGCAGCTTTGATTTTGGTCAAAGTAGATTTGAAGTCGGTATCCTTTTGCAGATAAGCTTCTTCAATTACAACCTGACCGCCGTTTTTAACAAAGTTCTCTTTGAAGAACTGTGCCAAGCCTTTAGCATAGTCACTTGTATTATCGATATAGATAGCAGCCTTCTTCACTTTCAGTTCATTGGAAGCAAAGCTTGCCATTACAGTACCCTGGAACGGATCAATAAAGCAGGTACGGAAGCTGTAGGGTTTAACCTGTTTAGTTTTCGGATCGAAGGTAACGTCCGGGTTAGTGCCCATCGGTGTAATATCTACAACCTTAGCACCGTTGTTGATTGCACCGGATGCGATTACAGCAGAGGATTGGTTAGGACCGATTACTGCTACAACCTTATCCTGAGAAATCAGCTTTTGCATACCATTAGTTGCTTCGGAAGCTTCAGATTTGGTATCAGCAACAACTAAAGAAAGTTTTTTGCCACCCAGCACACCTTTTTCATTTATTTTTTTCAGTGCCAGGTCGATACCGTTTTTACTGGAAATACCGAAGGATGCGCTGCCGCCGGTCATTTCCAGCAGGCCGCCTACCTTTATGGTATCGCCGTCAGCTCCTTTGGAGCCACCTCCGCAACCGGTCAGCGCGCTCATAAATACAGCGCCGGCTGCTAGTACAGATAACAATTTGGTTACTCTTTTCATGGTTTATTCCCCCTCAGAAATAAATAAAATATATTTTTATAGAGGGCGCATCCGGTAGACGCGCCCAGTCTAACTTAATAAATAACCCATGGAATAGAAGTCTTGTTATGCTTTCTGATATTTACTTGTAGAATTTTTTATGTTTATTTTTTTGTTAACAATTACAGGCTGATTTTTTCAACCAGAGTCGGAGTACCGGATTCCAGACCGATAATCAGAGCAGGCATTACCGGGTTGTGGTTAGCATCAAAGGTGAGCTTGCCGCTTGCAACCGGCAGGTCTTTGGTTTCAGCAATTGCTTTAGCCAGCTTAGTGCCATCAGTGGTGCCTGCACGTTTCAGAGCATCTGCCAGAATCAGGCCTGCATTGTAGCCCTGCATTGCGAAGATATCAGGATCTTTTTGGTATTTCTCTTTGAATTTCTTGATGAAGTCCTGAACGGATTTGTCTTCGTCTTTAGCATTGAAGGCACTTACATAGTAGCAGCCCTTCAGAGCATCTTTACCGGCGATTTCAGCAAGTTTCGGGCTTTCCCAGCCATCGGAGCCCAGCATCGGGCAGGTAATACCGATTTCGCGAGCTTGTTTGATAATCTTGGAAACTTCTTCATAGTAACCGGGAACGTAAATTGCTTCCGGATTAGAAGCTTTAAGCTTAGTCAGAGCGGATTTGAAGTCAACATCTTTAGCCAGAAAAGCTTCCTTAGCAACAATTTTACCGCCTTTGCCTTCCAAGGTTTTTTGGAATACCTCTGCTAAGCCTTTGGAATAGTCACTGGAGGAATCGTAGAAAATAGCTACGTTTTTAACCTTCAGAGTTTTATCGGCAAACACTGCCATTACCTGACCTTGGAACGGGTCGATGAAGCAGGCACGGAATACGAAGTCCTTTACTTTGCCGTTCTCTACGGTAATGCTCGGTGCAGTAGCAGCCGGAGCAATATGAGGAACCTTATTAGCAGTAGTAATAGGAGTTGCAGCGTTTACGCAACCGCTGGTTGCAGGTCCGACAACGGCAACTACTTTATCCTGAGTAATCAGCTTGGTTACAGCGTTACCGGATTCAGCCGGCTCAGATTTGTTATCGCTTTCAACTACGCTGATTTTTTTACCGTTCACGCCGCCGTTTTTATTAAGTTCGTCTACAGCCAGCTTGAAGCCTTCGTTGATGGATTTACCGTAGTTAGCAACATTACCAGTTAATTCGAATGCTGCGCCAACCTTAATAGTATCTCCGGTATCAGCTTGTTTCTTTTCTCCGCCACAGCCTGTGAGCAATGCGGCGCACATCATAGCAGCCATAGCTGCAGATGCTAATTTCTTCCATTTTTTCATTTTGAGTCCTTCTTTCCCTTAAAAATAAAATATAAAACACAGTACCGGGAGTGTTCTCAGATTCAACCACTATCCCAGCAACTTTATGTAACCAATTATAGCCGTTACATTACACTTTTGTCAACGAATTTTTTCATGTTCATTGTATACATGAGATTTTTACACATAAACTGATACATTTTTTATGCTTTCTATTTTTGCGTTTATTATTTCAGTATTTTTGTGTTTCTCAAGAAAACTTTGTAGCTTTTGTGTCTTCTTGCTGCCTTTATAGCGCTCTGCCTGCAGATAGTGTATAATATAATGCATAAGAATTACTTGCTTTACAAATACAGGCAAGACTATTTATAGAACGAGAGGTATTTATGAACTTTATTGCTTTATTTTTCTTGTGCGTGCGCATGTTTCATTTCATTCATTCCCGCAGAATCGCCTATCTGCTGCAGCGCTTTTCCCGGATTATCGATGAGCGACGCGCTAACCCTGGCCGCAAACAGGTCATTATCATTGACGGCAGCGCAACAACCTTTATCATTTACTTCCTGCTGGATGTTTTCTTTCTTTTATACTGCATCTGGCTGATGCTGCACGATGCTACCTGGACACCGGGTTTTCTGCTGCTCGTAATTGCAGCTTTGGAATCCTTCGCTATTCATGCCCGCATCAGCGGTGCCTACGACGAGGACGAGGAGGGCTTTGTCTATCCCCGCACCTGGCTGCGCTACCTCTGCTTCGGCGAGAGCATGTTTATTCTGCTGAGGCTGTTTGAGGGCGCATAAGAACCATACTTTAATTGTAAAATTGAAAATAAAAAATCCCGGCAGCCACCTGTCGGGATTTTTCTTATACTATTAAGTTACAAGAGTCTTTGCTCTTCCTCTGCCAGCGGATAGCTGGACTTACCGTTATCGATATCCTTGGCAAAGCAACGGCTTTCCTCTCTGCCGTAAATGCTGGTCATAATAATACCCTTATTATTCGCATCCGTAAGCAACAGAGAATAACTCATTTCTCCGCCCATAGCGTCAAAAGCATCATAACGTACAAGTTTAACATTCTGCAGACAGTTCTGCACCTGCGTATGCAGCTTCTGGTGCTTGTCCTGCAAAGCCGCCAGCTCTGCCTGCACCGCATGCAGCTCCTGCAGCGTATCTGTCAGCACAACGTCTATATTGGCTTCCTTACCCTGAGTAAAGAAGTCGTATTTTGTTTGCAGCTTATTCAGTCTGCTACGCAGACCAAAGCACATACCCAACGCAACTAAGATAACACCCAGCAGCACAATAATTATCGCTGCTGAATGTGTATTGACAAAAAGATTTGCCTGCTCCATCAACAAAAGCCCCCTCATACCAAAAGCTTATCCTAAATTCTTCTAAATACCTTATACGTGCAAACGCTGCGGTTCACCATTACTCGGCTTATCATCCTGGCGTCCCTGCTGCAGCACCTCATAGATGCGCTCCAGGTCCTCAGCAGAATAATATTCAATATGAATGGTACCGCCCTGACGTCCCTGCTCATCAAGCTTAGGAACAACCTTAACCTTAGTACCCAAAAACTCTACCAGACGCTGTTCAAAGTCATGGCAGAAAATATCATTTTCGGTAGGCTCACGCTTAGGCTTCTTTTCCTTATTTTTAGCTTCTTCCTCGACAAGCTCACGCACAATTTTCAGCTTCTTGCCTTCCTTCAGCTTACGCACAACCTCTTCCGTCATACGTGAGCTCCAGCCATTGGCAATGATTGCCTCAGCTACCTCGCACATCTGCTCCTGCTTCGGTAAGCCCAAAAGCTGCTTGGCCTGGCCCATTGTCAGCACGCCATTGATAATATGCGCCTGAACCTGCTCCGGCAGGTTCAGAAGGCGCAAAATATTAGTCACTGCACTGCGGCTACGGCCTACCTTTTCAGCAGTCTGCTCCTGCGTCAGCTTAAATTCCTGCATCAGGCGGCGCAAGCCCTGCGCCTCTTCAATCGGATTCAGATCATGACGCTGAATGTTTTCAATCAGCGCGATTTCCATCATCTTGGCATCGTCATAATCCTTGACGATAGCAGGCACCTTCGTCAATCCGGCCAACGCTGCGGCACGCAGACGGCGTTCGCCTGCCACTAGCTCGTAGCTTCTGCCCTTTTTGCGCACTACTACAGGCTGAACAACGCCAAACTCCTTAATAGAAGCAGCCAGCTCCTGCAGCTTTTCCTCATCAAAGTTGCAGCGCGGCTGATAAGGATTCGCTGCGATATTTTTTATAAGCAGCTCCTGTGCAGCACTTGCAGGCTCCTGCGCCTTTTCTACAGCAGGGCTGGTATTTTCGCCAAAAATTGCGCCCAGGCCCTTGCCTAAGCCGCCCTTCTTACTCATCCTCAATCACCTCACGCGCAAAGTCCATGTACACCTGCGCACCCTTAGATTTGCTATCATAATCAATAACCGGCTGTCCGTGGCTGGGTGCTTCACTCAAGCGCACGTTACGCGGAATAATCGTCTGATACATCTTAGTCTTGAAGTACTTCTGTACCTCGTTCACAACATCCTGCGACAGATTTGTTCTGCTGTCATACATAGTCATCAGCACACCCTCCAGCTTCAAAGCAGGGTTCAGGTTACGCTGCACTAATTGAATAGTATTCATCAGCATGGTAACACCCTCCAGCGCATAAAATTCGCACTGAATCGGAATCATTACCGAGCTGGCAGCTGTCAGACCGTTAATTGTCAGCAGGCCTAAAGACGGCGGGCAATCAATAATAACGTAATCATAATTATGTTTTACCCGTTCCAGTGAGTTTTTCAGACGACCTTCGCGGTTCATCAGTGAAACAAGCTCTATTTCCGCACCTGCAAGCTGGATGGTGGCAGGTACCAGGTCCAGACCTTTATAAGCTGTATGCTTGATTACATCCTGCATGGGTACTTCACTAATAATCGCATCATAAATACATTGCTTAATATCACGTTTATCAAAGCCAAAGCCGCTGGTAGCATTTCCCTGCGGATCACTGTCAATTAAAAGTACCTTGCGTTCCAGCGCCGCCAGACACGCAGCCAGATTTACCGCCGTAGTAGTCTTGCCAACACCACCCTTCTGGTTGGCAATAGCAATTACCTTTACCAATTCGCTTCACCTCGTAGTCATAGTTTATCCATTCTATTTTATCACACTTTACGTATTCATGGGAAAAGAATTTTTGTTTATTTAATTTTGTACGCTGCTTCAGCATATCCTGACAGCAAAAAGCGCAGCACGCTTTCGCTTGCTGCGCTCAGGTTGCAATGAGCTACAACTTTTTAATCACTTCTGCAAATTGTCCAGCGTATAAGCACCATCATGCTGGAATTCTTTTTTCTCGAAAACCATCATATAACGATAGTCGCGACCGACAGCTTTCACAATCAAAATTTATAGCAAATGACAAGCAAATAAAGCGATTTTATTATACGTTGTTTTTATTTATTTCAAAGCGTATATATTAAATTATTCAGAGATATCATTGAATTATTTCTCTTTGCAGGCAAATGGCCGGCAAATAAGCTCAAGCCCATGCAGGTATATATTTCATATATCTATTTGAAGTAGTAGGATCTAACGGCTTAATCAATTTCGCATTTACTGCTTCTTTAATTAATCTGGAAATACTAGCTGCTGATGTCGACTCCAAGCCAAACCTTTCTCTAAGTGAACTATTTGTCATTTGTTCTTCTTCAATGTACATAATACAAGAATGTAAATATACAGCCCATAACTTATCTTCTAAAGATAAATTATTAAACTTGACCGCAGAAAACAACGTTACTTTAGTACTATCTTCATATAAGTTAATTTTAGGAGCAGGTAATTTTAACTTTTCACAAGCAATAACTATCTTATCCCAGCCAGTGCCAAGTTCCTCACAAATTCTAAATCTGCGCATCAAACTAGCTATTTTCTCATTACGTGATTTTGGTGGGTTATCAACTATACGCTTTATATCTACCAACGGAATCCCTGAATTTGTAATCTCTATTCTATTATTAAATATTTCTATAATCGGGCCTGTACCAGAAACAGAAAAGTCTTGATGTACCAAAGCATTCGCTACTGCTTCTCTAATTGCCAACATAGGATAAGAAACAATTTTTTCTCTAAGCCCATTGTCATCAATATTTTCTTTTGTTGGAGTTAAAGCTTCTATATATTTAAGCAAATACTCAAAGTCACTTGCGTAACCTTTTTTACCTATATCTTCTCGCAACATACTAAGCCTGCTATTTCCTTCGTATTGAATTATGCGCAAAGCTTTTCTCGCAAGCTTAGGAAAGTCAGCAAGTTTATTCGCTAAAAGAATCGCTCCCATATTAGTAACAGAATATAATCCATTGTCATTTTGAATTATGCAACCATCTTCTTTTAAATAATGGATGATACTTGCTCTCGATTCAGGTTGCGGAATTTTACTTAGCTCAAAATAAACACTATAATCCAAACATCTCAGAACATCTTCTGAACTCATATCCTGTTTCGCAATCAATTCCTCGTATTTTTTATCATGCAGTCTTTTCCACAATCTTGACTGCAAAACCGGATGATCAATCAACTTCTTAGTATAACTGCCAACTCTAATATAATCTACTTTTTTAAAAGTTACAGGATTATTAACAGCACAATGAATAATAAGAACACCAACAAATCGCCCATCAATATTAGTAACCTGGTATTCAAAATCTGCATTTGGCGACAACGATCCTCTTAGCCAATTCTCTAATTCCTGGTTTCCCTTTTTTAATGTTTGTAAATTATACTCTGTTCCTACTATTTCATGTGTTTTATCATCTATACCCCACAAGAAATATGCATAATTCCGCTCATCTAATGTAGCACCATTAGCTAATGCGCTGATATCCGCACCAATCATATCCGGGTCATAATTATTATGTTTAAACTCAAGCCAAGGCAATTCATCTTTATACTTGCACAGTTCCTTAACCAGCAATTCTAAATTTTCCATAGCTACAGCTCCTCTAATTCACCTATTCAGATATCTTGAAATAAATCTATTACTTTAATTATAATACAGCTTTTTAAAAATGACAAAAACAAAAATCTAAAAAAAGCTACAATCATATAAAAGCAAATCCTTCTTCAAGGAAAGAAAGCATTTTATCTTTCATATTCTTAGGCAAAATAAACATAACTATTTCAATCTGTCTAATAAAAACTAATCGGAGCATTCTCAAAATCCCCCGACAGCAAAAAGCGCAGCACGCTTTCGCTTGCTGCGCTCAAGTTGCATATTACGCTTTTATAAAGCTTAATTATACGTTGAAGCGGAACTCAACAACATCGCCGTCCTGCATCACGTAATCCTTGCCCTCCAGACGAACCAGGCCTTTTTCACGCGCTGCAGCCTTGCTGCCGCAGGCTACCAGGTCATCAAAGGAAACTATTTCCGCACGGATAAAACCACGCTCAAAGTCAGTATGGATTTTGCCTGCTGCCTGCGGAGCCTTAGTGTTCAGCTTAATAGTCCAGGCACGGGATTCCATTTCACCAGCAGTCAGGAAGGTCATCAGGCCAAGCAGCTTGAAGCCTGCTTTAATCAGGCGGTCCAGACCGGTTTCTTCCAAGCCTGCCATTTCCAGATATTCCTTAGCCTCTTCTTCCGGAAGCTCGGCAACTTCGCTTTCCATCTTCGCAGAAACAACGATAACCTCAGCATTTTCTTCTGCAGCATATTTCTTTACAGCCTGTACATGCTCGTTACCGGACGGATCAGCAACCTCGCCTTCGGCAACATTAGTAATGTACAGTACAGGCTTCATGGTCAGCAGATGCAGCTCACCCAAAAACTCCTGCTCTTCTTCAGTCAGGCCCAGGCGACGTGCAGGCACACCATCAGACAAGCCTGCCATAACCTTTTCCATTACAGCCTGCTCCAGCTTAACCTTTTTATCGCCGGTCTTCGCCAGCTTAACCAGGCGTTCCTGACGCTTTTCAACTGTTTCCATATCAGCCAGGCACAGCTCGGTGTTGATGATATCGATATCACGCAGAGGATCAATGCTGCCCTCAACGTGGGTGATGTTGCCATCCTCAAAGCAACGTACAACCTCGGCAACAGCGTCTACCTCACGGATGTGGGACAGGAACTTATTACCCAGGCCTTCGCCCTTGCTTGCGCCCTTTACCAGACCGGCAATATCTACAAAGCGCATAGCTGCCGGAACAATCTTTTTGGATTTAAACATATCGCTCAGAACATCTAAGCGTTTATCAGGCACATCAACAACGCCAACGTTAGGCTCAATTGTGCAGAAGGGATAGTTTGCTGCTTCTGCGCCAGCTTTGGTAATAGCATTAAACAGGGTACTTTTGCCTACGTTAGGCAGGCCAACGATACCAACTTCTAAATTTGTACTCACGTAAATCGCTCCTCGTCATATATATTTAGTGCGTTAAAAACTCTGTATCTAATATATTTTACAATAATATGCTTTGATATGCAATGTTTTGACGTAAAATGGCACTCTTCCGCAGGATAAAAAAGAGACAGTCCGCAGACTGCCTCTGATTTTTGGCTTAAGCTTAGAAATATTCCAGCTCTCTCTTGGCAAATGCACCGGTTACCGGGTTCATGTCAGCTTCTACTTTATATCTTGCAGTAATGAACTCTACATCATAATGTACATTGTTGCCTTCTTTTTCGGTTTCAATCACAATGTTTTTAGCATCAGGATATGCTTCCAGGATGATTTGTCTGATATCCTCAGGAGTTTTTACCATCATCGTGCTACCGGCAATATTGCTGCCTTTGATTTCTACTTCCTTAACCTTGGTAGTTGCCAAAATAACCTCTACCTCGTATTCCAGATAATTATCATTATCGCGGAAGTTCAAAACAGCTTCGCCATCTTCTTCCTTGTAGCCATAAAATACAGCAGCAGCAGGAACCTCGGCACGTGCAGCGTCAATAACCATCTGCTGATGGCTTTTAGCAGGTGCAGCAAAAGCTACTGCGCTCATTGCCAACGCAGCCAGCATAGAAAGCAGAACTAATAATTTTTTAAACATTGGTATTCCCCCTTTGAAAAAATATTATCAGCTTACCAGACTTACTGTCTTTCCAAAAGTCTGTTAGCGTAAGCACGCATAGAAGGATTAGCAACGGCCTTGAAATCTGCAGGCGGCAGAGCAAAGGCAGTTGCCTCATCCACGGTATTAGAAACCTCTACAACCTTAAAAACCGGCAGGTAATTTACCTCATAGCCCTTCCAATTAGCGGTATCCTTTTCAAAATAGAAGTTCAGGCTGTTGGTGCCCTTAGTCATCTTATCATAATCATAGCCGGTGGTAACATCGTTGCCAGACTGCGGGCGTACGTTGAACCAGCTAATCAGTGTTTCAGCAAACGGCATGCTCATGCCAGGCAGCTCGGGAACTTTGTCATAGTTTTTATTGAGATAATCAATAGTATACCAATAGCCGTTCTTCACAAAGGAAACAGTATCCTTGATTACCTTGCCATCACCATCGGTAGTAGTGATACGCTCAGCGTTGATGCCATTGGCTTCATTGTATTCCGTACGATTGGTGCGCTTTTGCTGCGCCTGCGGCAGTTTAGCATATGCTTCAGGCGTCAGCACCTCACGCATATCAATGGTCTGGGTTACAACCAGATGCACAGGATGCTTATCACTGTTTAAGGTCTCGCCCAAAAGCTGGATGGTGCGCTGACCGGGATTATAGGCAAACGCCATTGCTGTACAAAGCATCGTAAAAACAAAGGTCAAAAATAAGGTTCTTAAAGATGTTTTCATGCAATTCACCTCGTATGTATAGTACTACTCTTATTATATCATGTTAAGGCCTACGATGATATGTAAACTTTTTGTGACTTTTACATAAACGAAAACCCCGCAGCCTAATGACTGCGGGGTATAAGTTTCGTTTAAACCGCCGTGCGAATTATTCGCAGGTGAACGGCAGCAAAGCAACGCAGCGAGCGCGTTTGATTGCTACGGTCAATTGGCGTTGGTGCTTAGCGCAGGTACCGGAAATACGGCGCGGTAAAATCTTACCACGTTCGGTAATATAGCGTTTCAGCTTATTTGCATCCTTGTAATCGATTTCTTCAACTTTATCAACACAGAAGCTGCAAACTTTTCTTCTAGGTCTTCTGCCTCTTTCGCGTTTCATTGCATAACCTCCCTTAAATTAGAATGGAATCTCCTCATCAAAGGGAACCTGTTGTCCGAAACCACTCATGCCGCCATCTTGTGCCGGTGCAGCAGGAGCTGCAGAGCGAGTCGGATTGCTATGAGCATTGACAGCATCAGCTTTGCGCTCAATAAACTCGAAGCGATCAGCGATTACTTCGGTTACCCAGCGTTTGTTGCCATCTTTACCATCATAGCTACGGATTTGCAGGCGGCCTTCAACCAGCGCGCGCTGCCCTTTGGTGAGACTGTTACCGCATGTCTCAGCCTGTTTACCCCAAATTACTACGGGAATAAAGTCAGCTTCTCTTTGGCCTTCCTGATTGGCAAAAGGTCTGTCTACTGCAAGAGTAAACTGACAAACAACTTTACCGGTAGACGTATAACGCACTTCCGGATCTTTAGTAAGTCTGCCTAACAGAATAATCTTGTTCATTGATTATTCACCCTTTCTGATAATCATATGGCGCAGTACTTCATCGGTAATTTTCATAACACGATCAAGTTCTTTAACAGCAGCGGCGTCAGCCTGGAAGGTTACGAGAACATAGATACCTTCATTCAGGTCCTGGATCTCATAAGCAAGGCGTTTTTTGCCCCAACGATCGGTTTTTTCTACATTACCACCGTTTGCAGTGATGAGCTTCTCGAATTTAGCAATAACTGCTTCACAAGCCTCATCCTCAACAGGTTTAACGATGTACATGACTTCGTATGCGTTCACGAAATCACCTCCTCCTTTGGACTTTGGCCCCCGTCTCTCCGGGAGCAGAAGAAGTATATATAGTTATATACAAGCTTAATAATTATATCATTGCTTACGCTACTTTGCAAGCTTTTTCAGAAAAATTTTCTTATTATTTCTGCTTGCGACACTGCGGACAATAACCATACCATTCCAGGTTATGTCCCACAATGGCAAACTCTGTTTTATCCGCCAGCTGCTCCTCAAAATCAGCAATTGGGCAATGGTCTACCTCCACAATGCGGTGACAGCGCAGGCAGACAAGACGATGCCTGTGCCCCAAGGCATGCAGTACAAAGCCATACTTGCGCGCGTCCGCCAGAAAGCTTTTTTCCGTCAGTCCCTTTTGCGTAAAGTTTTCCAGAATACGATAAACCGTCGAAAAATTTATCTCTGCTCCCTGCTCACACAGCTGCTGATAAATATCCTCAGCCGTCAGCACGCCCTCGCTTGCCAACAGCATCTGCAGGATAAGCTGTCTGTGACGGGTATTTTTTAATCCGTAGCGATGCAGATAATCGCGATAATCTGCTGCATTTTTTGTATCAGTCATTATTTTACCCCTTTATGAGACAGCACGTATTTCTTTATAGATGATAATCAGCAGCAGCAAAGCCACCGAAACCAAAGCAGTTACACCGCCCGGCGCCGCACCCAGCCAATAGGATGTGACAAGGCCTGTGATAATGGCGATAAAGCTCAGCACCATCGCAGCCAGCATCGTCACCTTAAAGCCCTTGCCTAGCTGCAGCGCTGCTGCTACCGGCAGTGCAATCAGCGAGCTGATGACCAAAATGCCCACCACACGGATAGAAACAGCAACCATCGCTGCCACCAGCAGAGCAAAGACATAATTAATCAGACGCGTTTTTACGCCGGCAATTTTGGCACCGTCCTCATCAAAGGCCAGCATTACCAGCTGCGGATACAAAAAGTAAACAGCAGCCAGCGACACTACACACAGCACTGCTACCGCCAGCACATCGTCAGGCGTTACGGTCAGAATGCTGCCGAACAAAAATGCTTCTACATTAGTATGCACCATACCGCTGCTGATAATCGTAATCGCAATACCGACAGACAGCGACAGAATGATAACCAGTATAAGCTCCGCATAGCGGCGGAAGCGCTGACGCAAAACCTCAATCAGCACGGCAAAAACAGAGGTTACGGCAAAAGCGCTGATAATCGGGTTCACCTTAACCAGCAGGCCTACCGCTACGCCGGCCAGCGATGCATGTGCCAGCGTATCGCCAATCATGGAATAGCGGCGCAGCACCAAAAACATGCCAATCATAGGACACATTAAAGAAATCAGTACAGAAACCAGCAAGGCATTCTGCATAAAAGCGTATTCCAGCATTATTCCGCACCTCCTACATTATCCTGCATATATTCCTGCACATATTCCTGCGGATTGCAGAAATGACCATAACCGTTCATGACATGATACATTTTATCGGCATTACGTGCCGCAAATTTCAGGTTATGCTCTACCGTGATAAGGGTAATACCCTGCTCATGCAGCTCCTGCATAAATTTATACAGCTCCTGCTGGCTCTTGACATCAATGCCTGTAGAAGGCTCATCAAAAATCAGCAGCTGCGGACTGCCCAGCAGTGCTCTGGCAATGAGTACCTTCTGGCACTGGCCGCCGCTCAGCGTACCGATAAGACGGTCATGCAGGTCGTAAACATGCATCAGCTCCAGACAGCGACGTACTGCCTGCTTATCTGCTACCTTTAATATCCTGCGGTAATATTCCATTACCTCATATACGGTTATCGGAAACTGGCTGTTGAGAGTTTCAAAGCGCTGCGGCACGTAGCCGATGCTGCTAAAAGTATTCTTCAATTCACCTTTTGACGGCTCCAGCAAGCCCAAGAGCAGCTTGACCAGTGTACTTTTGCCGCTGCCGTTTTCGCCGACAATGGCAATATACTCGCCGTCATTTACCTGCATATTGATATCGCGCAGCAGCTCGCTGCCATATTCATAGGCAAATTCTATATGCTTCAGTTCTATCATATTGACTCCTTCATTTACTCACGGCAGCCTGCGCTGCCTTTTTGTTGCAGTAAATATTATAGACCTCGCCTGGCAAATATGCAAGTCATTTGCATTTAGCTTGACAAGAAAGTTCACGGGTGTTATGATAAAATTCGTTATAATATGCAAATCATTTGCGTTTATCTGTGTTTAAATGAGGAGGAGAGCCCATGAAAAAGCTCAATATTATTTTTTGTATTTGCACACTGCTGCTCTGCAATCTGCTGGCAGGCTGCGGCAGCAAGGAGCCTGCACCTGCTGCAGACCATAAGCTGCGGGTTGTGGTAACCTTTAACGCTATGAAAGAATTTACTCAGGCCGTAGGACAGGATAAAATTCATATAACTTCCCTGATTCCCGACGGCACAGAGCCGCATGATTTTCAGCCTACTACTAAAACTATGCAAGCCCTGAGTAAGGCTGATATCCTGATTTACAACAGCACGGGCATGGAGCGTTGGGTGGAGCAGGCAACGCAGGCCGCCGCCAATCCCAAGCTCGTCATTGTAGAAGCTGCCAAGGGAACCGACCGCATCAGCCTTACAGAAGCCGATGAAATCAGAGCACACGGCCAATATGACCCCCACACCTGGCTGAGCCTGAGCTGCGCACAGACAGAGGTAAAAAATATTGCCGAAGCACTGGCAGCCGCAGACAAGGCTAACGCCGATTTCTACCGCAAGAATGCCGCAGAATACAATCAAAAGCTGCAGGCATTGCTTGCTGCCAATCAGAAAAAATTTGCCAAGCTGGAACAAAAAAACTTTGTCACCGGCCATGCTGCCTTTGCTTACCTGTGCCGTGATTTCGGCCTACAGCAGCAAAGCATAGAAGACGTTTTCGCCAGCGGTGAGCCGAGCGCACAAAACCTAGCCAAGCTGACAGCCTACTGCAAGGAGCACAACGTTAAAACTATCTTCGTAGAAGAAGCGGTAAGCCCCAAAACATCGGAAACACTGGCGCGTGAGGTTGGAGCCACAACGCAGGAAATATATACTATCGAATGCAGCAACGGCGAGAAAACCTATCTTACCCGCATGGAAGAAAACCTGGACGCTATTTACAAGAGCCTGGAAAAGTAAAAAAGGCTGCCATCTTGGCAGTAAACAAAATTATCTACGCACAGCAAAACGCCGCGGCTTACGCAGCAGGTCATCGACCTGCCGCAGCCGCGGCGTTTTTTGTGCATCACTGCTTCAGCAGCCAGGCTGCTGAAGCTGATTTACTTTTTGTTTTTGGGCAGCACATCCTCATTCTTGGGCGAATAGGGATTGATATTTTTCAGCTGCTGATTGGGACGGTAATTATCGCGCGCCGACGAGCCCCAGATAATCATCCAGGTCAGAGAAAAGCCCATCAGGAGCCACAAAACAGCCATAGCCGCCGCCGGATACCACGAAAGATTGAACCAGTAGCTAAAGCCCCAAAGCAGCACCGCGATAAACCCCCATTCCCAGTTCACTATCAGGTTGGCAATAAAGCAGATAAAAAAGCCTGAATTTATAGTCGTCCTGCGCATAATAACCTCCTGCTAAAAAAGCGGCCGCGATAAACAATCGCAGCCGCAAAAAGTTTCAGCTCATTTCAATATCAGTAGCTGCCACCGCCGCCGCCATGATCACTATCAGCAGAGCTTTCGCTTACAGAACCATCGTCACTGCTGCCGCCGTTGGATTTAGACTTCGGAACAGCAGAAATGTTGGTGTACAGATAAGTATCATTGCTGTGTGTCAGCGCAAAGGTTTGCTTATCAAGGTAAGCATTTGCTTCAACAGCCTCACGGACATTGCTCATGCCCTGAATCAGGAGTGCACGCCAGCCATAGGCTGCAGCACCGCCGATACCGGCAGCAATTACTAAAGCAAACCAGTTGAAGCCTGCATTAGGATCCCACGGCTCGCCTTCCTTTTCGTAATACTCAAGGAGCTCGCCTGCTTTTTGAGCATAGGTGATGTAGCCTTGGGCATAATTATCTTTCTTGAACTCTGCAACCATCGGCTTGCTCATATACTCAACGCCTTCATTGCCAACGATAACCTGCTTCAGCTGTTTATCGGTAGCAATATACCATTTACGGGTGTTGGTAACCTGCAGCAATACCATGTTGCCCTTGGCACCGTCATTATAAACATCGTCGAGCAGCTTATTGGCATATTCACCGGGAACGGCACCGCCAATTGTCTTCATGGTTACAACAGCAATGCGCACATTATGCGCCTGCTCCTGCTTGTGCAGCTCCGCCAGAACTGCCTGACGCTGCTGCGGCGTAAGAACCTTGGCGTTATCCACCAGGCTGGGCGCAGCAAAGGCTGTTACACTGGCTAACATAAGGGCTGCCAGCATGGTTAAGATTGCAAATAACTTTCTCATTCCGGCACCTCCTTATAAGATGAACTTCACAATGAAGTAGCTGATAATTGTTACAATAATAAAGGTCAGGGCAGTGTAATTACGCAGCTTACCATAGTCAATCGGCAGACTGCCGACAACCTTACCCGTCTGACCGTTCATCATAAAGGTATAGGGCTTACCTTCAAAGCGTGTGGACAGAATCCATACCGGCACCATTGCATAATGCACAGCATTTTCATCCTTAATAACTGCGCAGTCACCGTTGCTGGTTACACGGGTATAGCCTGTAACGGTATCTGCCAGGCAGCCCTCGGCGCTTTTAACAACGCGCGCATCAGCACGTGCTACAGCAGCCTCGGCATCCACATCATACTTATCTGCCAAAAAGCCTGTCAGATAAGCGGTGCTGAAGGGAACCATTTCTTTGTAATCAAACGGCTCGATGCTTTCCATAAAGGTATCGTCCATCTTCTCGCTGCCATCTACAGGAATGCGCTCAAAGGACATGGTGCCTTCACGCTCGCAGTTATAGACAACGGTAGTCGTAACAACCTCATCATCGGTTTCATAAACACTGTCGCTGGCACCCTGATAGCTGCCGCTGGCACTAACCTTGGAGTCAAACAGCCAGAACGGTACATACATCGCCTGGATATCCTCCACACGATTGTTGGCCGTAAAGGAGTTAGGCAGCAGGGTTCTTCCCTTATAGAATTCTTTGAGGGCAGCAACAGCTTCCTCTTTGGTTTTCTTGAAGGGGATGATGAAGTCCGGCTTCAGCATACCCTCGAAGCGGCTCGGCAGCATGGTCGGGCTGCCGCAATAGCAGCATTCTGTTGCCATGGTGTTGCCGTCGCTCACAATCTGCGCACCGCAGCTGGAGCAGGTGAAGGCCTTCATCTGCTCTGCTTCGTCAGCTTCCCATTCGCTGCCGGCAGCAGAGGTATCCCACTTTGCCTCCTTGGCAGCCTGCGCTTTGGCAGCAGCGGCTTCCTTGGCGGCATACATTTCTTCTATAGTCTTAACTTCCAGCTCGGTACCGCAGTATTCACAGGTCACCTTATCATGACCGGGCAAAAACGTCAGCGGCGCGCTGCAGTTAGGGCACTTATAGCCTACAGAGGTTTCAGCCATAATATCACCTCGTTAAAATATAGTTATGCAATTTTGATTGCTCCCGCTCCCCCTCCAGCCACCTATTCGGGCAGCTTGCCTTCCACTCATGAAAGGTGGTTATACATCGCAATTAAATATCGTTCCAGTCAGAAGCAATTTTCCCGTGCCTGAGGGCACAACGCAAATTTCGTGTGGAACCAGGACGAAACGTGCGGCGCCGATTTTGTTCGCAAGTAACTTTTAGTTTTCGGTTGCCTTGTTTCTATGGTTCCGGACACTTATTTGCTAAAATTGCTATTCCTTGCACGATATGTTAATTGCTCGCTAAGGCTTTCGATTCACCCATTGTTTTTTTGCTAACCTTCTTGCCTTCCCCTCGCACTCTTCGAGTATAACACGACCAACATTTTTCATTACATGAAAAATGGGTCTTAGTATAGCGAAGGTGCCGAACGCAGTGAGGCAGAAGGGGGCAGCATAGGAGCATACATCATGCTTGCATTCGCATCTGACGCAAGCTGTTAATATATGAGGTTATTGTTTATCGTTATCGTCGAAAATATCGCCGCACTCAGGGCAGAACTTAGGCGGATGGTGCGGATCTGGCGGCTCCCAGCCACACTTATCGCACTTGTACAGCGGTGCTCCCTCAGGCTTCTTGCTGCCGCATTCAGCGCAGAACTTGCCTTTGTTTACAGCGCCGCAGCTGCAGGTCCAGCCATCCTCTGCCGGTTTGTCTTCCGGCTTCTTGCTGCCGCAGTTAGCGCAGAACTTACCGGTATTGGTAGTGCCACAGCTGCAGGTCCAGCTGCCCTCTGCCGGTTTCGGTTCAGGCTTCTTGCCGCCGCAGTTAGCGCAGAACTTACCGGTATTGGTAGTGCCACAGCTGCAGGTCCAGCCATCTGCTGCCGGTGCTGCTGCCGCAGGGGCGGCAGGGGCGGCCGGCGGCGGAGTAGGAGGTTGCGGCTGTTGCGGATAAGGCGGTTGTCCGTAAGGAGGCTGTTGACCGTAAGGATTCTGTTGAGCATACATCTGCTGCTGTTGTCCTTGGGCAAACAAGCCAGCCACATTTGCGCCACCGGCCATTCCGGCCATATTCATGCCAACAAAGCCGCCCATTGCACCCATGCCGCCTTCATTGCCAGCTGCAATACGCATAGCGTCTGCAGTAGCACCAGCCATAGCTGCTGCTGCACGGTTCGGATTGCTGAGCATCTGGATATCTTTCAGACGTTGAGCATCTTCCTCAGACATGGTTACGCTTGCCAGTGCGAAGGAATAAACCTCTACACCGCGGCGGTCACGCCATTGGTCGCTCAAATCTTCGTTCAAAGCGTTAGCGATTTCTTTGCCATGACGCGGCAGTGCGCTGTAGCGCATACCGTTTTCAGTGAGCGTACCGAGGGCAACGCCCAGGCTCATCATGAGCTCGCTCTTCATCTGGCTGTCAATCTGGTCACGACGATATTCGTCAGTAATGTTGGAGCATACATTGGTGTAGAACAGCAGCGGATTGGTAATCTTATAGCTGTATTCACCAAAGCAACGGATACCAACTTCCCAATCAATGCCTAAGTTGTTGTCAATCAGGCGTACAGGAATCGGCTGAGCGGTGCCAAACTTGTTGCCGTAAATTTCCTTCATATTGAAGTAATATACGCGCTGGTCCTTGCCGGGGTCACCGCCGAAGGTGAAACGTTTACCGATCTGACCGAAAATTGCCTTTACATTATCCTTCAGATCGCCGGTAAAGATAGACGGTTCAGTAGAAGTATCGTATACATATTCGCCGGGCTCGTTGCACATATCTACAACTTTGCCCTGCTCAACGATAATCATGCACTGACCTTCGTTGACAGCAACAACGCTGCCATTACTGATGATGTTGTCTTCTGCAGAAGTGTTGGAGCTGCGTCCTTGGCTGGACGTACGCTTCATACCCTTGGTTACCAGAACCTCGGGAGGCATGCTTTCGCAATAGAAAAACTCTTTCCATTGGTCGCCCAGTACGCCGCCTACAGCGCCCATTGCCGCTTTAATTAAACCCATAATACAACCTCCTTTTGTATCACTAAAAATTTAACAATTATATTTTATCAAAACCCGTTTAATATTAACAGGACTTTGAATAAAACGGTTGTACTCTTATCAGACAAGAAATTGCAAAATATTTATCTTATCCTTATCTGTAGTAAAAAGCTATTCACTAATACTTTGATTTGTGATAAACTAATTGTTAGACAATCTTAGCAAATCATCTGTGCAGGTAAGCTGTTTTCGCTTCCTTGCCTTTAGTTTAATATAAAAATTGCATTTCGTCACTACACCAAATGGTTAATTCGGGTAGGATAAGGTAATTTTTTTCATATTTTTTTCCATACTTTTAAAAAAATCCCTTTCAGGAGGTTGTTTTATGTCTTTTTGTAACAAAAAAAAAAATTCGTTTCACTGTATATTTTTTTGGCTTTAATATTAATCTGTCTCGGCACTGTTTTGAGCAGCGGCTGCGGCAGTAAGGCATCACTCGACCCAACCAAGCCGGTAACTCTCACCATCTGGCACGTTTACGGCAACCAGACCAATTCTCCGTTTAATGATACCATCGAAAAATTTAATGCCTCTGAAGGTAAGGCCAAGGGCGTTATCGTTAAGGTTGCTTCCGTGAGCAGCTCTAACGTTATCGACAAGGCTCTGTTCGCCTCTGCCAAGCAGGAGCCAGGCGCAGTGCCGTTGCCCGACCTTTTTACCGCCTACCCGCGTGTTATCCCCGCAATGCACGATAAGCTGCTACATTGGGACAAATATCTTGATAAAGAAGATTTAGCTGTTTACCAGCCGGAATTTTTAGCCGAAGGCTATCAGGATAAGGAGCTGCTGATGCTGCCGGTAGCAAAATCCACCGAGCTGCTTTTTGTAAATCAGACATATTTTGACCGCTTTGCTGCGGCAACAGGTGCCAGTACCGAGGATTTTGCCGACTATGACAAGCTTTTTGCGCTCTGCCGCAAGTATTATGCCTGGACTGGCGGCAAAAACATGTGCCAGCTCGATGATTTCTACAATTATTATCTTACCAGCATGGCGTCTTTAGGCGACCCGTTAATCAAAGACGGCAAGCCTGATCTGGCCAGCTCCAACTTTAAGCGTGTCTTCCGTGCTGCAGCCGAGCCTGCAATTGCCGGTGGCCTGGGTATTGAAAAGGGCTATGCTGCTGACGCCTGGAAAACAGCCGATTTAATCAGCAACGTAGGTTCCACCGCTGCTATTCTTTATATGCGCGATTATGTAACTAATCCTGACAACACGCGCGAAACCATTGTTACCAACTATTATCCCTGCCCTGTTTTCAGTGGCGGTAAGGTGACACTGCTGCAGCGCGGTGTAGGTCTGTTTGCCATCAAGAACAGTGATGAACGTAAAAACCTTGGTGCCGTTGTTTTTGCCAAATGGCTGGCGCAGGAAAACAGCAACTTGAATTTTGCTATACAGGCAGGCTACCTGCCAACCAATAAAGAAGCATTGCCCAAACTGCTGAACAATCCGCAAGAGGTGCATAACTTCAAATATCGCAAGCTGTATACATGCATGCAGCAGGTATACAAAAAAGGCACCTGGCTGCATCTGCCACACAATGCTGCTGAAATACAGCAGAATCTTGAATATGGCAGTAAAAACATTCTGCGTGCTGCCCATCAGCAATATCTGCAGGAAGTTGCCGGTGGCGCTAATCCTCAGCAGACGCTTGATAAATTGGTAGAAGAAAGCTACCAAAAGCTGCTGAACTATAAGCAATAAGCCTTGCAAGCTTGCCAAGGAGGCTACTGATGCTCGATAAGCTTACCAAATTAAAAAGATTACAGCTCATTAGCAAGGAAATCTGGCAAAATAAGCGTTCCATGCGCGGCCGTTTTATTATTTACCTGCTGTCATTAGTACTGCTGGCAGGTTCTGCTATGCTGATACTGTTAAACGTTATCGGCATAGTACAGCCGCCAAGCCATGATATCGACCGGTTTCTTGAATACGAGCTTAACACCCGTACCAACGATATCAAACGCCAGATGAACGCGCTGGCTGCCCACAATATCGATTTGTCGCAGCAGCTGCAGCATGATATCGAAGGCGTGATGATGGAAAAGGGAATTTATAACAATTATGAGGCCCTGGACAATAACCCCGAGGCCTTGACCGCCATTCAGCAGGCAACCTACCAGACTCTTGCTGCCAAGATGCAGCAGGCTCCGGCCAGCGGTGCCTTATATCTGATTAACGCCAGTGTCAACACGAATCTGTTGGAACCTACCTATAATGGTCTTTTTCTCAAATTTACCAATATCTATTCAGAAAACACCCTTTTCAACGAAATCTGTATGTTCCGCGGCAACCCTCAGGTTGCCCGCAATAATAACATCAGCCTTTACAGCACCTGGCAGCTGGAGCTTAATGTCCACGCCTATCCGCAGGCCGATAAGCTGCTTCATGCCCAGAATAACAATATTTCCCAACAATATATACTTACCGACGTTGCCCACCTCAAAGAAAGCTGGGAGCAGTCCCGTCTTTTCCTGATGCCTATTAACAGTAATGACGGCAGGATCATCGGTATCTGCGGCTTTGAAATCAGCAGCGTTTACTTCCAACAGCGCACCAAGCAGGCCAATTACAAGGGTTATCCGCTGATTGTCGCTATTCTCGATAAAAAAGCGGACAACGAATACCAGGGACAGCTTTCCAATCCGGCCTCCTTCGTCAATGCTACTATAAAAACCAGCTCTGACGGCGAGCATGAATTCTTTACTGCTGGTCAGGAGCGCTTCATCGGCTTCACAGCTCCCTTGACGGTCGGTGCCTCGGAGCACAGGGTAGCAGTCATGCTGCCTACCGACAGCTATTATCATCTGCAGAGGCAGGCTAAAATGCGTCTGCTGATAATGCTGGGTATTATCCTGCTGCTTTCATTGCTGTCTGCCGGTTATTTCAGCAAAAAATATGTAGACCCCTTGTTAACGGACTTGCGACAGCTGCAGCAGAATCCGGAAGCACCTCCGCAATCGAAGGTGCTGGAGCTTAACCAGTTCTTCGAGTTTTTGCAGAACCATTCTGAACAGCAGGCTGAAAAACTGCGTCAGCTGCAAAGTGAAAATAACGAAGTACAAAAGCAATACGGTCAGGCAGCTGTGCGCTTACAGGAAGCACAGGAAAAGCAAAAGCAAACTTTCAACCAATACATCCAACTGGAGCAACAGCTTGCCGCCCTGCAGGACGAAATCACGCAGGTACGCCAGCAGATGGAGCAGACGCAGCAGGAAAAGCTGCAAGCTCAACAGGAGCGTGAGCAGGCTCAGCAGCAGTTCAACTTTGCCCAGGCTGCCCTGGAAAAGGCTATTGAAAAGAAGCTGGAGACCGTCGACCCCGACAGCTATAAGATGTTTGTCGATAATCTGGCGACCCTGACACCTAAGGAAGAGGACATCTTCAACCTTTATGTGCAGGGCTGCTCGACAAAAGCTATTATCAGCCAGCTGGGCATCACCGAAAACACCTTAAAATATCACAATAAAAACATCTACGGCAAGCTGGGTGTGAAAACCCGTAAGGAGCTGCTGCAGTATATCGAACTGATGCGCAACGCAGAGCACTGACGCGCAGCGCATTGAAAAAGCCTCCGGCGAGTTTACTCGTCGGAGGCTTTCTTTATGGGTTAGGGGTTACTATTGCAATATTAACTTTATCGCTCACTTTATCGCTCACTTTATCGCTCATTTTATCGCTCATTTTTATGCTATATATAGCCATACACACTGCTAACACCAAATATCCAATTTAAGCTATAATTCAAACACCCCCAAAATATATCTTTCGGGGGTGCTCAAATCTTTATTTCTTAAATTTTACAGCTTCTGTCATACCTTCTACCCTACATTACAGCTGCAGGATGAAGAATTCATCATCAACATTTTTTCTGCCTCTGCTGAGGGAAAGCAGAACTCTGTTATCAGGCATATTACTCAGGTTTACCCAAATATTGCTGTCAACTTCCTTATTATCGGTCAAATCCTTATAGCTGACAGTATCAAGCAGCATGCCGGTACTCTTTCTGTAAATAAACAGCTGCTGCTTGTCTACAGCGGAATCGCTGACTACCAGATATTCATCAGTCAAAGCTATATCGGTCAAGTTATGCATAGCCTTGCTATCTTCACGTTTTTCCTTGCCGATGACGCGTTTTTGCTTGCCATTGAAGTCATAAACGCTTACCAGGCCTACATCCTGAGTGCCGATACGTGCATTGCCGCCAACATAGAAATCACCGTTTCTGTCTGCAACAACGCTCTGCGGAATATTGATTTTATCCTTGTCGTCAGCAGCACGGCTTCTGGATTCCTTACGTACTGTGCCTAAATTCTTGCCTACTCTGTAGCCGTTGCGCAGTTCAACCTTTCTCATATCGCCCTGGTTCATCCAGATCAAAGCCTTGTCAGCATTGCCCTGAGGAATAACCGCAAGATTATTGAAGCTTCCTTGTGCCTCTTCAATGCGCTTAGTTTCGCTATCGAAATAGTTGAGTCTCATTCTCTTATTGTTATAGAAAATGCCTCTGGTGCCATCGGAAGAAATCTTAGCATTACCGGACAAAGCATCAACATTATTGTCCAATATGCGCAGACCATCTTTATCCCACTGCATCTGCACAAGTCTGTCCTTAATGTTGGCATAAATCATATCTCTGCCGACAACAGCCAGCTTCATGCCCTTGCCATAGGAATTTTCCAGACGCACTTTAGAATTATTCTTCAGCGCAAACAGCTTAAAGGTTCTACCACCGGCCTTAATATCCTTGTTCGGCAAATCCTTCAAATCGGCAGCAATCGGTTTTGGTTTAGGGGGCTCGCTGGTGCCCTTGTCACCGCCGCAGCCGGCAATAAAGCTGCAGGCCAGAAGTCCGGCCAAAATTCCCATCGCCATACGTTTCTTCAACATAACAATCATCTCCTCATTTTACTATGGAAAAGCTTTTTATTTAATTACAATACGACCATCGCCGTAAGGATTAGCATATTGCTCGCCAACCTTGCCATTCAGATGGTTCTGCAGGTATTCCATAATCGTATCTGCATCGCTCATCATTTCGTCCTGCACCAGATGCGCGCCCTTGAACATCGTCATGCCGTCGCCACCGGATTTGAGCATGTAGGAGGTGCCGCCAACGGTGTATTTTTTCTTAACGTCTAACGGTTTGCCGCCAATCTTGACATCGCTGACGCGACGGGCACCGGCAACACGCACGAAGTTGCCCTTGGCATCAAGCTCGATGCTGGAGGGAACAGAGCTGTCAATCGTGTAGCTCAGGCCTGATACCTGCATAAAGCCACCACTTTCTTCAGGATAGCTGATTGCGCCCATCTCCAGCGCATCCAGAATCTGTTGACCGCTTACCTCTAAAACTACGCACATGTTACCGAAGGGGAAGGCCTCCAGCAAATCGTTGTAGCTGATTACGCCGGTTTTGATTTCGTTGCGGATACTGCCGCCGTTTGCCAGCACTACATCGCAATCCAGCACTGCTCTATAGGCATCGGCAACAAAGTCGCCCAAGCTGCATTCACGGTTACGCACGATGCGCTCACCGGTTGCGGGATCATTGCTGCGCAGTTGCACAATTGCTTCGCCTACAGGCTGCTTCAGCAAAGGCTCATAGGTTTTTATTTCCTGGGCAATAACTCTGCTAATAGTAGCGTCCTTGCCGTTGGATTTAGTAAGCAGCTGACTCTTCAGCTTGCCGTCAGGAGTAATTACCAGCTCGCCTACAGTTTTGAGCTTGGTACCAGTCTGAGCCAGCAGCACGTCCTTGCCGACTTTGTTTTTAACCATACGGGTGAAACGCTCGTGAGAATGGCCGTCGATAACAGCGTCAACGCCCTGAGTGTTTTTAGCAACGCTTTCGCTGCTCCACTGCGGGGTAGTGCCGTCCATACCTAAATGGCCTACGATGAATACATAGTCTGCGCCTTCCTTGCGTGCCTTGTCGATATTCTTCTGCAGCTGCTTGTACAGCTTATTGCCGCTCTTATCCTCGCAGAAGCTATAGATATACTGTCCCTTCTCATTTTGGAAGAAGGTCGGCGTAGAGGTCGTCAGGCTTTCCGGGGTGCTTGCGCCGATAAAGGCCACCTTGGTATCCTCATACTGCATAATCTTGTAGCCAGGCAGAACCTGCTTGTTATTGCCTGCATAAACAAAGTTAGCGCAATAGTAGCCTGCACGCTGCAGCGGCACCAGCTCCATAAAGCGTTCCATGCCATAGTCAAATTCGTGGTTACCGGGAATGCAAAAATCATAGCCCAGATAATTCATAATGCTGACAACAGCCAGGCCACGGGAAAGCTTACCAATCGGTGCGCCCTGAATGGCATCACCTGCATCAACCAGCGCTACGTTCGGCGTTCTGGCCAGGGTATCGCGTTTAATCTGCGCCAGGCCATCAAAGCCGATATTATCATTAATACCACAATGGATATCATTAGTATGCAGAATAACAATGTCATGCTCCAGCGCCCACGCCATCAGCGGAGCGGAAACCGTCATCGCTGCAGTCACTAAAAACAGCGATGTTTTTTTCAGGAATTTTTTCATATACACCACTTCCTTCCATCTTTGTACCTTCATTATACGCTCAAAAAAGCAAAAGCACCCTACCCGAAAGCCTGATTTCGGGTAGGGTGGCAGGAAATTTTAAAGATTTTCGGGCTATTAGGGCCAAAAAATACAGCTTCCCAGGTGGCAGGCAAGCAATTTTGCTTGCTGCCACAGGAAAGCTGCCTGCTTTATGCTACACTGATTTTCTCAGCTGCACAATTCTTAAGACCACGGATCATCTGCTGCCGGAGTTTTGATGCCGCTCAGCAATCCCTTGTAATCCCACAGGAACCATTCGCCGATAGAAGCCTTTTGGCGTACAGTCATCGGACGCGGGCTGTCAGCGCCGCCGCAGCTAATCATGAAGCGTGCATAGCCTTCCTCCTGATAAGTGTAGGCATTAGTTTTAACCTCTACAGTATACGGCATATCCGGCTGATAGTTGTTCGCCGGAGTTGCTCCCATGAAGTAGGAGCGCATCAGATACTGTCTGCCGCGGAAACGGTCTGCAAGGAACTGTTCATCTCTTTTAGGCACCGGTCTTGGTCCCAGCAGCTTGTTGAGCATAGCAATTGCCTCTGCCGGATTGGTTTCGTAGCGAGCCAGTGCTGCTACAGTGTAAGCTGCAACCTGCTGAGCATCGGTTTCCGGTCCGATTTCAGCTGCCGATTGCGGCAGATTCTGGAAAATGACACGTCTGGTTTTTTCTTGCTTCTCCACTTTATTCACCGCCCTGTTAATAGTATTATCAATGGTTCTGTCAATCATTCTGTCTACGCCAATTCTTCTGTTCCAGTCAAGAGCTTCTGCAGATTGCAATTGTCCCGCCAAAAGCATTGCGCAGCAAGCTAATACAATACCTTTCTTCATTTGTTGCACCTCCTCAGAATAATCCTGCGCTGTTAGATACGCAGGCATGCTTCCTTACAAGCTCATTGTACAACGAAATTTGCTAAAGCACCCCACCCAAACTGCCTATTTCGGGTAGGATGAGCAAAATTTTTCTGTTTTTTAAGGAAATTTCTGCCAAAAACAGCAATCTCAGTAACCGCATCAGCGCCACACCATTGCCAAAATCTTGCGCAAGCATCTGCTGCCTACTCATCGGTCAAATCGTAAATCCTCCTTACCGTGCCGTCGTCGGCAACATTATAAATCAGCCTGCCGCTTTTCTCTACCAGATAGCGCGCATCCTTAAATTGCACCGGATTAGGAGCATCCGGATCTCCCATCTTAGTCATAGTATGATAGCTGTAACGCTTGTCAACATCAGGATACAAAGCCTTTTCTTGTTCCCACTGATAATCCCAGAAGCTGAAATGGTAGTTGTTTCTGTCCAGTAAATTAACATTCGGCTCCAGTACCAGCTGCAAGAACAGCACCGCTACATTCCAAGGCATTTCCGTTTCACCCTGCACAAAGCGAGTACCTCTTTTGTTGCTTCTTTCATAGGTACCGGTCAGGGAGGGCAGCACCCGATTATTACCCTCAGGCTCACCCAAAATCCAGGCACCGTACAGCTTGCTCTGCGCCCGATAGCCCTGCGGACTAGCCAAAGCATACTTTTCATAAAGCGGCATACTATATCTGTACCGAGAAGGATAACCCATACCATTTTCATAGCTTGCAAGACTTGGCACATGCAGATAACCGATAAAACGCTCACCGTCATGCGCAAAACGCACCACACCACTCGCCTCGGTCTCATAGCGGTAATGGTCGTCCTGCCATTCGCCGCTGTGCACCTTCAAATCCATCAAAACGCCGCGCGTAGTTTCATACACCATAGCACCGCCCTCAACATGGGTAGCAGGATTATACATCTCATAATAATCAGCCTGCGCAACCGACATCCCGCCGTACAACAGCAGCGCACCGCACGCCAAAGCACACAAAAGCTTCTTCATAAGCTCACCTCCAAACAACAAGCAACCCCCTTCCGCCTCACTACGTTCGACACCTTCCCCAAGGGGAAGGCAAGAAGGATAGCAGAACGCCAGCACGAGCAATTAACATATCGTGTAAGGAATAGCAATTTTAGCAAATGAGTGCTTGGAACCATAGAAGCAAGGG
>NZ_CAKPTG010000017.1 GCF_934190775.1 uncultured Phascolarctobacterium sp.
TAACGCAGTTCACCGGTGATCTTTACGTTGTCAGCTTTTTTCTCCAGGTTAGCAACGCGAACGCCCAGGTTATCCAGTTCGTCAGCGAATTCAGCAGCCAGTTTGTCAACGTTAGCGCCTTTAGCCATTGCTTTAGCAACGATTTGAGCCATTTCATAACGAGTCATCAGTTTGTCGCCACCGAAAGTGGTGTCGCCATAGCCTTCAACTACGCCAGCAGCAGCCAGTTTGTTGATGCTGTCATAAGCCCAGTGGCCAGCAGGAACGTCAGAGAACGGGTTAGCAGCGTAAGCGGATGCGGTTACACCAAGAGCCATTGCCATTGCGAGTACTAAGGATTTTTTCATTGTAATTTCCTCCTCTTATCTTAAGAGATTTTTATTTATTACAAAATCCTTCGCAAGTCCCCGCCTGCAAGTCCGGTAAGAGTTGCCTTGTTTCCTCTACCACGCAAAGCTTCGCCTATGTCAAGGATTTCATAATCAAGGGGTGAAATTTTAGATTTGAGTAACTCTCTTTGCGATTTACTCTAACCTAAGTCATACTTATATTATAATCATGGGTGACTACCTAGTCAAGAGTCTTTTTCAGAAAATTTTTAACAGAATAAGAATTATTCCTAGTAAGAATCTTTACAACGACAAAGCAGCGCCTTGCACCAGCCTGCCAGCGTTGGAGCAAAACACTTGCCAAAGTCATTTTTAACGCGTTTTAAAGTATACTTACGAAAATTCCCGAAAAATTGAAAGTATACTTTCGGAAATTCGCCGAAAATCGTAAGTATACTTTCAATTTTGCTTGTGCTGTGCTTTTTCCTGCGCAAGCGTAAAAAAAGCAGCAGTGCCATGCGTTCGGCACTGCTGCTTTCAGAGGGTTGATGTTGTGAAAGGATGTATAAAAAAGAAAAGGGGTATTGTGTATCAGCTAGAGGGATTGGCTAACTGATGAATTTATTATAAAGCCAACTGACTGATTAGTCAATGGATAATCTGTGAACTTTGCATCCTTTTGATGAACTCTAAAAAATCATTTTATCGCTGCTATCAGTGCGTAAAAAATCGGCGGCACGATAAGTGCAGGCAACATGTTAAGCGTTTTGCAATCGCGCAGCTGCAAAATCCCCAGGCCGCTGCTCATCAGAAAAATGCCGCCCAAAACAGAAATCTCGCCCATCAGCGCCGGTGTCATGTAAGGAGCAATCACGCCGGCGAAAAGATAAATGCTCCCCTGCCACAACAGCAGCACCAAGGCCGCCGCTGCAATGCCAATGCCATAGGCCGAGCCAAGAATAATTGACGAAACAAAATCAAGCGTCGCGTTGGTATACAGATAAGTATTATTGCCGTTAAGCCTGCTTTCAATCGGCCCCAAAATAGAAAGGGTGCCAATGCAGAACAGCAAAATAGCGGTTGAAAGTCCTTCCGCCAGCTTGCTGCCACCCTTAGCGCTTGCCAAAAGCTTGTGAAAACGTCCGTCGATATCCAGCCACGTTCCTATAACAGTACCGATGGCGATGCTGGCGATGAATAATACCGGATAGGTTGTTTTCGGCATATTGCTGACAAAGGCGTTCGCTCCCAGGCCCACGGTTGCCAAACCAAGGCCGTCGAAAAGCGCTGTTTTGTAGCGTTCATTAACACCTCTGCTGAGAAAGCTGCCGATTACAGAGCCGCTTAAAATTGCACTTACATTAACGATTGTTCCTAACATTTTTTAAGTCCCCTCAAGTTTACAAATACTTCCTGCGCAGGCTACAAAGATTTTACACTTCCCCCGCTCAGGTATCTTTACAGATACCCTTTTATTTTATACTATATTAGTACCAAATACAATTCCTACAAGGGGGGTAAACACGAATGAAAAAAACACTTCTCACGTTATTTTTGGCGATGACAGTAGCAGCAGGTGCGTCGGCTGCACAGCAAACCGAAGTTGACAAGGGCGACCGCTTTGACTATAAATATCCTGTTTTCACGCAGGAAAATCCGCAGGCAGCAGAGCGCATGAATCGCGATATCCAAAAAATGGTCAATAAATCGCGCAAGGATTTGCGCCACCCGGATATGCGTGCTGTCGGCAGCAATTATGAGGTTATTTACGAAAACGACCAGTTTGTCTGCCTCACCTTCAATACCTGGTACTATTATGACAGGGCTGCTCATGGTATGTATTATACCCACGGCATTGTTTATGACAAGGCTACCGGCAAGCGCATTCCCTACACCCGCTTCATGGAAAAGCTGGACGCCGAGCAGCTGAAGCAGGATATCAAAGCTAAGAAGCTGCCTGTTTACGGTGCAGATTTGAAGACTGTCAGCGAAGCGCCGTTCATTGATAACATCGACAAATTTAAAGTAAGCAAGGATTATATCATCACCGAGGACGGTCATCTTTATCTGATGTACCAGCCCTACGAGCTTGACTGCTATGCCGCAGGCGTTACCTATGTCAAAGTAAAATAAGCATAAAAAATCAAAGCACTGCTCTGCATCTCCCGTAAGGAAATGTAAGCAGTGCTTTTTTACAGCATATTTACTTCTTATTCAGCACGCAGATTTCAATTCCCGACGCAGCCATCATATCCTCCGCCAGCTTATCCGGATAAGGATTAGCATAAACAATGCGCTTAATGCCTGCGTTAATCAAAATCTTGGTGCAGACCACACAGGGCTGATGCGTACAGTACAGCGTACCGCCGTTGACAGACACACCATGATAGGCAGCCTGTACAACAGCATTCTGCTCTGCGTGAATACCGCGGCACAGCTCGTGCATCTGCCCGGAAGGCACATGCAGCTGCTCGCGCAGGCAGCCCGTAACCTCGCAGTGAGGCAAATCCTTAGGCGTACCGTTATAGCCTGTAGCTACAATCTGTTTATTTTTGACGATCACTGCGCCCACACTGCGGCGCATACAGGTTGAACGACTGCTGACTACCTTGGCAATCTCCATAAAGTAGTCATCCCAGCCAGGTCTTGTTTTGCGTTCCATAATTTTTTATACCGTACCAAAAATTCTGTCGCCTGCATCGCCCAAGCCCGGCACAATGTAGCCATGCTCATTGAGATGGTCATCAAGCACAACAGTGTAGATAGGCACATCAGGATGTGCAGCATTCAGCTTCTCTACACCTTCGGGAGCAGCAACGAGGCACATAAAGCGCAGGTTCTTCATACCGCGCTTTTTGAGCTGGTCAATAGCAGCAATAGCACTGCCGCCGGTTGCCAGCATCGGGTCAACAACGATAGTATAAGCGTCCATATCCGCAGGCAGCTTGCAGTAATACTCCATCGGCAGCAGAGTTTCTTCGTTACGGCTCATGCCGATATGACCAACATTGGCTTCGGGAATAACACTGAGTACGCCCTCCATAAAGCCCAGGCCTGCACGCAGGATAGGCACAACAGTGACACTGCCTTTAATACGGCAGCCGGTGGTTTCACACAGCGGAGTGGCAACCTTTACTTCTTCCACAGGTAAATCTCTGGTGGTTTCAAAGGTCAACAGCGCTGCAACCTCACTGATGATATGGCGGAAGGTTACGCTCTTGGTATCCTTGTCACGCAGGATAGTCATTTTTGCTTGCAGCAAAGGATGGTTTACTACATTGATTTGCATTGGATATATCGCTCCTTTTCTTATTAAGACGAAGCGGATAAAGCTTTATCGGTCGTCTTAATTATAAATTAGTGTATAACGGATACTTAGCGCACAGTGCAGCAACGCGTTTTGCAGCCTCTGCATGCTTATCAGTATCTTCAGGGTTATTGAGCACCAGGCCCATAATAGCCGCAACCTCTTTGAAGTCCTCTTCTTTGAAGCCACGGGTAGTAGCAGCCGGAGTACCCAGACGGATACCGCTGGTTACAAACGGGCTGGCAGGATCAAACGGAATAGTGTTTTTATTGCAGGTAATGCCAATATTATCCAGCAGCTTTTCTGCTTCCTTACCGGTCAGGTTTTTATTGCGTACATCAACCAGAATCAGATGGTTGTCGGTACCGCCGGAAACAAGGCGGAAGCCTTCAGCCTTCAGGCCTTCGGCAAAAGCCTTGGCATTCTTAACAATGTTTTCTGCGTACTCTCTGAATTCAGGCTTCAGAGCTTCGCCGAAAGCAACAGCCTTAGCAGCAATAACGTGCATCAGCGGGCCACCCTGGATGCCGGGGAAAATAGCCTTGTTGATTTTCTTGGCATATTCCTCATTGTTGGTCAGAATCAGACCGCCGCGAGGACCACGCAGAGTTTTGTGGGTAGTAGTGGTTACGATATCAGCATACGGAACCGGAGACGGATGCAGGCCTGCTGCAACCAGACCGGCGATGTGTGCCATATCAACCAGCAGCAAAGCGCCGTTAGCATGCGCAATTTCAGCGATGCGTTTGAAATCGATAATACGCGGATAAGCGCTGGCACCGGCAACAATCAGCTTCGGATGATGCTCTTTAGCCAGCTTATCCATAGCTTCATAATCAATCAGCTCGGTTTCCGGATTAACGCCATAATGAACAACGTTAAAATAGGTACCGGAAATATTTACCGGGGATCCATGGCTCAGATGACCGCCTTGGGACAGGTCCATACCCATGATGGTGTCGCCGGGTTTCAGGAAAGCAAAGTACACGGTCATATTGGTGCTGGCACCGCAGTGAGCCTGTACGTTAGCATATTCAGCATGGAATAATTTTTTGGCACGTTCGATTGCCAAAGTTTCAACCTTATCAACATATTCACAGCCGCCATAATAACGATGACCGGGATATCCTTCTGCATACTTGTTGGTCAGTACACTGCCCATAGCCTCCATTACTGCGGGAGTAACAATGTTTTCGGATGCAATCAGTTCGATTTTGTCACGTTGGCGGTTCAGCTCCGCATCAATGTAACCTTTCAGCTCAGGATCAACTACGCTAAGTTTTTCCAGATTCATTTTAAGTCCCTCCTAAAAATAAAACATTAAATATCAACCAGTTTTATCCACAAGTTGTGGATAAGCGCTCAAAAATTCTGCTCTACTAAAAGACGCAGATGGTGCCTTATACCATACGGAAGATTTTAAATCGCTCAAAAGATGCCAAATGCTGCGTATTATTCCAACGGCGTATTTTTCATACGTCGAGGAAATGATAACGACGCAGATGGTGCTATGGACGATTGTAAATCGCTCAGAAGGTGCCAGATGCTAGGCGTCACTGCCGACGGCGTATTTCTATACGTCGAGGCAGGGACAACAACGCAGATGATAATTTATGGGCGATTTTCCAGATATTGGGCACGCGGTCCCCCAACCAACGGCGGACGAGTTTTAGCGGCAGTCAGCACTGCTTCGCCAATTTTTTTATATTGCAGGCGTACAGGTACAGCAACTCGTTTGAGATGCATGCCGATGAGCGTCTGGCCAATATCAATACCAAGATGGGCAGAAATCTTTTCTACCACTACGGGTTCAGCAAAATTTTCGTAGGCAGCAGTTGCCATAGCGCCGCCGGCATGAGCCACCGGACGCACAGTAACCTCCTCAAGATTGTAGCGTTCAGCTGTTGCTGCCTCCACTACTAAGGAACGGTTGAGATGCTCGCAGCATTGTACGGCAAGATAAAGCTCGTGTGCATCGCACACAGCCTTCAGCGCCTTGAACATAGCAACAGCTGTTTCACTGCTGCCACCGGTGCCGATTTTGTTGCCGAGTACTTCGCTGGTGCTGCAGCCAAGCACGAAAATCTGTCCCTTTTTAGGCTTTGCTATACTAATGAGCTCTTCAGCAGCTGCTGCCAGCTCCTTAGCTATTTGCATATTTGTTTCCATTGTTGCTTTACTTCTTTTCTGTTTATTTTCAGAAACGCAAGAATCGTTTAAGCTGCAACGCAAAGACGATTATTTTGCTTCCAAATCCATGATTTTATTTACACGGCGTTCATGACGACCACCGGCAAATTCGGTTTCCAGCCAGGCGTCGGTAATCATTTCTGCCAGACCTACGCCCAGAACACGCTCGCCCATGCAGAGAACGTTGGCATTGTTATGCTCACGGCTCATTTTAGCGGAGAAAACATCACCGCACAGAGCAGCACGAATGCCCTTGCATTTATTAGCAGCGATAGAAATACCGATGCCGGTACCGCAAATCAGAATGCCCTTTTGCGCACCGCTGGCACCGCTGGTAATATCCTCGCACAGCTTAGCAGCATAGTCAGGATAATCTACGGAATCTTCGCTGTAGGTACCATGGTCAACAACCTCGATGCCTTTATCCTCTAAATATTTTTTGATATGCTCCTTCAGATGGAAGCCGCCATGATCGCATGCAATTGCAATTTTCATAAATAATCTTCTCCTCTCCTGCTTTTAAATGCCAAATTTATCTTTAACCCTTATTGTAACATAAATGTCGGTAAATTTACATTATTTTTTAAGTGCAGGCTACCGTTTTCCAGCGTTACAATCTGGTAGCCCGCAGCCTTACGCAGACGGTTCATGATTGCCAGTCCCAGGCCATCCTCCTCCACGCCTTCGGCGAGGATGACGTCCGGACAGGTCCGGTCAAAATCACGCAGCAGGTAGAATAAATCCGCCGCCAACTGCTCGCGGCTGTCGCCCCAGCAGGAAAGCTGCAAACGCTGCTTTTCCACAAGCGCTGCCAGCTCGCTCTCCAGCTCACGTCCGCAAAGCACGCCCACGGTTTTGCCCTCAGCCAAAGCTTTAGCAATAACCTGCGGCAAACATTTGCAAGCTTTGCCTTCAAACAGGTACACAGGTGCCTTCGGCGCATAATGACGGTACTTCATTCCCGGTGCCTTGGGCTTAAAGTTTTTATCACCCTGCAGCGCCGGGTCGATTTCTACCGCACCCATAACCTCCGTCAGCATTTCATAGGTAATGCCACCCGGTCGCAGGATAGTGGGAACAGCACTCGTTGTATCCACCACGGTGGATTCCAGACCGATGCCGCAGTTGCCGCCATCAAGCATACCGGCAATTTTGCCCTGCATATCCTCCAGCACGTCCTGAGCATTCGTCGGACTAGGACGTCCGGAAATATTGGCCGACGGCGCCGCAATCGGACAACCGCAGGCACGGATAAAGTCCTGGGCAAATTTATTGGATGGGAAGCGTACAGCGACAGTTTCCAGTCCTGCGCTTACAGCATCAGGCACAATCGAAGACTTATTTACAATCAGCGTCAGCGGTCCCGGCCAAAAATGCTCCATGAGCTTTTTGGCATTGGCGTTCAGTCCTGTTGTCAGCTGCCCAATATCCTCCTTTTGCGCAATATGCAAAATCAGCGGATTATCATTCGGTCTGCCCTTAGCAGCAAAAATCTTGCCTACAGCCTCAGGATTCAGACCATCCGCACCCAGGCCGTAAACTGTTTCCGTCGGGAACGATACAACCTCACCCGCACGGATTAATGCCGCTGCCTGCTGCATAACCTCCTGATTATCAGAGTTCTTTTGTAATTTCCAGTAGGATGTTTTCATATTTATCCTCACCCTCTTTTTCTTTTAAAGCAAAAACCATGCGCGGTATACCTGCATAGTCCTGGCGCACGGCAACCTTGGCAAAGCCATGCTCCAAGCACAGCTTCTGTACCGCCTCGCTTTGGTCAATGCCGATTTCAAACGCCAGCAATCCATCCTCAGCCAGATGCTCTGCCGCCTCGGCACAGATGCGACGGTAAAAATCAAGTCCGTCCGCACCGCCATCAAGCGCACTGCGCGGCTCCTGCTGTACATCCTGCGCCAGCGTCGCAATATCGGCAGCAGGAATATACGGCGGGTTGGAAACGATGATATCAAACTTTTTCTCCACAGGCACGTTGCTGAATAAATCGCTTTGGCGGAAGGCCACGCGCTTGTCTACGCCAATCGCTGCAGCATTTTCCTTTGCCACCGCCAGGGCAGCGTTGCTGATATCCACACCCACGCCCACGGCAGCAGGCAGATAATCAAGCAGCGAAACGATAATTGCACCGCTGCCTGTACCGATATCCAGCGCCTTGACAGCGCCATCGGCGCGCAGCATTGGCGCTGCCTTTACCAAGCTTTCCACCAGCAGCTCCGTTTCCGGGCGTGGCACCAGGGTAGCAGGCGTAACCTTAAAGCTGTTGCGCATAAAAGCACGCTCACCGATAATGTAGGCCAGCGGCTCATGCTTAGCGCGGCGCTCTACATAGGAGCGCATCTTGTCGCGCTCCTCCTCACTGAGAGGCTTGTCAAATTCGGTATACAGCTTGATGCGTTCACATTTCAAGACAGCACAAAGCAGCACTTCAGCATCAAGGCGTGGATTTTCCACGCCCTTCGCCTCAAAGTGCTGCTTAGTCCAGTTTAAAATTTCCATAATCGTCCAAACTGGCTTCACCATTTTATTTCACCTGCCGTAATTGTTCGCTTTGCTTAGCAGTAATCAGCGCACCCAGCAGCTCGTCCAAGTCGCCATTAACAATGCTGTCCAGCTTATGCAGCGTCAGACCGATGCGATGGTCGGTAACGCGTCCCTGCGGATAGTTGTAGGTACGGATGCGCTCGCTGCGGTCGCCTGTGCCTACCTGGCTCTTGCGGTCCTCGGCAGTAGCGGCACGCTGCTCCTCCTGCGCCTGCTCCAGAATACGCGCACGCAATACGCGCATACATTTTTCACGGTTCTTCAGCTGAGATTTTTCATCCTGACACTGTGCTACAATGCCTGTCGGAATATGGGTAATACGTACTGCAGATTCGGTTTTGTTTACGTACTGGCCGCCGGCACCGCCTGCACGGTAGGTATCTACACGCAGGTCTGCAGGATTAATCTCTACGTCAACCTCTTCAGCCTCCGGCAGTACAGCCACGGTAACGGTAGAGGTGTGTACACGTCCCTGAGATTCGGTTTCCGGCACACGCTGTACGCGATGTACGCCGCTTTCAAATTTCATACGGCTGTAAACGCTGTCGCCGCTGATCTGGAATACAACTTCCTTGAATCCGCCCAGCTCAGTCGGGTTGGAATCCATAACCTCAACACGCCAACCACGGGTTTCTGCATAACGCAGATACATACGGAAGAGAACACCGGCAAAAAGCGCAGCCTCATCACCACCGGCACCACCGCGGATTTCCACGATAACGTTTTTGTCATCGTTCGGGTCGGAAGGCAGCAAAAGAATCGTGAGCTTCTCCTCATATTCTTCAATCTGCGGCTTAAGCTCCTTCAGCTCCTCCTTAGCCATTTCAACCAGCTCTTCATCATCGCCTGCTGCGAGCAGCTCCTCTGCCTCGTCGCGAGCCTTAATCATATCGCGGTATTCACGGTAAGCGGTAACAATCGGCTCCAGCTTAGCATGCGCTTTGGTAGCCTTCAGCCAGTTGGTCTGGTCGGCAATAACATCGGGGTCACTGATTTTTGCCTCTAAGTCTAAATATCTGTCTTCTAGTGCCTGCAATTTGTCGAGCATTAGAAATTCTCCTCTCAAATGTTTTACTCTATAATTTCTTCAGGCGGCAAAACTGCCTTCAGCGAAGCAATCGCCACCTCAATCTGGCTGTCATCAGGCTGACGTGTAGTCAGCTTCTGCAGCAAAAGTCCCGGCATAATCGCCATATGCACCAGCTTATTATCGTTATGCGCTCCGGCAAAACGGATTATCTCATAGCTGACGCCTGCAATTACCGGCATCAGCACTACGCGGGAAGCAATGCGCTCCAGCAGGCTGGGCCAGCCAAGGAAGGTAAAAATAAACATGCTTATCAGCATGACAATCATCAGAAAGTTGGTACCGCAGCGCGGGTGCAGCGTGCTGAACGGACGCACATTTTCTACACGCAGGGGCAAGCCTGCCTCATAGGTATAAATAGTTTTGTGCTCCGCACCATGATACTGGAAGACGCGCTGAATATCCTCCATCGAGGAAATAGCCGCAATATAGGCCAGGAAAATAACCATACGCAGCACGCCCTCAGCCAGGTTGAGCATCATCGGATCCTCAGTCAGCTCATGCAGAAAACGCATCGACCAGGTCGGAATAACGATAAACAGACCGACAGCCAGCAATACGGAAGTAGCAATAGTCATCGCCATCTCCTTGCCTGTCAGCTGTTCATCCTCTTCGCCGGAAACCTGTGCCGAATAGGCCAAGGCCTTAATACCGTCATATAATGATTCAAATAAAGCAATAACGCCGCGAAGCAGCGGTTTTTTCAAAATAGGATATTTATCACGGATACTGTTGACAGGATTTACATCCACGGCAATTTCTCCGTCCGGTTGGCGCACAGCAACAGCCACCTTATGTGGTCCGCGCATCATAACGCCCTCAATTACAGCTTGTCCGCCTACAGATAATTTTTTCGTGCTCATAGATATACTCCATAAAACTAAATAAAGCAGAACCCGCATGTGCAAGCCCTGCCTTATTGTATAGATTATTGTTCTTTGTTGTAACGTTTGTTGAACTTCTCGATACGACCACGAGCAGCTACGTTACGTTGTTGACCAGTGAAGAATGGATGGCATTTAGAGCAAACATCCACGCGTAATTCTTTCTTAGTGCTACCAGTTACGAAGCTTGCACCACATGCGCAGGTAGCAGTAACTTCACCGTAATTCGGATGAATCTTTTCTTTCATTCTTTACACCTCTCTTTGCTAAGAACATTATATTCATAATTTAGAAGCTGCCTTGCTTGACAAAGCGGCTTGCATTAACACTAGATTAGTGTAACATATCCTACAAGTAAACGCAAGCTATTTTTTACTAAAATCGGCAACACCCTGCAGATAATTAATAAACTGCTGCGCTGTACGTCCGGAAATGCCGCCGTGATGCAGCTCCCACTTCCGCGCTTCGGCACAGAGAAAGTCGTCAGCAAGCTCCAGTCCCTGCTTTTTAGCCAGCTCGCAGACAATTTTATAGTACTCCTTCTGCGTAGGCTGTCCATAATAAATCGTGCAGCCGAAGCGATTAACCAGAGAAAGCTTTTCCTGCATCGTATCCGACTTATAGATACCATCCTCCTGCGTTACATCGTTGCGGTCCTTCCACGTTTCATTAATCAGATGTCTGCGGTTAGATGTAGCGTAAATCAAAATATTATCAGGGCGCACCTCCAGACCGCCTTCGATGATAGCCTTCAGATATTTGTATTCGATTTCAAATTCCTCGAATGACAAATCATCCATATAAATAATGAAGCGGTAATTGCGGTTTTTAATTTTGGCAATCACCTGCGCCAGGTCGCGGAACTGATGCTTGTAGATTTCAATCATCCGCAGGCCCTGATCGTAATATTTGTTTATCAGCGCCTTAATACTGCTGGATTTTCCTGTACCACTGTCGCCGAAAAGCAGCACGTTATTTGCCGGGCGGCCTGCTACAAAAGCCTCCGTATTTTCCAGCAAGCGCTGCTTCTGGTCCTCATAACCGATAAGGTCAGCAAAGGTAATCTGCTCCGTATTGGATATCGGCACCAGCTCCGGCTCGCCCTGCTGCGCCTCCGCTATACGAAAGGCCTTGTTTAGACCAAGCTTGCCCACGCCATAATCATGGTAGAACTTAGTAACGCAGGCGAAAAATTCGTCAGCATCGGCAGCGCCTTCCAAAGCAGTGCTGAGCGCCTGCACCTTGTCGCTGATATTTTTGTTGTAACGACGCTCCTGCTTCACTACAGCCTGATAATTGCTGATTAACGAAAAGCAGTTAATCTCCAGCGCACGCTCCAGCTCGCTGAAATCATAGGTAAACAGCTGCTGAAAGATTTTAAAGTCATGCTTGGCAAACTGATTAACGCTGCCATCGCAGGCACCAACCTTTTCGCAGGTAATGGCAAAGGGATTTTCACAGCTGACAAGCAAATAGGCCAGATAATTATGCCAAAGATTTTTGTCAAAGCCATAAACAGTGCCGATATCAAGCAGCTTATTTATCTGCTCGTAGATTTGCGCTGTAAGCTTCTCGCGGTTATAATTGCCGCCGGCAAACCTCGCGCAGATATCTGCCAGCGGCTCCAGCAAATTATCTGCCGGCAGATTACGGTAAACAACTAATTGTGATACAAGCTTATGCATATCTTTCCCCTCAAATATCTTTATTTTATAAATTCAAATTTTTCCGTGTCGAACATACCCATATCTGTAATGCGCAGCTTGGGAATAACCGGCAGCGCCATAAAGCTCAGGCTGATAAACGGGTCGATACCATCTGTTACGCCTTGTGCATGCGCCTCGGCAGCAATCTTGTCAAGACTGCCGATTAACTCCTCGGCAGGTGCGCTGCTCATCAGGCCGCAGATATTCAGCGGCAGTGTATCAATAACCTCGGTGCCCTTGACCAATGTATAACCACCCTGTACACGTACCAGCTCCTTAGCGGCAGCATTCATAGCTTCAGGACAGGTGCCGATAACAATCAGATTGTGTGAATCGTGCGCCACAGTTGTCGCTACCGCGCCATCCTTCAGCCCATAACCACGCAAAAGGCCGAGGCCAACATTGCCGGTGCCGTGATGTCTTTCCAGCACGGCAATCAGATACACATCACCTTGTTCCAGAGCAGCGGCAATATCCTTGCCCATAATCGTGCTCTTTTCTGTAAAAATTTCACCGGGAAGCATAGTGATAACAGGATACTCCCTGTCGTCTGCAAAATGCGATAAAGAGAAGGTTGTGACATCAAACTCTGCAGGCTTCACGCTGCCCTGCAGGCTGGCGTTTGGCGTAACAGGCGTAATCTTTTCGCAAGCCTTGAGCGCATCCACGCCCTTATGGAAGACGGCCTGCGGTTTCAGGCTTTGCAGGTCATCAAAAACTACCAGATCCGCCTGCCAGCCGGGAGCAACGGCACCCACGCGGTGCAGGCCGTAAATACGCGCAGCGTTGATGGTTGCCAGACGCAGAGCACGCACAGGCTCCATGCCTAATTCTATCGCCATTTGTACGCAGTGACGAATAGTTCCTTCGTGGCGGATATCGGCAAGATGCTTATCATCTGTACAGAAGGCCAGACTGCTGACGTCAATCCCTTCTTCAATAACGCCGCGCAAAATTGCCGTAAGATTACGCGAAGCACTGCCCTCGCGCACCAGCACAGCCAGACCGTTACGCAGCTTTTCCTTCGCCTCGTCCCAGCTGATGCTTTCATGGTCGGTATCAATACCGCTGGCGACATAGGCAGCCAGCTCCTTGCCACGCACACAAGGTGCGTGACCGTCGATTACGCGGCCCAAACTCTGAAACAAGTCCAGCTTTTTCTGTACCTCAGCGGAATTATAAATAACTCCGGGCACGTTCATCATCTCGCCCATGCCCAGTACACCAGGCTCATTGACAAGCTTAATCATATCGCGCGCATCCATCACACAGCCGCTGTGCTCAAAGCGTGTGGCAGGCACGCAGCTCGGCAGGTTCACATAATAGTTCAGCGGCATCTGTCCGCCGGCCTCCAGCATATAATGAATGCCTGCTGCTCCCGCTACGTTGGCAATCTCATGCGGGTCGGTAATCAGCGTGGTTACGCCCCAGCGCAGCTCCTCAGCGCAGTAATGCTCAGGCACAGCCATCGAGCTTTCTACATGGCAATGTGCGTTAATCAGACCGGGCGCAACATATGCTCCCTTCAGGTCGATGATTTTTTCTGCCTGGTCATAGCTGCCGACACCGGCGATAACGCCATCGGCAATGGCAACATCAGCTTCATAAATTGTTTCGGTCAGCACGTCAACAACCCTGCCGTTCTTTAAAAGAATATCAGCAGGGCTGTTACCGAGTGCGACCGCTCTTACACGGTCCATCATATTGATTACCTCAATCCTTTTACACGTAAATATATTTCAGGATAAAGATTACTGCCAGCACATATACAATCCAGCTGGTTTTTTTGTTTTTGTATTCACCGCTGAGCAGGTTAATTGCCACATAGGAGATAACGCCCATGGAAATACCTTCGGAGATAGAATACATAAAGGGCATTGCTACTGCTGCAACAAAAGCAGGAATAGCCTCAGTCATATCATCAAAGTCTACATTAAGCAGGCTGCTTACCATCAAAAAGCCTACAATTACCAGTGCCGGGGCGGTAGCGAAGGCAGGAATTGCCAGGAAAATCGGTGCAAAGAACAGGCTGAGGAAGAACAGAATTGCTGCAGTAACAGCAGTAAGACCGGTACGGCCGCCGACAGCAACGCCGGCGCTGCTTTCTACGAAGGTAGTAACGGTAGAGGTACCCAGCAGCGCACCACCGGTAGTAGCGATGGAGTCAGCCAGCAGAGCGCCTTCAATCTTCGGCAGCTTGCCGTCCTTGTCCAGCATTTTAGCCTTGGAAGCAACACCGATCAGAGTACCGAGAGTATCAAACAAATCTACAAACATGAAGGAAAGCATGATTGTAATGAAGTTAAAGGTGAAGATAGCACTGAAGTCCAACTGCATAAATGTCGGTGCCAGGCTGGGAACAGAAATGCCGTTAGCAAAGCTGGGCATAACGGAGAACATACCGAGCTTCGGATTCGGTACATAAATGCCGGTCAGCTCGCAAATCATGCCTAAGCCCCAGGTAACCAGAATACCAACGAGGATACCGCCGGGAACCTTTTTCGTCATCATTACCGCAGTCAGCAGAATGCCGATAAGTGCCAGCAAAGCACCGATACCGGTGGACCAGAAGGTGCCATCTGCCAGAGCAGCTTTAAACGGATAAAGGCCAACGAGAGTCGGTCCCGCAACAACGAGCTTGGAATTCTGCAGGCCGATAAAGGTGATGAACAGACCTATACCGCTGGTAACGCCAAACTTCAATGCAGGTGGAATGGAGTTGAACAACGCTTCGCGCACCTTAGTCAGGGACAGAACAATGAACAGAATACCTTCAACAAAAACTGCTGCCAGCGCAACCTGCCAGCTGTAACCCATCTGTCCTACAACAGTATAAGCAAAAAAGGCGTTCAGGCCCATACCGGGAGCAAGCGCAAAGGGATAGTTAGAAAACAGCGCCATTAGCAGAGTACCAAGGCAGGCACCCAAAGCAGTAGCAGTAAACACCGCACCTGCATCCATACCGGCAGCACTTAAAATGCCGGGGTTAACGGCCAAAATATAAGCCATCGTCATAAAGGTGGTGATACCGGCAAGAATTTCTGTGCGGACATCCGTCTGATGTTCCTTCAGGCGGAATGTTTTTTCCAAAAAGTCTGTCATTATTATAGCCTCCTATGCTATCTATTTGCCCAGGCTACAGGGCCCGGGCACAATAATAAAGATTAAGGCTGCCTGCACAGCCGTCAAGCCATTAATAGGTTAAAATCTCCGGACCGTTTTCGGTAATCAGGATCTGGTGCTCCCATTGAGCAGAAAGACTGCCGTCACAGGTATAAACAGTCCAGTTATTGGTCTCGTCAATGCAGATATCCTTGTGTCCCATGTTAATCATCGGCTCAATAGTGAATATCATTCCCGGTACAAGCACCATACCGGTTTTGCGCTTGCCTACATGGCAGACGAACGGATCCTCGTGGAACTCTACACCAACGCCGTGGCCGCCGAATTCTTCGACAACGGAATAGCCGTGCTTATGTGCCAGCTTGGAAACGGCAGCGCCGATATCTCCCAGGAAACCCCAAGGCTGAGCTGCTTCAATACCACGCAGCAGACATTGCTTGGTGATTGCAACCAAATCTGCAGCCGGTTTAGTAACCTTGCCAATCATAAACATACGGGATGCGTCAGCATAATAGCCATTGTAGATAGTAGAAACGTCTACATTAACAATGTCACCGCTGCGCAGCACGTCATGCTCGCTGGGAATGCCATGGCAAACCTGGTCATTGATAGAGGTACACACGCTCTTCGGGAAACCCTCATAGCCTAACGGTGCAGGAATAGCGTTATGTGCTACTGTATATTCGTAAACGATTCTGTCGATATCAGCAGTAGTCATACCGGCCTTAATATATTTGGCAACCTCATCCAGTACACCCGTATTGATTTTGCAAGCTGCACGAATACCTGCAATCTGCTCCGGGGTTTTAATCATATCGCGGTCAGGAACCTCGCAGCCCTGAGCCTGCAGCAACGCAATTTTTGCATCATTCATTTTGTGGCAATCTGCATATGCTTTACCGCTGCCACACCAACATAATTCTTGGTCCAACGAAAACACTCCTTATCTCAATAATTGTTACAACTTGTACATTACAACCTTATGACTTCTATTTTACCACATATTTAAGGGAAAAATCACATTTTCGGCTTAAAATTCTCTTACAACGTTCGGTTTTTTGTGTTAAAATAATTTTATATAACTCAAGGTTAAGAAAGGAAATTTTTATGGAAGCATATGCAATGTATTTTATCGATTTAATTCTGCACCTGGACAAGCACCTGCCGGAAATTATGATGGCCTACGGTCATCTGATTTACGCCATCCTGTTCATGGTAGTGTTCTGCGAAACCGGTCTGGTAGTCACCCCGTTTTTACCGGGCGATTCGCTGCTTTTCGCCTGTGGCGCTCTTGCTGCTGCTGCACCCGAAGGCATGGATATCAAAATTATCGTGCCCATCTTTTTAGTTTCGGCTGTGCTAGGTGATGCCTGCAATTATATGATAGGCGAGCATCTCGGTATGCACATGATTAAGAAGAACATCATCAAAAAGGAGCATGTCGACAAGGCCAGCGCTTTTTATGACAAGCATGGTCACAAGGCTATTTTCCTGGCCCGCTTCGTGCCGATTGTTCGTACCTTTGCACCCTTCGTTGCCGGCATCGGCAAAATGCACTACCTGACCTTTGCTCATTACAATGTCATCGGTGCCGTAGTGTGGGTATTTCTCTTTGTGGGCGGCGGTTACTTCTTCGGCAACATCCCTGCCATCAAGCATAATTTTACGCTGGTAACTCTGGGCATCGTTGTCTTTTCCCTGCTGCCTGTGTTATATGAATTCGTAGGCAAGAAAATTTTAGGCAAGAAGTAAGAAGGTCTTGGAATTTTGGTAACAGGCTCTCCTACGATAGACAAGGTGAATTGCCCGCAGGACAAGAGAGAGCACCCTGGGGTGGTTGGCATTGCGCAGCGCGCTATTTATATATTCCCCTCTCAGTCAGCTTCGCTGACAGCTCTCCCCGAGGAGAGCCTTTACACTATCAAGCTATTAAAATACACATATAAAACAAAAAATTGAAGGTGATTTAAAATGACTTATCGTTTCAACAGTGACTACACCGAAGGCTGCCATCCTGCAGTCCTCGAAAAGCTTGTGCAAACCAATATGGAACAGACCGACGGCTACGGCCTTGATCCCTACTGCGACGAAGCACGCAAATTGATTAGAGAAGCCTTCGCCTGCCCGAACGCTGACGTGCACTTTCTTGTTGGCGGCACCCAGACCAACCTGACGGTTATCTGCGCTGCCTTGCGTCCGCATCAGGCTGTTTACGGCGCTGTTCCCAGCCATATCAATACGCATGAGGCCGGTGCTATTGAGCATGTAGGCCACCGCGTACTGCCGCTTCCGAGCGAGGACGGCAAGCTTACTGCCGAGCAAATCCGCCACGAATGGAAAATGTACGATACCGATCCCAGCCGTGAGCATTGGGCTCAGCCAAAAATGGTTTATATCTCCCAACCGACTGAAATCGGCAGCATGTACAGCAAAAAAGAGCTGCAGGATTTATATCAGGCCTGCAAGGACTGCGGTCTTTACCTCTTTGTTGACGGCGCACGCTTAGGCTATGTTCTCGGCGCTCCCGACAACGATATGACTGCAGCAGATTTGGCAGCCAACTGCGACGTTTTCTATATCGGCGGCACCAAATGCGGCCTGCTCTTCGGAGAAGCAGTTGTTATTTTGAACGATGCACTCAAGCCCGACTTCCGTACCATCGCTAAGCAATGCGGTTCCATCATGGCCAAAGGACGCCTGCTCGGCGTACAGTTCGGCGCACTTATGAAGGATAATCTTTACAGCAAAATCTGCGGTAAAGGCACACTGCAAGCGCTGAAAATCCGTGATGCACTGTTAGCCAAAGGCTTTAAGTTCGTTACCGAATCCCCCACCAACCAGCAATTCGTTATCATGACTCCGGCGCAATTTGAAAAGCTGAGCGAGGAATTTGCTCTCAGCCACATCGCTTACCTGGAGGACGGCAATTACAGCGTGCGCATCTGCACTAGCTGGGCAACCAAGGACGAAGAGGTTGACAGACTCATCGCTATGATCAACGAGCTGTAAGCTTGACAGAAAACGTAAATTTGCTATAATAAAGACAAAGAGAGACTCTGACAGTCGCGTGTCAGCCCTCTCCGTTTATTGTTATTTTGTAAGCAAAATTACTTACGTGTAGACGTAAATAAAAAGACGGTCGCTTGACCGTCTTTTTATTTTGCACTTTTTACTTCAGTTTTTCTACAACGCTCTGCAGCTTTTCCTGCCAGTCGGCGCAATAATCCGCACCGCCCTGCGCGCAGTCGCTCTTGCCGCCGCCACGGCCGCCAAAGGCTTCGTTGAGCAGCTTGATAACACTGCGGCAATCGCCTGCAGTATCCATGCCCAAAGCAACTGCGTAGCTGATGCGCTCAGGCTGCACTGCTACCAAAAGGCTCAGCGTGTTGTCCAGTGCGGTAACCTTCGGCAGAAAGACTTTGATATCCTTGGCATCGTGACCTTCCATAGGCAGAGTCAAAACCTTGACACCATCAGCATTCACCGGCGCAGCAGCATACAGCTCCTGCAGCTTTTCTTCTTCAATCTTCAGCAGCTTGCTCTTGGCAACATCAAGCTGTGCAAGCAAATCATTTTTCTGCTTACTTACGGCAGCAGGCACCTGCTCAGGCTTTACGGAAAGACTTGCAGCTACGCTAAGCAATGTGCTGTTCTTGGCGTCCGCATCCAAAAGTGCTCTGCGGCCGCAGACAAACTCTACGCGGCAACCGCCCTTGTGCTTTTCATGACGGATAACCTTAACGCTGCCCAGCATCCCCGTAAACGGCGGATGCGTACCGCAGCAGGTACAGATATCAGCGTCCTCAACCGAAACAATACGCAAAGTGCCTGTCAGCTTGCTGTTGAACTTACGCATTTTATCCTTCAGCTTAACAGCCTCTGTGCTGTCCATATAGCTGATATGTACCGGGCGATTCTCCCAGATAATCTCATTCGTATATAATTCTGCCTGCAGCAGCTCCTCGTCCGTCAGCTCCTTATCAAGGTCAATGAAAACATCATCCTCATTCATATGAAAGCCGATGTTATTGGCCTTAAACAGCTTCCAACAGGCGTAGGACAAAAGATGCTCGCCCAAATGCTGCTGCATTCTGTCCAGACGCACAGGCCAGTCCAGCACAGCCTCCACCTCAGCGCCTACCTCCAACGGCTTGTCGCACTCATGGTAAATGTGACCGTCATTTTCGCTTACATGGCTTACGACAGCATCAGCCAGCTTGCCTCTGTCGCTCAGCTGACCGCCGCCCTCCGGAAAGAAAACAGTCTGGTCAAGCTCAACCAGATATTTGCCATCCTTCGGCGTGCAGGTCGTAACCTTCGCCACGCACTGTTTGAGCAAAGAATTGTTTTCAAAAAGCTTAATTGTCATTTTTTATTCCCCCTCATGAAATCTATCTGTCTCTAATAACCATTATTGTATCACTAATTTGCTAAAGTGTGTTATAATCAGTTATACAAGTCCAAAAAAATTCTATTAAAGCGAATAAGGAGCAATAAATGTTTCAAAATTTACTTTTTGATTTAGACGGTACCCTGACAAATTCCGCCGAGGGTATCACAAAATGCGTACAATACGCATTGCGCGCTCAAAATATTGAGGAGCCTGATTTGAAAAAGCTGGAGGTTTTCATCGGCCCGCCCCTGCGCGACAGCTTTATCAAATACTACGGCATGACCAGAGAAGAGGCTGAGGCCGGTGTAGAAAAATATCGTGAACGCTATACCGATATCGGCATCTGGGAAAACAAGGTTTATCCCGGTATAATGGAGCTATTGGCTGACCTGCAGAAAGATGGCCGCCGCCTCGGCATGGCTACCGCCAAGCCGGAGGTTTTTGCGCTGAGAATTGCTGAACGATTTGGCTTCAATCCCTATCTTCAGGATGTAACAGGCTGCAGTCTTGACGGTAAAACAGACAAGAAAGCTTTGGTAGTTGCCGCTGCTTTGGAAAAATGGCAGCTCACTACGCCCGAAGCCAAGAAAAATGTAGCCCTGATTGGCGACCGCCGCGAGGACGTTCTCGCCGCTCACGCCAATGGTATCGCCTGCATCGGCGCAGGCTTCGGATTTGGCAGCTACGAAGAGCTGGCTGAGGTTGGCGCTGATTACTATGTTGCCGACGTTCCAGCCTTAGCACGCTTCCTGCTTGGCAAAGCTTAAAATCGAATTTAACACTTAAAGGTGATAATATTATGCATATTTACGCAATAGGCGACCTGCATTTATCAGGCGAACCGGCAAGCAAGCCCATGGAGATTTTCGGCGAGCATTGGCGCAATCATAAAGAAAAGATTGCCGTTAATTGGCAAAACACTGTAACTGCACAGGATACAGTCATTGTCTGCGGCGATATTTCCTGGGCCATGACTTTGGAAGAAGCAGCACAGGATTTAGACTGGCTGGCGCAGCTCCCCGGACGCAAGCTGCTGCTGCGCGGCAACCACGATTACTGGTGGAGCAGCCTGAGCAAAATGCAGCAGCGTTACGGCGCTCATTTTGAATTTCTGCAGAATGACTGCATTATGGTAGAGGATATTGCTGTCTGCGGCACTCGCGGATGGCTGCTGCCTTCGGCCGAAAGCTTCAGTGAAGCCGACAGAAAAATCTACAACCGCGAAGGAATCCGCCTGGAGCTTTCCCTGCAGCAGGCGCATAAAATGCAGGCGCAGCAGATAATTACGGCCTTTCACTATCCGCCGCTTTTCGCACGCACGGAGCATACCTACTTTACTAATCTTATGCTGCAGTACGGTGTGCAGCACTGTGTCTATGGACACATTCATGGTGAAAACCACATTCCCGTTTTCGAAGGATTGCGTGAAGGAATCAACTACAAGCTTGTTTCCTGCGATACGCAAGGCTTTCAGCTTTACAAGGTAATATAACAGCGAAACTTCGCTGAAAAACAGACAGGCTCCCCTGAACGAATCGTTCAGGGGAGCTTTTTGGTTTAAGCTACAATTTCATATGACTACTATTTTTACATATTTTTTCGTTTGAATTCCATATAGCATACAAATACATTTATATCAGCCATACAGGCACATACCAGTTCTTATCATCTAACGGCAACAGATTTTCATTCATACAAATCACGCTGCCCATCCCCACATTTACCTTCAAAGCAGCAATGCCCGGAAAGGCATCGTTCTTTTCCAAAGGAGCAAGCACAGAAAAATTCTTGATTGCGGCCTTCCCCGGAGATGCCGCTTTTTTTACTTCTATCGGGTAAACAGTATTGTTTTGATAAAGCAACAAGTCGATTTCCTTTTGTGTATTATCACGATAATAATAAATCGGCGGCTCCTTACCTGCATTCAGATAGCTTTTATAAATCTCAGAAAACACATAAGTCTCAAAAAAAGCTCCGGTCATTGCTCCAAGCTCCAATGTTTCCGCGCTCCCCCATTTTAGCAGATGCGCTGCAAGCCCAGTATCTAAAAAATGCATAAGCGGCATCTTCACTACACGTTTTAAAACATTATTAGCATAAGGCTGAACCAAAGCCACTATATGCGAAGATACTAAGATAGAAAGCCATTTTTTGGCAGTAGGCGCACTAATCCCAGCAGCTGCAGCCAGCTCTTCATAAATTACAGGCTTTGATGTATGCGCAGCCACAACTATCATAAAATTATAAAACTGCATCTCGTCTGCAACCTGAGTCAGATCTCTGATATCCCGCTGCAAATACGTATCTATATAGGATTTATAATATGTTTCTCTGTCAATTTCTGCATTATTGCATAACGCAGGCATAGAACCACGGAAAATGCGCTGGTAAATATCGTTTAACCCACGCGGCTTCACAGCATTATATCTTTGACATAATCTTTCCTTATCAGCAGTAAACGGCTCATTCGGATAATTATTCAGCTCTGCATCTGAAAGACCAAGCAGACTTAAAATTCCCACACGTCCTGCCAGACTTTCACTGGCATTCTGCATCAGGCGGAACACCTGAGAACCAGTAAGCCAATAGTCACCCATATGCCCGGAACTGTCAACAGACATTTTGATATACGGCAGAAGCTCTGTAGCATATTGAATTTCATCTATCAAAACAGGCGGAGTATAGCGTTGCATAAACAAGGCAGGATCAGTCTTAGCCAGATAACGTACATCAGGATCGTCCAGCGTCACATATTTTCTTTCAGGCTCCATAAGCTTCTTAAGCATAGTTGTTTTACCAACCTGGCGTGGGCCAGTGACTAGCACTACCGGAAAGGTGCGCGACGTTTTCAGTACAGTTTCTTCTAAAGCACGCTTTATGTACATATAGCTTTCCTCCTTAAAATGTTGTTTATTCTAAATTCTAATTTTATTATAAACAGCTTTTTTTCGTTTTGCAAGCTAAAAAACAAGCCCTCGAATTTCTTCGAGAGCTTGCCATTTACGTTTATTTAATTATTTAGGATAGTTGCTGTTGGAGTTTTCTTTCAGCATAACGTCGTGTGCGCCACCTTCAACCAGGCTGGTTGCGGAAACAAGAGTCAGTTTAGCCTTCTCCTGCAGCTCGCGGATGTTCAGAGCACCGCAGTTGCACATGGTGGAACGAACCTTAGCCAGAGTCAGGTTTACGTTATCCTTCAGGCTGCCTGCATACGGAACGTAAGAATCAACGCCTTCTTCAAAGGACAGCTTAGCTGCGCCGCCCATGTCATAGCGCTGCCAGTTACGTGCACGGCTGGAGCCTTCGCCCCAGTATTCCTTCATGTAGGTGCCGTTAACATTAACCTTGTTGGTCGGGCTTTCGTCGAAACGAGCGAAGTAACGTCCCAGCATCATGAAGTCAGCGCCCATAGCCAGAGCCAGAGTCATATGGTAGTCATAAACGATACCGCCGTCGGAGCATACCGGAATATATACGCCGGTTTCTTCGAAGTATTCGTCACGAGCCTTGCAAACATCAATCAGAGCAGTTGCCTGGCCACGGCCGATACCTTTTTGCTCACGGGTGATGCAGATAGAACCGCCGCCGATGCCAACTTTAATGAAGTCAGCGCCAGCGTCAGCCAGGAAGCGGAAGCCTTCAGCGTCAACTACGTTGCCTGCGCCAACCTTAACACTGTCACCGTAGTGCTCACGGATCCAGTCCAGGGTGATTTTTTGCCATGCGCTGTAGCCTTCGGAGGAGTCAATGCAGAGTACGTCAACGCCTGCATCAATCAATGCAGGAACACGCTCAGCGTAGTCACGGGTGTTGATACCTGCGCCAACGATGTGGCGTTTTTTGCTGTCCAGCAGCTCTAACGGATATTCCTTATGAGTTGCATAGTCTTTACGGAATACCATGTACAGCATACGGCCGTCATCATCAACGATAGGCAGAGTGTTGAGTTTTTTCTCCCAGATGATATCATTAGCCTGTTGCAGGGTGGTATCCTTCGGAGCATAAACCATTTTGTCAATCGGAGTCATGAAGTCACGAACCTTAACGTCTAGGGACATGCGGCTCGGACGATAGTCACGGCTGGTAACAATGCCTTCCAGCTTACCGTTTGCAGTACCATCGCTGGTAACTGCAACGGTGGAGTGACCGGTGCGTTCTTTCAGTGCCAGGATATCAGCCAGAGTGCTGTCCGGACGGATGTTGGAGTCGCTGCTTACAAAGCCTGCACGATAGCCTTTAACGCGAGCAACCATAGCAGCCTCGTCCTCTACGGATTGAGAACCATAGATGAAAGAAATGCCGCCCTCTTTGGAAAGAGCTACAGCCAGCTTTTCGCCGGAAACAGCCTGCATGATAGCAGAAACCATCGGGATGTTCATAGTAATTGCCGGTTCTTCACCTTTTTTGTATTTAACCAGCGGCGTACGCAGGTCTACATTGGCGGGGATACATTTTTCAGAGGAATAACCGGGAACTAACAGGTACTCACTAAATGTGTGAGCAGGTTCATCATAATAAAAAGCCATTCTTTCATCATCCTTTTCTTAATTATTTTTTGTTTACCACAGCCAAAGCATAATTACACTTCGTAACAGAATTACTGAGTAAATAATTGCTTTTCTGCAGTCCGAGTAGGTATTTTATCTATTTTACCTCTTTAAGGCTCTCCATGCAATATCTTTTCTGCAAAAAGCGCCATCAAAATTAATTTTTTCTACAGCAGCATAGGCACGGTCGCGTGCAGCCTTAATATTGGCGTCCACAGCAGTTACACCCAATACACGTCCGCCGTTGGTAAGAACCTTGGCGCCGTCAGCTTTGGTGCCTGCGTGGAATACAACAACATCTTTATCAGCAGCAGCGTCAGCCAGACCAGTGATTTCCAGTCCTTTAGCATAACTTTCGGGATAACCGCCGGAAGCCATTACTACGCATACAGCAGCCTTGTCGTACCAGCCGAAGTCTACCTGATCAAGAGTACCGGTAGCGCAGGCCAGCATAATCTCAGCCAGGTCACCGTCAAGCAAAGGCAGTACTACCTGAGTCTCAGGGTCACCGAAGCGGCAGTTGAATTCTACAACCTTCACGCTGTCACCCTTAATCATCAGGCCGGCATAGAGGCAGCCCTGATACGGCATGCCTTCTGCTGCCATAGCAGCGATAACTGGTTTCAGAATCAGCTCAGTTGCTTTTAAACGCAGCACGTCGGTCATAACGGGAGCGGGAGCATAAGTTCCCATACCACCGGTGTTAGGGCCTTCGTCACCGTCAAATACGCGCTTGTGGTCCTGAGAAGCAATCATCGGCACAATGGTTTTGCCGTCGGTAAATGCCAGGAGAGAAGCCTCCTCGCCTTCCATGTATTCTTCCAGAACGAGGCGTGCGCCTGCGTTGCCAAATTTATGATCAGCCATCATTTCGTCGATAGCATCAAGTGCTTCCTGCTTAGTCATTGCAACAACAACGCCCTTGCCTGCTGCAAGACCGTCAGCCTTAACTACGATAGGTGCGCCCTTTTCTTCAACATAAGCCTTGGCAGTTTCGATATCCTCGCAAATTTTGAAGAAAGCGGTAGGAATATTGTATTTTGCCATCAGCTCTTTGGAAAATGCCTTGGAGCCTTCCAGCTGCGCTGCAGCTTTGGAAGGACCGAATACCGGCAGACCGCGGCGCTTGCAAACATCTGCAAGACCTGCAACAAGCGGTGCTTCCGGACCTACAACGGTCAGGTCAATGCTCTTTTCCTCAGCGTAATCTGCTACGCCCTCCAGATTTTCAACATCCAGAGCAATGCATTCGCATTTAGGCAGCAGTGCCATGCCCGGGTTACCGGGAGCAGCATAAATTTTTTCAACCTTAGGGCTTTGCGCCAGCTTCCACGCTAAAGCGTGTTCGCGGCCGCCGCCACCGATTAATAAAATATTCATGGTTATTTCTCCAGTTGCTTCTTCAAATATTCGCTGATCATTGCATCGTATTCAGCAGTATGAGTGAAGGCTTCCAATGCCAGCTCCTTACGGGTGCGTGCATCAACGTCGCCTTCCTTGGCGAGCATTTCCATTAAGCCTTCGTAACGGCTCGGATAGGTTACGATAACAACGTCCTTGAAGTTTTTAGCGCTGGCACGAACCATTGCCGGACCGCCGATATCAATGTTTTCAATAGCCTCAGCCTCAGTTACGCCAGGTTTGGCAACAGTTTCACGGAAGGGATAAAGGTTAACTACAACCAGGTCAATCGGGGTGATGTCATGCTCAGCCAAAGCCTTCATATGCTCCGGATTGCTGCGTACAGCCAAAATTGCACCATGAATCTTCGGATTCAGAGTTTTTACACGGCCGTCCATGATTTCCGGGAAGCCGGTTACGTCACTTACATAGGTTACAGGAATGCCTGCTTCCTTAATAGCCTTCATGGTGCCGCCGGTAGAAATAATTTCTACACCGTTGTCACTCAGGAATTTTGCCAGCTCTACAATGCCGGTTTTATCACTAACGCTTAATAATGCTCTTTTAATTTTCATGCTTTAACCTTTACCTTTCTGCCTTCGATTGTCAGCTTTCCTTCTGCCCAAAGCTTTAAAGCCTCCGGCATTGCGATATGCTCCTGCACTAGAATGCGATCAGCCAAAGTATCCTCGGTATCGTCATCCATAACAGGAACAACCTTCTGCAGGATAATCGGGCCGCTGTCAGTGCCTGCATCGACAAAATGAACGGTGCAGCCGCTGAATTTTACGCCGTAGTCCACAGCCTGCTTCTGTCCGTGCAGACCGGGGAAGCTCGGGAGCAGCGCCGGATGAATATTAATAATCTTATGCTGCCATTTATTTACGAAATCAGCGCTCAGAATACGCATGAAGCCTGCGAGAACTACCAGCTCGCAGCCATCTGCTTCTAACGCAGCGTTGATTTTTGCTTCAAATTCTTCTTTGGAAGCGCAAGCCTTACGCTCTACGGCAACGGTTTTGATATCGGCCTTTTGCGCACGCTCCAAAGCAAAAGCATCAGGCTTATCACTGATTACAACCGCAATTTCCAGCGGCAGATAGCCATCAGCGATACGGTCCATAATCGCCTGCAGGTTGCTGCCGCGACCGCTTACAAGTACGCCGATTTTATGCACCGAAAACGCCGCCTTTCATAATCGTTTCTTTATGGCCGGGAACAACCTTGCCCAGCTCGTAGAAGGTTTCACCAGCCTCAGTCAGATGTGCGCGTACAGCGTCAGCCTCAGACGGGTCAACAACCAGTACCATGCCTACGCCCATGTTGAAGGTGCGGTACATTTCAGCCCAGGGCACATTGCCCCATTCCTGCAGCTTTTTGAAGACAACAGGAACTTCCCAAGCCTCGGCATTTACCTCAGCATCGCAGTCTTCAGGCAGAATGCGGGGGATATTATCATAGAAGCCGCCGCCGGTGATGTGCACCATACCGTGCAAATCAAAGTTTTCAATCAGCGGCAGACAGGTTTTCGGATACAGACGAGTCGGAGTCAGCAGCTTTTCGCCCAAGGTGCAGCCAAATTCCGGAATTTCAGTGTCCATAGTGTAACCCATAGCCTCAAAGCAGATTTTACGTACGAGGGAGAAGCCGTTGGAATGCACACCGCTGGAAGGCAGGCCCAAAAGCACGTCGCCGGCCTTAACCTTGTCACCGGTAATCATTTTGCTCTTGTCAACTACGCCAACGCAGAAGCCTGCGATGTCATATTCGCCTTTAGAATAGAAGCCGGCCATTTCTGCAGTTTCGCCGCCGATAAGAGCGCAGCCGCTTTCCTTGCAGGCATTGGCAACACCCTTAACGATGTTGGCAACCTTTTGGGAATCAACCTTATCTACTGCAATGTAATCCAGGAAGAACAAGGGCTCTGCGCCTTGTACCAAGATATCGTTAACGCACATTGCTACAGCGTCCTGGCCGATGGTATCATGCTTATCAGCCATGAAAGCCAGCTTCAGCTTAGTGCCTACGCCGTCAGTACCGCTGACGAGCACAGGCTCCTTGTATTTGCCGCTGTTTAAAGCAAACAGGCCGCCGAAGCCGCCCAGGTCGCCGATAACCTCAGGTCTGTAGGTAGCACGTACGCTATCCTTCATTAATTCTACTGCTTTATTACCAGCATCAATATCTACACCGGCATCAGCATAAGTAAGTTGTTTCTTTTCCTCGCTCATGAGCCTTCCTCCTGTTATTCAATAATGCTTTCAGGTTCTGCTTTGATTACGCTATCTGCGTTATCGGGGTATTTAGCGCTGAAGCAAGCACAGCACAAACCATCGGGATCAATTTTATCAATAGCACGTTTCATGCCATCCATGGAAATATAATGCAGGCTGTCTGCCCCAATATAACGGCAGATTTCATTTTCCGTGCAACGTGCCGCAATCAGCTCCTTGCGCTCGGAGGTATCAATACCATAGTAGCAGCTGTCTGTTACCGGAGGAGAAGAAATGCAGACATGCACTTCACGTGCGCCTGCCTCCTTCAGCAGCTTAACGATCTTGCCGCTGGTAGTGCCACGAACGATGGAGTCATCGACCATAACAACAGATTTGCCTTCTACAACGCTGCGTACCGGGTTCAGCTTCAGACGTACGGCATTAGCACGTTGCTTTTGCGTCGGCTGAATAAAAGTACGGCCTACATAACGGTTTTTTGTAAGACCTTCCAGGAAGGGAACACCGGCCTCCATAGCATAGCCGATTGCCGCCGGAGTGCCGCTGTCAGGAACGGAAATAACGATATCCGGATGAATATCAGGAGTTTCCTTAGCCAGCTCGCGTCCCATCTGGATACGTGCATCATATACAGATTGGTTGTCGATGATACTGTCATTACGAGCAAAGTAAACATATTCAAAAATGCAGTGCGCAGGCTTTGCCGGTTTGTTTTCAGCCCACATCATGCTGCGCGGTTCAGAGTTATCGCTGTCGATAATAATCATTTCGCCGGGCTTAACATCGCGTACCAGCTCTGCACCAACCAAGTCAAAAGCACAGGATTCGGAAGCAACGCACCAGCCGTTTTCCATCTTACCGAGTACCAGAGGACGGAAGCCGTAGGGGTCGCGTACAGCGATGATTTTATTATCAGTCAACAGCAGAATAGCAAAAGCGCCCTTAATTTGGTTAACAGCCTCTGCTACACGCTCTTCAATAGTCGGACGTGCACTGTAGGCAATCAAGGTCAATACAACCTCACTGTCAACAGTAGTATTAAATACTGCGCCTTCCTTAGCCAGGTTAGCACGCAGCTGACCGGCATTAGTCAGGTTACCGTTGTGGCTCAGTGCCAGGTTACCGCCGTCAAAATAAACCTTCAGCGGCTGAATATTATACGGCATGCTGGCACCGGTGGTGGAATAACGTACGTGGCCGATAGCAGCATAACCCTGCAAATCAGCAACGCCATCCTTGAAGACATCGGCAACCAGGCCCATGCCTTTTTTAATTTTCATACGCTCGCCATCAGTAACAACAATACCGGTACTTTCCTGGCCACGATGCTGCAGCGCATACAGTCCCCAATAGGTGTTGAGTGCTACATCCTCATTATGGCTGAAGATACCAAAGACGCCGCACTCCTCATGCAGCTTGTCCTCGCTAAAATTTTGCTCCTCGAAAATCTGCTCCACAATTTTTCTCCTTAATTTTAGTTTTTAGTTATCAATTGTCAGTTATTAGTTATTAGTTATTAGTTATTAGTTATTAGTTATTAGTGATCAGTGGTCAGTTTCTATCCACTACCCACTATCCACTATTACAGGTGTAAATCCTTGAACTCCTGCGCAGGAACGCCACGCATAGAAGCCAGTTTTTCACCCTTAGCTCTTACTTCTTCACGCATTGTTGCACGATGCTCTGCCAGTTTTTCTACCAGCTCCGGATATTTTACGGAAAGAATCTGAATGGCGAACAAAGCAGCATTCTTGGAACCATTAATGGCCATCGTAGCAACAGGTACACCGGAAGGCATCTGTACAAAGCTCAGCAGTGCGTCCATACCAGCCAACGGTGTTGCATTAATAGGAATACCGATGACAGGAACGGTAGTAAAGGCAGCGATGAAACCACCCAGATGAGCAGCTGCGCCGGCTGCGGCAATAATTACCTCTACGCCACGGTCACGGGCACCCTTAGCAAAGTTCTGTACTACATCCGGAGTACGGTGAGCAGAAGCAACAACTACTTCAGTTTCAACGCCAAACTCCTTCAGAGTTTTTTCTGCAGCCTCAAGTATAGGCCAGTCAGAATTACTACCCATGATAATTGCAACTTTCATTGAAATCTACCTCCCAAAAATTACTTGTAGAAACAACAAAACCCAAGCAGAAAGCTGTTCAGTTTCGAAATCCTGTGCAAAATCTAACCCGGGTTCTCAATCACTTAAATAATTCACTTTAATTATACCAATCCAACGCGTAAACGTCAAATAAACTGTGAACTTTTTAACAGTTTTTTAGAAAATCGTTCGGAAAAAGTTTGAGCAAAGAAAAAAGCACCTGTCAGACATCAGACAGATGCTAAAAACTCATACGCCAAAGTGCTTATTCCATTGTTCAATGATTCTCTTTTTGTTCTGAGATACGAAAATTCGCGTGCCATCTCCCAAATCAAGGCTGCATTATCAGCAGCAAAATCTTTCAAATCTTCTATTTCAGCCTCGCTGTATCCCTCAAAAGAAGCTGTATCTAAGTCAGGCAAGGAAATCTGCAAATAGTCAAAGCCAGTATCTACAGGACGTTCAAAATAAACATCAATATGCTCACCATTCTTGTCCTTGCGTACATCATTAAAAGTAACAAGTGTTCCATCAGCGAATTCTACATATGTATATTTCATTTTGCTCACCTCTTTTTATAAACATAATGCATTGGCAACTCAATAACTGAACATCTCTTTTAATTGTATCATTTCCCCACCTGCCACGCAATAAAAAGCCTATTTATATATTTTAGAAAAAGCACCCTCCGCCACCGCATTCACGGCAGCAGAGGGCGCTTAAACCCCAAGCTGTTTTATTTTACGACAACGTCAATTGCCTCGTTTACCAATACAACCTCAACCTTATCGCCATTTTTAATTTCGCCTGCAACAATCTTCTTGCCCAGGATGTTTTCTACAGTGTGGACAATCAGACGTTTCAACGGACGAGCACCGAAGGCAGGATCAAAGCCGGCCTTTGCCAGGAAAGCAACAGCCTCGTCAGTATAAGTCAGCGTCAGCTCCAGCTGCTTGTTCAGACGGTCGCCCAGCTCATGCAGTACCAGTTTAACGATTTCCTTAATTTGTTCTGCCTGCAGCGGTTTGAAGACAACAATGTCATCAACACGGTTCAGGAATTCCGGACGGAAGAAGTTCATCAGCATCTGCTGAATCTTTTCTCTGTCCATAGAGCCCTGTGCCTTCATAATCTCGTTGCTGCCAAGGTTACTGGTCATGATAATCAAGGTATTCTTGAAGTCAACGATACGGCCTTTACCATCGGTCAGACGGCCATCGTCCAGAACCTGCAGCAATACGTTAAAGACATCTGCATGTGCCTTTTCGATTTCGTCCAACAGGATTACGCTGTACGGATGACGGCGTACAGCCTCGGTCAGCTGACCGCCTTCATCATAGCCGACGTATCCCGGAGGCGCACCGATCAGACGAGATACGGTATGCTTCTCCATGTATTCGCTCATATCGATACGTACCATGTTGCGTTCATCATCAAAAAGTACCTCTGCCAAGGTCTTAGCCAGCTCGGTTTTGCCGACACCGGTAGGACCAAGGAAGATAAAGGAGCCAATCGGACGATTAGGATCCTTGATACCAGCACGCGCACGGATAACAGCTTCGCTGACAGCCTTGACTGCCTCATCCTGACCAATAACATGCTCGTGCAGGATTTCCTCCAGGTGAACCAGCTTAGCACGTTCACCGGTGCCTAAGCGGGCAACAGGAATGCCGGTCCAGGTGCTGACAACTTTGGCAATATCCTCTTCGTCAACCTCTTCCTTGAGCATAACATTGTCATTGCCGTTTTCATCCTTCTTGGACAAAGCAGCCAATTCCTTCTGCAGCTCAGGCAAACGGCCGTATTTCAATTCAGCCATTTTATTCAGGTCATAGTCGCGCTCAGCCTGCTCCATCTGGTTTTTCACAGCATCAATTTCCTTCTTTACCTCACGTACGCGGGCAATAGAAGCCTTTTCTGCATCCCAGCGTTTAACAAGCTCGTCATTGTCCTTACGCAGCTTTGCCAGCTCCTCGTTCAGCTTAGCCAAACGATCCTTGGACTGAGCATCCTCCTCTTTGCCCAAAGCCTGAGCTTCAATTTCCAGCTGCAGGATACGACGTTTGCTTTCATCCAGCTCAGTCGGCAGCGAATCAATTTCGGTACGCAGACGGGCAGCAGCCTCATCTACCAGGTCAATAGCCTTATCAGGTAAGAAACGGTCATTGATATAACGGTTAGAAAGCACAGCAGCAGCCACCAGAGCAGCGTCTTTAATGCGCACGCCATGATGTACCTCATAGCGTTCACGCAGGCCACGCAGGATGGAAATTGTATCTTCAACGCTCGGCTCCTTAACCATTACCGGCTGGAAACGACGCTCCAGCGCACTGTCCTTTTCAATATACTTACGGTATTCGTTCAGCGTAGTTGCACCGATGCAGCGCAGCTCGCCACGTGCCAGCATCGGCTTCAGGATGTTGCCTGCATCCATAGCGCCTTCGGCAGCACCGGCACCGACAACAGTATGCAGCTCATCAATAAACATGATAATCTGACCGGCACTTTCGCTGACAGCCTTCAATACCTTTTTCAGACGCTCTTCGAATTCACCACGGTATTTGGCACCGGCAACCAAAGCTGCCAGATCCAGAGCATACAGGGTTTTATTCTTCAGGCTTTCCGGTACATCGCCGGCAATAATACGTCTTGCCAGACCTTCAACGATGGCAGTTTTACCAACGCCAGGCTCACCGATAAGCACCGGGTTATTTTTCTTACGACGCGAAAGGATTTCAATCGTACGACGGATTTCCTCATCACGGCCGATTACCGGGTCCAGCTTGCCTTCTTTGGCTTTAGCTGTCAAATCCTGGCCGTATTTTTCCAGCGTCTTTTTAGTTTCATCATTTGCTTCGCTGTTTTGATACTGCATAAATGCCGCCTCAACTTTTTTCTTATCTATACCATATTTACGGAAGAGCGATACAACATCGCTGTCACCGTCACTGGCCATAGCCGCAACCAGCTGGCCGATACCGATTTCTTCCTTACCTTGTCCCAGAATAGCCATTACTCTGGCAAAGCCGGTACCCATCATCAGCTGACGGTCCTGACCTTTGACTCCGGGGATTTTTTGTACTAAAGCCTTAGCATCCTTGCTGAAAGCATTTTCATCAATGTGCAGGCTCTGCAGCAAATATTTAAAGAAGCCGTCGCTGCCGCACAATGCTGCCAGAACATGTGCCGTTGTCAGCTCCTGGTGATAGTTCATAACTGCCTGCTGCTGAGCAGCCTCCAATATAGCCTTTACCTCTTCACTGTAGCGTTCATTCATCACGCTGCACCTCCTTCTATCAGGTTCAATAGCGGTCAATAACCGAATGGAGTTGACTCTTTTCCATTTCCGGACCACTATTCACTTTCTAATTGCTATTATATCAGTAAAAGTCAAAAAGTCAAATGATTTTCTGTGTTAATTCAGTGAAAAATTACCATCATTTTGTTGACATATTGTTAGCTTTGTGGCAATATTAATAGCATGTCGTTCTGTCGGCCAAGTACCCTTAACCCCAAAGACCATCGGCTAACCCCGGCCGTTTTGACCTTTATGCGTACTTCCACCAACAGGTCTATAATTATATTATTTGTCATGTTTTATGAGGAGGAAACAAAATGTCACCCACCAGCTTATTGCGCGGTATTGCCTTTTTGCTGCTTTTGCAATGGGTATCCACGCTCATCATCAACGCCCTCGGCGTACCCTTTCCGCCCGCTCTTTTGGGAATGCTGATTTTAACGGCACTTCTCTGCGGCAACGTTATTCCGGCAAGCTCCATCGAGGGCATCTGCGATATCCTGATTTCCAAAATGGGCATGCTGTTTTTACCGGCAGGCGTCAGCGTTATATTATATGTAGATGTTATCAAAGCTGAGCTGCTGCCCATTACCGTTACCATTATCGTCTGCAGCATTGTTGTTTTGGCTGTCACAGCCTTCTTTATCGAAGCAATGCTTAAAGGAAAGGAGAGTCAATGATGCTTTTTCCTGACGTTTTACTCAATTCACCGCTCTTCGGCATCGGTCTGACGGTTATTCTGTACGCTATCAGCGAAATCATCATCGACCGCTTCAGTCTGAATATTATTCCGCCCTTCGTTATTGCCTGCCCTCTGGTCATCGCCGTCATCGTTCTGGCGCCAGGCGTAGAGTACAAGCAGTACGAAGCAGGTGCGGAATTCATTAACTTTCTTTTAGGACCGGCAACTATCGCTCTGGCCCTGCCTTTGTACAAGAACCGTGAAATCATCATGGCTAAGGCCGGTGCTATTGTCGGCGGCGTTACACTGGCAACGCTTTCGGCTATCATAGTGGTTTACTTCTGCGGCAAGGCAATGGGTACCAGCGAGCAGGTTCTGCTTTCGCTCATCCCCAAATCCATTACCACGCCAATCGCCATTGACGTTTCCAAAACCATCGGCGGCATTCCGGCATTGACTACAGCTGCTGTTATCTTCACCGGCATGCTGGGTTCAACCTTTAATCACAAGCTGCTGCGTCTAATGGGAATCAAAAACCATTTGGCTGCCGGTCTCGCTATCGGCGCCTCCAGCCACGGCCTCGGCACCAGCGTCTGCGCCAATGTCAGCCCCGTGCAGCTGGCCATCGGCGGTGTAGCGATTGCCCTTACCGGCATCAGCACCTCTATATTGGCACCGCTTTTATTGCCGATTTTAAAAAGCATCTTGTAAGCAGATAAAGCAAAAGCCCAAATTCTCACATACATTTCATGTGGGAATTCGGGCTTTTTTTGTTTTTAGAGATGCGGAATAATCCCGCGCAGCTCGGAAAAGATTACTGCTGCCTTATCCGCAGGATACACGCTGCACGGCAGCTGCCGCAGATCCTCCGTACGCCAGCCTTTATTTTCTTCTGACAGCTTGACCAGCGCTTCTTCCAAATCATGCGCTAGCACAACAGCAATCGCATCGAGATAAAATTCGCTGTTGACGCAGGGCTCATCAATCATACTGTGGCTGTGATATGTTTTGTTGTGTCGCCAAACGTAAATATTCATGCAGTATCCCTCCGTTCATGGTGATATTTGTTTAATTCTTGGGAGGGAGCGGTTTTTCCTGCTTAAAGGTCCAAAAAGTCGAAACTCCGTAAAAAAGGACTACCACGCTAAGCATGATAGTCCTTAAATCACCTATATAATTTATTTGCCTAAGATCTCGTTGACGTAATTTACCGCACTGACAGCGTTCGGCGCATAATGCTCAGCACCGATAGTATCAGCGTATTCCTGCGTGAGCACTGCACCGCCGACAACAACCTGACAGTCACATTCATTATGCAACGCAGCAATAGTTTCTTCCATTGCGCCTACGGTTGTGGTCATCAATGCAGATAAGCCGACAACCTTGGCATCTGTTTTCTTGGCTGCCTCTACAACTGCTTCCACAGGCACATCCTTGCCCAAGTCAAGCACGCGATAGCCGTAGTTTTCCAGCAGCACCTTAACAATGTTTTTGCCGATATCGTGGATATCGCCATGGACAGTAGCGATAATCACTGTTTCTCCCTGCGTTTCGCCCACGCCGACAGCCTCACGGATAACCTCAAAGGCTGCCTTCGCCGCATCCGCGCTCATCAGCAGCTGCGGCAGGAAGAGAGTTTTCTTTTCAAAGCCATGACCGACAAAATCAAGCGCCGGAATCATATACTTGTTGATGATATCCAAAGGCTTTTCGCTTTCCAGAGCCTTGGCTGCTGCCTGACGCGCAGGTCCCTGCAGTCCTTTGACAATGGCATCGTAAAGTCCCATTTCGCTTACTGTTGTTGCCGCAGCCTTCGGCGCATCAGCATAATGCTGCACGTATTCCTTGCAGCCCTCGTCATAGCCTGCCAGTGCACGATAACCGTAATAAGCATCCATCATCGGCTTGCTCTGCGGATTGATGATGCCGCAGGAAAGACCTGCTGCCATCGCCATGCTGAAGAAGGTGCTGTTGACAGCATCACGTCCGGGCAGACCGAAGGAAATATTGGAAACACCCATAACGGTGTTAATACCACGCGCCTTCATTGTGCGGATAACCTCACAGGCAATCGCCGCGTTATCGGCACCGGTGGAAATAGTCAGTGCCAGCGGGTCTACAACTATATTGCGGCTTTCAATACCGTATTCGGCGGCACGGGCGATAATTTTTTCGGCCACGGCAATACGTCCTGCTGCTGTAGCGGGAATACCGCTGTCATCAAGGCACAGTGCAACCAGCACAGCGCCGTATTTTTTAGCCAGCGGCAGTACATGCTGCAGGCTGTCCTCCTTGCCGTTGACGGAATTAAGCATCGGCTTGCCGTTATAGAGGCGCAACGCTCTTTCCATTGCTTCGTAATTAGATGTATCAATCTGCAGCGGCGTATCGGTAATTGCCTGCAGCGCCGGCACAGCCTTCGCAGCCATTGCCGCTTCGTCAATGCCCGGCGTACCAACGTTAACGTCCAGAATCTGCGCACCTACGCCAATCTGCTCCAGACCGAGGCGGCACACATAATCAAGGTCGCTGTTGACCAATGCTTCCTTCAAACGCTTTTTGCCGGTAGGATTGATGCGTTCGCCGATAATTATAGGACCTTCGCCCAAGTGCACGGCCTTACCGTAGGAGGATACCGCAGTCAGACGGCAATCACGCGTACCACCCGGCTGCAAAGTTTTGCATTTGGCAATCATCTGCGCAATATGCTCCGGCGTTGTACCGCAGCAGCCGCCGACGATGCTTGCGCCCTTGCCTGCGAGCTCGTACATCAGCTCTGCATATTCCTCGGGGCCGACATCAAAGCAGGTTTTGCCGTCACGCTGTACCGGCAGTCCGGCATTCGGATTGATAATCAGCGGCAGGCTGGTTGCTGCCAGCATCTGCGGGAACAGCTTACCCACCTGCACCGGTCCCAGACCGCAGTTAAAGCCGATGGCATCTACGCCCAGACCTTCGCACATCAAAGCGGCAGCCTCAACCGTGGCACCGGTCAACAGCTTGCCATCCTCGTCAAAGGTCATGGTTACGCAAATCGGCAAATCACAGTTTTCCTTAGATGCCAAAACCGCAGCCTTAATTTCATAGGTGTCGCTCATCGTTTCGATAAGAATCAGATCCGCACCGGCAGCAGCACCATAACGCACCATTTCGCCGTAGGCTTCTACTGCCTTTTCAAAAGGCAAATCGCCATAAGGAGCCAACAGCTTGCCTGTCGGTCCCAAATTCAGCGCAACAAATTTATTTTCCCTGCCACTGCAGGCCTTCTTGGCAATCGCCACAGCCGCTTCGATGGTTTCCTTGCAATCCAGGCCGGAGCCTGCCAGCTTCAACGGATTAGCACCGAAGGTATTGGATTTTACGATATTGGAGCCTACATCAAGATAACTGCGATGTACAGCCTCTACAATATCGGGGTGTGTAAAATTCCAGCTTTCGGGCAGTTCACCCGGCTGCAGGCCGCGTGCCTGCAGCTGTGTGCCGGTGGCACCATCAAAGAACAGCATTTGCTTTCCTAACAATTCCTTAAAATTCATAAATTAAATCTTCTCCTCAAACTTTCTTAATATCAGTATCTCTGTAAGGACAGTTTATATTACTGCAGGTCATACATTTATTCTGCACGCAGGCAGCATCTTCCGATAAGCCGATGATTGCCGTCACCGACTTCGACGGAGCCATCATCAGTCCGTCCGTCAGCGTCAGGCCGATGCGTTTAGCACAGTTCAGCACTGCGAACAGCTGACGCTGCTCCTCTAGCGGCCAATCACCATAACCCGGCGAAAAACGCGGACGCTGCAGCAGACCGCCGGTTTCAGCCTGCGCCTGCACCTCATCGCAATAGCTTTCAATCAGCGCCGCTGCCACGGCCTGAGCCGCCGCGCCTTCAGCAACGCTGATAAGTGCGAGGCGGCGGATGGCTGCGTCCACCCTGCTTCCGAGCGTTGCGCCCATCAGCAGCACCGTGTTGCATCCCTTTAAATGACGCGCCAGCGCACGCGAATGAAAGCGCACGCCGCAGTCCAGCGTTACGCCTGCCTCATCTGCCGTTATCGCATGCTTTTGCAGGATATAACGCGCCTGCACCTCATTGCGCAGCTTCAGATAAACCGTATCCACTAAAATTTCTGCTGCCTTATCTCCTGGCTTGGCCCGCAGATAGCGCAGCGCTTCCTTTTGCTTAAATTCCATAACAACAACCTTAAATTCTGCGCCCTAGCGCAGGACTATTTATCTACAATCTCTCCGAGATTATTCATAATACCGGCAAAAATTTCCGGCTTATTCATCGTATAGATATGTACATTGTCAAAACCGTTGGCAATCAAATCAATAATCTGACCGGTAGCATAAGCGATACCTGCCTGCTTCAGTGCTTCCGGCTTATCGGCAAATTTTTCTACCATCGCACGGAACTGCGGCGGCAGCTTAGTACCGCTCAGCTGACAGATACGGATAATCTGCTTGGCATTCGTCACCGGCATAATGCCCGGCACCACCGGCACATTGATGCCCGCACGCAGCAAGCGGAACATATAGTTGTACAAAATCGTATTATCAAAAAACATCTGCGTCACTAAAAAGTCAACGCCGGCATCCACCTTATACTTGGTGTTTTCTATATCATTTTCCAGCGAGCCGGATTCGGGATGGCCTTCGGGATAAGCAGCGCCGCCGACGCAGAAATCGCCCTGCTGCTTCACAAAACGCATCAGCTCACTGGCATGGGCAAAGCTGCCGATTTCCTCACCCTGCATATCTGCCGGTATATCGCCGCGCAGTGCCAGAATATTTTTTACGCCAAAGCCCTGCAGCTGTCCAAGTACCTCTGCCAGCTTTGCTTCATCAGCCTTTACACAAGTCAGATGAGCCAGAGCCGGCATGCCGTTATCCTCTACTTTTTTGGCCAGTGCTGCCGAATAGCCTACCGTGCTGCCGCCTGCGCCATAGGTGACGCTCATATAGGACGGCTTGCTGGCTGCAATTTTGTTGACAATCTCCAGACTGTTTTGCAGCTCTGCGCCCTGCTTAGGCGGAAACAGCTCGCATGACAGATGAATTTTACCGTTTTTTAAGATATCAATTATTTTTTCCGATGTCATAATTATCCCCCAAAATCAAAAGCATTCGTATGACATTTTAACAGTTAGCGACATCTTTGGCAAACAAAAAGCAGAAAAAATTAACTGTCAGGCGATAAAACCTACCAAAATGATAAATATGTTACACACTAAAAATCCCGCAACCAAATAAGCTGCGGGAAGGAAATTCGTTGGCGGAGACGGTGGGATTCGAACCCACGTGCCGCGCAAACGGCAAACTGATTTCGAGTCAGCCGCGTTATGACCACTTCGCTACGTCTCCATTATTCTGTTGTCACGAATATATTCGCATCAAGTTAACATTAATATTATATAAGAAAAATCCCGTCTTGGCAACCGCCTGCCGAAATTATTCCTGCGGCGCACCGGCAACATCCTTGCGCTTCGCCTTGTTTTCCTGACGGCGACGACGGAAAAAGTCGCGCATCACCTGCGCGCATTCCTCCTCGCAGATGCCGCTGACAACCTCCGCGCAGTGATTAAGATTAGGATTCGTAATAATATTAAAAATGGATTCCGCACCGCCGGCCTTCACATCGGGACAGCCGTAAACAACGCGGTCGACACGGCCGTTGACAATGGCACCGCTACACATCGGGCAGGGCTCAACGGTAACGTACAGTGCACAACCGCTCAGCCGCCAGCGCCCCAGGCGCTCGCAGGCCTCACGGATGACAATGACCTCAGCGTGCGCCGTTGCGTCATGCCACGTTTCACGCATATTGTGCGCAGCGGCGATAACCTCGCCCGTTGTCATGTCCGCCAGCACCGCACCTATAGGAATTTCTCCCAGCTCTGCTGCTTTGCGTGCTTCAGCCAGCGCCAGCTGCATATACTTTTTATCGTCCATCAGGCATCCTCCGCCGCTTCCATCAGCAGCTCCCATTTTTCCATCAGCTCGGCAATGGTTTGCTCATATTCTTCATGCTCAGCTGCCATAGCCGCACTATGCTCGGGACTGGTGTGATTTGCCGGGTCCGCCATCTGCTTTTCCAAAAGGCCCATCATAGCCTCCTGCTCACGAATCTGCAGCTCTACCTTGGGCAGCAGCCGTGCAGCCTCGTCAGGACTGTAACGGCGCTTTTTATCATCCTGCTTTTTCGCTTTCACAGTGGTTGCGGCAGTCTGCTGCTGATTTTTAGCCTGTGCCTCCGCATAGGCCGCAGCCTTTTCTGCTTCCTCCTGTGCCTGCGCCAGAGCAGCAGCCTTTTTCTGCTTCTCTTCAAGATAAAAATCGTAATTGCCCTTATAGTCCTTAACCTCTAAATCTTCGATTTCCCAGATGCGATCGGCAACCTCGTTGACAAAATAACGGTCATGGCTTACTACCAGCACTGTGCCGTCAAAGGACTCCAACGCTGCCTCTACCGCTTCACGCGCCATAATATCCAGATGGTTTGTCGGTTCGTCCAGCACCAGACAGTTGGCGCCGTCCAGCACCAGCTTCAGCAGCACGAGGCGTGCCTTCTGACCGCCGCTCAGCTCACCGATTTTCTTGAACACATCGTCACCGTGGAACAGCATACCGCCAAGCATCGAGCGTGTATGCTCTTCCGTAAAGCCGTATTCGACAACAAAGTTTTCCAGCAGCGTCTGCTCCGGGTTTAAGCGCTCATAGCTCTGTGAAAAATAACCGATCTGCACTCTGCTGCCAATCTTGGCCTTGCCCTTCAGCGGTGCGATTTCACCCAAGATAGTACGCAGCAGCGTAGTCTTGCCGGTACCGTTGGCACCCAAAAGTGCAGCCTTTTCCCCGCGGCGCAGCGTAAGGTTAATGCCCTTGGCCAGTACCTTCTCGCCGTAGCCGATGGTCAGATCCTCCATAATCAGCACTCTGTCCGCACATTCGGCAGCAGGCGGCAAACGCAGCTCAAACTCTTCATGCTGCACCGGTGCGTCAATGCGCTCCAAACGGTCGAGCTGTGACTGACGGCCGCGCGCCATTTTGCTCTTGATGCCTGCTTTGAATCGACGGATATAAGCCTCCGTGCGTGCGATATAATCCTGCTGCGCATTGTAGGCAGCAGTCAGCGTACTGCTCTGAATTGCCTTCTGCTCCAGATAGCGGCTGTAATTGCCCTTAAAGGATTGCAGCTTGCCGCCTTCCATCTCCAGAATGCGCATAGCGACATTATCGAGGAAGGCACGGTCATGGCTGACAACGAGCAGACCGCCCTTAAATTCCTGCAGATACTTTTCCAGCCACTGCGTCATTACAATATCCAGATGGTTTGTCGGTTCGTCCAGAATCATAAAGTCGGGATTGCGCACCAGTGCCGCCGCCAGCATCAGACGTGTTTTCTGACCGCCGCTCAGAGTTGCCGCATCATGCTGCCACCAATCCTCGGTGTAGCCAAGGCCGATAAGCACACGCTTAATACGGTTTTCGTAATTATAGCCGTCAATAAATTCATAGCGCTTAAGTACGCGTCCATATTCCTCCAGGCAGCTGTCGAGCTTTTCGCCCTGCAGTTTGCCGGAATCAGTCTCAAGCTGTGCCAGCTTTTGTCGCAGGCTGCCGATTTCCGGGCAGGCTGTCTGCATAAACTGCCAGATAGTACCGCGGATATCGGTAAAGCCCTGCTGTACATAGCCCACGCTGATACCAGGTTCAAACTTCACCGCACCGCTGTCAACCCATTCAGGCTGCAGCAGACAGCGCAGCAGCGTCGTCTTGCCGCTGCCGTTGACGCCGACGAGGCCAACATGCTCTCCCTGCTCCACCATGAAGCTGACGTCTTTAAATATTTCATGAATGCCAAATGCTTTGGCGATTTTATCTACAACTAATTGCATAACCATTCTCCTTTTAACAACTATTATAACACCTTCCGGCATTATACTCAAAAGGCTCTGCTATATTCTTATATTTTTATGCATTACATAAAAAGAGGCTGCCGCATTGCGGCAACCTCCATATACTTTTAAGATTTATGGGCCATTGCTACCTGAGTTTTAGTCTGAACCAAACTCTTTTGATGCTTGCGCCAACGATAGCAAAGCATCGGCACCACCAGCATCGGTACGCCCGCATACAGCGTCTGGCGTAAATTCGGTGTAAAAGCAATTACTGCCAGGCAGAAAACCTGCGACCAGATACCGAAATGCGTAACATACGGGAAGAACGGTGTTTTATACTTCAGAGTATCCTCTTTGCCTTCGGCAATCAGACGACGACGGAAATTATATTGGCTCCAGCAAATGGAAATCCAAGCCATCGCACCGGTAAAGCCGGATACTGCCAGCAAATAAGTATACAGTGTAGAATCGGGATTAAAGGTGTAGAAAACGATAACTGCCCAGCAAGCGCATACAGAAACGATAATGGAATTCTGCGGCATACCGTTTTTATTGAGCTTGCCCAAAAACGCCGGTGCCATATCCATACGAGCCAGTGCATGCAGCGCACGCGCACCGCCGTACAAGCCGGAGTTAGCGCAGGATACACCTGCAACCAGCACTACAAAGGCAATCGCAGAGGCTAAGCCGTCAAAGCCGTATTCTGCCAAAGCAGCAGCGAACACGCTCTCCTTCAGGCTGGCCTTATCCCACGGCATAATGGACAGCAATAATGTAATAGGAATGATATATAAAGCAATGACACGCCAGGAAACATTACGAACCGCAATAGGAATGCTTTTAGCAGGATCCTTGCATTCGCCCGCAGCCAGACCGATGATTTCGGTACCTTGGAAGTTAACCAGAATAATAACCATGGTCAGCACAATCGGCCAATATCCCTGGGGAGCAAAACCGCCCTGGCTCAGCAGCACCTTAGCGCCTAAATAGCCCTGGTCACCGACAAGACCGCAAACTATTAAACCGGCAACGCCGCAGAAGCCCACAAGGGCAGCAATTTTGATAATGGAAAGCCAAAATTCGCTTTCACCGAAATTATCGACATGAAAAAGGTTAATTACAGTCACCAGCAGGCCAAAAAGAATTGCCCACCACAGTTGACTGACGGCAGGTACAAAATTATTCATAATGATACCCGCAGCAATCATTTCAGACGGCACGTAAGCCATCCAGTTCAGCCAATAGGCCCAGCCAACGCCACAAGCCCAGGTTGAGGATATATTCTCACGTGCGTAGGTAACAAAGGAACCGGAAATAGGCTTAGCTACAGCCAGCTCCGCCAGGCACAGCATAACGCATAAGACGATTGCACCGCCAAAAAGATAAGAAAGGATAATAGCAGGTCCGGCCTGCTCAATCGCATATCCGGCACCTAAAAAATAACAGCTGCCGATGATGCCACCTAAAGAAATCATCTGTAAGTGTCTGTTCTTTAAACTTCTATTCATGGATTGCTCGTTCATTACCTTAATAACACAACCTTTCTTGAGCATATGTGTGGAACCTTCCGTTCCGCCAAAATTCTTGTGATATGATTTTACTACAAAAAACCGTGTTTGTATAGCAAAAAATGCACTAAAATCAGCAATTTTACAAAAAAAATCAATTTTCCTCTTTTTTCCGCTGTTTTGCATCATTTTCAAGCATACTTCTTCACAATTCCATACAAAAAGTACTCCCCCGCCATCCCAGCAATGACAAGGGAGTAAACAAAGAAGGCTTCATTAATGCTTAATTAAAGATGACTGAAAAGGCTCCAGCAATGCATGCAGATACAACCAAGCGCACTGACGAGCAGCATGCAAATTATTGAGAGCTTGAGGCCGTTTTTCAGCAAATCATCAGGATTCAGGCCGTAGGTTACACCCACGGCACGTGTGCTCACCGGCAGAATGAAGGCACAGTTGACGGCAACAATCGAGGTCAGGATATAAGGAATAGGATTCAGCCCCAGCTGCTGCGAAATGCTTTGTACTACCGGAATTGAGATAGAAGCCGCCGCGGTATTACTGCTGATTTCCGTCAGGAAGGTAGCAAACAGCGTCAGACTGAACATTGTTTCCCAACCGCCGCTCAATGGCAGCAGCGTGATTACCTTAGCAATCTGTGTTGCCGCACCGGTTTTTGTAATCAGCTGGCCTAATGCCAGTCCACCGGAAAAAAGGAATATCATCCCCCACATAATGCCCTTTTCAGCCTCACGCCAGGTCAGAAGCAGCTGACCTGTTTCGTTGCGCAGCATAAAGGTGAGCATGCCAAAGGTGAAGAAAACATACGCAGGCTTCATCAGCGGCAGATACTGCACATAAAGCGGACGGATGAAGGCCAGACCTGTTGCGAGAACAAAAAGCCACAGGCCTAATTTTTCGCCGCGGCTCATCGGCCCGAGCTTATCATAAGCAGCACGAAAATATTCCTTGCCGCCGTCAAGACGTTTAACAGGCAGCGGCAAATGCAGCAGATAAGCCAGAATGAGCAGCATGATGATGAAAAGCAGCGGCAGAAAACGGATAACCCAATCAACATACATGAATTCGTGTCCCGTAAGCTTTTCCAGATAGCTGATTGCTACCAGATTGGAGCTGCTGCCCAAGGGTGAACCGAAACCGCCGAAGCCTGCGCCCCAGACGATGGCCAACAGAATCGGTGTTGCTACGGGATTATCGGTAATCTGCTGCTGTCCCAAAAAACGCAGCATGCTTACAGCCACCGGCAGCAGAATCATAACAACGACGACGTTTGGCAAAAAGATAGACAGCAGCGTTGAAGCCACCAGCCAGACGCATATCTGCTCGCGCATCGATGTTCCCAGGCCGCAAAGGCTTTTTATCGCCAGACGCTTATCAAGATGTGTTTTTTCCCACACCAGGCTGATAAGATCACTGCCGACCAGCAGCACGACGATTTCCGAAAAGTATTTGCTGATAATACCCTCCATCGGCACCATGCCGAAGATGGCGTTCAAGGGAATCGGCAACAGCGAGGTTACGGCAATATTTACCGGGCGCAGCACCCACCAAAGGCCCATCCAGAAAATCGTAGCAATGGCGGCCGCCTGCTTAAATTCAATTATAGGCGCCAGTATAAGCAGGACGACAAGAAAAAGTAACGGTCCTGACAAAACATTCAACGAACGGTGTTTTTTCATAATAACAGCTTCCTCTCCGGTTTCAATAGAAGGTTTCCTTCTATTTTTGCATTTACTTAATTCTACTCCCGTTCTATAATTAAGTAAAAGACTTTATTTTGATTATTATAATCATATTTTTTGATATTTTAAGGAGATACTGCTATGGATTTCGCTTTTTACAGAAACTTTATCACTGTTGCCGAAACAGGTAATCTCAGCGCCGCAGCTAAGCGATTGGGCATCGTACAGCCGGCGCTCAGCGCACAGATGAAGGCTATCGAAAGAAATTATGGCGTGCAGCTTTTCAAAATGCAGCGCGGTAAGCGCCACATTGAGCTTACGGAGGCAGGTGAAACCTTTTTGCAGCAGGCACGTCAGCTGTGCAATACGGAGGATGATATCAGCCTGCGTATGCAGGCCTTCGGCAGGCGTGCCGCCGGCACGCTGCGCTTCAGCGTGTCACACGTACGTACCGACTATTTCCTGCGCAGCTATCTTATTCCCTTTGCCAAAGAAAATCCCGGCATCAGCTATCAGTTTCACGATGCTACAGTAGAACAGCAGCAGCAGCAGCTGGAGGCAGGCAGTATTGATTTTGCCTTTGCCAACGCACCGTTGCCTGCAGCGCACAATTTCGCTACTATCAAGGTGCAGCGGGAGAGTTTTTATGCTTTCTATAATGCCGGATTTGCGGTTCCTTGGGCAGGTAAAAGCATGCTTTCGCCGGAGGATTTGGCAGGTGTGCCCTTATGCTGTAATTATGGCAGCTATGCGCTTTTGCGCAGTGCGTTTAAAGCGTATGCTGTTAAGCCTAATGTCGCTTTTATTGCTACTACGGCAGAGAGTGCGCTTACCTTTGCGACAAGCGGTCTTGGGGTTGCGGTTGTCGCTGCGTTAGAGAGTGATGCTGTGCCGCAGGGGATGGTGCGACGCCAGCTTGTTGATGACAAGCTGCATTTTGATCAGACGTTGTATTGGAGTAAGGAGCATAGGTTGACGCCTGCGGCGGAGGGGTTTTTGGAGTTTTTCCGAAATTTTAACTAAACGCAAAAAACGCCCGCGTTCTTCAGAACGCGAGCGTTAATTTTTTGCTATTATTCTTTGGGTGCTTCTTCGGATGCATCTGCTTCGGCAGTAGGCGCTTCAGCCTTTGCATCAGCTTCGGCAACGGGAGCAACAGCTATTTCCTCATCCACAACAGATTGCTGTACTAATTGCAGCTTTTCCTCTGCAGTAAGGATATGACCGTATTTTACCAGCTGGTTGATTTCTTCCTCTTCCAGAGTTTCCTTCTCCATCAGAGCTTTAGCAATCACATGCAGCTTGTCAATATTATCGGACAGCAGCTTTTCGGTAGCAGCATAGGCATCTTCCATAAAGGAGCGTACCTCTTTATCAATTTTAGCTGCCACTTCTTCACTGTAATCCTTGTCGCGAGCAATATCACGTCCCAAGAATACCTGGTCCTGACGATGACCAAAGGTTACAGGACCAATGTTTTCGCTCATGCCGTATTCGCAAATCATCTGGCGTGCCAGTTGGGTTGCACGCTGCAGGTCATTGCTGGCACCGCTGGAGATTTCCTTCAGCACCAGAGCCTCGGCCACACGGCCGCCCAGCAGAACCTTCAGCTCATCGAGCATTTCGCTGCGGGTTGCATAATACTTATCTTCCTTAGGCAGGCTCAGGGTATAACCACCGGCACGGCCACGCGGAATGATGGTAACCTTATGTACAGGGTCAGTATGCTCAAGCAGCATACCAACGATAGTATGACCGCCTTCATGGTAAGCAGTCAGGCGTTTTTCCTTATCACTGATGACACGGCTCTTGCGCTCCGGTCCCATGATAACACGCTCGGCAGCCTCTTCCATTTCCGGCATATTGATGGCCTTCTTGTCCTTACGGGCAGTCAGCAGCGCTGCTTCATTAACCAGATTGGATAAATCAGCACCGGTAAAGCCGGGGGTACGCTGAGCGATTACGTCCAGATTTACATCCTGTCCTATCGGCTTACCCTTAACATGTACCTTCAGGATTTCGGTACGTCCCTTGATATCAGGACGGTCTACTACAATCTGGCGGTCGAAACGGCCGGGACGCAGCAGCGCCGGGTCCAGAATATCCGGACGGTTAGTTGCAGCAATCATAATGATGCCTTCGTTAGCACTGAAACCGTCCATCTCAACCAGTAATTGGTTCAGAGTCTGCTCGCGCTCGTCATGGCCACCGCCAAGACCGGCGCCGCGCTGACGGCCTACGGCATCAATCTCATCGATAAATACGATGCAGGGTGCACTTTTCTTTGCCTGGTCGAACAAATCACGTACACGTGAAGCGCCGACACCGACAAACATCTCTACAAAGTCAGAACCGGAAATGCTGAAGAACGGAACTCCCGCTTCACCGGCAACTGCCTTCGCCAACAAGGTTTTGCCTGTACCCGGAGGGCCATAGAGCAAAACACCTTTAGGAATCTTAGCTCCCAAGTCATTATACTTCTGCGGATGCTTCAGGAATTCAACAACCTCTTCCAGCTCCTGCTTGGCTTCATCAGCACCGGCAACATCCTTAAAGGTTATCTTCAGTTTTTCCTCATCGTAGCGACGCGCACGGCTCTTGCCAAAGTTCATCACCTTGCCGCCACCGGCACCGCCCTGATTCATCAGCATGAACCACAGACCTACGATAATCAGCATCGGCAAAATAGAGCTGAGAATGCTCATCCACCAAGGTGGCTGCGGCGGCAGCTCTGCCTTAATGTCTACTTTCTTTGCTTCCAGCTTTTCTACCAGCTTGCTGTCATTAGGCGCAACGGTAGAAAATTCCTTGCCATCCTTTAATTTACCGCTGATAACGTTATCAACAATAGTTACCTGTTTGATTTCGTCCTGCTGTACATGCTGCATAAAGCTGGTATAGCTTATATCGGCAGGTTTAGAATTCTTTTCACCGTAAAGGTCAAACATCCAGATAATCACCATGATAATCAGCAGATAAAAAAGTACGTTCTTAAAAAATTTATTCAAGCACGTAGCCTCCTTCCACTTAGCTCATAATGTTTTTATTATATTATAGATAGGAAAAACTAGCAACTGTTTTATGCAATTTATAGGCTTTTATTTGCGTGCATATACGGCAGGCTTCAGGATGCCGATAAACGGCAGATTACGGTAATCACCTGCATAATCCAAACCGTAGCCTACAACGAATTCGTCAGGAATTTTAAAGCCTACATAATCAGCTTCCAGACCGTTTACACGACGCTCGGCCTTGTCGCACAGAGCAGCGGTTTTCAGAGTTGCGGGCTTGTAGTGACGCAGCATATCGGTGATAGAAGCAAAAGTAACGCCGCTGTCAATGATATCATCGATTACCAGCACATCTTTACCCTTAATGTCTTCGCTGACATCCAGCTTAACCTTAACGCTGCCGCTGGTGCTGGTTCCGTTGCCATAGGAAGAAGCAACCATAAAGTCTACGCGCAGCGGCATATCAATAGCGCGGGTCAGGTCGGTAGCGAACCAGGCAGCACCCTTCAGCAGAACAATGACAACCAAATCCTTGTCTGCATAATCGGCAGCAATCTGCTTACCCATTTCCTGTACGCGGGCATCAATTTCTTCTTTGGTCAGCAAAACTGTCTTAATATCGTCATGCATTTTTTCTTTCTCCTTATACTTTATATTATTATTTTAACAAAAATAAGCTGTTTACTTTTGTAGACTACGTTTATTCCCTGCGGCAATTGGATGATTTTGCCGCCACTGCGTCGGAGCAGCAAGGATTCAATGGCCTGAGTGCGCTCGTAGGACAGCTCTTCACCGCCCAGCTCGAAATACGCGCGCCTTAACAACCTCAGCCTTACAGCACTGTGCAGTGCTGTAAGCTGCCTCACCGGCAGGCTGATAGCATTCTCCTGCCTGCGCGCCAGCTGTCTGTAAGCAGCATCAGCCATTTGCTCCAGACATTCCGCATCCTGCGCCAGTAAAGCAGCAGTACGCGCCAATGACGGCACTACAGCGGGGTTAAAACTACGCTCCAGGTATGGCAAAAGCTCCAGCCGCACGCGGTTACGCGTATACGCTGTATCCGCGTTAGTGCTGTCGTAGCAGACTGCAATGCCTTCCGCACTGCAGTATTTCTCCAGCAGGCTCTTGGGCAACGCGAGCAGCGGTCTGATGATATCGCCCTGCTGCGCCCGCATCCCGGCAAGTCCCTGCAGGCCTGCGCCGCGCAGCAGCCTCAAAAGCAGCGTTTCGGCCTGGTCACCCTCATGATGCGCCGTAACAATTGCTGCAGCGCCCTGCTGCGCCGCTACGCGCCTCAGCGCAGCATAGCGCAGGCGGCGCGCAGCATCCTCAGTAGAAAGATGCTGCTGCGCTGCATACGCTGCAGCCTGCACATGCTCTGTAAAGCAGGGCAGTCCCCAAGCCTTGCAGGCACGCTGCACTGCCTGCATATCGCGCAGTGCCTCTTCCCCGCGCAGTCCGTGCTCGACATGGCAGACGCTGTAGCGTCCCCAGCCCTGCGCTGCCAAAGCAGCGCAGGCATGCGCCAAAGCCAGGGAATCAGAGCCGCCGCTCACCGCCAGCAGGTAGTGAGCCTCCGGCCGCAGCAAATTTTTAATTGTTTTGCGCAGCTTGTAGACTGCAGGCGCAATCTGCCTCATAGCATATCTCCTTCAGCAGCAGAGCAAACATGTCACACTAAATTTTTCTATGCCATAAAAGAAAAGGCACTCTCAGGAGTGCCATTTCATTAATTACCAGCTTGCTTATTTATCACGTCTGGCACCACGACCACCGCGTTTAGACTCAGTATTACGTTTTAAGTCCAGCATACGGTCATCGCTGTCTTTCAGGAATTTGGATAATTTATCCTCAAACGAAACGGGAGCCATCGGTCTTGCGCTTTGCGGGCGCATACCGCCACGGCGTTCACGATTGTCGCCTTGAGGACGCATACCGTTATTGTTGCTGCGGCGCTCGCGATTATCATTCTGCGGACGCTGCGGTCTTGCCTGCGGAGCCGGCGGCGGTGTGAGCTGTTTGATAGACAAGCCGATTTTGCCGCGGTCATCTACAGATAATACCTTAACCTTAACCTTGTCGTGCTCCTTTAAAAAGTCATGCACGTCTTTTACATAAACATTAGAAACCTCAGAAATGTGAATCAGGCCAACCTTGCCCTCAGGCAGTTGGACAAATGCGCCAAAATTGGTGATACCTGTAACTTCACCCTCTACAATTGCACCTACTTCAAGTGACATCGAGAAAAAAATCCCCCTTAAAAATTCTTAATACTCTTGTATTATACTCTTTAATTTTTCATGGTGTCAATAAAAAAAGCAGAACAAAAGCAATCATTTCTTGTTCTGCCTTATTTTTTCTCATCAACTATAAACAGCGGCACCTCGTTTTTACCCACCATGTTGTAATCCTCACGGGCGAGCTTTTCAATGTAACGCGGGTCATCCAGCCGTTTACGCTCTGCCTCCAGCTCTGCCTTTTGTTTTTTCAAAGTAGCAATACGTTGCTGTGTGGCAGCCTGCTCATTTTTAATCTGGCAAATAGAATACTCCTGCTTGACAATACCGTACGCGCAGGCAAGAATCAGCAGCGTCATAAATAATGGGAATGCAATAGATTTATGTCTCACTCGACGTCTAACCATTTCTTCGCCCCCTTAACATTGAAGCTGCATCAGTATTCTGCTGCATATTCTAGAGAAAAGCCCGGCAAGGCTGCCGGGCCCACAGCACTAATACAGCTTATTTTGCGTTAACAGCATCCTTGAAAGCCTTACCAGCTTTGAAAGCAGGTACGGTTGCAGCAGGAATAACAATCTTTTCTTTGGTTGCCGGATTCTTACCTTCACGTTCTTTACGAGCACGTGCTTCAAAAGTACCAAAGCCAACTACCTGTACTTTGTCACCCTTAGCAACTACCTCTTTAACGGTTTCCAGGGTAGCGGTGATAACTTTTTCAACGTCTTTTTTGGTTAAGCCGGCTTTTTCAGCAACAGCAGCGATTAACTCAGTCTTGTTCATCAAAAATTCCTCCTTAATTATGACTTTAGTTATTATTGCAAATGCTTGCGGAGCACGTAACTTCGTAACGTAACTCATATTTAACTAGCAATAGTATTCTACACTCTAAAGCGTTTTCCTGCAAGCCTTTTCCGAAAATATTTATAAAACAAGCGAAAAATAGCGTTATTTTAGTAACTTTATTGCCAAATCACCTTATAAAATCTGCTTGTGTTCTAATTCCTTAGCCTCATCCCAAAATTTATCCAGCTCAGCTAAAGTGAAGTCCTGCCAGCCTTTACCGCTGTCCTCCACCTGTTTTTCTACGTAATTGAAACGGGCAGCAAAGCGGTTATTGGTGCCGTCTAAAGCTACTTCAGGCTCAATACCGTAATGACGCGCGTAATTTACCACAGCAAAAAGCACATCGCCCAGCTCGCTCTCAGCAGCGGCCTTGTCGCCTGCCAGTAATGCTTCCTGCAGCTCACCCAGCTCCTCCTGTACTTTGGCCCATACAGATGCACTATCAGGCCAGTCAAAGCCAACCTTCGCAGCCTTGCTTTGCAGCTTGTAGGCACGCAGCAGCGCCGGCAGTCCTTGCGTTACGCCGTCCAAAACATGCTTGCGCTCCTGTTTTTCCTGCTTTTTGATAGCCTCCCAATTCACCAACACGTCATCGCTGTTGTCGACATGGGTATCACCGAAAACATGCGGATGCCGGCGGATCAGCTTATCTACAACCTCGTCAATAACATCCTGCAAGTCAAAGCGGCCTGCTTCCTGTGCCATACGTGCATGGAAGACAACCTGCATGAGCACGTCGCCCAGCTCCTCACGCATGCCTGCAACATCGTCAGCATCTACAGCCTCCAGATATTCGTAAACCTCTTCAATCATGTTGCTGCGGATAGATTTATGCGTCTGCTCTCTGTCCCAGGGGCAGCCACCAGGCTCGCGCAGGGTGCGCATAACCTCGGCCAACGGCTGGATGTCAAAATCATCAAAGCCTGCTTCCGGCAAAAAGTCTTCTGCATAGCCTTCTTCTTCGCCTTCGTCAGCAAAATCGTCTTCATCTTCGCCAAAAGTGATAATGCCGGGAACGTCTTCCGCAGCGTCAACCTTTTCAAATACAGTATCCTCTGCTCCCTCAGCCAGCGGCGGAACATAAGCGCTCGTGAGATGGTCGATATTAGGCTGTCTGTCCAGCTCGTACAGCTTAATCGGACGGCATTCCTCATCAGGCAGGCCCAGATTGCGCAGGAAATAAATTTCATACTCATCAGGCAGTACATCCATCAGCGCAATTTTCAAATCGCTGGCTACCATCTGGCTGTAAACCTGGGTAATCATCAACGGATGCTGACCGGCACCGGCAATTTCTGCAAAATCCTGCGCATCAATGATCTGCAGGCCGGCAATCGGGTCAATGCCCAGCTCAACATAAGCCAAATCCAAGAAGCTCATAGACGGCTTGATTACCAGCTTTACGCCCTGTGCCTTGGCAGCAGTGCGCATTAAAACAACAGTTTTTTCTGCAACCAGCGGGCTGCCCGGTACAGCGTAAACAACATCGCCGTTCTGTGCTGCTGCCAGCACGCGTTCTACGACGCTGTTATAAACCTCCTCAAAGGAAGCAGCCTTTTCGTATAAATCGTCACATGAGGTAAATTTTACATTTTGCTTTTCCAGCTCGGCAACGGTAGGATGCACTGCTGTACGCAGGATAACCTGAGCGCAGTTTTGCAGAAGTCCCATTGTCTCCAACGAAAGATGTCCCACAGCACCGGGGCCTAAGCCGACAATTGTAATTGTTCCCATGATAGTACGCCTTCTTTCTTTAATTATTTAAAAAATCGTTTTACTACCGGCAGCTGACGCAGCTCCTGTCTGTTCAGCACGCCTAAAAGCGGCAGCAATATGATATAGCATATCCCGGCAGCCAGCATGGCACCGATTGTTGCCAACGCAGGCGATGCACCGCTAAGCAGCGCATGTACCTCTACAGCAGCAACGCCCATCACAGCAGATGCGATGATGATTTTACCAATGCTCAGCCAGGAAAAGCTTATGCGGAAGTGATACAGCGCAATAATATTCAAAAGCGCTGTCACGCCAAAGTTTATGTTCGTTGCCCACGCTGCACCTGCAATGCCATATTCCGCATTCGTCAGCTGGCAGACAGCAATCAGCTTCGCTGCTATGCCAATGAGCATATTCACCATCGGCAGATTGGTATGTCCCACTCCCTGCAGCACACCAGTTGTAACCTGCTGCAGGCCTAAAAGACAGATAGCAGGCGCCGAATGCATAATAGCAACGCCGGCCTTTGCCGTACCATACAGCAGTTGGCTGATAGGCTCCGCCAGTACCCACATACCTACGGAAGCAGGCACTGTTATCAGGCAGCACAGCTTCATCGCTGTTGCTGCCTTCTGCTCAATAAGCTGCCATTTGTTTAAAGCAAAGGCTTCAGAAACAGCAGGCACAAGGCTTGTTGCCAGCGACATCGTCGGTATCGTCGCCATCAGCAGCAATGGCTGTGCCATGCCTGCCAGGTAACCAAACTGCGCCGTCGCCTGCGCTACGCCAAAGCCGCTGTCAATCAAGCGACCGGGTACCAATAGCACGTCAATGCTGCTGGTAACAGGCACGAGGATATTAGCGCAGGATACAGGCAGCGCCAACAGCAGCAGGCGCTTTATCAGCGCGCTGCTGCGCACAAGCTCGCTAGCAGGTGTCTGCAGCTTGCCTGCATCTGCCTGCCATTGCTTGCGGTAGTAGCGGTAAAAGCAGCCCATTACTACCAGTCCTGTAAGGCTGCCCGGCACAGCGCCGAAGGCGGCGCCGGCAGCCGCGTATTCCAGGCCATACGGCAGCAGCACATAAGCCAAAACCACCATCGTCACTACGCGGATAAGCTGCTCCACAATCTGTGATACAGCAGGTGGCGTCATCAGCTGATGCCCCTGAAAATAACCACGGAAGCTGGCTAAAATAGTCGCAAAGAATATTGCCGGTGTCAGCGCGATAAGCGAATAGTAGGCACGCGCATCAGTAATCACGCCCGCCTCCACCAGCCAGCCTGCCGCCAGCACCAGGCACAGCGCCAGCACCGCACCCACGCAGGCCATCAGGCGCAGCGAAACGCGAAACACCTGACGCACATTAGCATAATCCTTCTGCGCCAGAAAGCCAGCAACAATAATAGAAATTGCCACCGGAATGCCGGCAGCAGAAATCGCCAGCAGCAAAAGGTATACGGGATAGGCCATCTGGTAAAGACCTATACCTTCGCCGCCCAGCAGACGTGAAAGCAGGATACGGTTCACCGAGCCGATAACCTTCACCATCAAACCTGCCAGCGTCAAAATCATCGCTCCACGCAAAAATTTGTCACTGCTCATTTCCTGCTTTCACCTCCTCACATCAATTATCAACTATCAATTTTCCAATACAAGTTTAGGCAAGGTCTGCTCCAACCAGGCCAGTGGTTCCTTCTTTGTCGCCCCTATTCTGTACGTCAGCTGCTGCTCCTGCCCGTTTTTCAAAGCCATCGTCTTCGGATGCTCCATCAGCAGCTTCAGAACAGCCTCCGGATTTACCTGCGCCTTCTCACTAAACGTCAGACGAATAACACCCTGACGCACATTTACGCCACGAATTTTCAGCACGCGGCACAAGCCCTTAAGCGCTGCCAAACGCCAAAGCATTTCCACCTCCGGCGGCGGATTGCCGAAGCGGTCAATAACTTCATCAAGCAAATCATCGCGCTGCGAATATTCCAGCTCGCTGAAGCGACGATACAGCTCCATTTTATAGCGCGGATCAGAAATATAGCTGTCCGGAATATAGGCCTCTGCCTGAATTTCCAGTACCGGCTCCGGCTCCGGCTCAGCTGTCCTGCCATTTTTCAAGCGCTCGATTGTTTTTTCCAGCATCTCGCAATAAGCTGCGAAGCCAATACCGGTAATGTGACCATGCTGCTGCGGACCAAGCAGATTACCGGCGCCACGGATTTCCAGGTCACGCATAGCAATCTTGAAGCCAGCGCCAAGCTCCGTAAAATCACGGATTGCCTGCAAACGCTTTTCAGCAATTTCACTCAGCGCCTTATTCGGCTGATAAACAAAATAAGCATAAGCCAGACGCGAGCTGCGTCCTACGCGGCCACGCATCTGATACAGCTGCGAAAGGCCAAAGTTATCAGCACCGTCAATAATTATCGTATTGGCCAAGGATACATCCAGGCCATTTTCCACAATAGTAGTGCACAAAAGCACATCACAGCTGCCTTCGTAGAAGGAAAGCATAGCATCCTCCAAGGCGTCCTCATTCATCTGTCCATGTGCTATTTTAATGCTGATGCCCGGCACAAGACGACGCAGCTTGACAGACAGCGATTCAAGAGCACTTACGCGGTTACTGATATAGTAAATCCTGCCGCCGCGGCGCAGCTCACGCTCCAGTGCCTCCCTAATCATGCCGTCATTATATTCGCTGACATACGTTTCCACCGGCAGACGGTCTTCCGGCGGTGATTCAATAACGCTCATATCACGGCCGTTGACCAGCGCCATGTGCAGGGTACGCGGGATAGGCGTTGCTGACAGCGACAGAACATCGATGCCAAGATGCCATTTTTTTATTTTTTCTTTTTGAGCAACACCGAAGCGCTGCTCCTCATCAATAATCAACAGCCCTAAGCTGGGGAAATTCACATCAGGCTGCAGCAGACGGTGCGTACCGATAAGAATATCAACCTTACCGTCAGCAAGATCCTGCAAAACAGTGCGCTGCTCCTTCGGCGTACAAAAACGGTTCAGCAAACGAACCTCCACACCGAAATTGCGCACGCGCTCCTTGAACGTAATATAATGCTGCTGTGCCAGCACAGTTGTCGGCGCCAGCACCGCCACCTGCTTGCCATCAAGCACAGCCTTAAAGGCAGCACGCAATGCCACCTCAGTTTTACCGTAGCCTACATCACCGCACAGCAGACGTTCCATAGGCTGTGGCTTTTCCATATCAGCCTTAATTTCTGCAATAGCCTTCAGCTGGTCAGGCGTTTCCTCATAGGGAAACGCTGCTTCAAAATCCTTTTGCAACTGACAGTCTGGCGAAAAAGCGTGGCCAGGCATAATTTGACGCTGAGCGTACAAACGCAACAGCTCCTCAGCCAGCTCTGTAATCGCCTTCGCCGCCTTAGCTGTAGTACGCTTCCAATCTGTACCGCCCATTTTGGAAAGACGCGGTACACTGCCTTCACTGCCGACATATTTATGCAGCATGCCAACCTGCTCTACGGGAACATACAGCTTATCATCACCAGCATAGGCCAAAAGCAGATAATCACGGTGGATGCCATTGAGGACAACGTTTTCTACGCCTATATAACGACCGATGCCATGTACCTTATGAACAACATAATCGCCAGCCTTAATATCTGAAAAATATTGCAGCTGCTGCCCCTGGTTTTTGGTATGCAGACGTTTGCGCTTCTGCATACCGAAAATATCATTCTCCGTCAGCAGTAGCCATTCTTCATCCCAAAAACGGAAGCCATGGTCCAAATCACCATAAGTAACATTTACTACTCCCGGCTCAAAGCTCTTTTGGGCAAAATGCCCCTTCAGTCCATAGTTGTGCAGATTATCAGCAAAGCCGCGGGCCTTAACGCTGCTGGAAAGCATAATAAGTGGCGTAAGTCCCTCAGCCAGCCAGCTCTGCAAATCCTCTACCAACAAATTAGTATTTTTATTATATGGAGCTACTGCACGCACAGGTATATTCAACGCCGGCAGCTGCTGCAAATAGCTGTGTCCCAACGCCGATACCAGCATCACTCCATTAACAGCCAGTTGTTCTATGACCTCCTGCTTGCCAAAAAGCTCGGCAGAATGCAGCTTATTTTCCTTATCCAGCTTTTCCAGCATGCTGAAAACATGCACCGGCTCGTCAACAACTACCAGCGTATCAGCAGCACAGTATTCAAAAATATCAGCATCATAGCTGAAGCTTTCATCCACCTTCAGCGGTGCAACCTTAACGCTGCTGAGAGTCTGCAGGCTACGCTGAGTGTCAACATCAAAGCTGCGCATAGCGTCAAGCTCATTGTCAAACCATTCGATGCGTATAGGTGCGCTGGCGTTAATGGGATATACGTCCAGAATATCGCCACGCAAGCAGAACTGTCCCAAGGCATCAACCTGCTCCGTACGCTCATAACCCAAATCCAGCAACGCAGCTGCTACCGCGCGTTGCTCATACACCTCGCCTACAGCAAGCTGCAGAGCCTTACCGGACATACCGCTCGGACGCAGCTGCTTTTGCTGCAGCGCCTCTGCTGTAATAAAGACAATACCGCGCTCCTCGCCGCTCAAAAAGCGTAGTGCGGCCGCACGACCTGCCTGCAGCTCCAGGCTCTGCGTATCAGCCTGCACACGCGGTAAGCTTACAGGATAAAGCTCCTGCATCGGCAAATCAGGATACAGATAGTTCAGCTCGCGCCTGTAGGCACGGATTTCTTCGCGTGATGCAGTAATAAAGGCCAGGCTTCCCTTGCTGCCTACAAGCTTGTCGATGGCAGCAAAAAAGACCGGCTTGCTGCTTCCAGCCAACCCGGTTAAAATATAGGCCTGTTTTTTCTTTTGATATTCGGCAGCCTGCTGTACTTCCTTAACAGCAGCAACCTTATTGACTAATAAATTTTCCATAGGCAATCTAATTGATAAATAGGGCTGTTACAAACGTAACAGCCCTATAACCGGTTTTAAAATTAAAGCTTAACAGCAAGCACCTTGCGGTCCAGGCTGTGAATAGCATCAACAAAACGTACAGTGCCGGTTTTGTAACGGGCAGAAATAGTATGGGTACGTACACCATCGCCGAAGTAACGCAGACCGTTCAGCATGTTGCAGTTGGTAATAGCGGTAGCAGTAAACATGCAGTCATCGCCTTTTACCAGGTCATCCAGAGTCAGCACCTTATTAACATCGGTGATACCCATTTTCAGGCAACGTTGAGCTTGAGCTTCGTCTTCAGGAACCAGGCGTGCTTGCATATCGCCGCCCAAACATTTAACAGCAGCAGCACCCAGAACGCCTTCCGGAGCGCCACCCTTACCAACGTACATATGCACGCCGCTGCCTTCGATACAGCATTCAACAATCGGGTTAACGTCGCCGTCAGTAATCAGGGAGATACGTGCGCCAGCCTTGCGGATTTCGTCCATCAGGCCATAATGACGCTCGCGGTCCAGCAGAACTACGTTCAGGTCGCTTACTTTACGGTCCATAGCCTTAGCAACGCGTGCCAGGTTTTCGCT
>NZ_CAKPTG010000018.1 GCF_934190775.1 uncultured Phascolarctobacterium sp.
ATTTAAGTTGTAAAGAGTAATTTTACAGATTTCAGGGTGCTAAATTATTAAAAACCCCAAAACTTGACAAAGAACCAAAAAAAGCCCGTCCTTGCGGACGGACTTTTCAGCATAAACCGAATTATTTACGGATACCCAGTTTAGCAATGATTGCACGATAGCGCTCGATGTCTTTACCAGCCAGGTAGTTCAGCAGGCCACGACGTTTACCTACCAGTTTCAGCAGGCCACGACGGGAATGATGGTCTTTTTTGTGCTCTTTCAGATGCTCGGTCAAATATTTGATGCGTTCAGTCAGAACTGCGATTTGTACCTCAGAAGAACCGGTGTCACCTTCATGACGTGCGTTTGCCAGAATTACTGCTTGTTTAGCTTCGCTAGTTAACATTGTTTGTTTCCTCCTAAAATTTCAAATTGCCATAAGCGTAGCAGCCGTTGGAGAATCGAACTGCCAGGCCTTGGTTCAAATACTATGATAGTATACCATATCTTGCCACCAGATAGCAAGCATTTTGTAAAGTTTTTTATAAAAATAGTTTGATTTACCGTAAAGCCGCTTCGCAGTCAACCTTATCCTGCGCCAGCTGCTGCTTGAGCTGCTCAATGCCGGCAAATTTTACTTCGCCGCGAATGCGCTGCACAAACTGCACTGTGAGCTGCTGACCGTAAAGGTCACCGGTAAAATCAAAGATATTCGTTTCCAGACGCGGTTTGGCAACATCGCCAAAGGTGGGATTATAGCCTATATTCGCCATACCGTGATAGCTTGCGCCATTCACCAGTACGCGCACAGCATACACACCGCCCAGAGGCACTGCCACATGAGCAGCCTCCAGCTCAATGTTGGCCGTAGGATATCCCAGCAAACGGCCACGCTCGTTGCCATGCGCCACAGTACCGCAAATGCTGTAGCTACGCCCCAGCATTGCTGCGGCCTCTGCTACCTCGCCTTCAGCAATCAGCTGACGGATAGCGGTGCTGCTGATCACAGTTGCGCCCTCGCTTACCAGCTCGCGAACAATCAGCTCAAAGCCCATGGCCTTGGCGGAAGCAGCCAGCGTATAGACAGTTCCCTGTCCGCGGCAGCCGTAGGTGAAGTTGGAACCGACTACCAGACAGCTGTAATCAAGCTGCTGCAAGCGCTGCAAAAACTCCTGCGGCGAAAGATCCGCAACCTGCTGATTAAAGGGAATATCCACCAGCACATCCACGCCAAACTGCTGCAAAAGCTCCTGCTTTTGCGCGCCGGTGATCAGCGCCGGCGGTACCATACCCGGACGAATCCATTCAAAGGGATGATTGCTGAAGGTAAAGACTGCCAGCTTGGAGTTACATTCACGCGCCTTGTCTCTTGCGGTTTCAATTACATCAAGATGACCGCGATGCAAACCGTCAAAGGTACCCAATGCTACCACACAGGGAGCGGAAAATTTATGCAGTTGTTCTAAAGAAGTAATAATCTCCATGCTTATTCCTCTGGCATCGGGTAATGCTCTAAGATTTTTTCTGCCTGCAGACGCTCCTGCTCACAGCGGACGATACCTAAAAATTCGTCGCCAGGTCCCAGCAGTACATATCTGCCGTCAGCCGTCTGCGCCACTGTAGTGCGCACACCGTTGGTAATGCGTGCCGCCTGACGGGCATTCACCTTGAGCTTAGGCAGTTCTGCAACAGCAGTCAGCGGCTCTGCTGAACAGGCTACAGGATTTTCCGCAATTTCCTGCAGCGTGCAAGCCTTGTCGATTGTGTAGGCTCCCACCTGGGTACGCAGCAAAAAGCTCATCGTGCCGCAGGTTCCCAGCGCCGTCGCCAGGTCCTCGCCCAGAACGCGGATATAGGTGCCCTTGGAGCAAGCCACGCGCACTGTGAAGCTCGTCGCCGTATAATGCAGAAGCTCCAGCTTATAGACCTCGATGGGACGTGCGGTGCGTTCCACCTCTACGCCCTGACGTGCCAGCTGATACAGCTTTTTGCCGTTGATTTTGATTGCCGAATACATCGGCGGCAGCTGCAGTTGCTTGCCGGTAAAGCGTGCCAGCACAGCTTCCAGCTCCTCTCTGCCGAACGCAGGCACAATCATCGTTTTGACAACCTCACCGCTGTCATCGCCGGTAACAGTCTGCGCTCCCAGCGTAAATTCAGCAATATATTCCTTGCGGCCTTCCACAGCAAATTCCAGCAGACGGGTGGCACTGCCCGCAAAAACAGGAAGAACTCCTGCCGCGTCAGGGTCAAGAGTTCCCCCATGTCCGATTTTCTTTGTGTTAAGTACGCGCCGCAAAAAGCCGATAACATCATGCGATGTCATCTGTGGTGGTTTTAATACATTAAAAATTGCGTCCATATTAAACCAATTTGCCCAATGCCTCCAGCAGCTGAGTGCGAGCCTCCTCTACCGGTGCATAAATCGTACAGCCTGCTGCCCGCAGATGACCGCCGCCGCCGAAGGCTACAGCCACAGCGGATACGTCAACGCTCTTGGAGCGCATGCTCACGCGCGTTACCGCCGGCTCGACGGCCTTGAACATAATAGCTACGTCAACGCCCTCAATATAGCGCGGGTAGGACACAAAGCTGTCGGTTTGGACATCCTTGTCATATAAATCGTTGGTAATTGTGAGATAAGCAATTTTGCCATCATAAGCGAAGGTCAGCGAAGGCAGTACCTTGGCCAGCAGCTCTACCGTATCGCGGGAGCGCACGTCCAGTGCATCACTGATTTCGTTAGGCTGCACGCCGTATTCCAGCAGCTTGGCAGCATTACGCATAGTTTTCGGCGTAGTGTTGGCATAGCGGAACGAGCCGCAGTCAGTGCTGATTGCTGTGTAAAAGCAGGTGGCAATTTCCTTATCAAAGGGCCATTGCATCGCCATGAACAGATCACACATTACCTCGCCCACGGCTGCTGCCTTGGCATCCAAGTAGAGATATTCGGCAAAGCGTTCGTTGGAAATATGGTGGTCGATGTTCAGCAGCGTTTTTGCTTCCACAACCTCGGCCACCAGACCTACACGGTCAAAGGAGCTGGCATCAATAACTACCAGCAAATCCGTCTGCAGCTTGCTGCCCTCTACCGGGCGTTCACACAATTCAATACCAGGAATAAAGCCGAAGCTTTTGTTGATAACGTCATCACAGAAAACAGTAACCTGCTTGCCCTGCGCCAGCAAAAAGCGTGCCAGTCCCAAGGTGGAGCCCAGGGTATCGCCATCCGGGCTTACATGGGTGCACAGCACAATTTTTTCTGCCGCCAAAAGCATAGCGCCTGTTTCCTGCAGGCTAAGCTCCTTACTCATGCTCTACTTCCTCGGCTGCAGGCTTTTCTTCCTGCTTAATCTTATCTAAGATGCTCTGAATATGCGCACTGTATTCTGCGGAAGTATCCTTCTGCAGAATCAGAGTCGGCGCGAAGCGCAGACGAATGCGTTTGGCAATTTCCGTACGCATAAAGCCTAACGCCTTGTTCAGAGCCTTCCAGGTTTCTTCCTGTTTATCCTTGGGACCATACATGCTGATGAAAATCTTGGCATAGCTCATGTCATCTGTCAGCTCCACACCGGTTACAGTAACAAACTGAATGCGCGGATCCTTGACATCATGCAGCAGCATTTTGCTGATTTCATGCTGAATGGCCTCCTGTACTTTTTCTACTCTAAGTCTTGCCATTTTCTTTTCCTCTATATATAGATATAAGCTGACTAAAGGCAACAGGTGCAGGGAATGCGGCGGCGTATTGCTACTCCTGCCTGCATTCCTGCGCAATATGCCTTATGCGACAGACTATTCTACTGCGATTTCTTCCATGTCGTATACTTCAAAGACATCGCCCTCTTTGAGGTCGCTGAACTTCTCTAAAGTAATACCACATTCGTAGCCCTGAGCAACTTCCTTCACATCGTCCTTGAAGCGGCGCAGAGATTCGATAACGCCCTCGTGAACTACGATGCCGTCACGGACAACGCGAACCTTGGAGCTGTTGGTAACCTTGCCTTCAACTACATAGCAGCCTGCAATCTTCAGCTTGGAAATAGTAATCAGCTGACGGATTTCTACGCGGCCTTGGATAACCTCTTTGAATTTAGGAGCAAGCATACCCTTGATAGCAGCCTCAACATCGTTGATCGCGTCGTAGATAACGCGGTAGGTGCGTACATCAACCTTCTCGGTTTCGGCAGCCTTACGCGCGTTGGCGTCAGGACGAACGTTAAAGCCGATAATCAGCGCGTTAGCAGCAGATGCCAGCATAACGTCGGACTCGGTGATAGCGCCTACGCCTGCATGGACAACGGCAACCTTAACCTCATCGTTTTTGATTTTCTCCAGGGATGCCTTCAATGCTTCGATAGTGCCCTGAACGTCAGCCTTAACTACGATGTTCAGCTCTTTGATTTCGCCTTCTTTAATGCGTTGGAACAGGTCATCCAGAGAAACCTTGGAGTTCAGCTTGATTTCCTCTTCCTTCTTCTTAGCGATACGTTTTTCGGCAACGCCGCGGGCAGTCTTCTCGTCGGTGCTGTCCAGAATATCGCCGGCAGCCGGTACATCGTTCAAGCCCAGTACCTCTACAGGGGTAGAAGGCAGAGCCTTCTTAACCTTTTCGCCGCGGTCATTGATCATTGCACGAACCTTACCATAGGAGGTTCCGGCAATAATGGTATCACCGATATGCAGCGTGCCGCGTTGTACCAGGACGGTAGCAACCGGGCCACGGCCTTTGTCCAGCTGTGCCTCGATAATAGTGCCGTGAGCAGGCAGATTCGGGTTAGCCTTCAGCTCCTGCATTTCAGCAACCAGCAGAATCATTTCCAGCAGATCGCTGATGCCGGTCTTCTGATGTGCGGAAACCGGTACCATAATGGTGTCGCCGCCCCAGTCCTCAGGAATGAGCTCGTGCTCAGCCAGCTGTTGTTTAACGTGATCCGGATTTGCGCCCGGACGATCGATTTTATTGATAGCTACAATGATAGGTACCTTAGCAGCCTTAGCATGGTTGATAGCCTCGATGGTCTGCGGCATTACACCGTCATCTGCTGCTACAACCAAGATAGCAACGTCAGTTACTTGAGCGCCGCGGGCACGCATAGCAGTGAAGGCCTCATGGCCCGGGGTATCCAGGAAGACAATCTGCTTGCCCTGGTAGTTAACCTTGTAAGCACCGATATGCTGGGTAATACCGCCAGCCTCGCGGGAGGTAACGTTAGTTTTACGGATAGCATCCAGCAAAGAGGTTTTACCATGGTCAACGTGGCCCATAACGGTAATAACCGGCGGACGCGGAACTCGTTTTTCAGGCGGATCGTCAACCTCAGGAATCTCAGTCGGATCCTCCTCAGGTGCTCTTTGACCAACCTCTACACCAAAGTTGTCGCCAATAAGCTGTGCAGTATCAAAATCGATATCCTGGTTAATGGTAACCATTACGCCCAACATAAACAGAGCCTTGATTACTTCATTAACCTCACGTTTAATGAGCTTGGAAAATTCCTGTACGTTAATAGATTCGCCGATTTCTACATAGGTCGGACGAACGATTTCTATCGGAGCCTGCTGCTGTTTCGGTGCAGGCTTCTTGCCGCCGCGGTTTACCGGCATCTGATGACCAGCACTGCGGTTCGGACGGCTTTCGCGGGTAGCGTAGCTGCCCTTAATCTGCGGCTTATTATTATCCTTACGGCTCTTGCCTGCATTACGACCTCCCTGGCGGTTGTCGCGAGCGCCTTCGCTGCGGCCGCCATTGCGGCCTTCGCTACGGCCACCGCTAACCTGTGCACGGCTTTCGCCGTGTACGCTCGGGCCCTGCTGACTCTTAGGACCTACAAAGATGCCGCCCTGGCGTTGTTGGCCGTTGCGGCCACCCTGACGGTTGCCCTGACCACCCTGCTGGCCGCCACGATTTTGCGGACGACCTTCATTACGGCCACCTTGATAGTTACCCTGGCCACCTTGGCGGTTGCCCTGCTGGCCGTTACGATTTTGGGGACGACCTTCGTTGCGGCCACCCTGACGATTTTCATTACGCCCTTGTTGAGCGTTGTTGTTGCGTTGATTTTGTTGCTGATTTTGTTGCATATTCCTCTGTCCGTTATTCCTATTCATATTGTTATCGTTTCTTTTAGCTGTAGCCTGCGGATGCGCAGGAGCAGCCGGTTTGCTGACATCACGTTTTTCCGTCTTCGCCGGTTTGGGCGGTTCTGGTTTTTTATCGTAAGCTTTACGGATAACAGACATAGCCTTGTCATCAGCTGCACTAAAATTAGTTTTTTCGATATTATTTTTCTTCAAAAGGTCAATGACCTCATTTACTGGCTTGCCATAATCCTTGGCAACCTCGTATATTCTTTTATTACCCATTCATCCACCTCCAGACCAGATAAATAAGAAGCAGATTCATCTGCGTAGCTCGCGCAAGCTGTGCAGACAACTGTGATTTAACTTTATTATTTTTTCAGCAGCATATTGGCAAAGTTCGCATCAGTAATTGCCACTGCAATGCGCGGGCCCTTACCGATTGCATAACCCAGCTCATCGCGCGTCAAACGCTCGATGACCTGCACACCTGCCATCTCTGCCAGGAAAAATATTTCTTTTTTTGAATTAGGGGCAGCATCTTGTGCCAAAACAAGTACTTTAACCTTGCCGCTTTTTAAGGCAGCACGCACGGCTACGTCGCCAGAGGCGGTTTTGCCGGCCTTTTGCGCCAACCCTAAAGCAAAAGCAACATTATTGCCTGCCATGTTCAAAATCCTCCAGCAGCTGCTTGAGCACATCTTCGCCGATAGGCTTCTCCAAAGCACGCTCCAGACGTTTTTCCTTCACAGCCTTGGTAATGCATTCCTTATCGGGGCAGACATATGCACCGCGTCCGTTCTTCTTGCCGGTAAGATCAAGGCTGACCTCACCCTCAGGCGAACGTACAACACGCAGCAAAGACTTTTTATCCTTCATTTCGTTGCAGCCTAAGCATTTACGCTGCGGAACCTTTTTTACCTTCATCATGCTTCTTCCACAGGAGCAGTCTCAGCAGCAGCCTCTTCAGCAGCCTGAGTTTCGCTCTTAATATCAATCTTCCAGCCGGTCAGCTTAGCAGCCAGGCGAGCATTTTGGCCCTCCTTGCCGATAGCCAGGGACAGCTGGTAATCCGGTACGATAACGCGGCAGATTTTATCTGCTTCGTTAACAGTTGTCTTCACAACCTTTGCCGGGCTCAGAGCGTTAGCAACGTATTGTGCCGGATCTTCACTATATTTGACAATATCAATTTTCTCGCCGCGCAGCTCGTTAACAATAGTCTGCACGCGCATGCCCTTATGGCCTACGCAGGCACCTACCGGATCAACATTGCTGTCAGCAGTATATACGGAAATCTTGGAGCGCATACCAGGCTCGCGGGCTACGGATTTGATTTCAACCACGCCATCATGGATTTCCGGAACCTCCAGCTCAAACAGGCGCTTCAGCAGGCCGGGATGAGTACGGGAAACCATAATCTGCGGTCCCTTGGTGGTGCGCTTAACCTCAACAATATAGGTTTTCATACGCTCATGGTATTGGTAGATTTCACCGGGTATCTGCTCGTTGGGAGTCAGCACAGCTTCAACCTTGCCCAAATCGATATAAACATTTTTGTTTTCCATGCGTTCAATAATACCGGTTACGATATCATTAGCACGGCTTTGGAAGCGCTCATAAACCTGTCCGCGCTCTGCCTCACGGATACGCTGTACAACAAACTGCTTAGCGTTCTGGGCAGCAATACGGCCGAAGTTTTTCGGAGTAACCTCCACCTCTACGATGTCACCTGCCATATAATGCGGATTGATTTCCTGAGCATCATCCAGGGACATTTCGTTAATGCCGTCAGCCTCACCTTCAACTACAGTGCGCTGTGCATATACATGGATTTCACCAGTTTCTTTATTCATATCAACACGGACATTTTGGTTTGTACCGGTGTTCTTCTTGTAAGCAGCAACCAAAGCGTCATCAACAGCCTGGAACAAAAGCTCGGGGTCAATACCCTTTTCCTTTCCTAATTCCTGGATTGCTGAGATAAAATCTGCGTTCACTTAATAAGCCTCCTATTTTTTAATTAAAAGTCTATATGCGGTCTGATATTCGCAATCAGCCTACGTTCAATGCGGTCAGGATTTTTGAATTCCTTACCTTTAATAATCTTTTTAACCTGTACAGCTTCGTCATCATGTGCTACCAGAATGCCGGTCAGATTTTTCATTCCCTCCCACGGAGTATAGAACATAATATCAACCTTGGTGCCATAAGCAGCAACAAAGTCCTTGTCCTTCTTCAGCGGACGGTCAATGCCCGGAGAAGAAACCTCCAGAAAATATTTGTCGGGAATAGGATCCTCGGCATCCAGAATCTCCGTCAGCTTTTCACTGACCATCTGGCAATCATCAATTTCTACTCCACCAGGCTTATCGAGAAAAATCCGTAGGTACCAGTCCTTTTCACGCACATATTCTACATCTACCAGCGTAAGACCGGTATCCTGCAGAAGTGGTTCTACCATCGCGGTAATCAGTGCTTCAACTTCTTTTGCCTGCATCATTTTCACCTCCATATTAAGTTTTTCTTTCTGCATTAACCTTGCGGTTAACAGCTGCTTCCGCCGCCAGCGCGTCAGAAACATCGTAATAAGCGGAAAGAGCGGGCTTTAAACCCACTCTTTCACAAGTCATACTTATTTTGGCTATCCTTATTATAGCATCTGTTGACAAGTCTTGCAAGTAGTTGACGCTATATATAGTGATGAGATGTTAAATTTTGTACAAAAAAATGCTAAATCTTCCACTAAAAATGTATACATTGCGCTTATTCTTGCCAGCCGCAAAAATATCTGCTACAGTAATATAGTAAACAGATAGAGATTGTGGAAAAAGTGTCAGTTTTTGCAAGGGCGCTTTATCGACAAGCTTTTTATGAAAGGTGGTATTTTTATGTCCTATAATTTTGATGCTGCTGTTTCTCCCTTTATTAAAGCACTGCCTCCCTCCGGTCTGGCAAAGTTTCTTGATATTATGGCTGCTAACCCCAACATCGTGCCTCTCAGCGTCGGTGAACCTGATTTTGATATCCCGCAGGCTGTCAAGGATGCTGAAATCAACAGCATCTGCGAAGGCAAAAGCTGCTACACGCCTACGCTTGGCCTTTTGGAGCTGCGCGAAGCAATAGCAGATGATATCCATAAAAACTACGGCGTTAAATACGATCCCAAAACAGAAATCATGGTAACCGTCGGTGTCAGCGAAGCACTGTACACCACCATCACCACGATTATGCACCCAGGCGACGAAATCATTCTGCCCGAGCCCTGTTACGTTGCCAACAAGGCTTGCGTTATTCTGGCAGGCGGCAAACCTGTTTCCGTTGAAACATATCAGGAAAACGGCTTTGTACCTACTATTGAAGATTTGGAAAAGGCTGTTACTCCCAAGACTAAAGCTATTATGCTTGGCTATCCTAACAATCCGACCGGCGCTATTATGAGCAAGGAGCAGATTAAGGCTATCGGTGATTGGGCTGTAAAGCATGATCTGATTGTCATCAGCGACGAGCTTTATGCACATCTTACCTACGGTGGCAAAACACACACTATGTTTACTTCCTTCCCGGAATTCCGCGACCGCACCATCATTTTCAATGGCTTCTCCAAAGCCTACGCTATGACCGGCCTGCGTCTTGGCTATATCATGGCACCGGCAGCAATCATCAATGCTATGAACATCCTGCATCAGTACGTTGTGCTCTGCCCCAACGTTACAGCACAGTATGGTGCGATTGCGGCACTGAAATATTGCCGTCAGGACGTTGACAACATGGTTGCTGAATACAGCCGCCGCCGTCAGATTATGATTGACGGCTTCCACAAGATGGGCCTGCCGCTGTATGAGCCCGAAGGCGCCTTCTATGTTTTCCCCTGCATCAAGGAAACCGGCCTTTCCAGCATGGAATTTGTGGAAAAGCTGCTGGAAGAACAAGAGGTTCTCGTAATCCCCGGCAACATCTTCGGTGCTGGCGGTGAAGGCTACATCCGTTGCTCCTATGCTTACAGCGAAGAAATCCTGCATAAGGCGCTAGAGCGCATCGCCCTCTTCGTAACAAAATACAGAAATCTGAACAAAGCAAAATAACTGTTATGCTGATTAATTATTAGACACAGTTATCTTATTAGTATATAATATCAATTGTAGATTTGATATCTGCTTAAAAATTCTTTGTCTTGATTTCGCTATATCTCACTTTCCTTCCATGAGATATAGCACATAAGAAAAACACGGTGTTTATCAGCCGTGTTTTTTCTTTTTGAAAAAGCTTTTTGATTATTCTATTGCAGCAGCAGCGTAAGCTAAACAAAAAATCTGCATGAAAAAAACATCATCATATTCCCGCTAAAACAGTTAAAGCTGCCAGCCCCGGACTAAGCCGGAGACGGCAGCTTTTTGCATAAAAGCATCTGCGTATAATTATTATCTTAAGTTAAAGCTTACTGCGCGCGTAACGCGACAGCGTGCGTTCTGACCGTACTTATCCTTGGCAGGACTGAAACGCCATTTGTTGACCGCAGTCACAACGCTGTTATCCATAGCGCTGTTGCCGGAAGAACCGACTACCGTTACATCCTCCACACTGCCGTCAGCACCAACAAGAATACGTACTGTTACCACGCCGGTAGCACCGCTGTTGCGTGCGGACGCAGGATATACAGGCGCAATCTCACGCAGCAGACGTGGCGGCTTGACCGGCACACCGCGGCCCTCGCCACTGCCACTGCCATTACCGTTGCCGCTTCCACTACCACTGCCACTACCTGGTCCGCTGCCCGTACCTGTGCCCGTACCATTGCCTGTAGGATTACCGGCAGGAGCCTTCGGTCCGGGGGCTGCAGTTGCTTTTTTCTTAACAATCTTTTTCTGTGGCTTAGGCTTCAGCTTTTGGTCAATAATATCCTCCAGGCTTTGGATAATAGGCTCTTCCTGCTGCTCCTCTTGTTCGATTTCTTCCTCCTGAGCTTCAGCGCCGCCACCGCCGCCTTCCAGGGAAACCTCCAGAATTTCCGGAGGCGTATGCACAAAGCGGTAGCCGAAAAAGCCAAGGCCGGCGGCAAGAACAAGATGCACTGCCAGGGCTACAGCAAAACCCTTGCCAAATCGCTTCTGTTCATCCTTCATTTGCTCTCACCTGTATCCGTAGCCAGACCAAAGCGTGTGACACCTGCTCCCTTCATTTTATCCATCAGCTGGATAATAGTTTTATAGGGAGCTTCGTCCTCCGCTCTGATAATAACCGAGAAGGAGGAATCCTGCTTGCTTTCAATCGCAGCATTCTGAACCAGCATATCCATCTCGATTTTATTTTCATCAAGATAAAGGCTGCCATCCTTTTTAATCGTTACATTAAAGTTGCTCTTGCTGACATTCTCCGAATGCTTAGCAACCGGCAGGCGAATAGGAATCGTCTTGACCTCGCTCATATACATAGTGCTGACAATGAAAAATACCAGCAGCAGGAAAATCATATCAATCATAGGACTAAGCATGATTTCCGGTGACTTCATCACTCTTTTACGACGTCTGCGCATTTTTCAACACCGCCCCTCATTTGCTCTGCTCGTTAGCTTTGAAAATATCAACCAGCGTATCTGCCACCTCGTTGATATTCAGAGTTTCGGTTTTGATTTTACTTGTAAGATAAGCATGGATACACATACCCATAATGGCAATACACAGGCCGAAAACAGTAGTAATCAGCGCTTCGCCGATACCTGCGGTAACAGCCATCGGATTCTGTGTTCTCTCGTTCAAAGCGTTGAAGGAGGAAATCATGCCGGTAATCGTACCAAGCAGACCGAGCATCGGCGAAAGGCCGATAACAACGCTCAGATAGTTGATATTTTTCTCCAGGCTGTCGATAATGCGATCAGCCTTAGTATAGACAATGGTTTCCAAACGCTGGCCAAGGTCACCCTTAATATCCAGAATTTCCTTAGCCATGGCAGCAGCCTCGCCCTTGCTCTGCTCTGCCAGCTCACTAGCGCCAACCAGATTAAAGTCATTCATCATGCGGCAAAAGCTGCTCGCGAACTTTTCTCCGGAAATTGCTTTTTTATAGAAAAGATATCGTTCCACACCAATAGCAATAGCGGCAAAGGAACACATCAGCAGCGGCCACATGCAGGGACCACCCTTAACAAAATAATCAACAGCTCCGGCAAAAATACTCATACTTAAACCTTCTTTCAAAAAAATAACGCTGCAATTTTTTTGCGGCAAATCGCAAGCTCATCATCCGCCTATACACAGCGGAAGGAAGTTGGCAAAGCCTCCATATCTGATACTTGTTGCTATTTACTAGATATTTATATTATAGTCTTTTTACTAATCTGCGTCAAGAAAATACAAACTATATAAACAAAGGCAGTACAGGGAAATTTCCCCGTACTGCCCAAAGCTTTATGTTATTTGAAATACTTAGCGAAGGCCTGCGCCGCCGCCGACTGCACCTCTGCATTGAAGGCTGTAAACCGCTCGAGCAGCAGGCGTCCCTCCGGCGTCAGCACGCTGCCGCCGCCACTTTTGCCGCCTGCCGTGCTGCTGACCAGCGCAAACCCCAGGTCTGCCTCCGCACGCCGCAGAATCTTCCACGCCTTGCTGGCCGACATACCCATAGCCTTGTAGGCAGCACTCAGCGAGCCGGTGGCCTCAATGCGCTGCAAAAGCTCCGCTACGCCCTTGCCGAAATCAATGCTTTCGTTATAAACGCGCACCTTCACATGATAATGCTGCGGCTCTGCATAGGTCATTTTACCACCCCTTACCGAAGCCGCAGGCAGGATAGGTACAAACTGCGCAGTTCAGGCACAGTCCGCCCTCACCCAACGCTGCCAGCTCGTCGGCCGTAACAAGGTCACAGGCCAGCACACGCGGCAGCACCAGGTCAAAAACAGTGCGCTTAGCGTACATTACACAGCCCGGCAAGCCCAGAACAGGCACCTGCTTTTCACCGTAGTAGGACAGCAAAAACATGGCCCCAGGAAGCACCGGCGCACCATAAGACACAATGCGTGCGCCTGTGTTTTTAATTGCCAGCGGCGTGCGGTCATCCGGGTCAACGCTCATGCCGCCGGTACAGAGCACCATTTCCGCGCCTTTTTCCTCTATTGCGGTTTTAATCGCAGCGGTAATCTGCTCCGGCTTATCATCCAGCACCTGCTTATAAACTACCTCCACGTTGAACTCTGCCAGCTTTTCCTCCAGCACGGGGGTAAAGGTATCCTTAATGCGTCCATGGAAAACCTCACTGCCTGTCGCCAGCACGGCAGCCTTTTTGATTTTATACGGCAAAAGCTGCAGCAGCGGTTCATCACCGCACAGCTCACGCACACGCTGCATCTTTTCCTTTTCGATAACCAGCGGGATAATGCGTGTACCGCAGAGCTTGTCGCCCTTTTTCACCGGCGTATTGCCGTGACGCGTCGCAATCATCATCTGTCCGAAGCTGTTCACCAGGCGCAGACGCGCGCCGTCTACCTTGAACAGACCGTCGGCAGCAGCAGCCAGCTCAATCTTGCCCTCTTTCACAGGCGATTCATCCATCATAGTGTTTTTGCAGATGTCGCGCAAAATGCGTGCGGCATCATTTTCATGCAGCATGCTTTCATTAGCTTCCCACACATATAAATGCTCCTTGCCGATGGAAAGCAGCACCGGAATATCCTCCGGCTGCACTACATGTCCCTTACGGAACACGGCATCCTTGGTAACGCCCTTGATAATCTGTGTCAGGTCATGGCAGAGAACACTGCCGACCGCATCTTCAGTACGAATTAATTTCATGCTTATCTACCTCTTATTTAGCCTGCGCAAAGCCGTAGGCGGCAAAAATATTCATAGCTTCTTCTGTCTGCAGGAAAGCAGCAAAATCCTTGGCAACCTCAGCCTGCGGAGCCTTCGCCAGCACGCCGATAGGATAAATTACCGGCTTCTTTAAGGAGCCTGCCGGAGCCTCGGCCACAACAGTTACCTTATCCTTCAGGAGCGCTGCATCGGTAGCGTAAACAAGGCCTGCATCGGAACTGCCTTCGGCAACCCAGTTCAAAACCTGCGTTACGTTAGTGCCCAGGCTAACCTTAGATTGAATACCGTCCCACTGGTCCAGCTTAGTCAGTGCTTCCTTAGCATATTGGCCTGCAGGAACGCTGGCAGAATCGCCGATAGCAGGATGCTTAGCCTTGCTGAAATCATGGAAGCCCTTAATTGCACTGCCGCTTTTAGGCACAATCAGCACCAGCTTGTTTTCCAGCAGCGGCTTTACAGTGCTCTTGTCCATATAGCCCTTGTCTCTCAGCGCGTTCATCTGCTTGTTAGCCGCAGAAATAAACACGTCGGCTGCAAGACCGCTTTCAATCTGTGCCTGCAGCTTGCCGCTGGCATCATATACGCCCTCAATTTTGATTTCCGGATGCTTTTGCTGATACAACGGAATGAGCTTTTGCGTAAACACCTTTTCCATGCTGGCAGCAGCTGCCAAACGCAGTGTTTTGCCTGCCTGCGGCGCAGCAGCCTGCTTCTCACCGCCGCCGCAGCCTGCAGCCATAACAGCCAACATCAAAGAAAATACTAAGCATACGAGTTTTTTCATTTTAATCTCCCTGTTGTTGTTTAGTTTTATATAAGTAAACATTAAGACCGATAACTACCAAAAGGCAGATGCCCACAATTACAGCCACATACCAGCCTGCGGCATCCCAATCGCCTGCCGCTACGGCAGAATAAACTGCCAGCGGCAGTGTGCGTGTGCGTCCTGCGATATTACCGGCAATCATCGCCGTAGCGCCGAATTCACCCAGACCGCGGGCGAAGGCCAGCAGGCCGCCTGCGATAATGCCGGGCAGGGCATTAGGCAGATGAATGCGCCAGAAGATGCGCCATTCCGTCATGCCCAAGGAACGCGCCGCCTCCAGCATGCCCTTGTCAACCTGCGACAAAGCTCCGCGCGCACTGCGGTACATGAGCGGCAGCGAAATTACCGCTGCTGCCAGCACAGTTGCCAGCCAGCTGAAGGCTATTTTTATACCCGTCAGCTGATAAATAAGCTGGCCCAAAAAGCGGTTGTTGCCAAAGAAATATAAGAGAAAGAAGCCTGCTACCGTAGGTGGCAGCACCATCGGCAGTGTTATTACAGCGTCGGCAAAAATCTTCAGGCTTTGGCTCTGTAGCTGTTCCACCCACCAGGCAATAATCACACCGATAAAGAAAACTATGACGATTGTTGCTGCCGCAGTGTGTAATGAAATCCATAGCGGTGACCAGTCTATAGCGCTCATTTTCTCGCACAGTCATGGGCGCTGCCCTTCAGGATACGCAGTCCATGCTCCAGCTGCGGCAATACGATTGCCAGTGCTTCCTCCACTGCTTTGGTGCTGCCCGGCAGATTCACAATCAGCGTCTGTCCGCGCACTACGCTCACGCCGCGGCTCAGCATTGCCCGCCGCGTAATCTTCAGCGATTCCGCACGGATGGCCTCCGCAATACCGGGCACATTGCGTGTAGCCACCGCCATTGTTGCCTCCGGTGTAACATCTCGCAGCGAGAGGCCTGTGCCGCCTGTAGTGATAATCAGATCAACCTGTCTGCTGTCCGCAAGGCGCACCAGCTCGCGTTCGATTTTCTTTTGAGCGTCGGGAAGCAAAACCTGCTCCACAATTTCGTAGCCTGCCTCCGCCAAAAGCTGTGCTGCCCGCGGGCCGCTGGTATCGACACGCTCACCCGCTGCACCCTTATCCGAAAGCGTCATAACCGCCGCACGCAAGGGAGCGTCGGCTGCAGGCAGCGTCACCTCCAGCTCCATGCCGCTGCGCAGAACGCCGCCATGCTCTACCGTGGCAAAAACACCCTCACGCGGCATAATGCAATCGCCCACACGTGCATAAATCGTGCAGTGACTGTGGCATTCCTTGCCAATCTGCGTCAGCTTCATCACTACTTCACCACTGCGCATGATGCTGCCTACCGGCAGCTTTTTGAAATCAATACCGCTTACCAGAATATTTTCACCGAAAGCACCGATAGCAGCATCACCGCCGCGTGCATTGAACTCATCTACCTTTTCCGCACTCAGCAAGCTCACCTGACGGTGCCATTTGCCGGCGTGGGCATCACCCTCAATGCCGAAATTTTCTTTAAGAACAATCTCATTAACAGGATGCTTTTCCGTACCCTTCTTTTCGCTTATACAAACAGCCTTGATTATACCCTTTATGCTTGCTTCCATACAAAATCACCACTCTTTCCGCCTGCTTTGCTCAGCAGATGCACATCTGTAATCACCATCGCCTTGTCCACGGCCTTGCACATATCGTAAATCGTCAGCAAAGCAATCTGTACGCCTGTCAGCGCCTCCATTTCCACACCGGTCTTACCCGTAGTCTTGACCAAGCATTGTGCCTGTACAGCGTAGCTGCCGTTTTCCGCCAACAGCTCAAAATCTACCGTGCACTTCGTCAGCTGCAGCAGATGACACAGCGGAATCAGCTCACTGGTGCGCTTGGCCGCCATAATTCCGGCAACACGCGCTACGCCCAGCACATCACCCTTGGCCATACTGCCGGCAGCAATCTTTTCATATATTTCCCTGCTTACGCAGATTTTTCCCTGAGCCACGGCAACCCTTGCGGTGTCAGCCTTATCGCTGACATCCACCATCAGCGCATTGCCCGCAGCGTCAAAATGTGTAAATTCACTCATCGTCTGCTCCTTCAAAGCCTGTATTTATCCGCCTATCTGGCTCATATTAAAGCTTGCCGCCTCCACCTCAAAGCTATGTCCCGCAGGCTTAGCGTAAATAATCTCCTGCATGGCCTGCAGCAAATCAGCATCACTTGCGCCGTCACGCAGCAAGCGCTTGAGGTTCATGCCCTCGTTACAGTAAAGACAAGGCTTCAGCATCCCCACGGAGGTAAGGCGCACCCTGTTGCAGACAGCGCAGAATTTATTATGCAGCGGTTCGATAAAGCCCACCGGCATTTTATAGCCGCCGATGCGCCAATAGCTTGCTGGACCGTTGCCGTAGCGCTGCGCGTCACGCTGCAGCTGTAAGCCTGCCTGTTCCAACAAACTGCGGATTTCGCTGCCGCTCAATCCTTTTAGATCAGTGTTGCATTCCAACGGCATCAGCTCGATAAAGCGCAGCGGTGCATTATACCTGTGTGCCAGCTTCAACAGCTGCATGATATCTGACAAACCGGCTTCCGCCAAGGGAACACAGTTCAGCTTGAACGGTATCCCTGCAATCTGCAGCTCCTGTAGTGATTGCAGCACGCTGTCCAGGCTGCCGCCGGTCAGCTCTGTATAATACGCCGCATCCAGCGTATCCAGGCTAACGTTGATGCTGTCCACACCTGCTTCAATAAGCGCAGGCAGCTGCTGCGCCAGCAGTGTTCCGTTAGTCGTCAGCGTCACCTGCTCTACACCGTCCAGCTGCTTCAGGCTGGCGATAAAATCACTGGAGCCCTTGCGCAGCAAAGGCTCGCCGCCGGTGATTTTGAATTTGCGGATGCCAAGCTGCAGCGCAGCGCGGCAAATACGCAAAAGCTCCTCGTAGCGCAAAATTTCATTATGCGGCACATGTTCGCTCACCTCCGGCCGGCAATAGCGGCAGTGCAGATTGCAGCGGTCTGTAAGGGAAATGCGCAGGTAATCGATTTTACGGTTGTATTGGTCGTACATATTGGTAATCCTTTTTTACGTGAATTGAAAATTGTTTACAAAGCGTGAACAAAGAGTATCCCAACCCTTCCGTCTGCTCGCTATGCTCGCATCCACCTCCCCTTTCAGGGGAGATATAAAGGTGTTGAGAAGTTCTAGATTTCGTTTCTCGCTAACTTTATATGCTCCCTGCAAGGGAGCTGTCATCGCCGTAGGCGATGACTGAGGGTTGTGCGTCACTCTCACACGAGAATAACGCCTGCCAAAACAAATGTGGTCTTGCAACCACATTTGTTTTCAGCTTATTAAAATCTTATTCTTCGTCAACACCCATAGCAATTTTTTCCGGGGTAATCGGCAGCGTCATAAAGCGCTTGCCGGTTGCCTGATAAATTGCGTCAGTAATAGCCGGAGCAGGTGTATTGATTACCAGCTCGCCCACGGATTTGGCACCGAAGGGACCGCTTTCCTCATAACTGCTGGCAAAATCAACATAGATATGACCGATATCCTCACGGCAGGGAACCTTATACTGCATAAAGGAGTTTTCGTAAATACGTCCTTTGGGACTGTAGGTTACATTTTCCATCAGCGCCATGCCGATGCCCTGCAGAATGCCGCCCTCGGTCTGCACCTTCGCCAGATGCGGATTAACCGGAGTACCGCAGTCAACAGATGCGTAGAAGTTCACTACCTGCGCTTCGCCTGTCAGCAAATCGGTTTCTACCTCAGCAACACCGGCCATAAACGGCGGCGGGGACAGCACGCTGTTCTGCTCCACGGTTTCTTCCAGAGCGATATCGTTGTTCACCATGGAAGCGGTAGCGATATCAAAGAGGCTTACAGCCTTGTCGCTGACGGTATCACGCACCTCGCGTCCGTCAAAGACAACCTGATCCGTGCCGCATTCCAGCAGACGTGCGCCCAGCTGGCAAATCTTGCCACGCAAACGCTGTGCGCAGATTTCTACGGCCTTGCCGGTAATATATGTTGTACTGGATGCGTAGGAACCGGAGTCATAAGGAGACGCGTCGGTATCCGCACCGAATACGGTAATGTTATCGTAATCACATTCCAAAACCTCTGCTGCCATCTGCGCCAAAACGGTATCGCAGCCGGTGCCCATATCAGCAGCACCAATCAGCAGAGTATAATGTCCCTCGTCGTTAATTTTGAGGGTAGCACCGCCGACGTCGCAGTAAGGAATGGAGCTGCCTTGCATTGCAATAGCTACTCCCATAGTGCGTACCTTGCCGTCAGGCAGCTGCTGCAGCGGGAACTTCTGCTCCCAGCCGCTCATCTCGCGTACCTGCTCCAGGCAGCGGTCAAGCGCACAGCTTGTATTGGGCGCACCATAATAAGCAGGCATAATATCGCCCTCACGCGTAATATTCATCTCACGCAGCTTAATCGGGTCCATCTTCAGGCGTGCTGCCAGCTCGTTCACAGCGGACTCTACGGCAAAGATGCCCTGAGGAGCACCGTAACCGCGATAAGCACCTGCAGCCTGCAGGTTGGTGTAAACTACGTCAAAGCCGAAGCGGAAGGCCTCGGTACGATACAGAGGAATAGACTTGTGACCGGAAAGGCCGACGGTCGTGGGACCATGCTCGCCGTAAGCACCGGTATTGGAAAGAGTATATAAATCAATCGCGCGGATTTTGCCTTCTTTGGTAGCACCAAGACGCACGCGCACCTCCATCTCGTGGCGCGGGCTGGAAGCTATATGACATTCGTAACGCGAGAAAATCATCTTGCTCGGCTTTTTTGTTTTCCAGGTAACAAATGCTGGATACATTTCGCTGACACAGCTCTGCTTAGCACCGAAGCCACCACCGATACGCGGTTTAACCACGCGCACCATGGTTTTGGGGATATGCAGCGCGTTTGCAATAATGCGGCGGCAGTGGAAAACAATCTGCGTAGAGCTGAGGACATTCAAACGGCCGTAGGTATCAATGGAGCAATAGGTTACGAAAGGCTCCATCATATCCTGCTGTACAGCCTTGGTATGCGTAGTCTGGTCGATAACAACATCGCATTCCGCCAGAATCTTATCAACCTCGCCATCCTCGATAACCTCATGGGCGCACAGGTTGCGCTTATTGTCGGCACCAACCGGGCAGTGAGCCTTCCAAGTATCCTCGGGATGCACGAGCACAGGGTTATCCAGCGCAGTGCGGAAGTCAAGCACTGCATCCAGCAGCTGATATTTTACTTTAATCAAAGACAACGCCTTGTCGACAGCCTTTTCCGTTTTGCCGGCAACAATCGCTACGATGTCACCCACAAAGCGTACATGACGGTCCAGCAGCAGACGGTCATAAGGACTCGGTTCGGGATAGGTCTGGCCTGCATAGGTGCAGCGCTCGCCGTCCTGGTCCACGTCCTCCCAGGTATAAATTGCTTCGATATCAGGCACCTTGGCTGCAATAGCGGTGTTGATGCTTTCAATAATAGCATTCGCATGCGGAGAACGCAGCACCTTGACAAGCAGGCAGTCGTTCGGCACCAGGTCATCGGTGTAGACAGGCTGGCCTGTCACCAGCTGCATAGCATCCTTTTTGCGGTAGGATTGGTTAACTATTTTCATCTGCAGCTCCCCTCCTTATGCCTGCGCCTGAGCTTTTTTCCAGGCGATAAAATTTTGGATACCGCGCAACTGTCCCTCATAGCCGGAGCAGCGGCACAGGTTGCCTGCCAGAAATTCTTTGATTTCTTCTTCCGTAGGCTCGCTGTTTTCACGCAACAGCGCGATAGCGTTCATAATCATGCCGGGGTTACAGAAGCCGCACTGCTCCGCGCCCTGGTCGGCAATAAAGGCACCGAATTTCTCTGCCTCCTGCTGCATTCCTTCCATCGTTACGATGCTGTGGCCTGCGGCACGCGCTGCCAGGATAGCACAGGAAAGCACCGGCTTATCATCCATAAATACAGTGCACAAACCGCAGTTGGTAGTGTCACAGCCGCGCTTTACGCTGTAGCAGCCTTCTTTGCGCAGGAAATCGAGTAAAACCGTATCAGCCTCCACCATACGTGTCAGCTTTTTGCCATTTAAGGTTAAGGTTATCTCCATCAGGCCTTACCTCCCAGTTCTGTTAAACATCTTGCTGTCAGCACCTTAATCAGGTGTGTACGGTACGCAGCACTGCCACGCGGATTTGTTTCCGTCGGCAGTAAACCGGCAGCATATTCCGCAAAGGCCTGCGCCTTCTCGGCAGTCATAGGCAGAGTTGCGAGCTGCTCGGCATCCTTCACCAGCGCAGCCTTTGCCGGACGTGCGCCCACTGCAGCCTGCACGCCTTCCTGCGTCAGCGCTGCCGCGCAGGTCAGCACCGGAAAATCGGTTTTGCTGATGCGCACAGATTTATAGCTGTAATGCGCTGCTGTCTTTTTAACGATAATGCGCACCAGAATATCTCTGTCATACGGCATATTCACAAAATCTGCCAGCGGCACAATACCGCCCTTATATAATTCCACATAGCTGTCCATCACCAAAAGCAGTGTCAGCACATCGGAAAAACCAAAGCGACCAAATACACTACCACCTACGGTAGCAAGATTGCGGAACTGTACGCCGACAATATGGCGCAGTGCCTCCTTATTTGCTCCCTCACTATAAGCAGTAAAGCCTTCATGCAGCTCCAGCTGGCGCAAGCTCACCATCGCACCGATGCGGAATTCTGTTTCTGTTTCCTCTATTGTATCCAGGCCAAGCGCCGACAAATCAATCGCCGTCTGCACATTACCCTTGCTCAGGCGCAGCCACAGCATACCGCCAAGCACGCGGTTGGGGCGCTTCTGGTTCAGCTGCCACGCCTCCTCCAGCGTTGCTGCCTGTTTATATTCACGAATTGTCAACATATACTGCCCTCCCATTCTCCTTGTATTGCATACTTATTCTATTATATTTTACCATATTTTCCCTATAATTGAAAAGAGAAAAAAATGCACATAGGCTCATAAGTTATCTGATTGAAAGAAAGTAAAAACGCCTTATGCATTAAAGTTAATAATACATAAGACGTTTTACTCAATGCTATATTATATTTACTTCCAAAAACGTTTTTGCTCTTATGCTGTCAGCTTAGAAGTCAGCTCGCGCACCTCTGCTTCCGAAACTTTGGCGTGACAGATGGTGAATCCCTTCTGCTCCCTTGACATTCTCCTGAATTTCAAGTAAACTTAACGTATGTTCTTCCAAAACTGCAGGTAACATTACGCTTCCAGCTACCTTACCTACGGACAAGAAAATAAGCAGTATATCCTGCAAATCTAAACTTTTCTGCAGAAGCTTAAGCAAGGCCATTTATATGGTACATTCTAAGAGTAGTACAAACTGACGATTTTTTAATCGCCAGGGTACTACTCTTTTTTGTTTTTAGCATCAAAAAACTGCTTATGTATTTTTTTATTCGCATGTGTTAAAATGAAAGGAGAGAAAATATTATCATCTTCATCTGTGTTTTTGATTTCTTTGAAAAGGGTAACTATGTCTACACCTTTAAAAAGCGCTGTCTGGAAAACTTGGAGCTGGAGCTTCCTGATGAAGCAACTACGATGCTTTTGAACACTAAGGGTTCGCATGGCGAAATCTCTAAGGATCTTAAAAAGCTTTTATGATTATGTAAACAATCACATTGTAACTACTGATTTCACTAAGCAGATTGACGATGAAATCAGTTACTTGAAACCGATACGAACTCTAAATAGTAAAGGCGTTCTACCGCAGTCAGGTAGAACGCCTTTACTGTGTTTTGCGTGCTATGCGAAGTGCAAAAAAACACCCCCACACCTTCGCGCAGGGGCATTTCATTTCAAGTTGTCAGGTTAACGTAAATTCAGCGGCAATTATTTCTTTTCGATGAGCTTCAGCGGAGCAGAAATCTTTGCATCTACCTTTTCGCCTTTAGCAGCCTTAACAGCTACTTCCAGACCTTGCTGGCCCATAACTTCGGGCTGTTGAGCGATAGTAGCGCTCATAGCGCCGCTTTCAACAGCCTTTACACCATCAGCAGTGCCATCAAAGCCAACGATGAAGATTTGCTTGCCGGCACTCTTAGCAGCTTCGATTGCGCCCAAAGCCATTTCGTCGTTCTGAGCGAAAATAGCTTTGATATCCGGGTTAGCCTGCAGCATGTTTTCTGCTACAGTCAGGCCCTTGCTGCGGTCAAATTCAGCAGTCTGTTTAGCAACAACAGTCAGCTTGCTATCAGCAATTTTGTGGAAGCCTTCGCCACGTTCACGAGCAGCGCTGGCACCGGGGATACCTTCCAGCTCAGCAACCTTAACTTTTTCGCCCAGCTTCTTAACGATGTAATCAGCAGCCATTTCGCCGCCTTTTACGTTATCAGAAGCAACTAGGCAAGCTACAGTACCCTGGTTAGCACTGCGGTCCAGGCAGATAACAGGGATGTTAGCCTTATTGGCAGCCTTTACAGAAGTAGAAATTGCATCGGAGTCAACAGGGTTAACCAGCAGAACGCTGATGTTTTGCTGCAGCAGGTCAGCAATATCATTAGCCTGCTTTGCAGGGTCGTTCTGAGCGTCAACAACCTTTACGGTTACGCCCAGCTCCTTAGCCTTAGCTTCTACGCCTTTAGCCAGGGAAACGAAGAACGGATTGTTTTGAGTGGATACAGAGAAGCCAACGGTGATTTTCTTATCGTTGCCTTTTGCAGCATCCTTCTTGTCGCTGCCGCCGCAGCCAACAATCATCATAGCCATTGCTACAATGCAGGTTAATACTAATAAAATTTTTTTCATGTGAGAAAATACCTCCCGGAATTGGAAATTGAGATGGGGACTAAAAAGCTTCACCAGCAGCAGGAAGCAGACGCCAAAGAACCGTTTGATGCTTCAGCGTCCGCAGCACGCTTAGTTTTTCTTTCTGTCCATCAGCACAGCCAGCAAAATTACTATACCTTTGACAACTTGTTGGTAAAAGCTGGATACGTTTAAGATATTCAGACCATTGTTCAGCGTACCGATAATCAGCGCACCGATAATAGTACCGAAAATGCGGCCCTTACCGCCGGAAAGACTGGTGCCGCCAAGTACTACAGCTGCGATAGCATCCAGCTCATAGCCAGTGCCGGCAGTAGGCTGGGCACTGTTCAGACGACTGGTAAGGATTGCGCCTGCCATACCGCAGAGGAAACCTGTCACGGTATAGGCAAATATTTTAATGCGGTTGATTTTGATACCTGCGATGAAGGAAACCTTCTCATTACCGCCGACAGCATAGGTTTTGCGTCCCAGCGGAGTTTTGTGCAGGATAAACCACAAAATGAAAAACATAATCAGCATCATAATAGCAGGAACCGGCAGACCGGCAACGTAGCCCTGGCCAAATTCCAGGAAGCGGTCATCCTCGGACAGGCTGCTGATAGGGTTGCCGTTGGTATATACCAGTGTCAGACCACGGAAAATGGTCATGGTCGCCAGGGTTGCGATAAAGGGCGCCACCTTGCCGTAGGTAATTACCAGGCCGTTGACACTACCCAGCGCTGCACCAATCAGGCAGGCCAGCACGATACCGAAAACAGGATCCATGCCGCCCTTGATAAAGCTGCCCATCAGTGCACTGGAAAGCGCCAGAATACTGCCGACAGACAAATCAATGCCGCCGGTTAAGATAACAAAGGTCATGCCAAAGGAAATCAAGGCATTGATAGAAACCTGACGCAGCAGGTTTTTCAGGTTGCTGGGGTCGATAAAGCTGCTGTTGAGGCAGGAAATGACCACGAACAACACGATGAGTCCGATTATGGAACCGGATTTTTTAAAGACTGCTTTTATATCCATTATTTTTATTGCCCTCCCGTTGCAAGTGTCATAATTTTTTCCTGGTCTGCTTCATCGCGCAGCAGTTCGCCGGCAATGCGGCCTTCGTGGACAACGACGATGCGGTCGCTCATGCCAAGTACCTCCGGTAGCTCCGAAGAAACCATAATAATCGAAACACCACTTGCAGTAAGCTCGTTCATCAGCTCATATATATCGCGTTTTGCACCTACGTCGATACCACGGGTAGGCTCATCCATAATAATGACCTCCGGGTGCATGCCAACCCACTTGGCAATAACCACCTTCTGCTGGTTGCCGCCGGAAAGTGCACCGGCCTCTAGGTTCAGGCTGCTGGTCTTTACGCCCAGCTTTTTGGCCATTTTATCGGCAAAATCATTAAGCACATTAAAATTGATGACACCGCTTTTGGCAAAGCTGTCAACACTCGGCAGAGCAATGTTGCGCAAAATGGAAAAATCCAGAATCAGGCCCTCAGTTTTGCGGTTTTCCGTTACGAAGCCCAATCCTGCGTTAATCGCGTCCTCAGGCTTGGTAATCTTCAGAGGCGCTCCCTTGAAAACCAGCTCGCCGCCTGCATGAGGATCAACGCCGAAAACGGCGCGCATGATTTCGGTACGACCGCTGCCCATGAGGCCGGCAAAGCCCAAAATCTCGCCCTTGCGCAGGTTAAAGTTAATATCATGGAAAACTCCCGGCTGCTCAAAGTGCTTAACCTCCAGCAGCACCTCGCCCGGCTTATTGCGGCGGTCGGGATAAAATTCCGTAATAGAACGGCCAACCATATCGCGGACAATCTGCTCCATGCTGTATTCCTTAACAGGCTTGGTTGCTACAGATACGCCGTCACGCATAACGGTGATGGTATCGCAGTTCTGCGTAACCTCTTCCATACGGTGCGAAATATAAACCATAGCTACACCGCGTTTTTTCAGTGAGCGCATAACCTCAAAGAGCTTTTCTGTCTCTCTTTCGGTCAACGCTGCCGTAGGCTCGTCCATAATAACAACCTTGGCGTCCAGCAGCAGGTTACGCACAATTTCCGTCATCTGCTGCTGTCCTACTGAGCATTCGCCCGCTTCCATATCCAGCGGCAGCTCAATTTCAATTTCACGGCATTTCTGCTCTGCCAGAGCACGCATAGCCTTAAAGTCCAGGATACCCATGCCATTGGTTACGCTGTGCATCAAAAACAGGTTTTCCAGAATGCTCAGGTTCGGCCAGATATTCAGCTCCTGATGGATGAAGGCAATGCCATAGGCTTCGGCCTCCAAAGGATTTTTGAAGCTTATTTCCTTGCCGTCGACAAAAATCTGTCCCTTATCCTGCTTGTGAATACCCGTGAGGATATTCATCAGCGTTGATTTGCCAGCACCGTTTTCACCCATCAGAGCATGTACCTCACCGCTTTTGAGCTTCAGGTCAACACCCTTGAGCACCTCATTGGAACCAAAGGCCTTATGGATATTTCTTAATTCAATCTCCATACTTTCCTTATTCCTACCTTACGCTAATTTTTAAAAGAAAACATTGCTGTGCAAAATTACATTGGCATACGGAGTAATTTCGCCAGTGCGGATAATGCATTTGGCATGCTTGGTTGCTTCCTTGAAGGCTTCGTGGTCTGCGTCGATAATCCACTGCTCTTCGGTAAAGAGCTGCTTCATAGCGCCATAGACAGCAGGATTTTTGCCTTCCATTTCCGCTGCAATTTCTACCTTTTCGATAACCATATTCTTGGCTACTTCTTCCACAACCTCCAAAAAGGAGGGAGTTCCCGGCTTCAGCGCCAGGTCGATTTTCTGCACGCCTGCAGGCACAGGCAAGCCGCAATCACCGATAACAATGGTGTCAGTGTGGCCTAAATCAGCCAGCACCTTCGCAATAGAGCTGTTTAACATTCCACCCTTTTGCATTATTTAAGCATCTCCTCTACTTCATGTAAATAAGGCATACCGCCCTGCGCTCCCAGCTTTTGTACCGAAAGAGCTGCGGCAGCATTGGCAAAGCTGATGCTTTCCTGCATGGATTTGCCATTTGCACGGGCAACGGCAAAGGCACCGTTAAAGGTGTCGCCTGCACCCGTAGTGTCAACCGGCTTTACCTTAAAGCCGGGAACAGTAATAACCTGGCCCTTTTCCGCATAGGCAACACCCTTGCTGCCCAGCGTCATAATCACCTTGCCCTGGTTCTGGTCAAGGATATCCGCCTTGCCCTTACCGGCAAACAGTGTTGCTGCCTCATGCTCGTTGGGAGTCAGATAAGTAATCTTATCCAGCAAAGCCTGCGGCACCGGAGCAACAGGCGCAGGATTCAGCAGCACCGGTACACCATGCGCTGCGCATTTTTCAATAACATAGGCATTGGTGGCAGCAGGAATTTCGTGCTGCAGCAGCACCATATCTGCCTTGCTGATATCTTCCCATGCTTCATCAATCAGCTCAGGGGATACCAGGTCATTCGCTGCCTTGATAACGATAATTGTGTTATCGTCCTCTGCAACAGTAATGTGAGCAGTACCGCTGTTTTCACCCGGCAGTACCTTCACATAGGTGGAATCAACATTGTTCTCCTTCAAAGCCTTCAGCACCAGTTGACCATATACGTCATCACCGATGCAGCCAACCATCATAACATCTGCTCCCAGACGGGCAGCAGCAACAGCCTGGTTGGCACCCTTACCGCCGGGGGAAACGGTCAGGCGGTTGCCGAAAATAGTTTCTCCGGGGTGCACCCAGCGGTCACATTCCACGGTAATATCAATATTACAGCTACCTACTACGACAATCTTTGACATATTTACAACCTCCTGTCTTCAGGATTATTACAGCAGCGTACTTTCTGCTATCACAGTATGTATCTGCTGTCTATATTTAGATTATTTTTTGTAATAACAAAGCATATTCGCCGACAATCAGATTTGGCTGCAGCAAATCCTTGAGCAGTGCTATCTGCTTGCGGCTCGTTTTTGGCATGGTCTGCTGCCAATAGGTTATGGCGAGCTGCAGCAGTCGCAGCAGCTCTTCCCTGGCGCTCTTGTCTTCGGCAGTAAGCTGCCACCAAAAGCTGTACCATTGGCGGAAGATGTCGGCATCGTCCAGCATCGCTGAGCGCGATACATTGGCCGTTACATCGCGCAGATGGCGCAAAAGCAGCTGCAAAAGCACAGCCTGCTGCTCAGGCTGTGCCATGGGCACGCGCCGCAGCAGCAGGCGATACAGAAGCGTCAGCTCCCTGTACATCCTGCAGGCCTTGTCAAAGCCATCCCAGCGTGCATAAACAACGAAGTGCAGCTGCAGCTGCTGCAGGCTCCACGCCCAACATTGCAGGTCCTGCTGCTTCAACAGCCAGCGCCCGGCCTCACGCAGCAAAAACGCTGTCTCCTCGCGCCACCGCCTGCGTGCCATACGCGCCGCCAGGTTTAGCCATTCAGCCATAAACTTCTGCAGCAGCTCCGTATCACCGGCGTGCGTCCGCAGCCAGCGCCGCGCCAGCAGCGCGAGCGCGGCGCGCTCCTCGCTCAAACGCCTGTCACACACAGCAAAGGCCAGCTGCAGCAAAAAGCTGCCGCCCTGCCTAGCCAACTGCGGATTAACCAGCAACTGCTCCAGGCGCAGCCTGCTTGCCTGCATCCAGGCCGCAAAAAGCTGCCGTTGCCGGTGGCGTAAGGCCACCAGCAGACAGCAGCTGATTGCTTGTAATGCTTCGTTATCTGCTGCTTCAGCAATAATACCCGAAAAAGCTGTGCAGGCGTTTTCTTCTCTGCCTTCGCGCAGAGCAACACATGTTTCTAAAATAAGTTCTGCTACCATATTCCTACAGGTTAATATCGCCTTCGTAAACGTCGCCGGAAACAGGATCAACCGTTACCACGAGTCCATCAGTCAGCTTTGATGTTGCCTTTTCCGCGCCTACGATAACAGGCAGGCCACAGGTTACCGCAACAATGGCGGTAGAAGATGTCAGGCCACCCTCTTCGGCGATAATCGCTGCTGCCTTGGCAGCAGCCTGCGGTACAAACTCGTCATTAAGCACATCAACTACAAGGACATCGCCCTTCTGCAACTTGTCCTTGAAGTCTGCTGCAGTGCGGCCTACGCAGATGCGTCCGGTGACAGTCTTGCTGCCGATACCGGTGCCGCTGAGCAGCTTGGTACCCACTGTAACCACCTTAATCAGATTAGTACTGCCCGGAGTACCGATAGGTACACCAGCAGTTATAACAACAGATGCGCCGTCCTTGATTACAGAGTGATGCAAAGCACACTGCAAAGACAGCTCAATCATTTCGTCAGTATTTGTGGAGTATGGCCCCAAAAGCGGCAGCACACCCCAATAAAGCTGCATTGCACGCACGCGCTCCGGCAAACGTGATACAGCAACAACAGTACACTGAGGCTTATATTTGGCAATCATGCGCGCCGTAAAGCCTGATTCCGTAATCGTAAGAATAGTATCTGCCTTGATCTCCTGGGCAATCTGCACAGTAGCATGGCTGATGGCATCGGTAGAATGGATGCGCTCGCTTATGCCCTTCTTCTGGAAGATATGCACATAATCAAGCGCATTTTCCGTGCGCACAGCAATCTTGGCCATCGTCTGCACTGCCTCCAGCGGATATTTGCCGCTGGCAGTTTCGCCGCTCAGCATAATAACATCGCTGCCGTCGAAAATAGAGTTGGCAACGTCGCTGGCCTCGGCACGTGTTGCACGATAGCTGTTAATCATGCTCTCGAGCATCTGCGTAGCCGTAATAACAGGCTTGCCTGCCTTGTTGCAGCGTGCAATGATATCCTTCTGCACCAGCGGTACATCCTCGGTCGGAATCTCTACGCCCAGGTCGCCTCTGGCAACCATAATGCCGTCAGATACACCGATAATCTCATCAATATGCTGCACACCGGCCTCGTTTTCGATTTTGGAAATAATCCCGATAGAAGAGCCTGCTTCCTCGAGCACCTTGCGGATAGCGAGTACATCATCGGCCTTCTGTACAAAGGATGCCGCAATATAATCCATATCATGCTCGACAGCAAAAAGAATATCTGCCCTGTCCTGTTCCGACAAGAACGGCAGCTTCAGCTCAATGCCGGGGCAGGCCACGCGCTTACGCGAGCTGAGCTCGCCGCCGTTGACTACCTTGGTATAAATTCTGCAGCCATCAATGCGTACAACCTTTAGGGAAAGCAGACCGTCGGCCAGCAGAATATTGCTGCCTATTTCTACCTCCTGCGGCAGGCCGGCATAATTGACGTGTGCCATATGGCGGTCGCCCAAATAGTCCTCGGTAGTCAGGCAAAAATCATCGCCCTCGTTCAGCTGGATTTTGCTTTCGGCAAACATGCCCAGACGCATTTCCGGCCCCTTGGTATCGGCAATCGTAGCGATTACCTTACCGGCCTCTTCTGCTGCCTGGCGCACCAGCTGCAGCCTTTTGCCATGGTCCTCATGGTTACCATGGGAAAAGTTGAAGCGTGCCAGATCCATGCCTGCCAGCATCATCTTACGCAAAAGCTCGACATTGTCCGTGCTTGGACCGACTGTACAGATAATCTTCGTCTTCTTCATCAGGACAGCGCCTCCTCAGTACTGAAACTTATTCTCGCACAAAACCTCATAGGCATCCTCTGCCTCCGAAACCGGCAGGCAGATTTCATAAGCCTTGTTATGCTTGCCTCCGGAACTTTTAAGCTGTACCAAAAAGCCGTTTTCCGTAAGCAACTGTTTTATTTTATTGGCTTGTTCCTCAGTGTGGGCAATATAAATTGTTTTCCACATACTAGAATGCCTCCTGTAAATCAGGTATCAAATTATGCCTTGTAAGCTTTGATTTTTTCAATCAGCTTCGGCAGAATTACGTTAACATCACCTACGATGCCATAATGAGCAACGGTGAAAATCGGTGCTTCTGCGTCCTTGTTGATAGCGATGATGATATCACTGTCCTTCATGCCGGACAGATGCTGGATAGCACCGCTGATGCCGCAGGCAAAGTAGATATGCGGAGTAACAGATTTACCGGATTGGCCAACCTGTTGGGAGTGAGTCAGCCAGCCCTCGTCAATAGCAGCACGGGTGCCTGCTACTGCAGAGTTTTCAAAGAGAGCTGCCAGCTGCTCGAGCACATCAAAGTTTTCTTTGCTGCCAAAGCCGCGGCCACCTGCTGCGATCATATCAGCTTCATCAATCTTAACAGCGTTTTCGCTGCTCAGAGCTTCTTTTTTAACCAGCTCAACGCGGCTTACAGCACCTGCTTCCGGAGTGAAGGCAATAACCTCACCGGTGCGGGTGTTGTCCAGTTCTGCCGGCTTGAACACTTTAGGACGTACAGTGCCCATTTGCGGACGGTTAACGTCGCAGATGATGGTAGCACAGATGTTGCCGCCCAGTGCAGGACGAGTCCAGGCAACGAGCTTCTCATCGGTTACATCAAGAGCGGTGCAGTCAGCGCACAGACCGGTATGCAGACGTGCTGCAACACGCGGAGCCAGGTCACGGCCGTCATCGGTAGCACCGAACATAATGGATGCGGGATCATATTTTTTAGACAATTGGCAGATAGCATCGGTATATAACTCGGTGTCATACTCTGCATATTTAGCATCCTCAATAACATAAACAACGTCAGCACCGGCAGCAATCAGCTGCTGCGGCAGCTCGCCTGCAGCAGCGGTCACCAGTACCGCACAGCATTTTTCCTCCAGCTTGGCACACAGCTCTTTGGCAGCGCCCAACAGCTCAAAGGTAACATTCATCAGCTGACCATTTTCCTGTTCAGCAATAACCCACATATTTACACACTCCTATTCGTTATCTTCAGTATTGTCATTTTCGGCAATAGCTATGGCCTCCATGGAACATTCGCGGATGCAGGCACCACAGCAGACACACTGCTGCATATCAATCTGCGCCCTGCCCTCGTACAGCGCAATAGCCCCCATCGGGCATACTGCAACACATTCCTCACAGCCACAGCAAAGCTGCCTGTTTACTTTTATCAGCATGGTTCGCCTTAGCGGGTAATAACCTCTGCCTTAACCAGCTTTTCAAACAGCATATCTACTGCTGCATCAGCATCTGCTTCGGTAATGATTTCGCCGTTGATTTCAGGCGGAGCCGGGGTGAAGGCTTTTTTAACCTTGGTCGGAGAGCCCTTCAGGCCTACGGTTGCCGGATCAAGCTCCAGGTCTGCAACAGTCAGAGTAGGAATCTGCGCCTTACGTGCTTTCATTTTGCCCTTAATGCTGGCAAAACGCGGCTCTTTTTCAGATTTGGTTACGGTAACTAAGAGCGGTGCAGCGCAAGCCAAAGTCAGCTGGTAGTTTTCGTTTTCACGTACCACAACAAATTTGCCGTCTTCGTAGCTCAGGCTCAGAGCGCCGGTAATTTGAGGAATTCCCAGATGCTCAGCCATTTCCGGGCCAACCTGTGCAGTATCGCCGTCTACTGCCTGCTTGCCGCAGAGCACGAGGTCGAACTCGCCCAAATGTTTAACAGTAGCAGCCAGAGCCAGGCTGGTTGCCAGAGTATCGCTGCCGCCCAGAACGCGGTCGCTCAGCAGAACGCCATCATCAGCGCCCATAGCGATTGCTTCCTTCAAAATATCGGTTGCCTGGGGCAGGCCCATGGTCAGTACAGTTACCTTAGCACCTTCCTTGTCCTTCAGGCACAGAGCTACCTCCAATGCCTGACGGTCATAAGGGTTCATAATATTTTCTACACCCGTACGGTCCAAGGTATTGGTTTCGCGGTTAAATTTTACTTTTGCCGTATCCGGCACTTGTTTTAAACAAACGAGAATATTCATTTGCTGCCTCCTTAAGCTTTATACAGGAGCTGTTGCTCCGGCTTTTTTACATTCTTCTCTTTATTTTAGCATTTTTGCACTTAAACTTGCAAGTATATCATGAAAGTTTATGAAAAATAGCTCAATCAATTATACTCAGTTCCGCTTTACTACGCAGTTATCGCCCAAAATTTTGACAACATCTTCGGCAAAGCCCGGTGCTTCACTGTTCACCCAGAAGTTAGGCGTAGTCTTGATCAGCTTACGCGAGCCCATCAGCTGCAGGTATACGCAGTCATCACCCTTATATTTCTGGAACAGCTGCATCAGCTCACGCTGGATCAGCGGATTTTCCAGATGCGCTTCAATGCGCAGGCATATTTCTGTCGGCGGCTTAGAGGGCAGCACACGCACGCTGTTGGCAATAATCTTGCTTTCACGTTCGTCTACACTGAAGCGTCCTTCAATTGCTACCACACTGTCCTCGTAAATATCCTTGACACTATTGCGGTAGGCCTGCGGGAAGACAATTATCGGGAAGCGTCCGCTGAAATCCTCCAGCGTCAGCACCGCCATCGTATCTCCGCGCTTAGTTGTTTTGATCGTGCAGTTGGTAATAATGCCTGCCACCCGCACGAACTGCCCGTCTGCGACCTGGGTATCGCCGCCAAACTGGTGCAGCGGCATAAAGCGTTCCAGCATCTTTTTATAATCGCTCAGCGGATGGTCGGTAACGTAAAAGCCGATGATTTCCTTTTCATATTGCAGAATAAGCTGCTTGGGAAATTCATCCAGCTGCGGCAGGCTGATTTCGCTTGCGCCAACATCCTGCACATCGCCGAAAAGTCCCAGCTGGCCGTTGGCCATGTCTCTTTGGCAGGCAGCGCCCAAATCCGTTGCCTGGTCCAGAACAGCGAGCAACTGCGAGCGTCTGGCACCAAAGGAATCCATAGCACCGCATTTAATCATATTTTCAATAACACGCTTGTTGACAGCACGCATATTCACGCGGCAGCAGAAATCAATCAGGCTCTTAAAGGGACCGCCTTCGTTACGCGCGCTGATAATGGCATCTACAGCAGCCTCGCCTGTATTTTTGATGCCTGCCAGACCAAAGCGTATAGTATTATTCTGATGAACTGTGAAGTTGTTGCCACTCTCGTTGACATCGGGCGGCAGAATTTGGATATTATCATTGCGGCAGACGTTGATATACCAGCTCACCTTATCCGCATCACCGATAATGCTGTTAAGAAAGGCGGCGTAGAACTGCGGACGCCAATGCGCCTTCAGATACGCAGTTTCATAGGCTACCAGCGCATAGGCAACGGAGTGCGATTTGTTGAAGCCATAACCGGCAAAGTGCTGCAAGAGCGAGAAAATCTGGTCGCTCAGCTCTTCCGGGATATCATGCAGCTTTTTGGCACCGTCGATAAACGACTGGCGCATGGAATCCAGCTCCTTGGCCTTCTTCTTGCCCATCGCGCGGCGCAGGATATCGGCCTGACCAAGCGTAAAGCCTGCCAGCGCAGATGTTATCTGCATAACCTGCTCCTGATACAGAATAACGCCATAGGTATCCTGCAAAATTGGCTCCATCAGCGGGTGCAGCACCTTCGCTGTGCGCTGCCCATGACGACCGGCGATAAAATCTTCTGCCATACCGGTACCAAGAGGACCGGGGCGGTACAGTGCCACCAGCGGAATCAGATCCTCAAAGCTTTCCGGCGCCAGGTCCACAACCAGCTTGGTGATGCCGGCCGACTCCAGCTGGAAGACGCAGGACGTTTCACCACGTCGCAGCATAGCGCAGGTCGCCTCATCTGCCAGCGGAATGTTATCGATATCAATCTCTTCACCCGTAGTTTCGCGGATAAAGCGAATACAATCACCGATAACTGTCAGTGTGCGCAGGCCCAGAAAGTCCATCTTCAGCAGGCCCAGCTCTTCTACCTTATTTTTATCGTACTGGGTGATGACGCCACCCTCACTGCCCTGCTGCAGCGGTACGTAGTTTTTCATATTATGCGGTGCGATAATAACACCGGCGGCATGTGTGCCTGCGTTACGCGGCAGGCCCTCCACGCTTTGCGCAAGGTCAATCAGCTTTTTGATCTCCGGACGCGTGTCGTACGCATTACGGAAGTCCTTGCTGCCGTTCAGCGCCTTCTCCAACGTAATGCCAACCTCGCGCGGAATCAGCTTGGCAATTTCATCAACCGCACTGTAGCTCATGCCCAGCGCCTTGCCCACGTCGCGCACTGCCGCGCGCGCCTGCAGGGTGCCGAAGGTAATAATCTGCGCCACACGCTCCTGTCCGTAACGGCGCACTACATAATCCAGCACCTGGTTACGCTTCACGTAGCAGAAGTCGGTATCAATATCAGGCATGCTGACGCGCTCCGGATTCAGAAAGCGTTCAAACAGCAGATGATAGCGCAAAGGCTCAATATTCGTTATGCGCAGCAGATAAGCCACGATACTGCCTGCGGCACTGCCACGTCCAGGACCTACCGGAATATCATGGCTACGGCAGTAGTTGATAAAATCCCAGACAATCAGGAAGTAGCAGGCGTAGCCCATCGTGTTGATAATATCCAGCTCAAAGTCCAGACGCTCACGCACCTTGTCATCCACAACCTCATAGCGCTTAGGCAAAGCTTCCTCGCACAGGTGGCGCAGATAGCTCACAGCGTCAAAGCCCTCCGGCACCGGGAACTCCGGCAGCAGCAGGTGTCCGAACTCCATCGTTACGTTGCAGCGGTCGGCAATTTTATTGGTATTGCTCAAAGCCTCCGGACAGTCGCCGAACAGTGCCTCCATCTCATCATAGCTTTTCAGATAATAGCTGTCGTTATTGAAGCGCATACGGTCAGGTTCATCTACCGTGCTCGTCGTCTGAATGCACAGCAGAATATCCTGCGCCGCCGCATCCTTTTGCTGCACGTAATGCAAATCGTTCGTCGCCACCAGACCAAGACTAAACTCCTGCGCCAGCTGCTTCAGCACTGCGCTGACCTTGTGCTCCTCATCAAGGTCATGGTCCTGAATTTCCAGAAAGTAATTGTCCTTGCCGAAAATATCGATATATTCCTGAATGCAGCGGCGTGCTCCCTCCAGGTTGTCCTGCAAAATCATCTGCGGCACCTCACCGGCAACGCAGGCGCTGAGGCAGATAATTCCCTCGTGATAGGTACGCAGTACGTCCTTGTCTACACGCGGCTTATAATAAAAGCCCTCCAGCTGACCAATGCTGACAATTTTCATCAGGTTATGGTAGCCTGTATCGTTCTCCGCCAGCAGAATCAGATGATACATGCCACGGTTATTCTTTTCCAGATGCGATTCCTTCGCCAGATACACCTCACAGCCGATAATCGGCTTGATGCCTGCTTTGGTACACTCCTGATAAAATTCCACTGCGCCGTACATTGCGCCGTGGTCGGTAATCGCCAGACTGTCCATACCCAGCTCCTTGGCATAGGCCACCAGCTCAGGGATTTTTGAAGCGCCGTCCAGCAGGCTGTATTCCGTATGTACATGTAAATGAGTAAAGCGTTTTGTCATCTCTTGCTCCTTAAATTAAAAGACCTCTGCCGCGCAAATCTGCGGCAAATGTATGTAAAACTATTCTAGCATTACAGATAAATTTCCTGCCTAAAACTGAAAAAACATACAACCGTGAATTCACAATTCGTTCGTTGTATGTTCTCTTTATCTATGTTACAATATATTCAGACTTTGGACAATCGTGCTTACGGGTGGGCATTGCCATCATTCTCCAACAGAATGGAGGTGATGCCTATGAAGAACTACGACTTTAAGGACCTGATGGCCTTTGGCGTATTCATTCTGGCGTTGCTGACATTTATTTTTCAGTTCAGTAAATAGCCCAGACATAGGAAAACCGCCCTTAATCTTTGCCTAGTGACAGGGCGGTTCTTCCGCAATAAAAGCTTTGGCAACCCACCGACGTGGGCGGTTGTCCTTTGTCTATAATATAGCACATTACGCTGCTTTTTGCAAGCAAACAGCTTGCTGTAAAAGCAGCTTTTTCTTTAGAACAAACAACCGGATACAAGAAAACCACTCCTACACATTGCCCCGTGGCGGAGTGGCTTCTTGAACTGATTTTCCACTAAGGCAACTCACCGCATAGGCAGTTGTCCTTTGCCTATAACATAGCATATCACGCTGCTTTTTGCAAGCAACCGCTTGCTGTAAAAGCAGCTTTTTCTTTTCTATTCACCTTCCTTGCCCCACGCTAAACCGATGAGTAAAAAGAACAGATTATACACGAGCGCCGGCAGCAGACTGTTGATTTCCCACGGGCTGATATGCTTCCAGAAGAGCGCCGCAAAAATGCCTGCACCCATAGCAGCCACGCCCATCGAAGCGCGCACCCTGCCCGGGAAGAAGATGCAGAACGTCAGCGGCAGAAAGATACCGCTGCCCCGCAGCGCCATGGACAGGTAATTCCACTCCAGCACCGACGAATCAAGATGCATAAAGACGAACACCATTGCAGCAACAGAAACGGCCAGCACGCTCAGGCGGCTTGCCCACAGCTGGCCTACAGCCGTAGCCTTCAGCCAGATTTTGCTGACGATGTCACGCGAAATCATCGTGCCTACACCCAGCGCCAGACCGGCAATTGAGCCTAAGGCCGAAAGCAGCACAGCGCCCAGACCGATACCGCCAAGCCATTGCGGCAGATAAGTAACAAGATACAGCGGCAATGCGTCGATAGAATTAATTTCCGGGTGATGCAGATGCATGAACATACCAATCAGCACCGACGGTAATCCCACGGGAATGACAATCAGAGCGGCAACACAGCAGCCAACAGCTGCTGTTTTGGTGTCGCGCGCCGAAAACAGCGCCTGCACATAGGTCTGCGTAGAAATAACGCCCACAATCATCGAGCCGAGGCTGACAAGTCCATCCTCCATCCCGCGCCCGAAAAGGCTGAACCAGGGATACGGCGCAAAGCTCTGCGTCATGCCCTGCCACTGTCCCATATCGGCGTAGGCCAGCAAGCCGCCGACGAAAATGCTGGCGAAAATCAGCACAATCTTGAAAATACCCGCCATACCGCTGCTGCTGAGGCCGCCGAAAAACACCAGCAGCAAGGTAACAGCGATAACGATGCCCGATGCAGCCAAAAGTGGTACGCCGAACAAGCCTGCAATGAGATGCAACGCCGTCAGCGTGCTCGCTACGATGCTGAAAAAAATACCGGCGCAGGCGCTGAAGGTCGCCAGCCACCCCGCAGGCTTGCCGTAATCCGTAACGAGGTACTCCGCTACTGTGGTCAGTGAGCTGCGGCGCAAGGGCACAGCGTAAAACGCCGCCATCAGCAAAAGCGCAATGCCGCTGCCCAGCGTAAACCACCAGGCCGTCAGTCCCAGCTTAAAGCCAAGCTGCGCCGTGCCAACGGTAGCAGCGCCGCCGACAATCGTGCCGATAATGGTACCGGCGACAAGGCCTGCGCCCGAGCTGCGACCGCCTACGTTATAATCATCGGCAGATTTCACCCTTCTGGCTGCCAAAAGCCCCGGCAGCAGCGTCACCAAAAGCGTCACCGCCAGGCTGATATAATGTGTAGCAGTAAGCTGCATATCTAACCCTCCAATATTTTAAGCCGCCGGATGCAAACGTTTCTGCCGACAGCATTAATGCTCTAAAGCTTAGTATTAGTATAACACAAAAAACAAGGCAAAAAAAGCATAGCCCCCGCAAGCGTGCTTGCCTGCTACAGCAGGCAAAAAAAGCGCTTGCGGCCTGTTTTCTGCTCAGATTGTTACAGAAAAACTATCTTCTTTATTATTGCGAAATTCAGCTTTTTTCTGTATAATATAGTTTATACCTTTATATATTTAGTGTATGCTTTTTGGAGGAAAATTATGAGCCGTTTAAGAATTGAAACACCCGACCAGGCACAGCTTACGGTCGAGCGCTTGTACAAGGACCTGGAACGACACATCATCGCCAGCCCCCCGGGACTGTGCCCTGTTGACCTGCAGCTGTCGTTCCTCAAAGTCTGCCACGCACAAACATGTGGCAAATGCGTGCCCTGCCGTGTAGGCCTCGCGCAGCTGCAGAATCTTATGGAAGACGTGCTCGCCGGCAAGGCTGACATGCACACTCTGGATTTAATCGAAAGCACCGCACAAAATGTTGCCAACAGCGCTGACTGCGCCATCGGCTTCGAAGCAGCCAAAATGGTTTTGGCCGGTCTGGAAGGCTTCCGTGAAGATTACATTAACCACATAAAGAAGGGCAAATGCTCTGTCAACGTTCATCATTCTATCCCCTGCGTTGCTTTGTGCCCGGCACAGGTTGATATCCCCGGCTACATTGCGCTGGTTGGCGCAGGCCGTTATGCTGACGCTGTCAAGCTCATCCGCAAGGATAACCCCTTCCCTACTGCCTGCGGTCTTATCTGCGAGCACCCCTGCGAAGCACGCTGCCGCCGCAGCATGATTGATGCTCCTATCAACATCCGCGGTCTGAAGCGTATGGCTGTCGACAATGCGCCCAGCAACACTGTGCCGCTGCCCGAAAAACAGCCTGCTACCAACAAACGTATCGCCATCATCGGTGGCGGCCCCAGCGGTATGTCCGCAGCCTACTACCTGGAGCTGATGGGACACCATGCTGTTGTATTCGAAGAAAAGAGCAAGCTCGGCGGCATGCTGCGCTACGGCATTCCTGCTTACCGCTTCCCGCGTGAACGTCTGCAGGAGGACCTGGACGCTATTTTGTCCACCGGCGTAGAGGTACATCGCAACACCAGAATCGGCAACGAGGAGGGCGATATCCCCTTTGAAAAGCTGCGTGAGGAATTTGACGCAGTTTATATTGCCATCGGTGCCCACACCGACAAAAAAATCGGTATTGAAGGCGAGAATTCCCACGGTGTTATCAGTGCGGTAGAAATGCTGCGCAACATCGGTGAGGAAAAAATGCCTGACTTTAAGGATAAAACCGTTGTCGTTATCGGCGGCGGCAACGTTGCTATGGACTGCACCCGCAGCTCTATCCGCCTCGGTGCCAAGAAGGTTATCATCGCCTACCGCCGTCGTCAGGACGATATGACTGCACTGCCTGAGGAAATCGAAGGCGCTATCGCCGAGGGCGCTGAGCTGTACGGCTTAAAGGCTCCGCACCACATCGAAGCAGATGCCGAAGGTAATGTGGCCGCTCTCTGGGCTGAACCGCAAATCATCGGTCCTATCGATGCCTGGGGACGTGCGCGTCCGATTCACGCTGACGTAGAGCTAGAGCGCATTCCCTGCGACGTTATCGTTGTTGCTATCGGCCAGGGCATTGAGCTGCGTCCGTTCGAGGAGGCCGGCATCAAAATCAAACGCGGTACTATTTCCGCCCTCTCCAGCAGTGAGCTTGCCAACAATGAAGGCGTATTCGCCGGCGGCGACTGCGTAACCGGTCCTGCAACCGTAATCCGCGCTATTGCTGCCGGTAAGGTTGCTGCCGCTAATATTGATGAATATCTGGGCTATAACCACACCATTTCCTGTGATGTAGTTATCCCCGACCCGTCTATTGACGATAAACGTCCCTGCGGCCGTATCCAGATGCACGAAACCGAAGCAGGCGAACGCAAGCATACCTTTGAGCCGATTGAATGCGGCATGACCAAGCAGGAAGCCTGCCAGGAAGCAGGACGCTGCCTGCGCTGCGACAAATTCGGCTTCAGCACACTGAAAGGAGGCAGAACCTTAAAATGGTAAACCTGACAATCGACGGACAAAAAGTTTCCGTTCCCCAGGGGACAACAATCATGCAGGCTGCTGCCACCGTCGGCATCGAAATCCCCCGCCTGTGTTATCTTAAAGGCATCAACGAAATCAGTGCCTGCAAGGTCTGCGTAGTTGAAATTCAGGGACAGAACCGTGTAGTTACCGCCTGCACCACTCCGGTACAGGAAGGACTTGTAGTATTCACCAACTCCCCTAAGGCCCGCAGCATCCGCCGCACCAACGTGGAGCTGATTTTATCCCAGCATGACTGCATGTGCGCAACCTGCGTGCGCAGCGGCAACTGCAGCCTGCAGACTTTGGCTAATGACCTTGGCATTTACGATATTCCCTATGAGCGTGATGTTGTCGACACTCCCTGGAACCAGGAGTTCCCGCTCATCCGCGATTCAAAAAAATGCATCAAATGCATGCGCTGTGTCCAGATTTGTGACAAGGTGCAAAAGCTGCATATCTGGGACGTACAGAACACCGGCTCCCGTACTACTGTAGACGTTGCCGGCAATGTTTCCATTGAGGACAGTGACTGCAGTCTCTGCGGTCAGTGTATCACCCACTGCCCCGTTGGCGCGCTGAAGGAGCGTAACGACGTTCCCAAAATTTATGACGTATTGGCCGATCCCAATAAGGTAACCGTAGTACAGGTTGCACCTGCAGTTCGCACCGCCTGGGCCGAAGCCTTTAACCTGCCGCCCGAGCTGGCAACAGAAGGCCGCATGGTTGCAGCACTGAAGAAAATCGGCTTCGACTATGTATTCGACACCTGCTACGCTGCCGACGTTACCATCATGGAGGAAGCAAGCGAGCTGTTAGAGCATCTGCAAAATCCGCAGGACCACAGCTGGCCCATGTTCACCTCCTGCTGCCCCGGCTGGGTAAGCTATGTAAACAAAACTCATCCGTACTTCGTGCCTAACCTTTCCACCACCAAATCTCCGCAACAGATTTTCGGTGCGCTGGCAAAATCCTATTTTGCACAGAAGAAAGGCCTGAAGCCAAAGGAAATCTGCTCTATTTCTATCATGCCCTGCGTTTCCAAAAAACGCGAAGCCGCTCTCTTCTCTATGCGCAGCAGTGGTACCCATGATGTAGATATCGTACTCACCACCCGCGAGCTTATCCGACTGTTGCGTGCCGAGCACATCAACCCGGCAATGCTGGGTGAACTGCCCTTTGATAATCCGCTCGGCCAAAGCACCGGCGCTGCAGTTATCTTCGGTGCCAGCGGCGGCGTTATGGAAGCAGCACTGCGTACCGCTTACCATGTAATCGAAGGCAAGGAAGCTCCTGAGGATGCCTTCACCGACGTTCGCGGTACAGAAGGCCGCAAGGTACGTGAATTCACCCTTGGCGGTGCAACTCTGCGCACCTGCACGGTAAGCGGTCTGGGTAATGCAAGCAAGCTGCTCGACGAGCTGAAAGCAGGCAAGGTTCATTATGACTTCGTAGAAGTCATGGCCTGCCCCGGCGGCTGCGTTGGCGGCGGCGGTCAGCCGATTCATGACGGCGAAGAACGTGCCGACGTACTTGGCAATAAGCTCTATGCCATCGACAGCAACCGTCCTCTGCACCAGTCCCACAACAATCCGGATGTACAGGAGCTTTATAAGGACTTCCTAGAAAAACCGCTGAGTGAGAAGGCAGAGCAGCTGCTGCACTCTGACCATGTAAAAGAGCATAATTATATGTAAGTTAAAAAAGGGAAGTTGTTACTGCTTGCTCTAGTTTTACTTCTTTCGTCCCCGAAAGAAGTAACAAGAAAGGGGCGCGCTTTGCGAAAGCGCGGGAAACAGTCGCTTTTTTGCTCGCACAAAAAAGCTTAGCAAAAAATGCTTTACCATATTCTCCTTGGTTCGTGATAAGCGAAAGGCTATTACAACGAATTGACGAATGTACAAGCATTTTTTGAGGTTTAGACTAACGCGAAGTTTAGTCACCGAAAACAAGGCTTAGACAAACAACAAAGCACTTCATAGGTTACGAAGAACATTCGAAAGAATTTCGAACAGGCGCTAGTAACAGCAAAGCAACCCTATTTATAAAGCTTTTTGGTAAAACTTTTTCTCGAAAAAGTTTTTGTTTTGCCGCGCTTTACAAAAAGCGCGAACCTTTCTTGCCAGCTTCTTTCAGTTATGAAAGAAGCTGAATAAAAGCAAATAACTTCCCATCTTCAGAGGTCAATCATGTACACACAACCCTATACCTACACACAGCAAATCCCGCTTTCCCTGGACGATGGCCACGGCGACTACAACCGCAGCTACGAACGCAGCGATGACGACTTTGACTACGCCGACTACTCCACCGACCACAGAGATAATAACTTCCGTAACTACGAGAAGAAGCGCCGCAAAACCAATAAGGAAATTATTGAGGACATGCTCAAGCGCTGGGATTAAGCCAAACACTGTGTAAAACAAAAGCAAGAGGAGAACACCTGAAATCCTATAGGGGATTTTGGTGCTCTCCTCTTTTTAGTATAGAAAAGGGAGTGTTATGTAAAGCTCAAGCTATACAGCCAGCCTTATTTCAGCTTGCTGCCGTAATGGTCACGGTTGTCGCCGCCATATACGCGTACACGCTCAATCTTGCCTCTGTCGCCATCCGCACCGGAGATGCGGGCAACATGGATACGTCCCATTTCAGGCTCAAATTCGCGTACCAGCTTGTGGTCCAGCTTCACGCCTTTTTCCAGTGCTCTGTACAGCATTGCTGCGAATTCGTAGCGGCTCATCATGCGGTTGCCGTTGAACATGCCATCGGGATAGCCCTCGATGATGCCTGCTGCTGCCAGACGTCCGATGTACTCGTAAGCCCAATGGTTTTCGGGAACATCCGGGAAGAGCTTCATTCTATCCATCTCAATCGTGCCGCCCATGCCTGCGGTCAGCTGGCCTACCAGCGCGGTGAGGTTAGCTACATTCGCTCTCAGGTCTACGATTTCCTTAGCCATCGCTGTACGGGAATTGCTTACGCGTGCGGTGCGGTCCAGGGAGAAGGAAATACCTGCATTCACCATGTTCTCGCCGTTGCCAAAGGTTCCGCCAATGCTGAACATAACCTTTTCATCCGGACGGTAGAACGCGCCTACCGCAGCAGCGTTTTTGCCCTTGTAGTTGCCGTAGCCTGCAGCAAAGGTCAGCTTATCATCGGGATCGAAATCCATCGGGTGCAGCGCTGCGAGAGCGGCGGCACCGGCGCCAACCTTGTCAACGCGGCTGCCGAGGCTGTCAACGCGATGATCGAGCTCATTAAAATGCTCTCTGAATTCAGCATGGTCTCTATCATTTTGTTCCTTGCTTGCGATATCTTCAATCTTCAGTCTGCGTACTTCGTCATTGGTATAGCCATCTTTTACTACCAATGTAGCAGTTCCGGCTTCCTTATCTCTCGCAATTTCAGTCAGCTGTGCATCCTTCAGTTGGCCTGTCAGCTCAATAGGCGCTTCGACATTACGCAGGTTCAGGCTGATTTTGCCGTCATTGCTGATGCTGCCTCCGATAACATATTTGTCCTTCTCGGCAATCCTATTGTCAAGTTGTGTTTCGTCAAAGCCTACAGTGTAATTATAATTGCCATCTTCACCCATTCCGCCGCTAACAGTTACATAACCATTCTCGTCATCTGCTACAGTAGTAATGGTGTTGGTATCAACAATACTGGTTTCAACCTCTGTACCATTTTCGCGTACCAATGTATAGGTATTAACTATTGCGCCCTGCCCTGCAGTTGCCATTACCTCTTTAATAAGCTTATCCTGCAAGCCTGCCTGACCTTCTTCACCGTAAATGGTCTTTGCCATGGTGATATCATTGGTATAGAGAGATTTGATAATTCTGTCGAATTCGCCTACAGTGATATTACTCATAGACTCTTCGCACTGCATTTCGGAATTGTCGCCCTCATGTACAGGACTCCAGTTAGCACCACCATTTTCCCATTGAGCATTATTAGTATGATAAATAAAAGGTGTAAACAATTCAATCTGCTTGTCGGAGCCGATCTGTACCTGTGCATGTCCTAAATCCGTCCAGAAATAACCCCTACCATAATTATGAGAAGCATCATAGATATGTCCTGCAGCGTCTTTAGAAACAGTCTTATCAATCGGAGACGGCGTAGGCGTAACAGTATCTTCAGCCCACACAGTAGTGTAACCCATCATGCCCATCGCCATAATTGTCGCCAGCACGCACTTTGCCAAAGCAGTTTGCTTTCTAGTTTTTTTCATTTTCAATCCCCCTTTTCCACGCTGCGCCACAGTGGCGCAAGCTTAATCCTCGTTACAAAGCATTTCACTAATCAAATATAACTCAGATAAGGTGGTACTAAAATTCAAGGCCTTGAAAATTTAGCAGTTCGTCTCCTTTACCTACTTTTATTGTACGCTAATTATCTTCTTCGGTCAAACTTTTATATTTTTGAAGAAGACATCAAAATCAATTTTCACACGTTAAGAATAATTAATTTGTAACTTTTTAAATTAACAGGAATTATCATTCTTTTTCCTTAATATACTCTTTATTTTAACGATAATTATGAGCAAAAATATGTAAAAGATTTTTGTCACAGTGGACATTTTTTTGACATACGTGTGAACTGCACCTGTAGCAAGGCAAAGCCTCTGCTAACCGTGTGCGTCATAAAAATACAGTGCAAAAAAGTACATCACAGATAGACACTGAAAAAGCAAATCAACACACCGCAAAAAGGCCTGCCACCCTCGCGGGTTGCAGGCCAATTTTTTTGCTTCGCTTTTTACTTATCACTTCTGTCAGCACTTCTACCGCAAGCACCGCCTGTAAACGCTTACGCGTTTAGCAGCAGGCAGACTTACTCAAAGTTTTTCTCTTTGAACGGGCATTCCTCTACAACCACACAACCGCGGCACAGCGGCTTGCGTGCCTTGCAGATTTTGCGCCCGTGCCAGATAAACCAGTGATGCGCCTCACTCCACTTTTCACGCGGAATGATTTTTTCCAGCTCCTTTTCCGTAGTCAGCGGGTCCTTGCCCTTTGCCAGCCCCAGACGGTGCGACACGCGGAAAACATGCGTATCTACAGCCAGCGCCGGAATGTTGTAGATAATGCTGGCAATAACGTTCGCCGTTTTCTGCCCCACGCCGGGTAATTCCATCAGCGTTTTGATATCATTAGGAATCACGCTGTTAAAGCGCTCCGTCAGCATGTGGCACATGCCCAGCAGGTTTTTGGCCTTGGCATGGTACAGACCGCAGTCGCGGATTTCCGCTTCCATTTCCTCCTGCGTCAGTGCGCCCATTTTTTCCGGCGTATTCAGACGCGGAAACATACGCGCCGTAATCACATTTACGCGTTCATCCGTACATTGGGCCGAAAGGATTACCGCTACCAAAAGCTCAAACGGCGAACTATAATTCAGCGCCGTCTTGCTGCCCTTGTAGGTTTCCTCCAGCTTGGCCAGAATAGCTTCTCTTTGAGCCTTACGCATTAGTTGGTCAGGCTCCTTACCGGTGCAGGAATACGTCCGCCGCGGTTGATGAATTTTTCAGCGCTGAACTTCTTCACACCAAGAACAGGCGCATAACCCAGCAGGCCGCCGAATTCAACACGATCGCCTACGTCCTTGCCCGGAACAGGAATCAGACGTACAGCAGTAGTTTTATTGTTAATCATACCGATTGCAGCTTCATCGGCAATAATTGCGGAAATAGTTGCTGCCGTAGTATCTCCCGGAATGGCAATCATATCAAGGCCAACGGAGCATACGCAGGTCATAGCCTCCAGTTTTTCCAAAGACAGGGCACCGCGCTCTACCGCAGCAATCATACCAGCGTCCTCACTTACAGGGATAAACGCACCGCTCAGACCGCCAACGTAGCTGGAAGCCATCAGGCCACCCTTTTTAACTGCGTCGTTCAGCATAGCCAATGTCGCGGTAGTGCCAGGACCACCGCAGCTTTCCAGACCGATTTCCTCCAGAATATGCGCAACACTGTCGCCGATTGCCGGAGTCGGCGCCAAGGACAGATCGATAATACCGAACTGGGTATTCAGGCGACGTGCAGCCTCCTGTGCTACCAGCTGGCCAACGCGGGTAATCTTGAAGGCAGTTTTCTTAATCGTTTCGGCAACCATACCGATATCGCCGTCACGCACCTGCTCCAGTGCGTATTTAACAACGCCCGGGCCGCTGACGCCAACATTGATAACGCTTTCCGGCTCTGTTACGCCATGGAAGGCACCTGCCATGAACGGGTTATCTGGCACAGCGTTGCAGAATACTACCAGCTTAGCGCAGCCAATCGCATCGCGGTCAGCAGTACGCTCAGCGGCAGCCTTCACAACCTCGCCCATCTGTTTTACAGCATCCATGTTGATGCCGCATTTGGTAGAACCTACGCTTACAGAGGAGCAGACAATATCAGTAACTGCCAGTGCTTCCGGAATGGACGCAATCAGATTGCGGTCGCCTTTGGTGTAGCCCTTGTCCACGAGAGCGGAAAAACCGCCGATGAAGTTGACGCCGACCTGCTTGCCTGCATTGTCCAAAGCCTGTGCCAGCGGTACATAATCGTTGCTGTCACAGCTTTCACCAACCATGGAAATCGGCGTTACGGAAATACGCTTGTTGATGATGGGCACGCCCAGCTCAACCTCGATATCCTCACCGGTTTTTACCAGATGCTCTGCCTTACGGCAAATCTTATCATAAATCTTTTGCGCTGTTACCTTAATATCCGGATGACCGCAATCACGCAGGCTGATGCCCATGGTGATAGTACGCACGTCCAGCTTATTTTGGGTAATCATGCGCGTAGTTTCTAAAATATCGTCAGTATTGAATAACATGACAGCCTCCTATATACGATGCATTGCGCTGAAAATCTCTTCACTCTGCAGACGGATTTCTACACCGATTTCTTCGCCCAGCGCAGCCATTTTGTCACGTGCTTCGGCAATGGGCACGTTAGCCTCTGCCATATCAGCAATCAGCACCATATTGAAAAAGCCTTGCATAATGTTTTGATTGATGTTGATAATGTTAATATTCATTTCTGCCAAAGCATTGCTGACTTTAGCGGTAATACCTACCTTATCCTTACCTACGATAGTTAAAACAACTCGCATATCTGCGTCCTCCTTCAAAATAAATTAAGAGCAGCACTCATAGTACTGCTCTTATTGTATCACATCTTTGAAGTTCTGTGTTGTATACATGAAGAAGGCGCTTATTTTTCAGCCTCATACTTCGGCTTAGGGAACTTCATAATGAACTCCGTCCCCTGTCCCACTGTGCTCAACACACGGATACTGCCGCCATGGAAGCTGACGCCATGCTTGACGATGGAAAGGCCTAAGCCCGTGCCCTCAATCGCCTTATGACGGCTGCGGTCGACGCGGTAAAAGCGTTCAAAGATATGCGGCAGCTCGTCACCGGCAATACCAATGCCGGTATCTGCCACGCTGACAGTATATTTATTTTCACCTTCGCTCAGGCGCAGCGTCACCTCACCGCCGGGATGATTGTACTTCAGGCCGTTATCAAGCAGATTGAAGAAAATCTCCTCCATCAGCGAAGAAATACCCAGTAGCTTACAGCTGCCACTAGTGTTATCGATAAGCTGCAGATTGACCTGCAATCTGCCTGCCTTATCCTTCAGGCGTGCCAACGCACTCTGTGCCACATCCTGCAGGGTAAATTCCTCCATCATATCATGCGTCAGCTCATCAAGCTTCGACAGCTGCATGATATCATCAATCAGACGCAGCAGATTGTGTGCCTCGTCATTGATTTTCTGCAGAAAGCGCTTGGTATCCTCCGGCTTCACCAGGCCGCTGAGCATAATTTCCGAATAGCCCAATACCGATTGCAGCGGCGTCTTCAGCTCATGCGAAACATTAGCCGAAAACTCACGGCGGATTTTCTCCGAGGCCGTGCGTTCCGTTACATCCATAATCAATAGTACAAAGCCCTTATCGGTAATTCTGCTGCCGTTGAGCTGGTAATAGCTGCTGCCGCGGTCGATTACAATGCGTCCCTTGCCCTCCTGCTCAATCTTGGCAAAAAACTCCCGAATTTCGTCGCTGTCATCAATCATGTAAAAGCTCTTGCCCAAAAGCTCCTGCTTTTCCTTGCCGAAGAATTTCGTAACGCTTTTATTGACCGATTCGATTTCCCACACGGGATTAAGGAACATCATGCCTTCATCCATATTATTGGTTACGGCCTTCAGCTCCTGCTTTTTATTTTTATAGCGGCGCATTTCCTTCTGCAGCTTTTCCTGCTGCAGCTCAAAATATTCCACAATCGGCTTCAGCTCAGGATATACTGCCGCCTCAGAATCAGGCTGCTCCAGATTAAGATTTTCCAACGGCCGCAGTACTCTGGCGGTAATTGTTTTGGCTGCCCAAAACGCACCGCACAAAACTACCAGTGCCAACAGCACAAAGTAACCAAGAATTATCTTATACTGTTGAAAAACAGCGTCATTCGTGCGTGACAGGCGCAGTACATTACCGTCCGGCAGGCGCACAGCATAGTACAAAATATTCTTGCCGATGGTTTCGGATGCACGCTGGCTGCGGCCTTCGCCGCTTGTCAGCGCCTCCTGCACCTCCTCGCGCTCCAAATGGTTTTCCATTGATACAGCATCAGCATAATTGTCGTACAAAGCGTGACCGTCAGGTGCAATCAGCGTTACGCGGTCGGCAAGCTGCAGACGCTGCAGCTCGCTCACCGGCACATTGCCCTCGCCGTCAGCCACAATCAGCAGATTCGCCTCACGCTTAAGGCTGGCGAAGCTGTCCTGCGTAATATATTGGCAGGAAACCCAGAAGAAGAGCAGCAAAACAAGGCCTACCGCTGCCCCTGTCAGCAGCAGTATGCTGCGGAAAAGCCTCTGCTTCATTTTACGCCCGCCATTCTGTAGCCAACGCCACGGATAGTTTCAATCAGCTCACCTGCATCGCCCAGCTTCTGGCGCAGGGTACGGATATGCACATCAACGGTGCGGGTTTCACCGCTGAATTCATAGCCCCAGATATCGTTGAGCAGCTTGTCACGCGAAAAGACAATGCCCGGATGCTGCAAAAACTTGCGCAACAGCTCGTATTCCTTCAGCGTCAGCACAACCTCACTGCCGCCTACGCTCACCTTATGCTCCAGCTGGTTGACCTCCAGGCAGCCGATGCGGATAGTTTCCTCTTCATTCTCACTGGGGCGTGGTGCTGCGCAACGGCGCAGTACTGCCTTGATGCGCGCCACCATCTCCAGCATTCCGAAGGGCTTGGCAATATAATCGTCGGCACCGCTGTCCAGGCCCTTGACCTTATCAAACTCCGAGCCCTTGGCTGTAGCCATAATCACAGGGATATTAGCATAACGTTTATCGGCACGCAAACGTCTGAGAATGCTTACACCATCCTCATCCGGCAGCATAATATCTAAAACAATCAGCTCAGGAACCTGCTTTTCCAACAAAGCGAAAAGCTCGCGGCCACTGCCGCAGCCCTGTGCCTCCATGCCAACGGACTGCAGGGTGTAAACCTCCAGCTCGCAAATATTTTGTTCATCTTCCACGCAGAAAATCATGAAAAACACCACCAATCTATACTCTTATGCATTATTATATACGCAAAGCGGAATTTTTTCCTGTTAAATTTAGGTAAAAAAATTAACAGGAGTAAAAGAGCCCGGCAGCATCACTTGGTAATACTGTCGGGCGGTGTTGAGTTTTTTTGTGTAAGCTAAGAATCAAAAAACTTGCTTTCAGCCAATTTTTTTAATGATTCTATAGCCGTATCATACGAAATATTTTCTTCTAATAACTGTATTGTCAGATTTTCATAATCCTTCCTGTAAACATTTTCCTTAATTATTTCTTTAAGCAATCCACTCACATCAACATCTGGCAAAGCAGAAAAACAAATAGCGGATTGTGCTCGAACTTCGCGCACTTCCTTAATCAAATCTTTGAACGTATCATCTTGCGATACCAATGGTAATAATTTATAAATGTCATAAAGATGACGAGAATGCTTAGCAACCTTTCCAGATAAATAATAATCACAAACAGCAAAAACTTTGTCAACTAAAGTACGGTCTATTCCCTGGACTTTCATCATAAAAGGAGCTAAGCCAAAAGTATCAATAAATTCAGGAGCCTCATGCTGCATCATATTACCAACATAACTATATACAGGCAGTAAAACAGTCGGGAAAGATACTGCCGTATAAGATGTTTCCAATAAAACCGCAGATTTCACAATGGAACTAGAAGAAGCCAAAACCGAATCATACGCAACAACATAACGATTATAATCACGACGGCTTCTGGTTTCATCGACATTTTCAATTACCATTCCCAGTTCTTCAGCGGAATCAAGTATTGCTTTTTTGACTTTCTTTTTCTGTCCTTGGGATAAAGAAACATCAATTGTAAGATCTATATCCTCGGAAAATCTACGAATTACCTTATGACATTTACTGAGTGAAGTCCCGCCTTTAAAAACAATAAAAGGAATTTTTTCGGCTAGCAGTTTAAGCAATACAGTTACATAATAATCCTTTTCTATAATCTGCATCATCTGCCTGGTCTGTTTATATGTTAATCTGAGCGCCTGAAGAAATTGTTCACGATCCTCATGCAAATATACCATTAAAGATAACCCCCGTTTCCACAAGATTCTTATACAGCTTATCGGGATAATAAGAAAAATAAGGTTTCATTTCGTTGACAGTCAGCCCAGACTTATCCATGTACCGGTAAAGCTTTTCCTTTAAAGAATCGCCAGTAACCTCAGAATACATATCAATGTCTCTGAGAAGATCCAAAAACTGCAGGATCTTATAGTTCCCCTCAGTTACAGTCACCTTAGGGCGACGAACAACAACCTTTGAGCCTCCGAGAGTAGTCTCGCGGCGGTCTTTTGTAGCCTTGTTGGAAACTACCTCATAAACCATCGGCAGTTGCGTCGACAGGCCTAGCTGATTAAAAAACATAAGGCCGCTAATATAACCGCAGCGCTTATTGTCACTCAAAAGATATTTATATTCAAGAACATCATCAGGAGAAAGCTCAGAACCTGACTTAAAAACAGTCTTAGTCGTAAGAAAATAAATGCCACTATCAAACCGTTTGATTTTCCCGGAATCAACCAGCTTCTTCATCTGTTTTCTGATATTAGCATAATTGATACCGCTAGTCTTAACATCACTTAAGAAGATAGGCTTATTGGGCTCAAAGTTTTTCAACAAGTAATCATATAAAGCTTCCATTTTTCTCCCTCCTTTCACAACATGGCAGTATTGTTCTGCCTTTTTGTTACCATTATATCAGAAAAGCAAGGAGCCGTAAACATATAAAAAGGCTGAGAGCAAAGCTCTCAGCCTTGTACGATATGCGATTGTAGAAAAAACGAAAGCTGCTTACAGCAATCCTTTCCCTGCAGTTTAAATCTGCCAAAGTCTGTGGTACACTCCGTTTTCCATATTATCGATTACATCTACCTTAAACGGCATATTTTCAATAATATCCAGTGTATCAAAATACGTATCCGGCGTAGCATAAAACTTAATCAGTCCGCTGGTGCCGTCTACGGTGCTCACCATGGCCAGATGCTCATAGCCTTCCATAATCCAGTTAACATCTGCAATACGCTCAGGCTCAACCTGCGCGTAGATCATACTGTGGGGTCCGGGGTCATTGTCACTCATTCTTTTACAACCTTTCTGCGTAATAAGCTGAATTGCAGCAGCGGCTTGTCGCTGGCTGCGGAAAATTTCTGCTGGGCATGCGGTGCGCAGTCAATCGGCGTACCTGCTTCATCCAGCATTTCTGTCAAAACAAAGGGCATTGTGCTGCCATCGGGCATCAAAAGCTCCAGCGGCTCGCCTGCCTTTACATTATTGCGCTGCTCAAAATAAGCGCGCTTTTTCTCAACATCGTAGCCTGTAACGATACCGACAAAATCATGTGTCTGCTCGTACTTCGAGCTGGTATAAACCTGCGCATCTCTGTCAGGCTTAGCCACAGCAAAGCCTGTGGTGTACTGGCGGTGGGAAACCTTGTTCAGCTCGGTAATCCACGCCTCCGGCACACTGTAATGCTCCATATCTGCCCAGCATTGGTCGATAGCCTTGCGGTAAACGCTGACTACCGTTGCTACATAATGCACGCTCTTCATGCGGCCTTCAATCTTCAGGCTGCACACACCGGCACGCATCAGCTCCGGCAGATACTCAATCAGGCACAGGTCCTTGGAGTTCATCACATAGGTACCGCGTTCGTCCTCCTCGAGGTCGAAGTATTCGCCCGGGCGCTTTTGCTCGCCCAGCTTATACATATTATATTCCCAACGGCAGGCCTGAGTGCAGGCACCGCGGTTGCCGTCGCGCCCTGTCAGATAGGCGCTCAAAAGGCAACGTCCGCTGTAGGAAATGCACATCGCGCCATGCACGAAGGTTTCCAGCTCTACCGACGTTTTTTCGCTGATTTCGCTGATTTCTGCCAAGGACAGCTCACGCGCCAGCACCACGCGTTCAGCGCCCAGCTGCTCCCACGCCTGTACAGCGGCGTAGTTGGTGGTATTAGCCTGTGTGCTCACGTGCAGCGGCATATCAGGCACAACCTGACGGGCAGTGCTCCATACGCCCAAATCGCTAATCAGCAAAGCGTCAACCTTGGCCTGTTGCAGACCGCGCAGATAATCCGGCAATCTGTCGATATCCTCGTTATGCGCAAAAATATTTACCGTTACATAAACCTTTTTGCCGAGGCTGTGCGCATACTCTGCCATCTCCGCAATTTCCTCTAAAGAGAAATTGTTGGCAAAGGCACGCAGGCCGAACAGCTTGCCGCCCAGATAAATAGCATCAGCACCATACAGCAGTGCCATTTTTCCTTTTTCCATATTACCGGCAGGTGCCAGTAATTCGGGTTTAACTAAGTTTCTGCTCATTAATTCTCCTTAAAACACTTCTCTGCTCTGCCACACTGACAGCGCAGAAATATGTAATAAACTGTTGTTAACCTATTTCCTCAATCGCCTTCAGATGCTCGGCGTAGGTTTTGGTAAAACGATGGTGTCCGTCCTTTTCCGCAACAAAGTACAGATATTCTGTCTGTTCCGGCTGCAACACCGCCTTAATCGCGGTCAGTCCAGGACTGCCAATCGGTCCCGGAGGCAAGCCGGGATTTTGATAAGTGTTGTACGGACTTTGGATTTTGGTATCCGCAAAGGTAACTACTTCCTTCTGCGTTCCCAAAAGATACTGGATCGTCGTATCAGACTGAATCGGCATGCCGATGGCCACGCGCTTGAGGAAAACACCGGCGATTTTCGGCTGCTCCTCGGCAAAAACGGCCTCCAGCTCTACCATTGCAGCCATGTTGACTACATCACGCAAGGATAGATTACGTTCTGCCACAGTTTTGGCAATACCACTGCTCTGCATTTCCTTATCAAACTGTGCAACCATCATTTTGAGCATCTCCTGCTCGCTGATTCCCACTGGGAAATCATAGGTTGCCGGATAGATAAAGCCCTCGGCCTTAAACAGCACATTGCTGTCATCGGTCTGCATATAGGAATAGGGCGCATAATCCTTCGCCGCTGCGATGAACTTGTCAGCACTGCCAAGGCCTTCCGCCTCCAGCTTTTTCGCAGTTTTCACCACGCTGTAGCCTTCCGGTACGGTAAAGCGCACCTGTTTGATGCGTCCCTTGACCATAACATCAACAATCTGCTGGTTGCTCATGCCGCCGTCAATCTGGTAGGCACCTGCCTGCAGCTTAGTCGCCAGTCCCTTCCAGCGTGCTTCCATTTTAAAGGCAGCGGGATTTTTTACCAGCTTTTTTTCATGCAGCAGCTCGGCAATATCCGCCGTAGTCATGCCGTCCTTGACAACTATCAGGCGTGAGCCTTCTACAGCAAAGCCCTTATTATTGCCCTGTCCATTAAGATAAATTGTAAACGCTACCACTCCGGCCACCAACAGCACCGCCAAAGCGCCTGCTGCAGCCTGCACCGGATTGTCGCGCACCAGTTTTTTCAGCTTTTCTATATCCATCAGAAAACATCGTCACATCGCATAAAAATACCGGACCGAAGTCCGGTAAAATTATTGACTGTGAATTACTCCTCGTCCTCAAACATTTCGTCATACTTAGCAGCAACTGCTTCGTATTCTTCATCAGTCGGAGCGGTGTAAACAGCTTCGCCGTTTTCGTCAAAGTCAATGCGTGCGATAACGCAGGTATCTTCATCTTCGTCATGGCAATCGCAGTCGTCATCCTCGCAGCAGCAGTCTTCCATCGGAACGAGTACTGCAAATTGCTTGTCATCAACAGTGATAACCATATCCTGATAGAACTCGTGCTCGTTGCCTTGCTCGTCAGTCAGAATAACGCAGATAACTTCTTCTTCACCTTCAGCTTGCATAGCTGCTAATTCTTCATCTCTAATGTCTTTTTCCATAAAGGCACCTCTTTCGTTATAGCTCAATAAATAAAAAGCCCAATTTTAATCTAACCATATTGTATAATAGGTAACGCTATCTGTCAAATTTTAAAGCTCTTGCTGTCCAGATAATTTTGCAGAATAACTACTGCCGCCATCATATCAATAACCTTTTTACGCTTTTTGCGGCGCAAGTCCGCATCAACCAGCACCTTTTCGGCAGCCACTGTGCTCAGGCGTTCATCCCACAGCACAACCTGCACCTTCGGGAACATGGTGCGGAGCTTTTCGGCCATTGCTTCACAGGCCTGCGCGCGTTCGCCGATAGTACCGTTCATGTTTTTGGGATAGCCTACAACCAGCGTGTCTACCTCATGCTCAGCGATCAGCTCGGCAATGCGGGCATAGTCGCGTTCTTCCGTAGTACGGTGGATGGTTTCCACGCCGTTGGCAATCATGCCCAGCAAATCGCTCACGGCGATACCGATAGTTCTTGTTCCTACATCTAGGGACATTTTTCGCATTAAGTCAAATTCTCCTTTTACTTGTTAATCTGCTGCAGATAATTCTTTACCAGCTCTTCAATCAGCTCATAACGCTCGTGGCGGCGCAGCTTGGTGCGCGCATCCTCAAAGCTGGTGATATAAGTGGGGTCACCGCTCAGCAGGTAGCCTGCCAATTGGTCCACAGGGTTATAGCCCTTCTTTTCCAGGGCAGCATATACTTCTTTTATAGTTTCAGCAACGTTCAGCTTTTCCGGCTCACGTTTGAACATCATAGTTTCTTGGGATACTTCAGACATACGAAACACTCCTTTCGTTTTTCGTAAATATATTGTAGCACATTTTTTTGAAAAAAGCTGTGTTTTTCTAGTTAACTTGCAAAAAAAGAGTGCTTATATTAAGCTTTGCTTTACTTCGGGTAATGCTGCATCCTGACAAAAGCCCCGGCACAGGCGCATCGTTGACGATGCGGCAAATGCCGGGGTTTTGCTTTAGCTGCGCTTCGACTATGATTGCCTGAAGTGCTTCAACCGTCAATATTCAATTTTGCTTAGAGGCTCATGCCGCCAGCTACATAATGGAATTCAGCCTTGCGCTCACGCAGGTTGCGTTCCTTATCCCAGGGTGCAGTGCCGAACCAGTAATCGTCAGCCGGGTTAAAGCTTGCCAAAACTGTCAGGGTGCCGGGGTCAATTTCCACCTTGTAGTTTTTGAGCAGGTCGTCGCCACCTGTCAGATGTACGCTGCCATTAATCAGGACGCCGATTTTGTCTTCGTAAACGCCAACAATTAACGGATTTACCGAGCTGTCCAGCTCATAACCGCCTACGCCGATGCCAGCCAAGGTGTCGCCATTGGTTAGGCCGTTGGCTTTGCCGGTGTATTCTGTCGGTACGCCCTGGGTAATGGTTTTGTCATCTACCACAAAGGTCAGCTTAGCAGGTGTTACGTCAGACTTACCTGCGTTCACTGTTAAATCGTAGTTATTGTTCAGGTTCTCTACGCCGCTGGCAGTACCATTCCATTCGTAGCTGCCTACGTTATTGGTCTTCTCTACGTTGGTGAGAGTACCGCCAACAATTGCGCCATCAGTGTTAGCGTTGATTACCAGACCGTTATCACCATTGACTAAGCCTGCATTGTTACCAAAGGTGAATGCGTTGCTGTAGTCCTTCGCATCAAGGTTGCCGTATACGCGGGTGATGTCATTCAGATTTACTACGAGGTTAGCTTTTGTTACGTCAGACTTACCTGCCTTAACTGTTACATCGTAGTTAGTGTTCAGGTTCTCTACGCCGCTGGCAGTACCATTCCACTCGTAGCTGCCTACGTTGTTGGTCTTCTTAACGTTGGTAAGAGTGCCACTAGTAATTGCGCCATCTTTGTTAGCATTGATTACCAGACCGTTATCACCATTGACTAAGCCTGCATTTGCATCAAAGGTATATGCGTTGCTGTAGTCCTTCGCATCAAGGTTGCCGTATACGCGGGTGATGTCATTCAGATTTACTACGAGGTTAGCTTTTGTTACGTCAGACTTACCTGCCTTAACTGTTACATCGTAGTTAGTGTTCAGGTTCTCTACGCCGCTGGCAGTACCATTCCACTCGTAGCTGCCTACGTTGTTGGTCTTCTTAACGTTGGTAAGAGTGCCACTAGTAATTGCGCCATCTTTGTTAGCATTGATTACCAGACCGTTATCACCATTGACTAAGCCTGCATTTGCATCAAAGG
>NZ_CAKPTG010000019.1 GCF_934190775.1 uncultured Phascolarctobacterium sp.
ATACCAAAAGGTATGGTTCTTTTTTTCTGCCTGCAGCCATCTTATGAGCAGCAGCGGGCCTGGCTGCCCAGCCACCGTGCCTAAAGGAGCTTTGCGACGCATAGGCGCGTTTGTGGCGAGGCGTGTCGCTTGCGATTGAGAAGCGACACTCGATTTGTCACGAGCTTTGCGACGTGAGAAATCGAGAAGGTGGAGCTTTCTCCGAAAATGCGACCGAATAGGGAGTATTTTTGGAGAGATAGATTCTTAAATTATGTAATAAAGTCGGCAGTAGGAACTTTTTAGTAAAGTATTGGTGAGGAGTATTTTTGGAGGGATAGATAGCCATGCTTGAAGGAGTGAAACGACGCACAAGTATGTGTCAGGCTTTCTACCAAACTTTCTATATTCGCGAGAGATATATCGTTCCAGTCAGCAGCAATTTTCCCGTGCCCATAGGGCACAACGCAAATTTCGCATGAAACCAGGACGAAGTGCCGCAAAACTCGCGCTATGCTGAGAGAGTTTTCTACAGCGGATTGCTTAGCGCTCAAACAGTTGCGACACTTCGATGGTACCAGATGCTTATTTGCTAAAATTGCTATTCCTTACACGATATATCCCTAGCTCAATTTACTTGTGATTGACGCGCAAGCATGTGTTAGACTTACTCCCATACTTTCTCTATTCGCGAGAGGTATATCGTTCCAGTCAACAGCAATTTTCCCGTGCCCGTAGGGCACAACGCAAATTTCGCATGGAACCAGGACGAAGTGCCGCAAAACTCGCGCTATGCTGAGAGATTTTTCTACAGTAGCTTGCTTAGCGCTCAAACAGTTGCGACACTTCGATGGTACCAGATGCTCATTTGCTAAAATTGCTATTCCTTACACGATATATCTCTCGCTCAGTTTACTTGAGTTCAATGTGCTTGACAGCTAATCGGCGTTTTCCTGCGGACATACTTCTTGGATGGTTTTTTCTACAATATTTTAGATATACATGCTACCTTTGCGACGCATTTTTCCCTTCATTTCAATAAAAACTCAAAAATCCTTACATAATAGACAAATATTCGCACAAATCAAACGGCAAAAAAATATTGACAGTTTTAAGAAGAAATAGTATCATTATTGTTAACTGTTCGACAGAATATATATAAAAGAACAGAATTTGTTTTTTATGAAGGGAAAGAAAACTATGAAAATGACAAACTTCAGATGGAAGGTAGCGTGGCTGATCTTTGCTATCAGCTTTGTATCCTACATGGACCGCGTTAACCTTTCTGTTGCAACACCCGTAATCATGAATGAATTTGGCTTTACTAAAATAGATATGGGCCTTATTCAATCCTTCTTCTTCGCCGGTTATGCTTTGATGCAGGTTCCAGGTGGTATGGTTGCCGAAAAATTCGGCCATCGCTTTACCGGTTCTATTGCCTGCGCATGGTGGTCAATCTTTACTGCTTTAACTGCTATAGCAAGCGGTAAGTATACCTTTGCCATTGTACGTTTGATGTTTGGCCTGGGCGAAGCGCCGATTTATCCTGCTTTTGCTATGGCAGAACACAAATGGTTTAATAAAGATGAAAAGGGCAAGGCAAGCTCCTTTATTCTCAACGGCTGCTTCTTTGGTCCTGTAGTCGGTCCTGCTGTTGTAGTATGGCTGATGACTACCTTTGGCTGGCATCATGTATTCCTCAGCTTTGGTGTAGTTGGTCTGCTGCTGGCTTGGGCCTGGCATAAATATGTTACTGATGATCCGAAGGATAGTCCTTATGTTAATGAAGCGGAATTGGCTCACATCAACGAAGGCCGTGTGGAAGCAACCGGTGAAAAACAGATTGCTCCGTGGGGCAAGCTGTTGCGTTCTTCCCAATTCTGGGCTTTGGGCATTCAGTTCCTGATTACCGACTACATTATGTACGTTTTCCTGGCCTGGTTGCCGATGTACCTCATGGAGGTGCACAAATTCTCCTTAGCTAAAATGGGTATCTGGGCAGCTGCTCCTTGGATTTCTTTGATGGCTGTAGTAACTCTTTGCGGTCACTATTCCGACAAGCTGTTGCGTAGTGGCATGTCTCAGAATATGGTTAAGACTGCAACCGGTGCTGCTGGCATTCTGCTGTGTGCAGGTGCATTGTACATTTCCACCCGTACTGCTGATCCGATGATGAATGTTCTCTGGCTTTCCGTATCCTTAGGCTCTCTTGGTTTGACTATGAGTGCTTCCTGGTCCAGCGTAATCACCATGGGCGGCAAATTTGCCGGTTCTGTATCCGGCTGGATGAACTTCTGGGGCAATATCGGCGGCGTACTGGCACCTACCATTACCGCCTGGTTTGCAACTAACTATGGCTGGCAGGCTGCTTTGGCAGCAACTGCTGTAACCGGCATCTGCGGTGCTATTGCCTGGTTCTTTGTAAAGCCTGATAAAGCGATTGTCTAAATAACAAAAGATAAGCTGTAACGCTTTAGAACAGACACCTCGATATGCTGTAAGTATGTCGGCGGTGTCTGTTTTTAATTGGGCTATTTTCTTATGCTGGACAAATAGCGCGATATGCTGTATAATATCCTAGAAGTTCATAACAGACAGTTCGTAACCATCCTGTCTATAAATAAAACTACGGGCGATGTACTGGCGCCGGCCGGTATTTTTTATGTATGCAAGGATTTCGTCTGTAGCGGACGGAATCCTTTTATATTTTGTGGACTTTGCCCGCTCATTAATTGGGAGGAGAAATGAAGGTTTTAGTATTATTAAGCGGTGGCGTAGACAGCTCAACCTGTCTGGCACTGGCAAAAGAAAAATACGGCGATAATGTTCTGGCTTTGTCGATGTCCTATGGTCAGAAGCATGCCAAGGAGCTTGCAGCAGCGCAGGCGATTGCCGATTATTATCATGTAGAGCTGCTGCATATGGATTTGTCGAAGATTTTCGCTCACAGCAAATGCTCTCTGCTACAGGGCTCGGAGACCAGCGTTCCGCACGCATCCTATGCAGAGCAGCTGAAGGAAAGCAAGGGTGAGCCTGTAAGCACATATGTGCCTTTCCGTAATGGCCTGTTCTTGGCTGCTGCAGCAAGCATTGCGCTGGAATATGAATGCAATGAGATTTACTACGGTCCCCATGCCGATGATGCTGCAGGCAATGCTTATCCCGATTGCAGTGTTGAATTTAATGAGTCGATGAATTTGGCAGTATATTTGGGAAGCGGCCGTAAGGTGCGTCTGGTTGCTCCCTTTGTTGACAAAACAAAGAAGGATATTGTTGCCGAGGGCTTGCGTCTGGGCGTTCCTTATGAGCTGACCTGGAGCTGTTATGATGGTGGCGTAAAGCCCTGTCACAAGTGCGGTACCTGTATTGACCGTGAGGCAGCCTTTGCTGCCAACGGTGTTGTTGATCCCTTAGCAGAGGCTTGAAGGAGGTATAAGGATAATGAAGAGCTTAAGTAACCAAAAATTAGTATTTTCCGCGTTGTGCATTGCTTTATATATTGTTGTGATGATGTGCACCCAAAGCTTTGCTTTTGGTCAGTATCAGATTCGTATTGCTACTGCACTGTATGGCCTGAGTGCTATTTTCCCGTTTTTGATTTTACCGTTTGGCCTGGCGAACGTTGTCAGCAACACGGTGATGGGCGGTCTTGGTCTGCCGGATATTATCGGTGGCTTTATTGTCGGTATCGTAACGACCAGCATTATTGTGTTTGCTAAGCGTCGTGGCTGCGGTAACTGGATTATCTGGGCAGCAGTAACCTTTGTACCGGGACTTGGTGTTCCTGTATGGCTGAGCGTACTGCTGGATATCCCTTATCTGGTACTGGCAAGCAGTCTGCTGATTGGTCAGTGCATCTGCGGTATTGCCAGTGTAATGCTGGTTACCGCTTTGGAACGTGTGGGAGCAGGCAAGCTGTTTGCATTTGATGGAGGTAAGCAATAATGACGAGTGGCAGAAGTAAAGAAGAATTCCAGGGCGTAAGCCTGTTAGGCAACAAGACTGCTTATAAAAGCGATTATGCGCCGGAGGTTCTGGAGTCCTTCCCGAATAAGCATCCGCAAAATGATTACTGGGTTAAATTTAACTGCCCGGAATTTACCAGCCTGTGTCCGATGACAGGTCAGCCGGATTTTGCGACTATTTACATTTCCTATGTGCCGGACGAACGTCTGGTAGAAAGCAAATCCCTGAAGCTGTATCTGTTCAGCTTCCGCAATCATGGTGACTTCCATGAGGACTGCGTAAACATCATTATGAAGGATCTTATTAAGCTGATGGAGCCTAAATATATTGAGGTTTGGGGCAAATTCTTGCCGCGCGGTGGTCTGTCCATCGATCCGTATGCCAACTACGGCAAGCCGGGAACCGAATGGGAGCAGGCTGCGAAGAAGCGTCTTTTCATGCATGATATGTATCCCGAAACAGTTAATAACAGATAAAAATCTGGAGCTGCTGCGTAATGCGGCAGCTCTTTTTTGGCGCACGTAGTATACTTAAGAAGATAAAAAAATCTTTTTAGGCAGTATAAGTTAACTTAAGCTAACCGAAGAGCGGTTTTAACAAAAATTTTTCGATAAACACTAATACAGCACTTTATTTCTTAATTAGAGTATGCTATAATGAGCTATAGACAAATAATTCACTTATTTGTATTGAATCTGTGGGACACGAAAAGTACCACGAGGGACAAAACACGTCAAGGGATGTAACTGCTTATGGATAGTATTATTAATCTGCAAAAGAAAATTGTGCCGGAGCTGACAGATCTGCTCGTACAGCGTTACCAGATTCTGCGTCAGGTGAGCCATGAAGCGCCGATAGGCCGACGTGCACTGGCTGCAAGACTGGGACTCAGCGAAAGGGTGTTGCGTGCTCAGGTTGATTTTCTGAAGAAAAGCGGCTTGCTGGATTTTTCTTCCAGTGGCATGAGCGTAACAGATGAGGGTGCGGATATTCTTAAGGAGCTGGCGGATTATGTACGCAAGCTGCAGGATATTTCGTTTTTGGAAAATGCTCTCAGTGATACGCTGAAGATTGGCAAGGTTGTCATTCTTCCTGGCGATTCTGATCAGGAGGACGTTGTCAAGCGTGAAATCGGCCGTACTGCAGCGCATATCCTTAGTAAGCTGCTGAGCGATGGCAATAAGCATATCGTTGCCGTCAGCGGCGGTACTACTATGGCGGCTATGGCAGCCAATGTTTCCGGCTCTCAGCCTAATACGGTGGTTGTACCGGCCCGCGGCGGTTTGGGTGATAATGTGGAACTGCAGGCCAATACGATTGCAACTGTTTTGGCACAAAAGCTCGGAGCATCCTATCGTCAGCTTTATGTTCCCGACTGTGTAAGCGAGGATATCTTAAACAGTATTCTTAAAGAGGATATCGGTGTACGCGCTGTCGTTGATATTATCAAGCAGGCAGATATTCTTGTCCACGGTGTAGGCCGTGCCAGTGTTATGGCAAGGCACAGACGCTTAGGCAGCGAGGTAATTGCCAAGCTGGAGGCAGATGGTGCTGTAGGCGAGGCCTTTGGCCAGTATTGCGCTTTAGACGGCAGACAGGTCTATATGACTAATAATGCCGGCCTGATGCTGCAGGATTTGCAGCACATCGGCACAATCATCGGCATTGCCGGAGGCAAATCGAAGGCTGCCGCAATTTTATCGGTTATCCGTGCTTCCAGGCAGGATATTTTGATTACCGATGAGGCTGCAGCGCATGAGATTCTCAAAATGGCTAAAGAGCAATAAACAAGCGAAGCTCTTAAAGTATTAATTTGTTACTGAGCACATTTGTGCAAAATTTAGATTCTCTCAGAATTAAGGAGGAAATTATTATGACAAAAGTAGGTATTAATGGTTTTGGCCGTATCGGCCGCGAGGTTTTCCGTGTAGCATTCAACAATCCTGAGGTAGAGGTTGTTGCTGTCAACGATCCTGGCGACATCACCGCTTTGGCTCACCTGTTGAAATATGACTCTATCCATGGCACCTTCAACCATGAAGTCAGCATCGAAGGCAACTACATTATTGTTGACGACCGCAAAATCGAAGTATTCGCTTGCCTGGATCCTGCACAGATTCCTTGGGGCGAAGCTGGTGCTGAAATTGTTGTAGAATCCACCGGCCGTTTCACCGAAGCTGCAAAGGCTGCAGCTCATCTGCATGACACTGTTAAAAAGGTTATCATCTCCGCTCCTGCAAAAGGCGAAGACATCACCATCGTTATGGGTGTTAACGAAGACAAATATGATCCTGCAAAACACAACATCATTTCCAACGCTTCCTGCACCACCAACTGCCTGGCTCCGTTCACCAAAGTATTGCTGAACAAATTTGGTATTGAAAGCGGTCTGATGACCACTGTTCACTCCTACACCAATGACCAGAGAATCCTGGACCTGCCGCATAAAGACCTGCGTCGTGCCCGTGCTGCTGCTTGCTCCATCATCCCGACCACTACCGGTGCTGCAAAAGCAGTTGCTCTGGTTCTGCCGGAACTGAAAGGCAAACTGAACGGCTTCGCAATGCGCGTTCCGACTCCGAACGTTTCCATCACCGACCTGACCGTACTGCTGCAAAAAGACACCACTGCTGAAGAAATCAACGCAGTGCTGAAGGAAGCTGCTGAAGGCGAACTCAAAGGCATCATGGGCTACAGCGACGAACCGCTGGTATCCCGCGATTACAACGGTTGCCCGCTGAGCTCCATCATCGACGGCCTGTCCACCATGATGGTTGGCCCGCGTATGGCTAAGGTTGTAAGCTGGTACGACAATGAATGGGGTTATTCCAACCGCGTAGTTGACCTGGCTGCATATATTGCTAAAAAAGGTCTGTAATAAAGGAGATTCTTATCCGTGGATAAAAAAACTGTACGTGATTTAGACGTTGCCGGTAAAAAAGTACTGGTACGCGTAGATTTTAACGTTCCTCTGAATGATAAAGGCGAGATTACCGATGATACCCGTATCACCGCATCTTTACCGACCATTCAATATTTGCTGGAGCAAAAGGCTGCCGTTATTTTAATGGCACATCTTGGCCGTCCTAAAGGACAGGTTAAGCCGGAACTGTCTTTGGCTCCCGTAGCTAAGCATTTGGGCAAGCTGCTGGGCAAAAAGATTCTGTTTGCACCGGACTGCGTAGGCGAAGCTGCACAAGCTGCTGCCAGCAAGCTGAAACCGGGGCACATCCTGCTGCTGGAAAACCTGCGTTTCCATAAGGAAGAAGAAAAGAACGACATGGACTTTGCTGAGAAGCTGGCTTCTCTGGCAGACCTGTATGTCAACGATGGCTTCGGTGTATCTCACCGCGCACACGCTTCTGTGGAAGGCGTAACCCACTTCCTGCCTGCAGCTGCAGGCTTCCTGCTGGAAAAGGAAATCCAGTATGTAGGTCAGGCTGTAACCAACCCGCTGCATCCGTTTGTTGCTATTATTGGCGGTGCTAAGGTAAGCGACAAAATCGGCGTTATCAGCAACCTGCTCGATAAGGTTGATACCCTGCTTATCGGCGGCGGTATGGCTAACACCTTCCTGGCTGCACAGGGCTACAAAATGGGCAAGTCCCTGGTAGAAGAGGATAAGCTGGACCTGGCTAAAGAGCTTTTGGCTAAGGCTAAGAAAAATAAAGTAAATATGCTGCTGCCTACCGATTTGGTAATGGCTGCTGCATTTGCTCCTGACGCTGAGCATGTAACCGAAAAGGTGAAAAACCTGAACCAGGCTTATATGGCTCTGGATATCGGCGCGGAAACCAGCAAGGCTTACGCTGAGGCTCTGGCTGACGCTAAGATGATTGTCTGGAACGGACCGATGGGCGTTTTCGAAATGGACGCCTTCTGCAAGGGTACCGAAGCTGTAGCGAAGGCTGTAGCTAAGAGCCGTGCTACCAGCATTGTAGGCGGCGGCGACAGCGTTGCTGCTATCGAAAAGCTGGGCCTGGCTAAACGCATTACCCACATTTCCACCGGTGGCGGTGCTTCTCTGGAATATCTGGAAGGCAAGGTACTGCCCGGCGTTGCTGCACTTGATGACCTGCGTCGTAAAATGATTGCCGGCAACTGGAAGATGCACAAAACCGTAAGCGAGGCTGTAGAGCTTGCTGAGGACATTGTTATGGAAACTAACGGTACCTTGAACGAGGTTGTTATTTTCCCGCCGTTCACCGCACTGGAAACTGTTGCGGACGCTATTGACGGCAAGCACGTAGGCTACGGTGCACAGGATTTGCATTGGGAAGACAAGGGTGCCTTCACCGGCGCTGTTTCCGGTGCGATGATTGCTGACATCTGCGCTGAATATGTTCTCGTTGGTCACAGCGAACGCCGTACTATTTTCGGTGAAAACGAAAAAATTGTTGCCAGCAAGATTATTGCTGCTTACCGCAATGGCCTGAAGCCGTTGCTGTGCGTTGGTGAAAACCTGGCTGAGCGTGAAGCAGGCAAAACTGCCCGCAAAATCAACATGCAGCTGAAGAGTGCTCTGCGTGTAATTACTGCAGAGGATGCAGAAAACCTTGTTGTTGCTTATGAGCCTATCTGGGCTATCGGCAGCGGTAAGGCTGCTACTCCGGAGGATGCTTTGGAGGTATGCACTCTGATTCGTGAGAAAATCGGCAAAATCTTTACGCCTGATATTGCCCGCAAGGTTCGTATTCTTTACGGCGGCAGTGTTAATGAAAAGAACGCTGCTTCCTTCAACCTCAGCGGCATTGACGGTGTACTGGTCGGCGGCGCAAGCCTGAAGGCTGACACTTTTGCTGCAATTGTAAGAAGCTTTTAATTAGACCTCGGAGAAAGCACCTGTTGCTTTCTCCTTCGTCTTTAGGAATTTGATAATGAAAAAACCAGTTTTACTAATGATTCTTGATGGTTGGGGCATTGCTCCCGCAGATAAAACCAATGCTGCGGCGATGGCAAAAACCCCTAACCTGGACAGCTATTTTGCAAATTATCCTCATACAACCTTGGAAGCCAGCGGCAAGGCTGTTGGTTTGCCTGCAGGCCAGATTGGCAATTCCGAGGTCGGTCACCTGAATATCGGTGCCGGTCGCATCATCTACCAAAGCCTGACACGCATTGACAAGGCGATTGAGGATGGCGATTTGTATAAAAATGAAGTGCTTGGCAGGGTGATGGACGAAACGAAGCAGGCTGGCAAGGCGCTGCATCTTCTGGGACTGTTATCCGACGGCGGCGTACACAGCCATATTGAGCATCTTTTAGCACTTATCTGCATGGCGAAGGTTAAAGGCCTGACTAAGGTTTATGTGCATGCCTTCCTGGACGGACGTGATGTTGGTCCGAAAACGGCGCTGGAATATATCCATGAGCTGGAAGAGGGCATGGCGCAGATTGGCGTAGGCAAGATTGCTACCGTCAGCGGACGCTATTACGCAATGGACCGCGACAAGCGCTGGGAGCGCGTGGAGCGTGCCTATAAGGCGCTGGTGCTGGGCGAGGGCGGCAAAGCCGCAAGCGCTGCTGCCGGCGTAGAAGCATCCTATGCCGCAGGCGTAACAGACGAGTTTGTTGAGCCCTTCACTGTTGACGGCGTAGACGGCCAAATCACTGCAGGGGACGGTGTGATTTTCTTCAACTTCCGTCCTGACAGAGCGCGTGAAATTACCCGTGCGCTGCATGATGAGGACTTCCCGTATTTTGCACGTCCTGAGGGTGCACGCCCGGTAAACTATGTGTGCATGACGCAGTATGATGCAACGATTACCGCCCCGGTAGCCTTTCCTCCGGAGGAGATTAAGGATACTCTGGGTGAAGTACTGGCGCAGCATGGACTGCACCAGCTGCGCATTGCGGAAACCGAAAAATATGCGCATGTAACCTTCTTCTTCAATGGTGGTGTGGAAGCTCCGAATGCTAATGAGGAGCGTATTCTGATTCCGTCGCCGAAGGTTGCAACCTACGATTTGCAGCCGGAAATGAGCGCCGAAGAGGTTACGCAGGCACTGCTGGCAGAGCTGGATAAGGACAAATTTGATGCCATTATCCTGAACTTTGCTAACCCGGATATGGTTGGCCATACCGGTGTGCTCAGCGCTGCGATTACCGCAATGGAAAAGGTGGATGACTGCGCCGGACGCATTGTGCGCAAGGTGCTGTCACTTGGCGGCAGCGTGTGCATTACTGCGGACCATGGCAATCTGGAGAAGATGGCCGAAAGCGACGGTTCTCCGAACACCGCGCACACTACCAACCCTGTACCGTTTATTTTAGTAAGCGAAGAGCAGCACAAGCTGCATAACGGCATTTTGGCCGATATTGCACCGACGCTGCTGCAGCTGCTTAATATTAAACAGCCTGCCGCTATGACAGGTAAAACTTTGATAGACTAATCATGAGGTGATAAAAAATGGCAATGATTACTGAAGTTTACGCTCGCGAGATTCTGGATTCCCGCGGCAATCCGACCGTAGAAGTTGAAGTATGCCTGGAAGACGGCGCTATGGGACGCGCTGCTGTTCCTTCCGGCGCATCTACCGGCGTACACGAGGCTGTAGAGCTGCGTGACGGCGACAAAGAGCGTTACCTGGGCAAGGGCGTTACCAAAGCAGTTGATAATGTTAATGACATTATTGCTGAAGCAATTATCGGCCTGGACGCAACCCGCCAAACCGAAATTGATGAGCTGCTGGTTCGTCTGGATGGCACTCCGAACAAAGGCCGCCTCGGCGCTAACGCTATCCTCGGCGTTTCCATGGCTGTAGCTAAGGCTGCTGCTGCTTCCGTTGGCCTGCCGCTGTACCTGTACCTGGGCGGCGTTGCTGCCAAAGAGCTGCCTGTTCCGATGATGAACATCTTAAACGGCGGCGAGCATGCTGATAACAACGTTGATATTCAGGAATTCATGATTATGCCGGTTGGCGCTAAATCCTTCAGCGAAGCACTGCGCATGAACGCTGAGATTTATCATAACCTGAAGGCTCTGCTGAAGGAAAAAGGCCTGAGCACTGCTTTGGGTGATGAAGGCGGCTTTGCACCGAACCTGAAATGCAATGCAGAGGCTATCGAGGTTATCCTCGAAGCAACCGAGCGTGCAGGCTACAAACCGGGTAAGGACATCGTTATGGCAATGGACGTTGCTTCCAGCGAATTCTATGTAGACGGCAAATACAAAATGACCGGCGAAGGCGTAGAAATGACCAGCGAAGGAATGGTTGATTATCTGACTGGCCTGTGCGAGAAATATCCTATCATCTCTATCGAAGACGGTATGGCAGAGGATGACTGGGACGGCTGGAAGAAGCTCACCGAAAAGCTGGGCAAAAAAGTTCAGCTGGTTGGCGACGACCTGTTCGTTACCAACGAAGAGCGTCTGGTTCAGGGCATTGAAAAGGGCGTAGCTAACGCTATTCTGATTAAAGTAAACCAAATCGGTACCTTGACCGAAACCTTCAATGCTATCGAAACTGCTAAACGCGCAGGCTATACCTGCATCATCTCTCACCGCAGCGGTGAAACTGAAGACACCACTCTGGCAGATATTGCTGTTGCTGTAAACGCTGGCCAGATCAAGACCGGTGCTCCGGCTCGTACCGACCGTGTTGCTAAATACAACCAGCTGCTGCGCATTGAAGAGGATCTGGGCAAGGCTGCAAAATATAACGGCATGAAGGTTTTCTACAATATTAAATAAAATTTGACAAAGCAATATAATTGCGCTATAGTTAACTCGACAAGAGATTGTGCAAATGTCATAGTTCGCACGCAAAAAGAAAAGCCCCGGGATTGCGCCTCGGGGTTTTTCATTTTAAGCTGACTGTGCGCTATTTTCTGTCTAACCATTTGCAAATATAATAGCTGATTATACCTGCCATAGCAGAAAGAATAAGAGATTGAGCAAATTCTGCCATAATTCACCATTTTCCCGCTGGAAAGAGTCGCAGCAAATATAATATAAAATAATCTGTGAAAAAAATACTAGCTTTATAATTGGCTTTATGGTAAAATACTATGGTACAAAAATATGAGGAGGTAAGCTCTGTGATTGAAACTGTCTTGATGGTTCTTGAAGTTATCGTTTGCATAGCACTCATTGGCGCAGTTCTGCTGCAGTCCGGAAAAGGCGGCGGTATGGGCAGTACTTTCGGCGGCAGTGACGGTGCTTTTTTTGGCAAGGGCAATGATCTGGATACAGTCATGGCGAAGGCTACGATTGTTTTGGGTGTTGCATTTGCTGTTATTACTTTGGCGCTGGCAAAAATCAACGCTTAAGACTGACGGGGTTTTCCTGTTTGTCGCACTCATCATGTTACCAAGAGTGCAACTGCACTCTTAAAATTTTAAATTTTTTTATAAAAAGAAAGGGGTTTGGGTCTTGAATTTCTTAATGATCTCCATTGTTGTCGGCCTCATTGCACTCGCAGTTGCACTGATGCTGAGCAGCGCAATCGGTAAGGCTCCTGCTGGTACAGCACGTATGCAGGAAATTGCCGGTTACATCCATGAGGGCGCTATGGCGTTCCTGTTCCGCGAATACAAAGCACTGTCTGCTTTCGTAATCGTAGTTGCTATTGTAATTTCTATGTTCTTATCTCCGCTTACTGCAGTATGCTTCGTTGCAGGTGCAGTATTCTCCGTATGTGCTGGCTACATTGGTATGACCGTTGCTACCAAAGCTAACGTTCGTACTGCTGCAGCTGCTCAACATGGCGGCATGCCAGAAGCTCTGAAAATTGCTTTCTCCGGCGGTGCTGTTATGGGTCTGGGCGTTGTTGGTCTGGGTATCGTTGGTGTTGCTGCTGCTTACATGCTGTTCGGCAACATTGATATCGTTACCGGCTTCGGTCTGGGCGCAAGCTCCATTGCATTGTTCGCTCGTGTTGGCGGCGGTATCTACACCAAAGCTGCTGACGTTGGCGCTGACCTGGTAGGTAAAGTTGAAGAAGGTCTGCCTGAGGATGACCCGCGTAACCCGGCTACCATCGCTGATAACGTAGGCGATAACGTAGGCGACGTTGCAGGCATGGGCGCTGACTTGTTCGAATCCTATGTTGGTGCTATCATCTCCGCTATTACCCTGGGTGCTGTTGCATATCCTGGCGGCGAAGGCATTATGTTCGTATTCGAGCTGGCATTCGCTGGTATCATTGCTTCCCTGATCGGTGTATTCTATGCTCGTAGCAGCAAATCCACCAACCCGCAGGCTGCTCTGAACCATGGTACCTATGTTGGCGGCGTAATCGTAATTGCTGCTGCTTACTACCTGTCCACTTCCATCTTCGGTAACACTGCTGCATTCGTAGCTATTGCTTCCGGTCTGGTAGTTGGTCTGTTAATCGGTAAAATCACCGAAATCTACACCTCTGCTGATTATGCTTCCGTTAAGAAGATTGCTGAGCAATCCGAAACCGGTCCGGCAACCACCATCATCTCCGGTCTGGCTGTTGGCATGTATTCCACCTTCCTGCCGATGATCTTCATCTGCATTGGTGTAATCCTGGCATTCTTCACCATGGGCGGTGCTAAAGATGCAGGCATGGGCCTGTTCGGTATCTCCCTGGCTGCAGTTGGTATGCTGTCCACCACTGGTCTGACCGTAGCAGTTGACGCTTATGGTCCTATCGCTGATAACGCTGGTGGTATCGCAGAAATGTCCGAGCTGCCTCCTGAAGTACGTGAAATCACCGATACCCTGGACTCCGTTGGTAACACCACTGCTGCTATCGGTAAAGGCTTCGCTATCGGTTCCGCTGCTCTGACTGCTCTGGCTCTGTTCTCTGCTTATGCACACACTGTAGGCCTGAAAGCAATCGACCTGCTGAACCCTGTAACCCTGATTGGTCTGTTCATCGGTGCAACCCTGCCGTTCGTATTCGGTGCTATGACCATGGAATCTGTTGGTAAAGCTGCTTACCAGATGATCGAGGAAGTTCGTCGTCAATTCCACGAAATCCCCGGCCTGCTGGAAGGCAAAGCTAAAGCTGACTACCAAAAATGCGTAGACATCTCCACTGCAGCTGCTCTGCACGAGATGATTATGCCTGGTGTTATCGCTATCGTTGCTCCTCTGCTGGTTGGCTTCCTGTTCGGTACTGAAGCTCTGGGCGGCCTGATTGGCGGCTCTCTGGCTTCCGGCGTACTGGTTGCAATCCTGATGGCTAACGCTGGCGGTGCATGGGATAATGCGAAGAAATTCGTAGAAGCTTCCGGCCGCAAACATACTCCGGTGCATGATGCAACCGTAGTAGGCGATACTGTAGGTGACCCGTTCAAAGATACTTCCGGACCTGCAATGAACATCCTGATCAAACTGATGACCATTGTATCCCTGGTATTTGCTCCTGTACTGGCAGCAAACGGCGGCATCCTGCTTGGCCTGTTCAAATAACTTTATAGTTAAGCTATAATCCACGCTGCTGCAGCATTAGCTGCAGCAGCTTTTTTGTTGCGCTGAAGCCAGCTGGCGTAAAACATAATTATATTTTTTGAAAATTGCGTATGATTGCAAAACAATGATTTTTACGTCAAAATACTTAGTGTAACGATGAGGTAAAATGCACGTAAAAAAAATAAACGATTAACAAAAAAAGCTTGTGCTCTAATTTGGCATATGGTATAATTCAACTATCAGTAATGAATGAGCATATGCTCTTACTGATACATATTGCTTTATAAATCATTGTGATGGAAAAACCGGCGAAGGAAGACAGAGGAAACAAGGCAACTCTTGAGCGGAATTTGTTGGCGGCTTCGGAAGGTGATTTGTAAAAATAAATTATGAGCAGTTTGATAATACTGCTACTTCCTGAGGAGGAAACAACAATGAAAAAATCCTTAGTACTCGCTATGGCTATGGCACTGGGCGTAACCGCTTCTGCTTATGCTGCAAATCCGTTCTCTGATGTACCTGCTGGCCATTGGGCATATGACAGCATCAACAAGCTGGCTGCTGCTGGCGTAGTTGAAGGCTACGGCGACTCTACCTTCGGTGGCGACAAGCTGATGACCCGTTATGAAATGGCTCAAATCGTTGCAAAAGCAATGGCAAAAGGCGCTAATGTTGACAAACTGGCTGCTGAATTCGCTGACGAGCTGGACAACCTGGGCGTTCGCGTAGCTAACCTGGAGAAAAAAGCTGACAACGTTAAAATCACCGGCCAAATCCGTTATGAATATGGTGACCGTGATGGCGATTTTGGTGATAATGTTGCTAAAAACCGTCTGCGTACTCGTCTGTTCGTTAATGGTGCTGTTAATGACGATTGGACCTATACTGCACGTCTGCAAAATGACCAAAACCTTGCAAATAACAAAGGTGATGAAACTACTTCTTTGAACCAGGCATATGTTACTGGTCGTGTAGGCGGCTTGGCAGTTGTTGCTGGTAAAGCACCTCTGACTTTGGTTGATGGTAACCTGTACGATGATACCGCTGAATTCGTTTCTGTATCCTATGGCAAAGACGTTAAGCTGACTGCATATGCAGGCCAACCGACCGACTATGGTTTTGATAACTTCTATGGTGTTTCTTTAGCTGGCAATGTTGGTAAATTGGCTCTGAGTGCTGGCTATGATGCATTTAAAGATTCTTTAGATGCAACTAAAGAAGGTATTGCTGATACTGCTAAAAACGCTAACGTTAAAGTAGGCGAAGATAACAATGTTTGGAATGTAACTGCAAAATATGCATTCGACAAAAATGTTGCTTTGAATGCCGCTTACCTGCATTCTGATGTTGCAAGCGATAATCTGTACAATAAAGATGTTGATACCGACGGCTTTGTTGTAGGCTTGGATTACAAAGGCGCTAAAGCTAAAGAAGCTGGTTCCTGGGGTCTGAGCACTAAATATTTTGATCAAGGTGCTGGCACTTTCGTAGCTCATACCATGAAAACTGCCGATTGGGATAAATACCTGACTGAAGGCTTCAAAGGCTATAATGTTGGTGCTTCCTATACTCTGGCTAAGAACATGGTTTACATGCTCGACTACTATGATTTCGAAGGCAAAGAAAGCGATAAAAACGATCGTGTAATCTGGAGCCGTCTGCAAATCAGCTTCTAATCTGACCTTACGTCAATCCGCTGAAAAGCAAAAAATTGCATATGCATAAATAAGAGAGGACGGTGCACGCCGTCCTCTTTTGCTTACTGAAAATAATGATGTTCTGGAATAAGCATTACAAGGCTAAAATATATTTGGCGTTCTGATCCTTATTTTTGTTTATACTAAAATGCGAGAAGTTGACAAATGTACAGAGAAGCTGATTCAGACAAATATTCTCATGAATTAATATACCTAATGCCTCTTGCTATAGAATAATAAAATACATCTAAAAATAAAAGCATAAAAATAAAATAGTACTGTAATAGAGTTAAAGAAAAACGATAAAAATATTTGCGCTCTGCGTTGTTGTATGGTATAATGCAATCATTGGCAAGAAGATTTAGATACTCTACTTGCCGTTAACATGCTTTATGAATCATTGTGAAGGAAAAACTGGCAAAGGATGACAGAGGAAACAAGGCAACTCTTGAGCGGAATTTGTTGGCAGCTCCGGAAGGTGATTTGTAAAAATAAATTATGAGCAGTTTGATAATACTGCTACTTCCTGAGGAGGAAACAACAATGAAAAAATCCTTAGTACTCGCTATGGCTATGGCACTGGGCGTAACCGCTTCTGCTTATGCTGCAAATCCGTTCTCTGATGTACCTGCTGGCCATTGGGCATATGACAGCATCAACAAGCTGGCTGCTGCTGGCGTAGTTGAAGGCTACGGCGACTCTACCTTCGGTGGCGACAAGCTGATGACCCGTTATGAAATGGCTCAAATCGTTGCAAAAGCAATGGCAAAAGGCGCTAATGTTGACAAACTGGCTGCTGAATTCGCTGACGAGCTGGACAACCTGGGCGTTCGCGTAGCTAACCTGGAGAAAAAAGCTGACAACGTTAAAATCACCGGTACCATTAAAGCTTCTTACTCTTCCTATCATCAAAATGCTTACACCACTACTGGTGAACGTGAGAACCCGACCAATCACTTCGGTCGTCTGCGTTCCGACCTGTGGGTTAACGGCCAGGTAAATGATGACTGGACCTACTCCGCAATGTTCCGTAACGAGCAAAAATTCACTGGCGAAGAAGCTAATGCTGGCGAAGAAAAAGTTGCTTTCCAACGTGCTTATGTAAATGGCCGTATTGGTGGTCTGGCTGTTCAAGCTGGCCGTTACAACAAAACTGATATCACCGCTACTGCTGTAGGCGGTAACATCTATGATAACCGTATGGATGGCGTTCAAGTTTCCTACGGCAAAGACGTTAAGCTGACTGCTGGTTATGGCAAAGCAACCGCTTTGGAAACTGCTTCCGCTGAATATGACAACGATCTGGCTTATGCAGAACTGACCGCTAAAATCGGTGCTGTAAACGCTAACGCTGGCTACTACAAATTCTCCGATATGAAAGCTTGGAAAAACCAAGACAACAAAATCTGGACTGCTGGCGTAGGCTTTGACCTGGCTAAACATGTAGGCTTCACCGCTTCTTACTTCGATTCCAACCTGGATGACGCCAACAAGAACGATGACGGCTTCGTACTGGGCCTGAACTACAAAGGTGCTAAAGCTGCTGAAGCTGGTTCCTGGGGCATGAGCGCTCAATACTTTGACCTGGCTTCTACCGTAGCTGTAGCTCCTGGTTTTGATGCTGATTATGAAAAAGCCAACGGTTACAAAGGCTATGCTGTAGGCGCTAACTACACTCTGGCTAAAAACATCGTTGCAGGCGTAACCTACTACGATCTGAAATCCAAAGCAAACAGCGCTGAAGAAAAAGAAACTCTGTGGAGCCAAGTAGTATTCAGCTTCTAATCTGACTTTACGTCAATCCGCTGAAAAGCAAAAAATCGCATATGCATAAATGAAAAGAGGACGGTGCGCACCGTCCTCTTTTTGCGTACCTAAGGCTTGTACGTATTCAATACGTACGCTATAATAAAAATGAGGAGGCATTTCTATGTACAAAAAATACCCGGACAATTATATTTTCCCCGCCATTATAGAAAAAAATGAAAAAAACTACAATATATATTTTCCCGATTTACCGGGCTGTGTTGCCTCGGGTGAGGATATTCCGCAAGCTGTTAATCAGGCTAAGGGTGCTTTGGAATTGCATCTTTGGGGAATGGAGCAGGATGATGAGGTGATTCCGGTTCCTGAATATAGAGATATGCAGATTGCTGCCAACGAAACCATTTGCTTTATTGATGTGAATATGTTTGGCATACGTGCAAAGATGGATAACCGTTCCGTTAAGAAAACGCTTTCTATTCCCTGGTATTTGAATGAATTAGCAGAAAAGAAAAAGATTAACTTTTCTCAGCTGCTGCAAAGCGCACTTAGAGCGCAGCTTGGGTTGTAAAAAAATATGAGGACGGTGCGCACCGTCCTCTTTTTGCAGTGGGCAAGATAGATTTTGCCTTTTTTGCTGAAATACAGTACTATGTAAGTAGGATAGTGTGTTTAGAAAGGTTGGTGTCTTATGAGTCAACAAAAATATATTTCTGACGAGCAGGTTGTAAAACGTGCTAATTGTGCCGTAAAAATTGCTTTAGAAAAGAAGCGTGCTATGGATGTGCCTATTTTTACATATGATAGGGAAACGCAGAGTATTTGTGTAATTGGTAGCGATGGTAGTAAAACTCAAGTATGTGGGAGATATAATCATGGACGCTACAGCGAAAGAGTTAAATAAAAAGCCGGAGATAATCGTTTTTGTTGGTAAGAGTACCTTTTGGCAGTGATAAAAGAATAACTCTCTTGCTTTTTGAGACGCTTTTGTGTAAACTTAGACTAAAAGGAGGGGATTACTTTGATGTATCCGTTTTTAACCTTAGACGATAATACAGAAATTGTACATTCCGAGATGCGCAGTGATGGAACTGTAAAAGTTTACATTGAAAAGCCTGATGCCAAGGATTGCTTTCATCATGCTACGTGTTATTTACCGGATTATAAGTGGGAAGATATATTTGGTTTTTCACAAGAAGAAATAGATAAGTATCAGGAAATTATTGAATCAACGGCACATTTAATCATGCAATTCTCTCAAGAGGGTGGGTTCGATAATGCCTCAGGTTTTTAAGATAGGTAAAAGAGAGAGGACGGTGCGCACCGTCCTCTTTTTTCTACATCGAAATGTATAAAACATCGCAAAAACACAAACTACATACATTGCGATGTATGTAGTTAGCCGAAAAACATCTTTTTCTACATTGCAATGTATGAAATTCTTGCAAAAAGAAGCAAAAGGGTATAAGATAGATATAAGAAATAGTGAAGCAGAAAGGAGAGCGGCGATGAGTCAACAGTGGATTGTAAGAGAAGCATATTTAAATAAGCTAATTGCTCTTAAGGATAAACAGCTTATCAAGGTTATTACAGGTGTGCGACGTTCTGGAAAATCGACCTTGTTGGAAATATTCCAGGAGTATCTTGTTGGGCATGGCATAGAGCGGGAACAGATTATTTCGATAAATTTTGAAGACTACGAGTATCGTTATTTGCGTAATCCGGATCAACTCTATCAATATATTAAAGAACGTCTTAGCGAAAATAGTTATACCTACATTTTTTTGGATGAAATCCAGCATGTGGATAATTTTCAGGAAGTAGTTGACGGTTTATATATAAAGAAAAATGTAGATATTTATATTACCGGCTCTAATGCTAATATGTTGTCAGGAGAACTGGCAACCTTATTATCAGGTCGTTATGTTGAAATTTCTATTTTACCATTATCCTTTAAAGAGTATGCCGAAAATGTAGCTGATAATAAAACTCTGATGCAGAAGTATAATGATTACATAACATATGGATCGTTTCCGTATGTGTTGGAGTTGGAGAAAAATCCCGGAGAAGTACAGGATTACATAGAGGGAATTTATAATACAGTTGTTGTCAAGGACATCATTGGACGTAAAAGGGTTACAGATCCCATGATGCTGGAAAGCATTGTGCTGTTTACCTTGGATAATATTGGCAATCAGCTGTCTACGAAAAAAATTGCCGATACGATGACCTCTGCAGGAAGAAAAATTGATGTACGTACTGTGGAAAAATACATTAATTCGTTGCAGGAATGTTACATCTTATATCAGGCAAGAAGGTATAATATAAAGGGAAAGCAGCTTTTGCGCAGCCTGGAAAAATATTATGCAGTAGATATGGGCCTGCGTTATGCTATGTTAGGCTCTAAAGCTTTTGATGTCGGGCATGTTTTGGAAAATGTAGTTTATCTGGAGCTTTTGCGCCGTGGCTATAAGGTTTATGTAGGTAAGGTCGACGAGCTGGAGGTTGATTTTGTCGCTGTCAAGCCGCAGGGAATAACTTATTTCCAGATTTCCGCAACTGTGCGTGATTCTAAAACCTTAGAGCGGGAGCTGGCATCCTTAAGGGCAATTAATGATTCGCATCCCAAATATCTGCTTACTTTAGATGAGGATCCGGATGCTAATTATGACGGCATTATCAGGACGAATGTTTTAAATTGGCTGATGCAGAATAAATAATTTTGAGGTGAAGCTTGTGCAGATAATTGAAGGTGCAGAATCATTTCTGCTGGAAGGGAAAAATAATAAGGCGGTTTTGCTTTTGCATGGTTACACCGGTGCACCGTCGGAAATGCGACCGCTGGGTGATTACCTGCATGCGCTTGGCTACACGGTGAGCTGCGTGCGCCTTCCTGGCCACGGCACGAGCATCAAGGACCTGGAGGCAACCACCGCGACGGATTGGTATGGTGCAGCCGAAGCGGCCTGCCAGGAGCTGCTGGAGCGCTTTGACTGCGTGTACGTGGCAGGCCTTTCGATGGGCGGACTGCTGGCCATCAAGCTGGCCGCAAAGCTGCCGGTGAAGAAGGCTGCTTTTATTTCGGCACCTATTTTTGTGCAGGATAAGCGTGCGCCACTGTTGGCGTTCTTGCGCTTTTTCATCCACTACTTGCCTAAGCACAAGAAGAATTACCAGGAGCTGCAGAAGTATTGCATATCCTATGCCAAAATGCCGACGAAGCCGTTGATGAGTCTTTTTAAGATGCTTAACGAATGCAAAAATAAGCTGCTGGCAGAAATCAAAATCCCCTGCCTGGTTTTGCAGTCGAAAACAGAGCATACGGTGCAGCCGCGCAGTGCTGAATACATCTATAATAAATTAGCCGCAGCCGCCAGCAGAAGATTAGTCTGGTTTGAACACAGCGGGCATATTCTGACGCTGGACCGCGAGCATGAGGCTGTTTTTAAGGAAATCGCCGATTTTTTTGCAGAAGAAAAGGATATTGAGGGGTAAACGAAGAAATATGGATAAGTCACTGTTGAATAATAATGAATATAGCTGGTGCTTTGCCTGTGGCAAGGATAATCCCAGTGGTTTACATATGCGTTTTGAAATTGATGACGACAAATGCACAGCGTATTTTACGCCGCGCCGGGAGCACCAGAGCTACCCCGGACGTATGCATGGCGGACTAGTCGCCGTACTGCTGGATGAGGTGACAGGCAATTATCTTTTTGCCAAGGAGGGCAAGCCATCCTATACGGCGAAGATTGAAATCCGCTACCGCCAGCCACTGGCGATTGGCGAAGAGGTTGTCTGCACCGGGCGCGAGCTGAAGCGTAAGGGACGCATGGTGGAGATGCAGGGTACAATCTGCAAGAAGGATGGTACGCTTTTAGCAGAATGTCTGTCGAAGATGATGATTGTGGACGAAACGCCGCAACCGTCGCGTAAGCTCGCCGCAGGCGAGGGTGAAGAAGAATAGAGGTAAATATTATGCAGACGAAGGACGTACGAGAAAAAATTTTAAGCCTGATGCGTGATGGCAGCTATGCGCCGATGACCTCGGAGGAGCTGGTGGATGCACTGGGGCATGATGTTAATCCCAACAAGTTTTGGGATGAGCTGCTGGCGCTGGAGCAGAACGGCGAGATTATAAAAACACGCTTTGAAACATACGGTCTGCCGGAGAAAATGGGCCTGGTTGCAGGACGCTTTCAGCTGACGAGCAAGGGCTTCGGCTTTGTCATCCCGGATAACAAGGGCGACAGACCGGACGTGTTCATTCCGCCGCGCGCTTTGCATGGTGCGATGAACAATGACCGCGTGCTGGCGCGTGTGAACAATGCGACGCAGGGTAAAAAGCCTGAGGGCGAAATCCTGCGTATCATCACGCATGCTAATAATAAGGTGGTAGGCGTTTTCCACCAGACCGGTGATTTCGCCTTTGTAACGCCTGACGACAAGCGTATCGGTCAGGACGTATATGTTATGCGCAAGCATTTTAACGGAGCCAAGGAAGGACAGAAGGTAGTAGTAGAAATTACCGAATGGCCGCAGGAGCACCGCAAGGCGGAAGGCAAGGTTACCGAGGTTTTGGGCAACATCGGTGATGTAGGCCTGGAGATTCTGTCGATTATCAAGCAGAATGACCTGCCGCTGACCTTCCCGGAAGAGGTGCTGGAGGCTTCGCGCAAGGTGCCGAAGTCTATTAAAAAGAGCGAACTGGCAGGCCGTCGCGACCTGCGTGAGCGCACTGTCGTAACCGTCGACGGCGAGGATGCCAAGGATTTGGACGATGCTGTTTACGTAGAGCAGATAAGCGACAACGAATACCTGCTGGGCGTTTATATTGCAGATGTCAGCTATTATGTTACGGAAGACAGCGTGCTGGATAAGGAAGCAAGAGAGCGCGGCACAAGCGTTTATCTTGTCGACCGCGTACTGCCGATGCTGCCGGAGCGCTTGTCGAACGGTATCTGCAGCCTGAATGCCGGTGAGGACCGCTTGTCCATGGCCTGCGAGATGCATATCGACAAAATGGGCAAGGTGCTCAGCTACGAGATTTTCCCGGCGGTTATCAATGTCCGCCACCGCCTGAGCTATAATATTGTGCGTGCAATTTTGGCAGGCGACAAGGAAATGTGCGACAAGTATGAGGACATTTTGCCGATGATTGCCCGCATGGATATTTTGCGCCAGATTTTGCATGACAAGCGTGCGCGCCGCGGTGCTGTGGACTTTGATTTGCCGGAGCAGAAGGTTATTCTGGACGAAAAGCTGCACCCGATTGAGATTGTGCAGCGCATTCACGGCAATGCGGAGTCGATTATTGAGGAGTTTATGCTGGCGGCTAACGAAACTGTTGCGCAGCATATGTTTAATCAGCACTGGCCGTTTATCTATCGTGTGCATGATATTCCGAACGAGGAAAAGATGCAGGAATTCGCCAAGCTGTTGACAAACTTTAATATTAAGTTCATTCCCAAGGAAGAAACGGAACCGAGGGATATTCAGCAGGCTGTGAAGGAAATTGCCGGCCGTCCGGAGGAACGTCTGGTAACAACAGTAGCGCTGCGCTCCATGAAGCAGGCAGTTTACCAGACGGATAACATCGGTCACTTTGGCCTGGCAGCGAAGTACTACACACACTTTACCTCGCCGATCCGCCGTTATCCCGACCTTATTGTGCACCGCCTGCTGCGTGCCTGGATGGCCAAGCTCACGCTGAAGGAAGCAGATGCTGAAAAGCTGGGCGATAAGCTGGATATTATTGCCGATCATTCCTCCATTCGCGAGCGTGTGGCAGCGGATGCGGAGCGTGCTACCGTCGACCTCAAGAAGTGCGAATATATGGCAGACCATATCGGTGAAGAGTTTGACGGCGTAATTTCCGGTGTGACGGCCTTTGGCATGTTCGTTGAGCTGGAAAATGGCGTCGAGGGACTGGTGCATATTTCCAGCCTGATGGACGATTACTACGAATATTACGAGGAGCGTTATGCCCTTGTCGGCACGCACAGCGGTCACACCTATCGCCTGGGCGATAAGGTGCGCATTGAGGTGCTGCAGGTAAATATCAGCGATGTAAGCATCGACTTCATCATGGCAGGGGAGAATGCAGGCGTGCGTGAGCACATCCGCCAGCAGCTGCTGATGAAACAGAAGCCGAGCAGCGGACGCAGCACGCAGAGCATCGCTCTGAGTGCGGAGACGCAGAAGAAAAAGCACAAGGGTGCGAAGAATAAAGAGGCAGGACGCCGCAGCGCCAAGCACGGCAAGCCTGCGCCGAAGAGCAGCGCCAAGGGTGGCAGCAAATCCGGCAAAAAGAGTAGGAAAAAGAATAGGAAAAGCAGATAATTATGGCAGAACAAAAGATTAAAATTATAGCAGAAAATCGTAAGGCACGCCATGACTTTACCATTTACGAAACCTTTGAGGCAGGCATTGCGCTGACCGGTACGGAGGTAAAGTCCCTGCGTGCAGGCAAGGCGAATATGAAGGACAGCTATGCGCAGGTAACGCGTCAGGCGGAGGTTTTTGTGTATAACTTGCACATCAGCCCCTATGACCACGGCAATATCTTTAACCATGACCCGCTGCGCAGCCGCCGCCTTTTGCTGCACCGTGCGGAGATTAACAAGCTCATCGGCAAGGTGAAGGAAAAGGGCTATGCGCTTGTACCGCTCAAGCTGTACTTTAAGCATGGTCTGGTGAAGCTGGAGCTGGCGCTGGCAGTAGGCAAGAAGCTGTATGATAAGCGTCAGGACATGGCCAAGCGCGACGCGAAGCGCGAGATGGAGCGCGCGCTGAAGGACAGGAACAGGTAAAACAGGTAGCTCTCTTGAGTGCGCCGGAAGTGTATTGGTGTGCTTAAGAGAGCTTTTTACATGAAGGGTACGGGAGTGTTGCGATAGTGAAGTGGCAGAATTATTTTCCTTGGAAAATATTACAAAGAGGCAGAGAATATTATCGTGAAGGCAATATAGATGATATTATTATCGATGGCTTGTCCTTGGAGGCTTATGTATTTGGCAGGGATGTATATCATGTTCATGTAAAAATAACTGAAAACCATAAGCTTGCTATGGACTGCTCTTGTCCATATAATGCTACAGGACCATGTAAGCATATAGCTGCTGCCTTATTTTTAGCCGAGCAAGAAGGCTTTTTTGATGATGAGCGCATTAATGAATTTTTGGATAAAAATAATAAGACATTCATTAAGCCGTTTTTTTCTGCCAGTGATTACGATGAATGCATTTTTAATCTGGCAGAAATAACCAGAAAAGTTTGTTGCACTGAAGAAGCTTATGCAAAAGCTAAAAAACTGGTGCAGCAGGATGTTGTTTTGACAGCTTGTGATACAGAAGAAAATGATTTCTATTCGCCTGATTCGAAAAAAATCTTAACAGCCCGTATAGAAGGATATGCCTTCTTTAGCAATGGACGGTACCCGTTAAAGATTGTTTTTTCGGAAGATGATATCTTAGCTATAGAATGCAGCGTGCCGCGAGCACAGTTTAGTTATTTTGCGCATTGGTCACCGGAAGCTAAGAGGTTTAAATTTAATGCCTACCTTATGGCTTTTCTGCTTTTGATTGATGCTTACATTAAAGAACATAATCCTGGCGATTACACCAGCACTGCCGGAAGGGAATTGCTGGAGCTTTATAGCAGCAAGCCGAAATCTTTAATTCCTGTTATGCAAAAGCATAGTAATGCAAACATGGTGCAGCTTGTACCTCGGTTGGAGCTTAGTGAGGATGCGTTAAATCTATCCTTTAAAATTGGCAGGGACAAGCTGTTCGTTGTCAAAAATATCCCTGGATTAGTGAAGGAGTATAGCTTTAGCGCAGAACATGCTTTGGGCAGTAAGGATAGTATTAATTTCAGTATAGAGAAATTTACGGAAGCTGCATATAAGTATTACACCCTGCTTAGGGAGGTTGTGGAAGAAGATAATTTCCGTACTGCTGAAAATATGAAATATCGCAGTTATGGCGTACCGGTTAAAAGCATTGCTTCAGGCAACAGTATTTTGCTGTTCGGCAAGACGTTAGACAGCTTTTATGAGCTGGCGAGCGGTACAAAAATTGAAGCAACGTGTAAGCTTAACGACAGCAGTAAAAAGCTTATCTTAGGCTTCCGCGATAAAAATCTGGATGTAAACCTGATTCTTTCTCCTGATATGAATAAAAAGGGTGTATTTAAAGGAATCAATGTAGAGGGTAATCTGCCTAAGGTGTATCAGGGTTCTAAATTTGCTTACTTTGCTGATGATTATTATTTGAACCGTATGGATATTGCCCTTTTTAATAAATTACAGCCGTTGCTTAAACATAGTGAAAATGGTAAGGTTAGCCTGAAAATAGGTCATAAGGACTTGAACAGGTTTTATTATCAGGTATTGCCGGAGCTGGCAAGCTGTGCACAGATAATTGAACATGATGCGGCTGTCATTGAAAAATATCTGCAGCCGGAGGTAAAATTTTCCTTCTTTTTGGATTATCAGCAAGGAAAAATTTTTTGTGTGGCCAAAGCCTGCTATGGTGAAGAGCAATATAATCTGCTGGATGCCTTAGCCGGTAACATGATTGCTGCCAGCAGAGATGAAGATAAGGAAAAGCAGCTGGTAGAACTGCTTCATTATTATTTTAATGAGGTTGATATGACTGAGCTTGCTTTTGTTATTGATAAAGATGAAGACGTCATGTGGCAGTTCCTGGAAAATGGTGTTGCTCAGCTTATGGAGTTAGGTGATGTGAACAGCACGGATGCTTTTCAGCGGATTAAAATCCACCATAAAGTTAATGTCAGTGTGGGTGTAAGCATTGACAGCGGCTTAATGGATTTGTCACTGACTACCAGTGAAATTTCTCTGGAAGATTTGTTGGCAATCATAGGCAGTTATAAAAACAAGAAAAAATATCATCGTCTGCGTAATGGTGACTTTGTCAATATTACTAATAAGGCTATTGAAGAATTAGCAGATATGTTTACGGCGATGCGGATTGCCCCAAAAGATTTTGTCAAAGGAAAAATGCAGCTGCCTGCTTACAGGGCGTTTTATCTGGATAAAATGCTGGAGCAAAATGCAGATTTATATACAGAGCGTGACAGCAAATTCCGCAGGCTTATTAAGGAATTCAAGGTTATCAATGAATCTGATTTTGAAGTACCGCCCTCTTTAGTTAAGGTAATGCGCAATTATCAGGAATATGGTTATAAATGGCTGCGAACTTTGGCAGCTTATGGTTTTGGCGGTGTTTTGGCAGATGACATGGGCCTTGGCAAAACACTGCAAAGCATAGCTGTTTTAGTAGCTGCTAAAGAAGCAGGTGAAGAGGGAACATCGCTGATAGTTTGTCCTGCTTCGCTTATTTATAATTGGCAGGAGGAATTTACGCGGTTTGCACCAGCTTTAAAGATTATTTTGATTGTTGGTACACAAAAAGAGCGGGAAGAAAAAATTGCTCAGCTTACCGGTTATGATGTAGCTATTACATCTTATGATTTGTTGAAGCGGGATATATCAGCATATGAGGGAAAGACCTTTAATTATGAATTTATCGACGAAGCTCAATTTATAAAGAATCATACTACAGCTGCAGCAAAATCGGTTAAGCTGATTAAAAGTAAGCACCGCTTTGCACTGACGGGTACACCTATCGAGAATCGCTTAAGTGAACTCTGGAGCATTTTTGATTATCTTATGCCAGGTTATTTGTATGAATATAGTTGTTTTAAAAAGGAGCTTGAGCAGCCGATTGTTAAAAGCAATGATGAAACTGCTGGCAAGCGCTTAAAGCAATTAATAGCACCCTTTATTTTGCGACGTTTAAAGAAGGATGTTTTAAACGAACTGCCGGAAAAAATCGAAGAGGTGCGTATCGCGTGCTTTGATGCCAAGCAGCAGGCTCTTTATGATGGGCAGGTTGTGAAAACGCTCAAATTAGTGCAGTCGCAGAGTGAAGAAGAGCTTTCTAAGAGCAAAATACAGATTTTTGCAGAGCTGATGCGTTTGCGTCAGATTTGCTGTGATCCTGGCTTGGCATTCAGTAATTATGAAGGTGCTTCTGCTAAGCGGGAACTGTGCCTGGAGATGGTGCAAAGTGCGATTGCAGGCGAGCATAAGGTACTGATTTTTTCTCAGTTTAAATCTATGCTAGAGCTTTTAGCTGATGATTTGCAGCGAGAAGGCATTAGCTACTATACGATTACCGGTGCAACGCCTAAGGAGAAAAGGCTTGAACTGGTGCGTGCTTTTAATAATGATGCTACACCTGTATTTCTTATTTCGCTCAAGGCTGGTGGTACCGGCTTGAACCTGACAGGAGCAGATGTGGTGATTCATTATGATCCGTGGTGGAACGTTGCAGCACAAAATCAGGCTACAGATAGAGCGCATCGCATTGGACAGGAAAAGGTTGTTTCTGTTTATAAGCTGGTGGCGAAAAACTCTATTGAAGAAAAAATCTTAAAGATGCAGAACGATAAACAGAATTTGGCTGAAAGCATTTTGTCTGTTGATGGACGCAATAGCATCTTTAAGATGTCTAAGGAAGAGCTGCTGAATTTATTGTAAAAGCCGTCACAATTTATTCATAATATGCTATTTGACTTTTTGACTAAAGCATAGTACAATATCATTGTAGCGTATCGGCTCTTTCACCGATATATTCCAATTTGGGGATGTACTGGTTTCGACGGGGGTAGGTGCGGTATGATAAGCGAGCCGTGGTTCCATCTGCACGATAATCGGTGGGCACGTTTAAATATAAACGCTGAACAAGAATACGCTTTAGCAGCTTAATCTGCTAACTGTCTCTGAGCCTCTTCCCGCGGGTGAGGAATGACAGTCAATAGTGGGATACCTTAAGGCTGATTCCTATAGGCTTTAAGGGAAACTCTTTAGGATAGCAATGTGAAGGCCCGTCGTCAGGCAATCGCAGCGCGAAACAAAGTATGACGTCTGCGCTCGGAGAAAGTTGTATGGCAATATTTTCGGACAGGGGTTCGACTCCCCTCATCTCCACCAGAATTAGTCCAATCGTGACAGTTGATTGGTGGAATAAAAAACAGAGGATAGTGTATGACAGCACTATTCTCTGTTTTTATTTGAAAAATGCTTTTATATGCAGGAGTGTCGGGATAGAGTAGATTATTCCTAGCTGAAAGTGGAAAAGGAAAGTGGGTTATAGCGTGGAAAATTTTGGCGAATATCTTTTAGGTGCCTTAGGCTGTATTAACATGATTTTGGCGATGCGTAAGTTTGAAATACAGTGGACGTTTTGTGATTATGTGGCACCTGTGCTGGAGGAGACAGGCGAAACGATGCTAGGAAAACGTGGCTCCTTCTTAGTACTGGTTGCGACCATCTTTATTCTGGGGTTGCCCATCAGACACCAATTATACCGGGGTGATTATGTGCTGCCTTTGTTTATTTTCCTGCATTTTGTTGTTATGCGGGTATTTTGGCTGCAGACACAGAGAATGATTTATCTTGTGTTCGATCAGTATAACGAGGAAATATGTGAAAGCTACGAGAAGCAGGAGGAGGAGCCGGAGTATCCCTGGAAGGAAGCGGAGCTGAGCCTGCTGTCGCTGCCTTGGACCTGGACGGATAGTTATAATCGCTATAATAATTTAGAGTAGGCTGGGGGAGTAGACTAAGCATTATTAATATGGAAAAATTAGCTCTGCTGCGGAGTGTGCAGCAGGGCTACGGAAAATTTTTAAAGCATAAAAAAGCCTATTGGATTACGTGGTCAGTAATTCAGTAGGCTTGATTTTTTTTTAGTATGTCGGTGTTCAACCGCTGAACAAGGTATAGCATATAATAACGAGGTAATCGTGGAAAAAAGGTGCGCGTTGAATTTGTTAGAGAGAGTAACACAGGCTGACGCTTCGCGGTTACGCAAGGCGTCAGCCATTTTTAAAACGATTGATATTGGAAAAAAGCAGCCTTTGTCATATAATATGTATAAATAGGCGAAAATTTCACTGAATGATACTGCTTGATAGTTTTATAAATACTAGAAATTTGGGGTGTATACGATGAGTAGATTTGATTTTTTGAAGAGCAAGGACCAAAAGCTATATAAGCTTTGCACACAGGTAGAAGAGCGCGTGAATGATGATGCTGATGTGTTTATGCTCAAATGCCGCAGAGCTTTGGAATGTGTAGTTACTGTTGCCGGTTGTAATGGTAGAAGCTTATACGAAAAGGTTAATGACATAAAAAATAATTTGCAGATATCCAGAGAGATGCAGCATGAAATTTTTGCATTAAAGGATATGTGCAATGAGAATATCCATTTTGAAGAAAAGAGTAGAAGCGAAGTTGATGTTGCTGGAACACTTGCTAAGCTGGAGCACATTTGTCATTGGCTAGTTGATGCTATTATTGATAAGCAAGTAAAAACGGTTATTTCTGATAACGTAAATGTGCTGAAGGGAAAAACGCGCGAGCTGGAAGAGGCTTTCAAGAAAAATGATTTTGCAGCGGTAGCAAGGTTGAGCGAGGAGATTAAAGCCTTGTCTGATAAGCAGCGTGAGGATATACATGTTATTAAGAGCGGTTCTGAGTTAAATGCAGCTAAATTATATAAACAAGCTAAGCGAAAAAAAGATGAAGAAGATTATGAGGGAGCTTTTAAGCTTTTTATGCTGGCTGCAGAGAAGGGACATGCTGGCGCACAATACATGGTTGGCGAAGCATATTTTTGGGGTGATGGTGTAGAGGAAAATAAAGAAGCAGCGGTTAAGTGGTATAAACTTGCGGCTGAGAAGGGATATGTAGATGCATATTATGATGTTGGATGTGCTTATCATTATGGTGAAGGCGTAAAGGAAAATGAGGAAGAAGCGGTTAGGTGGTATAAACTTGCGGCTGAGAATGGCATTGAGAAGGCAAAGAATATGGTAACTTATTTTAGTAGGCTGATATGAATAAAATAGCTTGTGGTGCTTAGGTTGCAAGGTATTAAGACCACTCCAAAACATAACTTTTTACAGCTACTAGAAAAAATTGAATAACCTCGTACAAAACAATACAGGCTGACGCTTCGCATTTACGCAAAGCGTCAGCCTTTTTTCGTTGGCAGCTGATAATTTGTGCCAAGTGTCCCGAATAATATATAAAATTTAGGACACATGCTGCTCTTGTTGATGCCCCTGCTACTCATTATTCTAAGCAGTGTGATTGACAATTATGATTAGAATGGTTAGAATATGAGCAGAATGATTAGAATATGGTTAGAATATGAGTAGAATAGAACTGAGGAGTGAGCAGAAATCCGCACCTTGCCAATGTCTTTTACCATAATTCATAGCATATAACACAGGCTGACGCTTCGCATTTACGCAAGGCGTCAGCCTTTTTTCGTTGGCAGCTGCTACACTGACTAAAGCTTTTTATATTGAAATTATGTTCGTAAAGTGCTATAATAGCATTACAAAAACACAACGAATGTTCGTTTAGTGCAGGAGGAATTTGTCATGGAAGCCAATAAGCAGAAAACAGAAAAATACTATGCCTGTATAGATTTGAAGAGCTTTTTTGCTTCCGTAGAATGCGTGGAGCGCGGGCTTGATCCCTTCGAGGCGAATCTGGTGGTAGCTGATGCTGCGCGTGGACGCGGCGCAATCTGCCTGGCCATCTCCCCGGCGCTGAAGCAGCTGGGCGTGCGCAACAGGTGCAGGCTGTATGAGATCCCCTCGTGGATTAAGTACACGATAGCCAAGCCACGCATGAAAAAGTATATGGAATATTCCACTGCCATTTACCGCAACTATTTGGACTACCTCAGCCCGGAGGATATTCACGTATATTCCATTGATGAATGCTTTCTTTATCTTTCACCCTATTTGCGGCTCTACAAAAAATCCCCGCGGGAGTTTACGAAGCTGCTGATGGATTCTATATATACTAAATTTGGTATTTGTGCTACCGGCGGCGTGGGCACAAATATGTTTTTGGCGAAAGTGGCGCTGGACGTGCAGGCCAAGCACAAGCCGGATAATATAGCGTATCTTGACGAAGAGCTTTTTAAGCAGACGATGTGGCATCACCAGCCGTTGACTGATATCTGGAACATCGGCAAGGGGATTGCCGGAAGATTGGAGCGTCATGGCATCTGCGACCTTTACGGCATTTGCCAGGCGGACAAAAAATGGCTTTATAAGGAATTCGGCGTGAATGCGGAGTATTTGATAGACCACGCCTGGGGACGGGAACGCTGCACGATGCAGCAGCTTAAGGCATACCGGCCCAAGTCGCACAGTATTTCCAACAGCCAGATTCTTTTTGAGGATTATGCTTATGAGGACGCGCTGATTGTGCTGGTGGAGATGGTGGAGCTTTTGGCGCTGAAGCTGGTGGAAAAGCAGATGCTGTGCAATGTTATAAGCCTGCAGATAGGCTACAGCAAGGATTGCTATGCACCGACCGGCGGCAGCAGGCGTTTGCCGCAGCCAACAGATTCGTTTCAGGTGCTGGAGGATTTTTTTGTTGCGCTGTATAAGGAAAAGACGCTGCCAAATCAACCAATCAGAAAGCTGACGGTTTGCGCGGATAATCTTGCCTGGCTGGGCAGTGCGGAACAGTCGCTGTTTGCTCCTTATGATGTTGATGAGGACAAGGACAGGGACGTCCAGCAGGCGCTGCTGGATATTAAGGGGAAGTATGGCAAGAATGCTATCCTGCGCGGAATCAGCTATCGGGAAAAGGCGACGGGCAAGCTGAGGAATACGTTGATTGGAGGTCATAACGGTGAATGATGATAAGTATTTTCGCAAGGGCGGCAGGCGCCAGGCGGTGCATAATCCGTTTAAGGCTGCAGCCGAGGATAATGCAGATTACAGCGTGCGTGCGAAGCAGTTTGCTGCTTTTGACGCTTTGAAGGGTTTTCGGGAGCTGATAGAGGCAGCGGAAGTGGATGCAAAGGAAGAGTACGACAGGTAGGGGGAAGGGTGCTTTATCGGGAAGTGTTATTATCTCGTTCTTTATTAATACAGAAAAAGGTGCATTAAAATTTTCGTTTCATGGCTTTTTTTATAACAATGACAGTTTCTGTCCATGGTGTCATATATAATTTAGTTATCGGAATGATATTTATGAAAGAGCGGAGTGTGTGCAATGCGTAAATTTGTAAGAGTACAATTTTATAATAGCAGCAAGCTGTATGATTATATGTGCGATATAGATGATATCAAAAAAGGAGATAAGGTTTATGTTACTACGCGTGATGGCAGTAAGGTTGTAACAGTGCGTGGTATTTTTTACAGTGAATTGGCGGATATGCCCTTGCCAGAATATTGTTATAAAAGTGTAGATGCGAAATATTTGCGGCCGAAAGTGCAAAAGAAAGAGCCGGAGGCTATTGGAAAATCTCCTGAGGATGCAGAAGGAAATGCTTTGTCGCCAAAAGTACAAAAGAAGTCTTCTGCTTGCGCTTCGGACACTCCGCAAAATAAAGCTTCTGTTGATGATTCGTATTTTGTGGTTATTGACAGTGACAGAGGAATTCGTCGAGGCAAGAATAACAGAAATTTTTTGCTTTATGATAATCATGCAGATAAAGAAAAGCATAAATTTTTGTTGCTTAGGTATAGGCTTAGAATGCAAATCAGGCGCGATTGGTTTATTACAGATATGTTATGCGTGAAAAAGGGCGATTTCGTTTATGTAAATGAGGACATAAGAAATTGCTATCCAGGATATGGGCGAGTTGAAAAAATATTTGAAGGAACGTATGCTGAGCTGAATTCTTCCCGAACGAGTTTCAGATATGTTGATAGAATAATCAGTGATTCAGAAATCATTAAGGCTAAGAAATCTTTAGGTATATTGATGAAAGAGGATTATTATACGTTGGTTAAGGATTGGGTGATTATTTTATTGATATGTGCATTGATTTACTTTTTGTTCTTTTCGGAAGAATGGCAGCAAGCCCGTCATATTTATAGTGAGCTTGATAGAGAGTTCCCAAGAGGTTTTCCCAGAAGGCCCTAGTATATCAATAAAAATAAGAAGTTTAAGAAAGCGTTCTACCGAAAAAACGGCAGGACGCTTTTTTTAGGTCCTGATAATTATAAGGCAGTGATAAGTGTTTTGCTGATTTTTCATGAGCTGACAGATGATGTGACGTAATAGCTTTTTTACTTTATCATGAAAAAACGTGTTATAATTATATAAGCTGACATACTTCCGGAGGTTAATATTATGACTAGAGAAATGCATATGGGCGACATTGTGCGCCATTTCAAAAGAGAAACTATCGCCAATCCTACGACGGAATACTTGTATAAGATACTGGCCTTTGCCGAGCATACGGAGACCGGCGAAAAGCTGGTGGTGTATCAGGCGCTGTATGCTCCGTTTAAGATTTGCGCCCGTCCTTACGCTATGTTTATGAGCGAGGTGGACCGCGAAAAATATCCTGCGATTAAACAAAAATACCGCTTTGAGGTTGTGCAGGAGTTCTGATTTCAGCTGATTTGCTGGCGGTATTGCTGATTTTATTTGCAGGGGGAAGGGCAATGCTTTATCCTATTTTAGAGCAATATGATGTTGATATAAAAAAGGCGCTGGCCTATGGCTTTGTGCAGGAGGGCGCAGAGCTGACACTGCGCAAGCCGCTGACGCAAACAGAATTTTACGCTGTCGTTACGCTTGCAGGCAAGGCGGTGGCGGTAAATGTTTTGGAGAGCGATACGGACGAAGAGTACCTGCCCTTTAACGTGGCCGATAACATCAGCGGCTACGTGATGAGCGTGCGCGAGAAAGCAGAGGCGCTGCTGGAAGAAATAAAAACGCAGTGCCTGATAAAGAGCAACGTTAAGCTGCAGCTGATGGATTACTGCTCGCAGCGCTTCGGCACTGTTCCCGACGCACCGTGGCCGGAAACGCCGGAGAATTTTACCTTTAAGACGGCACGGAGAAATAAATGGTACGCTTTGTTTATGACGATTCCCTATAAAAGCCTGGGCATAGCGAAGGCGGGGAAGGTTGATGTTTTAAACATTAAGCTGCCGCCGGCAAAGATTGAGCAGCTGGTGGACAGGCAGCATTTTTATCCTGCGTATCATATGAATAAAAAGCATTGGCTGACGGTAATGCTGCAAAAGGATGCAGACATTTCGTTGGTGCAGAAGCTGTTGGCGGAAAGCTATCAGCTGGTGGAAAAATAGCAAAGGAGATTGAAGAAGTGTTACATATAGGTTGTCATTTATCCTCATCGAAGGGCTTTCTGGCGATGGGGAAGACGGCGCTGTCGATTGGTGCCGATACGTTTCAGTTTTTTACGCGCAATCCGCGCGGCGGCAAGGCAAAGGCTGTGAAGCCGGAAGACGCGGCGGCGCTGAATGCGTTGATGCAGGAGTACAATTTTGCGCAGATTCTGGCACACGCACCGTATACGATGAACCCCTGCGCGGCAGATGCTAAGCTGCTGGAGTTTGCGCAGATGGTGCTGGAGGGCGATTTGGCGATGCTGGAATATGTGCCGGGGAATATGTATAATTTTCACCCCGGCAGCCATGTGAAGCAGGGCGCTGAGGTTGGCATTGAAAAAATAGCGGCGCTGCTCAACAGTGTGCTGCATAAGGATTTGCATACCACGGTTCTGCTGGAAACGATGGCAGGCAAGGGTACGGAGGTGGGCCGCAGCTTTGAGGAGCTGGCGGCGATTTTGAGCAGGGTGCAGCTTAACGAAAAGATGGGCGTCTGCCTGGATACCTGCCATATTTTTGACGGCGGTTATGATATCGTCGGCGACCTGGACGGCGTACTGGCGCAGTTCGATAAAATTATCGGCCTGGAGCGCTTGAAGGCAGTGCATTTGAACGACAGCCTGAACATTTGCGGCAGCCATAAGGACCGTCATGCGTGCATCGGTGCAGGCAACATCGGTCTGGAGGCGCTGACGGCGGTGATTAACCACCCGGCGCTGCGCGCCTTGCCGTTTTACTTGGAAACGCCGAACGAGCTGCCGGGTTACGCTACAGAAATCAAGCTGCTGCGAGAGCGCTTTGTGGAGTAATATACCAAGAAATTTTTACAGAGGTGAGCGATAGAAATGGAAAAGGCTTATACGGAGCTGAATGCGAAGCTGTGTGCTTTTTTGGATAGAACGCCAAACAGCTTTTTCGCGGTGAAAAATATTAAGGAGGAGATGGCGGCGGCTGGCTTTAGCGAGCTGCAGGAAAGCAGCAGGTGGCAGCTGCAGGCTGGTGGCAAATATTACGTGAGCCGTAACGGTTCAGCGCTGCTGGCCTTTGTTATTCCCAAACAGGATTATTTGGGCTTTCAGGTTTACGCCTGCCACTGCGATTCGCCGGCGTTCAAGCTGAAGAATAATGCTGAAATCGTAGTAGACGAAAGGTATGTGAAGCTGAATGTGGAAATGTATGGCGGCATGCTGCTGAACACCTGGCTGGACAGGCCGCTTTCCGTTGCCGGACGCGTGCTGTGCAATGTTGACGGCCGTTTGGAAGCGCGCCTGGTTAATATTGAGCAGGATTTGCTGCTGATTCCCAATCTGGCAATCCACATGAACAGGGAAGCCAACGATGGCGTTAAGCTGAACGCGCAGACAGATATGCTGCCGCTTGTTGGCAGTGCTGCGACCAAGGGCGGCCTGCAGAAGCTGCTGGCGCAGGCCTGCGGCGTTACTGCGGAGCAGATTGTAGATACGGAGCTTTTCCTGTACAACCGTATGCCGGCGACTACAGTGGGCCTGGCGCAGGAATACGTGGCCAGCGGCAGGCTGGATGATTTGCAGTGCGTGTTTGCCGGATTGCAGGGCTTTTTGGCGGCAGAGGCAGGCGCAAGTGTGCCGGTGTTCTGCATGTTGGATAACGAAGAGGTTGGCAGCGGGACGAAGCAGGGAGCGGCAGCGACCTTGCTGAAGGATACGCTGCAGCGCATCAACAAGGCAATGGGCAGAGACGAGGAGGATTATCTGGTAGCTTTGGCCAATAGCCTGATGCTTTCGGCGGACAATGCGCATGCTGTGCACCCCAATCATACGGATAAAAACGACCTGACGAACAAGACCTATCCCAACGAGGGCGTGGTTGTGAAATACAGTGCCAACCAAAAATATACTACGGATGCGGTATCCGGCGCGCTGGTGCAGCTGCTGGCTAAAAAGGCAAATGTGCCGCTGCAGCTTTTCTATAACCGTTCGGATATGGCAGGCGGTTCCACCTTGGGTAATATCTCTACCAGCCAGGTAGCGATTAAGTCGGTGGATATTGGCCTGGCGCAGCTGGCGATGCATTCTGCCTACGAAATGGCAGGCGTTAAGGATACGGCGTATCTGGCAAAGCTGGCGCAGGCATTTTTTGCTGCCGGTGTGGCGGAGGCTGGCGACGGAACGTACTGCCTGAAGTAACAATTTAATATGTATATATAAGGGCATAGCAGATGCTGGTGACAGGTCTGCTGTGCCTTTGCTATTAGTTGCGGGCAGTTCGGCGTGGTGCTATACTGAGCTTAGAAAGTTTAGAAGCGAAAGTGGTGATTATATGTTGCAGGCAATACGCAGATTATCTAAAACACATCTGGCAGTGCTTTGCATCTGCCTGCTGGCTACGGGCAGCGCTGTGTACTTCTTTTTGGCGCAGCGTGCCAGCCGTCATGCGGCGGAGCTTTTTAATTATTATATGGCAAAGCAGCAGGTGCTGGCAGGAAGCGTGACGGCCGAGGAGCTGCGTGCCGATATCTGGGGCAACGTGTATTTTAAAAACCTGACCTGGGATTCGCCGGAGGATGAACGCTTGTTGGATGTGCCGGAGGGACGCATCAAAATCAAGCCGAAGGATATTATCCTGCGCATTGCCGGTATTGATACTGTGCAGGAGGTGGAGCTGAGCGGTGCTTATATTCATCTTGGCTTTGATGATAAAATGCGCCTGGATGTGCTGCAGCGTAAAGGCGAGGCGCAGGAGATTTTGCCGGACGAGGTGCCACCGGAAAAGCGCCATCTGCAGATTAAGGGCAGACTGCCGAATATTAAGCTGATTTTGCATGATACGGTGCTGTCGGCAGAATATAAAAAGCGCCATTTTATTTTGAATGACGTGGACGGAACGGCGCAGATACATGAGCATCAAAAGTTGGAGCTGCATTTGGCGGCAGGACGCTACGGCGGCAGTATCGCAGGCAAGGGGCTGAATATTGACGGAACCTGCGACCTGCAGGGGGAGCAGAAGACGAATATCAACATCTGCCTGTATGATGTTATCCCGGATTCGCTGGGCATGAAGAATATTAATGATGCGATGACGGTGACCGGGCAGATGACAGGCAGCCTGAAGAAGCCTTTGATTGATGGGGCGCTGGCGCTGAAGGAGCTGCATCTGAACGATTTGTATTTTACGAATATCAACGGCACCTACCATTATGAAAATGCGCTGATCACCTTTCAGGATGTGACGGGCAGCATTTTTGGCGGTACCTTTGATGCTATCGGCCTGTATCATTTTGATAATCGTTATTACAAGATTGATGTTGATGGCAAGAACCTGATGGCTTCGCTGGCTGCCAAAAGCAGCAAGATTAATACGAGCGTTGCTTTGAAGATTAAGTTCCGCAATGAGGGGCCTAAGGGCAATAACCTGGTTTATGGCAGCTTTTCTACGGGCAAGGGAACGTACATGCTGGTGCCGTTTTTGAGCCTGTGCGGCAGCTTTAGCGACCAGAGCGGCGAGCTGGCCTTTAGTAATGTGGAGATTGAAACTAAGGTGGGCACGTTTGAAAGCGATGTGTTTAAGATTGTGGATGGCAGATTGCAGCTGGGCGAGATTTTTCTGGCGAATGGTGAAGGCAGGCGTATACGCGTGAGGTAGGGGGGAGAATTTTTATAATAAAAGAATATACAATATAGGTATTCATTGTGGAATCAGAAAAGTCCAGTCTGTAATTTAAAAAAATTAATAGACTGGACTTTTGTGCAAATTCCTAAATTTTTTTCAAGGTAGCAAGTGACTTTTTCAATATAGACAAAAACTGTCTTTGTAGTGTGATACACTAAAGATAAATTAGCAGAAATGTAAAATAGAGATACATTTTAGTATCTCCATTTACATACATAAAAATATAATTTTTTCAATCCACATATACCGAAAGTATATGACTCTTTCATTGTACAATAACAATCTTCAGAAGACAAGGTAATTTTGCGTGCTTAGCAGAAATAATAATCCTTGACAATTGATTCTTCAAACATTAAAATATAATTGAAAGCAAAAAAGTGAGGTGTTCAGTATGTATCCGGCTCATATAAGAAAAGAAATATCTTGTGATGGTAAAGTAACTTATTCATTTCAATCTGTTGCTGAGCATTGCCGTAATACAGCAAAATATGCTAGTGAAGCATTAAAGACAGTAGGCTTAGAAAAGACTGCTTATCTTGCAGGCTTATTACATGACTGTGGCAAATATATGTTCAGGTTTAAACGGTATATTGAAGATGCAGTTATCAATGAGAAAAAAGTTCAGAGAGGTTCTGTTAATCATACTTTTGCAGGGGTAAAGCTGATTTTAGCGAAACATGCTAAATATGTTGGAACAAATTACTTCCAAGATTTAACTGTTGAATTGATAGCTTATGCAATCGGAGCACATCACGGCTTATTTGACTGCATAAAAGATAAGGATGAAAGTGCCTTTGCTTACAGATTAGAAAAAGAAAACATTGATTCTGAGGAGGCTATAGAAAACTTCTATAATGAATGTGCCAGTGAGGATGAAATTGAAAAATTGCTTTTGGAGGCAACAGATGAAATAAAAAATCTTGCCGATATAATAGTTAGTATAGATAGAACAGAGCATGATGAAGAACATGAAATTCCATTTTATTATTCATTGGTGTGTCGTTTACTGACATCGGCAGTTATAGATGCCGATAGAAAAGATACTATGGAATTTGAAAAAAATGAGGTAACTAAGCAGGTAAGCTTGGATTGGAGCAAGGCGTTAGAGAATTTTAATTCTTATATTAAAAATTTTAAGACAGATCGAGATATAGATTTAGCACGCAAGGAGATTTCTGCTGCATGTGCTGTTGCTGCGCAAAAACCTGAAGGAGTATACAGGTTAAATGTTCCGACTGGTGGTGGCAAAACTTTAAGTTCATTGCGTTATGCCTTGGAACATGCAAAAAAATATCATAAAAAAAGAATGTTTTTTGTCATGCCTTTACTGTCCATCATTGAACAAAATGCACAGGAAATAAGAAAAGCAGTACAGGATGATAGTATTATTTTAGAACATCATTCTAATGTCATTGATGATGAAAACAGTGATGTCGAAGAATTAAATAAGAGAGAGTTGCTTATGCAGTCATGGGATAATCCTATGATTATAACAACATTGGTGCAACTTCTAAATACTATGTTTTTAGGAAAAACCAGTTCAGTCAGACGTTTTGCATCTCTGTGCAATAGTGTAATTGTTTTTGATGAGGTGCAGTCTTTGCCAAACAAAATGCTTACGCTGTTTAATTTAACTATTAACTTTCTTGTGAAAAAATGTCACGCAACTGTTATTTTGTGTTCCGCTACCCAACCGTCCTTTGAAAATGCTGAGCATAAATTATTAAACGAGGTTAGTGATTTGATTACGTTGCCCTCCGAAACTTTAAAGGTTTTTGAACGTGTGGAATTAGTTGACAAGGGTTCTATGAGCATGGAAGAGTTATCTGATTTTGCTTTAGAAATAATAAGGAGCAAAAAAAGCCTTCTAGTTGTATGCAATACAAAACGAGAGGCAAAAGAATTATTTGAGAATTTACAGGCTGAAGTAAACAATACCGTTCCAATGTATCATTTATCTGCCTCGATGTGTACAAAGCATAGAAAAATGATAGTAGAGTCAATGAAAATAGATTTGAGTTTGCCAGATCCTAAACAAATAGTTTGCGTTGCAACTCAAGTAATTGAGGCTGGTGTGGATATTTCTTTTAAATGTGTTATTAGATTACAGGCTGGAATGGATAGTGTTGTTCAGGCAGCAGGAAGATGCAATAGAAATGGCGAAAATAAATTAGAGTCGGTTTACATTGTAAATTTATTGGGAGAGAAACTTCATCGGCTTAAAGAGATTGAAACTGCCAAAGGAGCAACTGAAAGTTTATTACAGGAAGTTAAAATAAAAAAACATTATACTAGCTTGAACTCCGATGCAGCTATTTCCTTTTATTATAGAAAGCTGTACTCTAAGATGGATAAGGGTGAGCAAGATTTTTTAGTACCTAATTTACATAAGTCTTTATACGGATTGTTAAATCAACATGATGTTGCAGATGGTTACTTTTTGGCGCAACAGTTAAAGACGGTAGGAAAGTATTTTAATGTTTTTGATAATAATACCGTTGAAATGATAGTACCTTATGGGAAGGGGCAAGATGTTATTAGTGAGCTGAATTCTGAGAAAGCTATGTATAATTTTGTGTATGCTGAGGAAGTTATAAAGCAAGCAACTGGATATACTGTTACATGCTACCAATATCAAATAGAAAAATTAAAAGAAGGAAATAAAGATGCAGCAGTGATATATAATGATTATTTTGGCATCTATATCTTGAATGATTCTGCTTACTATGATGATAAGCTTGGTTTGAATTTAGATGCCATAGGTGGCGAAGGAGTTTTTTATTAAGCAATGGAGGTGTCGTATGCATTCTAATAATGTCGAATTTGAGGTTTATGGTAATTATGCACTTTTTAGTGATCCAATCATGCGTGTAGGTGGTGAGAAGTGTTCTTATCAGGTGCCTACATATGAAGCATTAAAAGGTGTTTTAATGTCTGTATATTGGAAGCCAACCATCATTTGGTACATTGACAAGGTGCGTGTAATGAATCAGATTCAAACAGAGGTTAAAGGCGTCCGTCCAATTAAATACACTGGTAATGGAAATGATTTGGCATATTATACATACCTGAAAAATTGCCGGTATCAAGTCCAGGCGCATTTTGAATGGAATAAGAACCGACCTGAGTTGGAAGGTGACCGAAATGAGAATAAACATCATAATATTGCAAAACGGATGATATTGAAAGGCGGCCGCCGAGATGTTTTTTTGGGAACACGCGAATGTCAGGCTTATGTAGAGCCTTGTAAATTTGGTGAAGGTGCTGGGGCCTATGATGATGTTAATGAATTGGCTTTTGGTGTTATGTATCATGGTATTACTTATCCGGATGAATTTTATTCTTCTGAAACTAAGGACTGCATGACTGTACGTTTTTGGCGACCGGTTATGAAAAAAGGAGTTATTGATTTCATACGGCCTGAAGAGTGCACTGCTACTAAGAGAATTCATCCGATGAAAATGAAAATTTTTGAAGATAAGAAGAATTTTAGTGGTTTAGATGAGTTCGAACAAGAGAAAGGAGGAACAATAGATGAGTTTGTTTAATAAAGCCTATGAGACATATGAATACCATAAGTCATTAGTAGGAATGCTTGCAGCCGGCAAATCACCTTTATTGCCAATTTCGCATATTTTGAAAAATGTACAAATTGAAGTAAGCATTAATCTAAATGGCGAATTTGTAAGTGCAAGAGCATTGGATAAAAAAAGCAAAGATCCTAATGTGCCTTTTGAGCAGCCAACTATTATTCCTGTAACAATAGAATCCGGTAGTCGTTCCGGCAAGAATCCGGCAGCGCATCCATTAAGCGATAAATTAGATTATCTGATTCCAACAGAAAACAATAAGCATCAGGAATATATGAATTTATTAGCAAATTGGGAAGCCTCACCAGAATATGGCGATATAAAACTAAGTGCTATAAAGAAGTATCTTGATGGAGAAACAATTGTCAAGGATTTAGTAAGAGAACAACTTTTGGAATTGGATAAAAATAACAAAATAGCTGACAAAAAAATTAATGGTGTAGAACCATTGCAATGCATGGTGCGTTGGCGTGTTTTGGGAACAGACGTAGAAGAATGTTGGCGTGATAAACAGCTATTCCAAAAATGGGCTTCTTATTATGACACTCAAATGCAAAATAATGAGAAATTCATTACGGACCTTTGCATGATTTCTGGAGAACAAGAAATTCTTGCACCTATGGTTCCTAAAGGCATTGTAAATATGCAGGCAAATGCTAAATTGATTTCTTCTAATGATACTGCAAATTTTGTTTTTCGTGGACGCTTTACTGATGCCGAACAAGCAAGCAGTGTGGGATATTCAACCTTTCAGAAAGTGTTTGTGATTTTGCAGTGGCTGGCCAATAATTCTGAAACTAGCTTTTGCGTATCTGATAGAACTTTTTTGTGTTGGAATCCTAAAGGAAAACCTGTACCAAAGTTTAATAAGAGTATATTTGGCGATAAAAAGAAAACAATTTTTATTCCTTCTGATTATCGCAAAGAATTGTACAATACCTTGGCTGGATTTAAAAATGATTTACCTAATGATGAGGATGTAATTATAGCAGCTTTTGATGCAGCAACAACCGGTCGATTATCATTGGTATATTATAATGAATTAAAGGCATCTGATTTTTTTGAAAGAATTAATAGCTGGTATAATAGTTGTTATTGGTATTATTATCAAAATATCCAATCACCGTTGTTGTATGATATAGTGCGTTTTGCTTTCGGTGTTCAGCGGGGCAATGATGATAACAGCAAAGTTGAAGTTGATGATAAGCTTTTAAAACAACATATGCAGAGGCTGTTTAAGTGTCTTATTGAGAAACTGCCTATGCCTTATGATATAGTAATGGCATTAACTGCCAAGGCTTCAATGCCTAAAAGCTATAATAAGAAAAATCGTGAAAAGATACTTTCTGTAGCTTGTGCGGTCATAAGAAAGTATTATAATGATAAGGCCCAAAAGGAGGAATGGAATATGAGCCTTGATAAAAATAAGTTGAATCGTGATTATTTATATGGCAGATTATTAGCTGTATTTGAAAAGCTAGAGATTGACGCAATGAAGAGCCGGTACGGCTATACTGATAATGATATCAGGGAAACTCATGCTGATAAATTGTGGAATTTTTATTGTGCTAAGCCGGAAAGTGGTACAGCGAATATTAATGGTGCTTTAAGACCTTATTTGAAGTATTTGCCGGATACAAGAAAAAACTTCTATTTGGGGCTTATTGGCGAAATTATGGGCAAAATAGGTGAAACAGCTGATAAAATCCGCAATAAAAGTTTGGAACCCTGTTATTTGATGGGGTATTATGATCAGCGCAATGATTTATATACATCTAAAAAAGACAAACAAGAGGAGGATAAGTAAAATGGCAGAATTAAGCAACAAAATTGACTTTGTATTATTGGTAAGTGTAAAAATGGCAAATCCCAATGGTGATCCGCTGAATGGTAATCGCCCGCGTATTGATTATGGAAGCTATGGTGAAATTACAGCTGAATGTATTAAGCGTAAAATCCGTAATCGTATGCAGGATTTGGGATATCCTATTTTTGTACAGTCTAATGATCGCAGCGATGATGGCTTTACTTCTTTGAGCGATCGAGCATCAGCACTTATTGCTAAAAAGCTTGAAGAAAAGAATTCAGCAGAAGATAAGAGTGATAAGAAAGCAAAGAAAGGTGACAAAGTTAGTCCGGAGCAGTATGCTGCCTGGACATGTGAAACTTGGCTTGATGTGCGTAGCTTTGGACAGGTATTCGCATTTAATAATAAAAAAGATAAAGAAGCAGCAGGTGTTTCAGTAGGTGTAAGAGGACCTATCTCGATTCATCAGGCAGTAAGCATTGATCCCGTTGAAGTATGCTCTTATCAAATTACTAAAAGCGTTAATGGCGAAAATAAAGAGGGCAAAGAAGGAAAATCTTCTGATACAATGGGCATGAAGCACATGATAAAGTTTGGTATGTATGAAATTAAGGGTGCCATTAATGTTCAGCTTGCAATGAAAACTGGTTTTACAGATGAAGATGCTGAGGTAGTCAAAAAATGTTTATTAACTCTGTTTGAAAATGATGCTTCTTCGGCTCGTCCGGATGGCTCTATGGAAGTTGTTAAGTTGTATTGGTGGAAGCATAATTGCAAGGAAGGGCAGTACTCTTCTGCTAAGGTTCATCGTTCTGTTAAAGTAAAGCTTAAGGAAGGTATTGCTGAGGCACTGTCTGCAGATGATTATGATATTGTTGTTGATGAATTGACTGGACTTGTTCCCGAAGTTAAAGAAGGAATGTAATATGCAGAAAGATTGGTATCAAGACTTAAATGAATATATTCGTTTGGGTGAACCAAAGCTGGAAGAAAAAACAGTTGCCTGGCAGACTGCAATTGGTTTACAGGCAGTAGATGGCCTTTCTACTTCTAATTACTTACTGGAAACAGCTAAAGAGAATATTGAAGGCAAAATCACTATTAGTGAAGCTAATGCTAAAATCAGTAGTTATTATGAGGAATGTAACGATAGGAAAGCTATTGAAGCTGGAACGAAAGAAGCGGATATTGTAGCCGGTAGGATTACTGCAATATTGGGAGAAAAAACATTTAGCTTTTCTCCTGCTTATTGGATTTCCATACATAAAAACCTTTTTGCGAATGTATTTGCTCATGCCGGAGAGGTCAGAACCTATAATATTAGTAAAAATGAATGGGTTTTGAATGGAAAAAGTGTTTTTTACGCATCTTATGATAGCATTCCCATGACACTCGACTATGATTTTAATACTGAAAAGAGATTTTCTTATAGAAATCTTAGCGAGAGTGAAATCGTTAAGCATATAGCAAAATTTACTTGTGATATATGGCAGATACATCCTTTTTGCGAAGGAAACACTCGCTCAACTGCTGTTTTTATCATAAAGTATTTGAATTCTTTAGGATATTCCATAGGTAATGAAGCTTTTGCTAAGTATTCCTGGTATTTCCGTAATGCTTTGGTTAGAGCAAACTATAATGATTTGCAAAATGGAGTTCATGCTACTACGGTGTATTTAGAGAAATTCTTTGAGAATTTACTATATAACGGAAATAATGAATTAAAGAATCGTTATTTGCATATTGATTGGCATGAGGAAGAATAGTCTAGATTTATCCTGTGCGAAGTTATATGGAACATAAAATTTAGCTTAGGTTCGCAACTTGAGCTAGAATGGGAAACTAAAAGTTTTCTCACGTCAAAATAAAATTCTTGAGTATTTGAGTTGAGCCGGTTCGCAAAAAATGCTTGACTTAAATTAATAGAGAAGTAATTTGTTTTGATGCGGTCGCTCCCGTGAGGGAGCGTGGATTGAAATCTGACAGCGCTTACATGTATACCACTGCTGACAGTCGCTCCCGTGAGGGAGCGTGGATTGAAATCTGACTGCCGTTGGTAAAGTTGTAGATAAGGTGCGTCGCTCCCGTGAGGGAGCGTGGATTGAAATATTCTGGATACAATATTTGCCATTGCACGCTCTGTCGTCGCTCCCGTGAGGGAGCGTGGATTGAAATTACAATCTGCTGGCGCTGATCCGTGACCATACGAGTCGCTCCCGTGAGGGAGCGTGGATTGAAATTCTCACTTCGATGGATATTGGGGATTCTATCTGGTCGCTCCCGTGAGGGAGCGTGGATTGAAATAGGAAACTATCATCCGCAAGTTCAATCCGATTGGCGTCGCTCCCGTGAGGGAGCGTGGATTGAAATATTTTTTATTTTTATCTCTTACCCTTACCTCTTGTCGCTCCCGTGAGGGAGCGTGGATTGAAATGAAGCATCATCAGTCCAATTCAGAATCATCCACCGTCGCTCCCGTGAGGGAGCGTGGATTGAAATTGTTATCAAAGATATTTTGACAGCTAGAGCTACAGGTCGCTCCCGTGAGGGAGCGTGGATTGAAATTGTAGGATTTCGGCGGCCTCTGATGCCGGGGCAAAGTCGCTCCCGTGAGGGAGCGTGGATTGAAATGTTCGGTTAATGGCGCAAAACCCGATTCTAAAGGGTCGCTCCCGTGAGGGAGCGTGGATTGAAATCCCAATATGGGACTGACAGAATATGTAGACGCTGAGTCGCTCCCGTGAGGGAGCGTGGATTGAAATTGAGAGCGAAGCTAACGCCGCTCAGAGCGCGCAGGGTCGCTCCCGTGAGGGAGCGTGGATTGAAATCGCCAACATCTGGAAGAGCCAGCTAATCAGCAGCGTCGCTCCCGTGAGGGAGCGTGGATTGAAATGTTTGTTCCCGGTATTGGAACACGATGAAGAAGCGTCGCTCCCGTGAGGGAGCGTGGATTGAAATTGAAAAAAGATTATCTCACAGCGATTGAATTGCGTCGCTCCCGTGAGGGAGCGTGGATTGAAATCACGCAAGCAGTAAAAAGAACTGGACTTATCATAGTCGCTCCCGTGAGGGAGCGTGGATTGAAATACCTGTGGAGTGCTGTAAAAATTGCAGAGCAAAGTCGCTCCCGTGAGGGAGCGTGGATTGAAATATTATCTAAGACTGTTTGCCAAAAAGTGGGTAAGAGTCGCTCCCGTGAGGGAGCGTGGATTGAAATCAGGAAGACGCTTTGACCATGATTGCCAAAAAAGGTCGCTCCCGTGAGGGAGCGTGGATTGAAATTATCATGAAGTTAGTGAGGAGTGCAAAAATAGGCGTCGCTCCCGTGAGGGAGCGTGGATTGAAATAACACCAGAGGGCAAGCCATAATTAGGATTAGCAGGTCGCTCCCGTGAGGGAGCGTGGATTGAAATATTATGCTTGTATATACCATACCATACCGGATTGTCGCTCCCGTGAGGGAGCGTGGATTGAAATACTTATTTCATAATTATAATATATGAATATAATGTCGCTCCCGTGAGGGAGCGTGGATTGAAATACCAAACAAAAATTGACCAAGATATGTAGCGGCCGGTCGCTCCCGTGAGGGAGCGTGGATTGAAATCGCGGCTCAAGAATCTTAAATCTCGCAACATGCGGTCGCTCCCGTGAGGGAGCGTGGATTGAAATTATTGAGCAGACTAAGGCTCTCGTTGAAAAGTAGTCGCTCCCGTGAGGGAGCGTGGATTGAAATACGGCATGCGGCGTAGACTTCTCCCTTTGCACAGTCGCTCCCGTGAGGGAGCGTGGATTGAAATAGCTTTGCTTATATCAATGCCGAAGGGCGCACGGGTCGCTCCCGTGAGGGAGCGTGGATTGAAATTTTTTGGCTTTGCTTTCCAGCGACCACTCTCGCACGTCGCTCCCGTGAGGGAGCGTGGATTGAAATCGTCAAGGCTCGTATATGATAAATGGGTTAATCGTCGCTCCCGTGAGGGAGCGTGGATTGAAATGGCTCCCGTGACGTTATCGGCGAGCTTACCCCAAGTCGCTCCCGTGAGGGAGCGTGGATTGAAATAGTATGTATGACAATAGCGATGTTGATGACTGGCGGTCGCTCCCGTGAGGGAGCGTGGATTGAAGTAAAATGCCTTGCAAGGCACTCGCAGAAGTCAGCTAGTCGCTCCCGCGAGGGAGCGAGGATTGCAATTGGTTATCACTGTAGATGCTAACGCTTATATGTGGGTGCTGTTGCCCGCGAGGGAGCGAGGATTGAAATTGGTTATCACGGCGCTGGATGGCGGTGAAGCAGGTCGCTCCCGCGAGGGAGCGTGGATTGAAATGGCGGCATGATGGAACAGCAGAGCGTGACCATACAGTCGCTCCCGCGAGGGAGCGTGGATTGAAATACTGTAATGCATTATGATCCAGTTTACGAAAACGTCGCTCCCGCGAGGGAGCGTGGATTGAAATAATCTGCGCATATAATTACGCAGCCTTTTCTCTCGTCGCTCCCGTAAGGGAGTGTGGATTGAAACACTGAACACGGTTGGATTTTCGGTTTTGTTAATGTAAATGTAAATGACGTATTCTGATGAGCCTAAAGGGAAAGGAGAACTCTTATGGAGTATTGCGAAGACGAATTCTTACAGCTTTCTGGAATTCAGCATTTTTGTTTTTGTCGCAGACAATGGGCATTGATTCATATAGAGAATCAATGGCAGGAAAATGTAAGAACAATTGAAGGTAACATAGTACATGAACGTTGCCATGATGACGGCATTATAGAAAAACGTGGCAATTTGCTAATTACACGTTCTTTGAGCGTTTTTTCAAGAAAGTTAGGCGTTTCGGGACAATGTGATGTTGTAGAGTTTACACAGTCTGAAAATGGCTGCACGCTATATGGACGCGAAGGAATTTGGCAACCCTACCCCATAGAGTATAAGCGTGGAAAGAGCAAGCTGATTGATGTGGACAGATTGCAATTATGTTGTCAAGCTATGTGCTTAGAAGAAATGCTGCATGTGAAAATACCTAAGGGGGCTTTGTTTTATAATGAAACACATCGGCGGGAAGAAATTGATTTTACTGTTTCTATGCGTGAAACTGTTGAAGCTATGCTGCGCGAAATGCATAACTATTATAAACAAGGGTATACGCCTAATGTTAAACCGAAAAAAGGCTGTAGCTTATGCTCTTTAAAAGATATTTGCTTACCAATTATATGTAAGAAAACAGATGTAGCAGATTATTATGCAAAATTTTTAAATGAGGATGCATTATGAGACACTTAATGAATACTTTATTTGTGACAAGTGAAGATATTTATTTGTCGCTGGATAATGAGAATGTTGTAATAAATCGGGAAGGTACAGTAGTAAAAAAATTACCATTGCGGATGTTTGAGCAAATTTTATATTTTGGCTATATGGGAGCGAGTCCTGCATTATTGGGAAAGTGTGCTGAATATGGTATAGCTGTATGCTTTTATAAACCTAGCGGAAGATTTTTAGCGAGAGTAATGGGGAACCATAATAGCAATGTATTGTTACGTAAAGAACAGTATAGAATTTCCGATTCAGAAGAGCTTAGCTGTAAAATAGCGAGGAATTTTATTGTTGGAAAGCTTTATAACTCACACAGTGTTTTGGAACGGGCGAAGCGAGACCATGCTTTGATTGTTGATGTAGCTAATTTAGAACAAGCAAGTCGCGAAATTATGCGTTTGACGAGGTTGTCAAGAAAATGTACAGATTTAGCTGTCCTACGAGGCTTAGAGGGAGATGCTGCAAGCTTATATTTTGCTCAGTTTAATGAGCTCATATTGCAAAATAAGGCTTATTTTAGGTTTACTAATAGAAATAAAAGGCCTCCGACTGATCCTGTTAATGCTCTATTATCCTTTGCATATACTATTTTGGCTAACGATTGTGCTGCAGCACTTGAAGGAGCCGGCTTGGATCCCTATATTGGTTTTCTGCATCGGGATAGGCCGGGGCGTTTGTCTTTAGCGCTTGATTTGATGGAAGAATTTCGCAGCATTATAGCAGACAGATTTGTGCTTACGTTGATTAATAATCGTGTAATTAATGAAAAATCATTTAATAATCAAGAAAATGGCAGTGTACTATTGAGCGAAGATGGACGCAAGATGTTTTTGGAAGCTTGGCAAAAACGCAAGCAAGATGTAATTATGCATCCGTTTTTGCAAGAAAAAATACCATGGGGCTTAATACCTTTTGTTCAAGCACAGCTTCTAGCAAGATATATACGTGGCGATATTGATGAATATCCAAGTTACTTATGGAAGTGAGGAAAATAGAATGCTGATATTGGTAACCTATGATGTTAATACGCAGGATGCGGCTGGCAGGAGAAGACTTAATAAGATTGCCAAAATGTGTTTAAAATATGGGCAAAGAGTGCAGAATTCTGTATTTGAATGCCTGGTAGAACCACATGACTATGTTCTTTTACAAAATGAACTATTGAAAATAGCTGATTTAAACAAGGATAGCCTGCGTTTTTACAATTTGGGTGCTAAATATAATACGAAAATAGAACATTTTGGAACTAAAATGTCATATGATCCCGAAGGCGTTTTAATGTTTTGAATATTCCTTGTCCCTTTTTCCTAAATCCGGACAGAGTCATCTACAACGCCTTCCTCATGCCAGTTGACAAAAACAAATGGGCAGGGGAGAAAGCAGGCGCGTTGCATTATGCAGGCGAAGCTGTGGCGCAGTGGAAGGAAAACAAGAGGAGGGCAGGGACAAGGAGTAAGAACATATTCATGGCATCCTGCTGGATGTGAAGTACCTGATGCAGATTGCCGAAAAGCATTCGGAGACGGATATCAGGAAGCTGGCGGAACTCATAGAGAAGTACTGTAGCGAGTGTATGACAAAGTAAAAACTAAAGGCGTTCTACCTGACTGCGGTAGAACGCCTTATTTTCCAAGCGTTAATTATGCAATATTCATAAAATTCTTGACAATATCTTAATTATCTGCTAAGATAAATCCATAAGATTTTGCACACCTGCCTGGAGCACGGTCACTGCAGCGTCACGAACGTCTTATGTATTATTGAGTAGTACATAAGGCGTTTTTTGTTAAGAAGGGAGTTGAACGAATGGTAAATCTGAGAGAAGATACCAGAGAATCCATTGCCAAGTTAACTTTAATGGATGATGTTTTTATGAACAAGGTCTTTGAAAATGATACGGAGCGTACAGCGTTGTTATTGCGAATTATCTTAAATAATGATAAGATAAAGGTAATAAAAGCTGTAACGCAGCAGAAGCTGAAAAACCTGCAAGGACATGACCTGCAGCTGGACATCCTGGCGCAGGAAGAAAACGGCAGGCTCTTCAATGTAGAAGTACAGAACCGTAGTAGTGGCGCTGCAGCACGCAGAGCACGCTATCATCTGAGTATGCTGGACGCTTACAGCCTGCCAAAGGGTGAAGTATACCAAAAGCTGCCTGATAATTACGTTATCTTTATCACGCAGTATGACGTGCTGAAGGGCGGGTTGCCAATATACCACATCAGTAGAAAAATAGAAGAAAACAATGCAGCTTTTGTTGATGGTTCGCACATCATCTATGTAAATAATAAAATTAAGGACAACACACCACTCGGTCGTCTGATGCACGATTTCAACTGTAGTAATCCGAATGATATGTATTATCCGGAATTGGCAGAAAAAGCAAGATATTTTAAGGAAACAGAAAAGGGGTTGACGAATATGGGCGATGTATTTGAAAAATTTGTAGCAAAAAGAGAAAAAGAAGCTGCTATGAAAGCAGCAGAAAAAGCTGCCAAAGAGAAAAACATTGAGTTTGCCAAAGGCCTTTTGGCTGATGGCATGAGCATCGAATTTACTGTGCGCCACTCCAAACTTTCGGAAGCAGAGGTGCGTGAGCTTGCCTCCAAGCTGACAGCATAAGAGCACATTAAACTAAAGGCGTTCTACCGGACTGCGGTAGAACGTCTTATTTTTACCTAGCACAATATATTTTTACGCAAACGAAAAGACCTGAGGTCCGCAAGAATCCGGACTTCAGGTCTTTTTTTGCACTATACCGTAAACGGTAATCATTGGCACAACCATTTCGTCTGCTCGCAAAGCTCGCAGCCACCTCGCCTTTCAGGGGAGATATAGTAAAAGTTCGCTTAACTTTATATGCTCCCTGCAAGGGAGCTGGCATCGCCGCAGGCGATGACTGAGGGTTGTTTTAAAGCGGTAATCTAGGCCTTTAACTCGCGGGAGTATTTTTAGGGATGTTGGAACAGGAGTTACAAAACCGCAAGCGGTAATCTAGGCCTTTAACGATGTGAACCAACTGCGTCTTAAAGCATTGGCTGAGCAGTTACAAAACCGCAAGCGGTAATCTAGGCCTTTAACCCTGTGGCTCGCACACGGCTCACAGAGCGGGCTTAAAGCCCTACAATGGAAAATCAAAAAACTGTTCATAGCAAAA
>NZ_CAKPTG010000020.1 GCF_934190775.1 uncultured Phascolarctobacterium sp.
AATGTTAAAAATTATTGATGATGGAATTGGTCTCAATGAAAATGATATTCGTAAATTATGGATGCATGTTGGAAAAAGTGAAAAAAAATATGATATATTAGATGCTAATAATCATCAACGTGTCTTAGCCGGTTCAAAAGGTGTTGGTCGTTTTGCGATGGCTAGGATTGGTGGCAAGATTTCTATTTATAGCAAAAAAGAGAATAGTGAAGCGATTATTTGGGAAACAGATTGGAACGTTTCTCAAATCAAAAAAGATATTCATAATACAACAACAGGAACGACTATAATTATTGAGCAGTTAAGAGAGAAGTGGGGAAAATCGAAAATAAATAACTTAGTTGATTATTTATCTAGAACATATAATGATAATGCTATGAAAATTTTTATAGAGCATTCTGATTACAATGGAATAGTTTCCTCATACTTACCTAAAGCAGAGTTAGGAATTAATTGTCTGTCTTATATTAGAATTAAATATGATAGCATTAATCATATTTTAACTACGGACATTGATTCAGATGAGTTCGAAAATAGCGCTCAGCAATATTGTCCTGGTGTTAATTTGAATAGGCAAACTATAGTAACTAACATCTTCAATGAATTTGATGGATCCAAAGAATATGATTTAAATGATGATGAACTAAAATCTAGATTAACAGATTTAGGGGATTTTTCAGGTGAATTTCTTTTTTCTGTAAAGCCCAATCGACTAGAAATTGAGAAATTCTTATATAAACATCGTGGACCTCAACAAACCATCTCCGGTGGTGTGGTGCTGTATAGGAATGCTTTTAGTATTGCATTATATGAGGGAAAAAAAGATTGGCTCCAGTTTGGAAAAAGGTCTAGAATTTCTCCGGCTGCAGCATCCCATCCAACAGGAGCTTGGCGTGTACGCGAAAACCAAATAGCTGGAAAGGTTGAAATTGATAAAGAACGGAATGCTGTACTATTGGATTTATCTAATAGACAAGGTTTAGACGAGAATATATACTATGAGTTATTTGTTAGAATAATTCTTACGGGAATTGCGGAATTTGAACGATATAGGCAAGGTATTATACGCCTCATTGATAAAAAAAATAAAAAGGAATCTAAGGTTGTAGAAACGCCTGTATCTGATAAGATTGCAAAAAATCCTAAAGCAATTCCGCAACTATCAGAGAAAGAGACGCATCAGCTTATAGCTGAAATAAAAACATTCAGACAAGAACAACAAGTGGCACGTCAAGAAAAAGAAGACGTTGAAAAACAATATAAATATGATGTGCAAATTCTAAATGTATTGGCAACTGTCGGGCTTAAAGCATCGGCGATTGCACATGAAATGAAAAATGATCGTAATATAATTTCAGGAAACATAGATTCTATCATTACTGCTTTAAAGGATTACGAGATGTGGGAAAAACTTAATTCTCCGGAATGTACAGATAAAGCTTATAAAAATGTTCCTGATTTACTTAATAAAAATAAAGAAAAATGTATCAAGATTTTACGCTTTATGAATATCATGCTTTCTCAAATTGAAAAGAATCAATTTAATCCTCAGACATATTGTGTAAAAAGTATATTGGATAAAATAAATAATACTTGGAAAACAGATTATGCTTGGGTTGAGATTCACTTAGATGTAGACGCAAATATAAATTATTTAATATCTGAAGATGTTTTTCAAGTAATTTTTGATAATTTAATATTAAATAGTATACAACAGAATGACAGAAAAGATCATTTGGATATTTATGTAAAGGTTGCACTAGATAATAATATCTTGCATTTATCTTATTCGGATAATGGAAAGGGACTTGATAAAAAATATAAAGATAATCCTATGAAAATATTAGAGGTTCATGAAACAACAAGACAAAATGGTCATGGACTTGGAATGTGGATTGTCAATAACACAATAAAAATGGCCAAAGGAGAGATAAAAAATATAGATGGTAGTGATGGATTTCAAGTAACGTTTACTATTGGAGGTGTATAATGGTGAAAAAATATCGGCTGGTGTACATTGATGATGAAATGGAAATATCACTTAGTCATTATTTAGATAAACATCTTAAGGATGAATTAGATGGTACTATTGAATTAGAATGTGAAGAAATTAAATTTGATCCAAGTTTAGGATATAATAGTTTAATAAATGATATAAGAGTAAGAAGAGCTAATATAATTTTGATAGATTCAAGACTTTTTGAGGATAGAAATGCATCAAAAGGTAAGTTTTCTGGTGAGGAGTTTAAATTTATAATAAAACGGTCGTATCCTTATATTGAAGTACTCGTGATTAGTCAAAACAAAATGGATGCGTCACTTCAAATAATACCAAAGTATAATTGTGATTGTGGTATGTCGCCAGAAGAATATTATGATGCTAATTTACTACAGCATATAAAGAATGCAATTGCCCAAGTAGATCTTTACAGAACATTAGCTAATTGCTTTGAAGAAAATGATAATTGGGAACCACTAATAAAAGAAAGAGCGATAAGTAACCTTAAGGGAACTGAATCATATACTGAATTGACGAAAGAGGATATTGATAGACTTGTTATTGGATTTAAAGAATTAACGGAGAAAGTAAATGGATGATGATTACAGATTAACGAAGAGTTGTGAATCATTTGGTAATATAAGTGAGAAAAAGAAAGTATTAATGAATGAAATCAAATCTGCTCATCCTAGAGCTAAAGATATTCATAAGATAGTTTCAGAGAATGCTAGTGAGTTTAAATCTAAATTTCTAAAAGTTTATTGTTATCGGTGTGCTTATTGTGGAACTTCAATACGAATAAATGTAAAGTCACAATTTGAAATTGATCATTTTATTCCTAAAACCTCAAAGAGATTTAGAAGTGAAACTGATGCTGGATTTATTGGAAATCTTGTTTTAGCTTGTCATACTTGCAATCATAACAAAAGCAACTTTGAGTTATCGGAGAGTTCTCAAGAAATATTAAATCCGGATCTTGAAAAAATTAAAAAGATTTACTATAGAGATAACATGTTTTATATAAGAGTTTCGCAAGATGCTTCCCAGGAAGCGATAGATTTTTATAAGAAATTAGAACTTGGAAGAGAGACTTGTCGAATAGATTATTTGTTGTTAAGTATGATGGAATTACGTGATAAAATAGAGAACAATGATAGTTTAAAATGTCAGCTAAATGAAAAGATAGATTTCTTATGTATGAAGCGTAATATCATGACATAGAATTTGGGCTATTTGAATTATTAATTTAATGTATAATTCAAAATTAAGAATAATGTATGGCAAATATCTTAAAACATATATAACAATCGCTTACTAGTAGAATTTTTGTAAGTATTATAATAGTATTGCCGCAATATCAAACAGTATTCTGTATGCTAACAAAAGGAGATATGTATATCATGCAAACAATCTTAGTAACTGGTGCTGCCGGCTTCATTGGCAGCAACCTCGTCCTGGAGCTGCTGCGCTCCCTGTCACCGGTGCAAATCATCGGTCTGGACAACATGAACGACTACTACGACATATCCATCAAGGAATACCGTCTGGAGCAGATTGCTGCCACCGCTGCCGAGCACAGCGACTCACAGTGGACCTTCATCAAAGGCAACCTGGCTGACAAAGCACTCATCGACAAAATATTTGCCGACTACCAACCGGAAATAGTAGTAAACCTGGCAGCACAGGCAGGCGTGCGCTATTCCATCACCAACCCGGATGCCTATATCGAAAGCAACCTGATTGGCTTTTACAACATACTGGAAGCCTGCCGTCACTCCTATGACAACGGCGCCAAGGGCGTAGAGCATCTTGTATATGCTTCCAGCTCCAGCGTATATGGCTCCAACAAAAAAGTGCCGTATTCCACCGATGACAAGGTAGACAACCCTGTATCGCTGTACGCTGCCACCAAAAAATCAAATGAGCTGCTGGCACATGCCTACAGCAAACTGTACAACATTCCCTCTACCGGACTGCGCTTCTTCACCGTATATGGTCCTGCAGGCCGCCCGGACATGGCCTACTTTGGCTTCACCAACAAGCTGTTGGCAGGAAAAACCATTGAAATCTTTAACTACGGTAATTGCAAGCGTGATTTTACCTACGTAGACGATATCGTAGAAGGCGTAAAGCGCGTAATGCAGGTACCGCCTGAGCGTAAGGTAGGCGAGGACGGACTGCCGCTGCCGCCGTATAAGGTATATAACATAGGCAACAGCCATCCCGAAAATCTGTTGGACTTTGTGACCATCCTGCAGGAAGAGCTGTTGCGCGCAGGAGTACTGCCTGCTGATTATGACTTTGAAGCACACAAAAAGCTTGTACCCATGCAGCCTGGTGATGTGCCTGTGACATATGCCGATACAACGCCGTTGGAGCGAGACTTTGGCTTTAAACCGAGCACACCGCTGCGCGAAGGACTGCGCAAATTTGCTGAATGGTACAAGAAATTTTATAACTGCTGATTATATAAATAAAAGGAGTATGATGAACATGAAAATTGCCGTTGCTGGTACTGGTTACGTTGGACTTTCCCTGGCTACGCTGCTTGCGCAGCACAATGAAGTAAAGGCCGTTGATATTATCCCGGAAAAGGTTGAACTGATCAACAACAAAAAATCCCCGATTCAGGATGATTATATTGAAAAATATCTGGCTGAAAAGGACCTCAACCTTGTTGCTACGCTGGATGCAGAAATGGCTTATAAAGACGCAGAATTTGTTATTATCGCTGCACCGACCAACTACGACAGCAAAAAGAACTTTTTCGACACCAGCGCTGTAGAAACAGTAATCAAGCTGGTTATGCAGTACAACCCCAATGCCATTATGGTAATCAAATCCACCATTCCCGTTGGCTACACCAAAAGCATCCGTGAAAAAACCGGTAGCAAGAACATCATCTTCAGCCCGGAATTCTTGCGTGAAAGCAAGGCGCTGTACGATAACCTGTATCCGAGCCGCATTATCGTGGGCACTGACCTGGAGGACGAGCGCCTGGTGAAGGCTGCGCATACCTTTGCCGGCCTGCTGCAGGAGGGTGCAATCAAAGAGAACATCGACACCCTGTTCATGGGCTTCACCGAAGCAGAGGCTGTTAAGCTGTTCAGCAATACCTATCTGGCACTGCGCGTTTCCTACTTCAACGAGCTTGATACATATGCAGAAATGAAGGGACTGGATACCCAGCAAATTATCAACGGCGTTTGCCTTGATCCGCGTATTGGCAGCCATTACAATAACCCCAGCTTTGGCTATGGTGGTTACTGCCTGCCGAAGGACACCAAGCAGCTGCTGGCTAACTATGCAGACGTACCGGAAAACATCATTGAAGCGATTGTTGAAAGCAACAGAACACGTAAAGACTTCATCGCTGAGCGTGTGCTGGAAATTGCCGGTGGCTATGAAGCTAATGCTGAATATGATGCACAGAAGGAAGGCAAAGAGCCTGTAATCGGCGTATACCGCCTGACCATGAAATCCAACTCCGACAACTTCCGTCAGAGCAGCATTCAGGGCGTAATGAAGCGTATTAAGGCTAAAGGAGCGAAGGTTATTGTTTACGAACCTACGCTGGAAGATGGCACTACCTTCTTTGGTAGCGTTGTGGTAAACGACCTGGAGAAGTTTAAGGCTGAAAGCCAGGCGATTATTGCAAACCGCTATGATAGCTGTTTGGATGATGTGCAGGAAAAGGTATATACTAGAGATTTGTTCAGAAGAGATTAAATGGAATAAAGTGAAACACCGCCAAGCGTGCGCTTGGCGGTGTTTGTTGTTGGTGGGGGAGAGGGGAAGATGACTGTTAGTGCTTGCGTGATTGTAATCGCAATGTAATGGTGCTATAATTAAATTATGTACTGTTGTTTGGTAAATACAAGGTATGGTTTTTGGAAAAGTATTAGAATGCATTGATAAAAGAATTTTGTAAACGATTGGAGGATACGTAAACATGCAAAGTCATAAAGAAAAAATTAGTACGCACAGAGTTTATAATACGCTTGACGATTTCTTGGCTCAACTTAGAGAAGCATTGGGGGAAAGTTCTTATTCGCAAGAAGTTATAGAGGAACTTAATCGGGAAGTGCTCATTTACGAAACAATAAGACATAAATTGAATTCTGAGGATAAACAGTGGTTTTCTGTTAACTTTTTGGATAAAATCAGCGGAACAATAAATGATCTCCAAAGAGAATTAAATAATTTTAAATCTTCTAAGAACGAAGATTATATAAATAACATGATGTTATATACTGACGGTGTCTTAGATTTATTTAGGGGTACTGTAATAAGTGAAAGAGAAGAATGCGATATAACAAGAAAATATATATCAGATATGCAGTATGCTGTAGGAAAATTAAATACTCAAGTACATACTACTCAAGCAAATAGCATAGAATTAGAAGAACTTGTAGAAAAACAGAAAAAAGAAATAGAGAGTTTAAAGAATGATATCATTCAGAAAGAAAATGATTTTAAAGCTAATAATGAAAGGCGTCTTACGCAATTAGATGAAAGTATTAATAATTTCAAGAACAGGATGGAAGAAGTTGGTGATAGGCTTAAAGAGAGAAATGAAAGTACATTAACAGAAACTATGACTTCGATTAAGGTGCAACTAGATACTAAAATACAAGAATTTAATAAGTTGTATAAAGAACAGGAAGAAAAACTCTCAAAGTTACGTGAAGCAAAAGATGAGGAACTTACACGATACATAGATACAGCAAAAACTATTGTTGGACAAGTAAATACAACAATGTTTTCATACAAGTATAAACAAGTTGCTGATAATGCTAAAAATAGAGGTCATTTATGGAATGCGATTTGTTTCTTTTCTTTAGTAGCTGCTGCAATTACTGCCTATTATACAATGACATATATGACGGAAAAAATGAATGTAGATTTGTTTTGGTATGGTGCTATAGCTAGGTCCATCGTTATAATGATTGCATTAGCAGCTTCAGGATATGCAAGTAAACAAGCCAATGCTCAAGGAAAAATAGAACGTTATGCTAGGAAAATTGAAATGGAATTAGTTGCGTTTGATACATTTGTCGAAAATATGCCTGAAGACGTAAAGAAAGAATTGAAGTCCGAAGTTGTAAAAAGGATATTTATTAATAGAGAAGATATCATTGATGAAAATATTGATAACAGTAAAGATAAGTCTGAGATTCTTCAGTTAATATTAGATAAAATTAGTGCTTTGGCAAAAAAAGAATGAAAAGAATAGCGAAAAAGCCAACACTTAATTTATATTCTGTAATTCCAATAATTTAATGGTAAATCATCTTCACGGGTATTATTTTGTGCAGATTTATTATTGAGATTAATGGTTGCAGCTAGTAATGTAATATTATTTGAATCAACTTTAATGTATAAATGTATAAAGAGTATATTTTTGTATTACTTGTTGGTTTATTAAAGAGTACGGATTATATTGATGTTAGATTTTAAAAAAATCCTGTCATCTATCGCTATAGCTATATAAAAATCGGACAAGCACATGTAGAAGAAATGAAAAGGTTAGCCATAGTCGGTGAGGGATTAAATTCTTATATAGGGAAGAATTTTGGGAAACCAGGTTTGTTTGATAAAATTTACTAATACAGTATAAAACAAATACCGCCGCACGCTGATGCGCACGGCGGTGTTAAAACTAAACAATTTTATGCAGACTTGATTTCAGTCTGCAGCTCTTGAATTTTACTCATGGGTAAATCAGTAATCAGCATAATGTCTTGAAGGCTTTTGCCAAGAGCAAGCATACGCTTAGCGGTAGCAAATTTTTCTTGAGCCTCGCCTTCAGCTAAACCGGCAGCTCTTGCTTCAGCTCTAGCTTCATCAAAACCAAGCGATACAATCTTTTTCATAGTGATTTCATCTCCTTTGAGTTTGTTCTGCTTAAGATTATTTGTTGTCTGTTTTAATAATTGTTCATATTCGTCGTTGTCGCTCATAACGCGCATAAGCTGTAGGAGCTCATGTACATGCTTGAGCTGGATAGGGGAGTATTGTGGCTTTCGGCCAAGGCGCGTATCACGCAGTAGCTCAACGAAATTTCGGAACTCTGTTTTGAACTTCATAATCTGCTCGTCACTTAGCCAGGCAAGCTCTACAACGTTAATCTTATAATTGCTGATAAACTTGCTTAGTCTTTCATCACATTTAAAGCAATCGGTGAGCTGTTTAGGGGCAGTCCAGTGCTTTTCTGTACCCATGTAAAGCACGAGCGTAATTACAGGATAAGTTTTCTTAGATTCCTCTGCGTTAAGCTGTGCTCTGTAGGAAGCGCCGTCATAGCAGATGACGCGTAGCGGCATTTTGTAATCGGGATTAGTTTGATTCTCCAAGCCGATTAAAGAGATGTGCAGAGAGTGGTACCGCCACCTTTTAGCTACATCGCGTTCCACCTCGTGGATTTGTTGTTCAACAGTGTAGGTGTCTTTAGCAGTGACGGTTTCAAGCTCGTTTTCCTTAATAACGTCTTCACCGTCATAGAGAAGAACGTTACTGATATCCGCAAAGATATCCTCAAAGTCTTCTAAACGCTTTTGAGTAGTGTCTTTGGTTCCCATAGAAGAACTCCTTTCTTTAATTATAACATATTTGTGCTTGAAAATATATAAACTGACAGTTAGTCAGGATATATCGCGTGCAAGAAATATGCCAAAAAACAAAAACGCAGTACTTATAGCGCTCGGAATCTCCGAGCACTATAGGTACTGCAGCTTAATTCTAACGACGTAAGTCGAGAGGTCCTGCTTATTTAGTTGTAAATGTTACATTTGTAGTTGAGTATACAGGAGAAATCATATAAAGTCAAGTAAAATTCTGACAATAATAGCTGAGGTGACAACTAATGAACCCAAAACTTCTTATAGTAGGCGCGGGTGGCTTTGGCCGCGTGACGCTGGAGCACGACAGCAGGCAGTTGGTGCAGCAGTCGATGGCGTGGAGGTAGTAGGCGGCAGCAGCGATTTGCAGCGCCTGCATATCCCCATCTTCCATATGGAAGCAGGAAAACGCTGCAAGGACGAGTGCCTGCCGGAAGAAAGCAGCTTCTTCACCAGTGTGGGGCATCCGTTCCCGGCGGTGTGCATCCGTACCTCTACGGAGCGCCCGGAAGCGCTGGACAAAGGCTGCTTTGTGCTCGCAGGCATTGACGAAAAAAGCCTGCTGCAGGCTGTAGATACAGCGGTGCAGATGAACCTTGATGGCGATGACGGACTGCCGGTGCCTGATTATGTAGATGAGAACGTATCTACTAAGGTTGTGAAGATTATCCAAAGCTACACAGGTGTGGTTAATAAGATGGTCTGGAGAAAAGGGTAAGGGGAGCAACTTAGAGTTAAATATCGTGCAATAGAAAAAGCGCTTGCCAAATGGCAGGCGCTTTTTGAACAGGCGGAGCTTACTGCTCCTTAGCTAACAGATCCTTGAAGTACTGGTGTTCTTCGGGTGGAGTTTTTAAAATATTCATGGCTTGGTCAGTAGCCGTTTTCCCAAAGTTCCTCACAGCTCAAATCAAGCTCATCATTCCAACTGATACCATAACCACCAACATCAACCTTAACCAAGTTAAAAAGACCGTTGGTATATTCTAAAGCTTTAAAGGGCTGCCATATTTTCCAAAGCGGTTTTACATCATAATACTTGCAAATACCATTAATAAAGTCAACCTTTAAAATAAAATCTGGCATTGCTTTTACATCTTGAACTTTATGAAACATGGTAGCACCTCCTGTTATTTTAATGGTGGCAGTTTAATAAATTCCTGTGTTTCCCAAATATGCATCAGCGCAGTTTGGTGCAATGCAGCCCACTCTTTGACAAGCTCCAGTGCTTTAGGTGGTAAATCTCCTTCTAGCATTTTTAATGATTTGATTTCGATTTCGCCTGTGTATTCACCGTATATGACGTGAAAATGTGGTTGGTTGTGTTCTTTTCTTTGAAAATACATCTTGATGTACATACCGTAAAAAGAAGATATTAACGGCATACTGTTTTTTTCCTTTAATTATAATATTTGCTTCAGTACAATACAACATGAGGTGCTTAAGAAAAAAAGCAGTACACATAGCATCCAAAATTTTCGGATACCGTAGGTACTGCTAAATACTACCGACATGAGCCGGTAGGCCCTGCTTATTTTGTTGTAAATGTGAAGCTAAGCTAAGTATAAATAAAAGGACAGCAGAAGTCAAGTGAAGATTCTGAAAAATCACATAACATATGACGAGGTTGCAATATACAGGTTTAGCCAGCAATATATAAAATAATCTTGAAAGATAGAATCTAGTTTGCTACAATATATTACTGTAGACTGTTTTCAATAAGCAAGCGATATAATATACACTTGTAATGAGCAAATTTATAAGCATAGGAGATGCTGCCTGATGAAAAAAATACTTAGTGCAATAGCAATTGCCGCGGCCCTTGGCTGCAGCTGCGCCGCAGCCAGCCCGCTAGTTACGGCTGACGTGCCGCTTGATAGCAGCTATTACGGTTATCTTGATAAGCTGGAGGGCATGGGTTATATTCAGGACATGCCTGCCAACACCAAGCCTTACAGTCGCCTGGACATGGCCAAATGGGTGCTGCAGGCTGACGCGATTGCCAAGAGTAAACCATTGCCGCCATACCTGCAGACCAGGCTGGATGCAATGCGTGAGGGCCTGGCAGAAGAGATTGCCTACCTGCAGGGTGCAGGCAAGATTAATAATGTGAAGCTGCGCGGCGCCAGTGTTGACCTGTCGTACCTGCAGCAGGATAGTGCTGCCTATAAGTATAACAATGCCAAGGCACAGTGGCAGCTGCTGAACCACAATAACAATGGCTATCTTTATGGCGATGGCTTTAATGCTGTGGGCGCGCTGCACATCAGCGGCAGCCTGAACAAGGACCTGGCTGTGGGCGTTACGCCGCGCTTTAGCTGGGATAAGGACGAGCATGGCGATGCCAGCCTTGTTGAGGGCTATGCCAAAACGCATTTGGGCGTGTGGGGGATTACTGCCGGCAGGCAGCCGATGTCCTGGGGCGTAGGGCGCGCAGGACAGCTGGCCTTTGGCAGCAATGCAACGCCGCAGACAGCAATTAAGCTGAATTTGCTGGAGCCGCACACCTTTGAGCATGGTGCGTTGAAGTTTTTGGGCAAGGCGAATGTCAATGTTTTTGCCAGCAGGCTGGAGGGTAACAGGGTTGCAACTTCCGGTTCGGCGCTGGAAAAGGACCATGCAGCTCTTGTTGGCATGCGTGTGGATTTTATGCCGACGGATACGTTTACAATTGGGCTGGAGCGCATGTCGATGCTGAAGAAGTTTAATAAGCATTGGCTGCTGGGCGATAATGCTGATGCTGCCGAAAAGGATAATTGGAACGATATGGCTGGCCTTGATTTTAAGTATCGCTTCCCGGGCGTGCAGGTTTATGCTTCGCTGTATGGCGAGGACCAGGCGCATGCCTTCCCCTGCGAAAATGCTTATAATGTGGGCGTTTACTTCCCACAGCTGGTGCCGGACGGCAGCTGGGATTTGCGCGTGGAGGCTGCCAAAACTAATGATGCCTGGTATGGCCATTGGGTGCTGAAGAATGGCTGGACGTATAAAGACGCTATTTTGGGCGATTGGCTGGGCGCGGATGCGAAACGCGTTTATGCGGAGGTTAACCATTATCTGGCGGATGGCGGCAAACTGGGACTGAGCTATACTTGGGCTGATATGCAGCAGACGGCGCAGTATGATGGCGGGCTGCAGGAGGTGGAGCTGAGCTACAGTAAGAGCCTGCAGAAGAATTTGCTGCTGCATACTGCTGTTGGCTATGGCAAGCTGGTGGACGATACCAGTAAGCTGGTGGCTGTTGGCCTGAGCTGGGAGTATTGAGCCTGGAGCATGTAAGAGTTTAATATACGCTTTTCTTGTTCCCTGATAATATTAGTTTGCGAGGTATAGTTTATGTATACTGAAGATTTAATCACCAAAGAATTTAAGAAAGTTTATGGAAAAGATGCTAAGTTGCATGAAGGTCAGTTAGAGGCGATAAAGGCCGTTCTTGATGGAAATAGGGTATTGGTTGTGCAAAAAACTGGCTGGGGAAAAAGCTTAGTGTATTTTTTGGCTACAAAGATACTGCGTGCTCAAGGCAAGGGGTTAACCTTAGTATTTAGTCCTTTGCTTGCACTGATGAACAACCAGTTTGAAGCAGCAAGAAAATTTTTTCCTGAAGATGAGTCCATTCGTTTATATAATTCTTCGGTAGGCAGTGACTACAAAAGGAAAACTATAGAATTATTAAAAGAAGACAATGTAGATATTCTCTTTGTTACTCCGGAAAGTCTTACTAATAATGATTTTATGGAAAATGTTATGGGTGAGATTAAGGAAATAGGTTTTTTGGTTATTGATGAAGCTCACTGCATATCTGACTGGGGACACGATTTTAGACCAGACTATATGAATATAGTTAAAATAGTAGATAATCTGACAAGCAATGATCCAGTTTTGGCTACGACAGCTACCGCCAATGACAGAGTTGTTAATGATATTGCGTCACAGCTGCGATATAAAAATAATACTAAGAAAAAGATGCTTATTTTGCGCGGCAATCTGCAAAGGGAATCATTGTATATCCAGGTGATAAAAATACCCGATTATAAAGGAAAGTTAGCCTGGTTAAAAGAACATATTTATGATTTACAAAAGCATGTTGGTATAATTTATTGTGCAACTATAAATGATTGCCAATTAGTAGCAGGCTGGTTGAGAAAATGCTTTCCTGATAAGCGTATAGAAATATATAATGGACAAGTAGATAAACATTTGAGAATAGATTTAGAAACCGATTTTCTGGGTGATAAAATTGATATCTTAGTTGCTACAAGTGCTTTTGGTATGGGGATTGATAAGCCTAATATTGGCTTTGTAATACATTTTAGTAAGCCCAAAAATGTTATTGAATATTATCAGCAGATAGGCAGAGCTGGTAGGGGGAAGGAGATTCCTTTGGCTTATGCAGTGCTTTTAGCATCGCCTAACGATGATGATGTTAATAAGTTTTTTATTCGTAGTGCTTTTGCTACTAAAGACCAGATGATGTCCATTTTTGATTCTATAAAAAAAGCTGATGGTATTTCGAAAGATGATGTTATAAAAGAAGGAAAGCATACGAGTGGATTAGTAGATAAAGTAATAAGATATCTTGTAGCGCAAGATGCAGTGATCAAATATTTTGATTCTGAATCGAGAACTACAAAATATATAGTTAAAGACAATGATTGGCATCCCGATGAAGAGCATATTAATCAATTAACACAACTGCGTCATATGGAATTAGGAGATATGAATGCTTACATTGCCAGCAAGCAATGTTATATGCAATATGTAACCGCTTTATTGAATGATAAAGCATCAAAGCCGTGTGGGCATTGTGCTTTTTGTGAATCTGGGCAGTCTTTGTCAGAGGAATATTCAGCTAGTATAGCATCAGAAGCTGAAGATTTTATTGATAGCTTTGATTATGATGTTGCTGCAAGAAAGAAATGGGCAGTAACTAATAAATTTATTCCAGCAAACGAGAGAATTTGTGGCGATAAAATTTTTGTCTTAACAAAGTATGGTACGGGTAATTATGGTAAGCTTGTCAGAGAAGGCAAATATGAATCTGATCCAGCATATTTTGCAGATGAGCTTGTTGTGGCAGCAGCCAAAAAGCTTAGAGAAGTAGTTCGCAATGAAGACATAAAATACCTTATTCCCATTCCGTCGCTCAACCATCCTTCTTTGGTAAGCAGCTTTACAGAGCGTTTAGCCAAAAAGCTAAATTGTCAATATCTGGATATATTGGGTAAAACTAGTAAAGAAGAACAAAAAAATAAGCACACTTCAGTTCAACAGCAGAAAAATATTGAGGATAGTGTTTTTATAAAGGATAATACTTTGTCAGATGCTAATGTACTTTTAATAGATGATATGGTAGATTCCAAATGGACGATTACTGTTGCTGCCAGCAAGCTGGTTCGTGAGGCTGGTATGGCTAAAGTATTTGCTTTTGCCTTAGCTAATTCACAGAATAGTGAGGATTAAAAATGTCTAATTTAAGCGATAATGCTAAAGTTACAATATTGTTATGTTCTTCACTTGCGCTGAAGGATGATGTGAAACCGTTTACTGCTATTCAGTGGTATAATCTGAGTGTCAAGATATATAAATCTGAGCTGAAGGAACCTGCTGCCTTGCTTGGTTTAAGTGCAGATGAGCTGATTGCTAAACTTGCTATTTCTGAAGCTGATGCTTCTAGAATAACTGTGCTTCTGTCAAGAAGTATAAATGTTGCTTTTGAGTTGCAGAAGCTTGAAAGTAAGGGGATTAATGTTATTACTAAAAGTGATGATAATTATCCCAAGCGTCTGATAAAAGTTTTGGGAGGGCGGTATGCTCCGCCTATGCTTTATTATAGCGGTAATTTGGAACTGGCTAAAAATGATTGCATTGGTATTGTAGGCTCTAGAAATATTGATGACAATGGTAAAACAGTGTGTGCTACCATAGCCCAAAAGGCTGCACTGGCAAATATAACTGTTGTTTCTGGCGGAGCTAGGGGTGTTGACAGTACATCGCGTACCGTAGCATTAAAAAATGGAGGAGCTTGTATTGAATTTTTAGCTGATTCTATGGCTAAAAAAATAGTGCAGGGAGAGTACATAAAACCAATTTTGCAAAACAGGCTGTTAGTTTTTTCTGTCGTAAGTCCAAATCAAGGTTTTTTGGTATATTCAGCTATGGATAGAAATAAGTACATTTATGCAATGGCTAAAAAAACCTTTGCTATAGCTGCTGATTTAAATAAGGGTGGAACATGGACGGGTGTAATGGAGTCCCTAAAAAGAAAGTGGGGACATCCTTATGTCTGGGATACTGATATCTATCGTGGTAATTCGGAATTGATAAAAGCTGGTGCAACTCCTTTTTCTAATCCTAATGAACTTGATTTTTCAAATTTGGAGCAGGATGAAGCTGTTAATAAATTAACTATGGATAATTTATTTGCAGAACCATCTGATACAGAAGCTTATCTGGTCAGTGATAATTCTTCGGAATATAGTAAGGAGAAGGCATTTACCAGTGATGCGATTTATAAAGCTGCTTTGCCAATAATTAAAGCTTTCCTTAAAAATGAGCATAATTCGAAAGAAATAATTGAAGCATTAGATATTGTTCCTAAGCAAGCAGAGGCGTGGTTAAAAAAAGCTGTTGCTGAAAAGCAGGTTATCAAATTGACAAGGCCGGTAAGATATATTGCTGCAGAGGATAATTAAAAGTCACAACGCAATGCAGTAGACAGTAATTGAGCTGTAGTTGCTAACCTTTGGATATGCTTGCTGTTGGCCTGAGCTGGGAGTATTGAGCCTGGAGCATGTAAGAGTTTAATATACGCTAAAACGTGAAAACACCGACGTCTGCCGTACCAGGGGTACGACGGATGCCGGTGTTTTTTGCTTATTTACATGTAAGTGTCGCAATTAAATATCGCGCTGCAACCCTTCCGTCTGCTCGCAAAGCTCGCAGCCACCTTCCCTTTCAGGGAAGATATATCAGACCTGTGGAAGGCTAAACTTCGCAAATCTGTTTAACTTCTATATGCTCCCTGCAAGGGAGCTGGCATCGCCGTAGGCGATGACTGAGGGTTGTGCCCCTCGGGGAAGGTGCCGAGCGTGTCGCAATTAAATATCGTTCCAGTCAGTAGCAATTTTCCCATGCCTTAGGGCATAACGCAAATTTCGTGCGGAACCAGGACGAAGCTTCGGTAAAATTTGTCAGATGGTAACAGAAAGTTACGTACCCTTGCTTCTATGGTTCCAAACACTCATTTGCTAAAATTGCTATTCCTTACACGATATGTTAATTGCTCGTCATGGCTTTTTGCTAGCCTTCTAGCCTCTCCTAGGGGAGAGGTGGCATCGCGAAGCGATGACGGAGAGGGGGAAGCGAGAGCGCAGCGCCTTACAGGCTCGCCGCTCTCTCCAAGAATCCACGCAGAATGTCGCAGGAAGCGGTAAACTTAGTTTGCTCCTCTTCCGTCAGCGGCAGCTCTAAAATATCTTCAATACCCTTTTTGCCGATTACGCAGGGAACACCTGCAGCAACGTCCTTCTGGCCATATTCGCCGCTAAGTATGGTGGAGCAGGGCCAAATCAATTTTTCGTCATGGAAGATGGCCTTAATCAGCATGCAGGCAGCGTTGGCAATGCCAAATTCCGTGCAGCCCTTGCCGTCGACTTCAATGTCGCCGGCTCTTTTAACCTGCAGCTGCAAATCCTCCAGGCTGAGTGCTGCCAGCTCCGGACGTTCAGCGCGCAACTGGGCAAAGCTCTTGCTGCCGATGCGGATGGCAGACCAGACAACGAAGCTGGAATTACCATGCTCGCCCATGCAGAAGGCCTGAATAGATTTGCGGCTGTAGCCTGTAGCGGCGCTGAGCACGCGCAGCAGGCGGTAGCTTTCGAGGCTGGTGCCGGTGCAGAAGCAGCGCTGCGGCTCCCAGTTCATCTTGCGGCGGATATGCTCGCAGATGATGTCTGCCGGATTAGAAATGCTGATCATAATACCCTTGAAGTCAACCTGCTTAAGGTGGCTGATAACCTCGTTGGCCATCTTAATGGAATCGTCAAACATATCAAGGCGTGTTTCGCCGGGACGACGGCTGCGGCCGAAGGCCATTACCAGAATATCTGCATCGTTCAGCTCGCTGTATTCACCGGCGCGGATGATGGCATCACGGCCGCAAAGTGCGCCGCTGACGCAGTCATCTAAGTCCAGCGCCTGTGCTGCAGCCTTTTCCTTGAGAATATCAATGAGCACAATATCGTCAGCCTCACCGGATTGGATGAGCGCCAAAGCAACATGGGAGCCAACGTGACCGGCTCCGACGATTACAACCTTACGAGTTTTTAACATAACTAAAACCTCCTTATGAAAACAGGGAACCGTCCCCACTTATGCTGGAGATAGTTCCCTCATTTTTTGCTATACCGTAATAAATATGCCGTTGGCGTATTTATTACATTGTGCTATATTATTTGTTTGCTTCTGCTTCAGCAATAACCTTGTTGATATCTTCGATAAGAGCATCAACATCAATGCCGTGAGCGCCAGCGCCCTGACCGATGGTTTCGAAATGAGCAGCCATGCAGCCGATGCAGCCCAGACCATATTCAGCGAAAACCTCCATGATTTCAGGATGGTTTTGAACGGCTTCAATAATGCCGGTATCTTTAGTAATCATTGTATAAATCTCCTTCTTTTAATAAAAATTGTACACAAAATCCGTACTCATTCATTATATCATCTGTGCCTCTAAAAGCCAAATTTATTACGGAAAATTTTTTGCGAAATCAGCTTGACAGAGTTCACATTTTTTTAATTATTTTTTTACATTGAGCTGTGAAATACTTGCGTTTACAGCCGATAAACGCTATAATGGAGAAAAGTGGTGTAATGTGGGTGAAAAGGGGGCGATATCATGCTTTTGGGTGAATACGAACATACCATAGATGCAAAAGGTCGTCTTGCTATGCCTGCAAAGCTGCGTGAAAGTCTGGGCGGTAAGTTTATCATCACCAAGGGCCTTGATGGTTGCCTTTTTGTGTACGATATGGAGCAATGGCAGAAGCTGGAGCAAAAGCTGTCCGCCTTGCCGATGAGCCGCAAAACAGCGCGTGATTTTACCCGCTTCCTCTTTGGCGGTGCCTGCGAGGGTGAATGCGACAAGCAGGGCAGGGTGCTGCTGCCGGCAAACCTGCGTGCTCATGCCGGTCTGGAAAAGGATGCCGTGATTGTTGGCGTTGGCAGCAGAGCCGAAATCTGGGACGCCGGACGTTGGAACAAATATAATGAAGAAAATGCTGAGGATGTGAGCGAGCTTGCCGAGCAGCTTGCTGATTTAGGCATATAAGATTGGTGTTGGCTATGGAATTTAAGCATACAAGTATCCTGCTCGCTGAGAGCGTGGAGTTTTTAATCACAGATAAAAATGGCATTTACGTGGACTGCACCATGGGCGGTGCCGGTCACACCAGTGCCTTTGCCGCTCAGCTGGAGGCTGGTGGCCTGATGCTTGGCATTGACCAGGACGATGATGCGATTGCGGCAGGTTCTGCGCGTTTGCTGAACAAGTTTGCCTGCAAAACCGCTGTTGCCAAGTCTAACTTTGAAAACTTTTCCCAGGTATTGGATTCCATGGGCATTGATAAAATTGATGGTATCTTTTTTGACTTGGGTGTTTCCAGCTACCAGCTGGATACACCGGAGCGTGGCTTTTCCTATATGCATGATGGCCCGCTGGATATGCGCATGAACAAGGAAGCACGTCTTGATGCAGAGTATATCGTCAATCACTACAAGGAAGAAGAGCTGGCCGACATCATCCACCGTTACGGTGAGGAACGCTGGTCTAAGCGCATTGCCCAGTTTATTGTGGCAGCACGCAAGGAAAATCCGTTGACCACTACCTTTGAGCTGGTGGATGTAATCAAGAAGGCTATCCCCAAGGGAGCAAGGCTTGACGGCCCGCACCCGGCGAAGCGCACCTTCCAGGCGATTCGCATTGAGGTGAACAACGAGCTGGGAATTCTGGCAGATACGATGGAAAAAGCTGTGGACCGCTTGAAGAGTGGCGGCCGTATCGGCGTTATTACCTTCCATTCACTGGAGGACAGAATTATCAAGCAGACCTTTGCTAAGCTGGCCAAGGGCTGTACCTGCCCGCCGCAGCTGCCTGTATGCGTGTGCGGCAAAAAGCCGCTGCTGCGTAAAATCGGTAATATCGTTCCCTCCAAGGCCGAGGTTGAAGAGAATCCGCGCAGCCGCAGTGCACGCTTGCGTTACGCAATCAAGATTTGACAGATAGATTAAGATAGATGTGATGTTTGATGAAGGGTGATTTTGATGCTTGCTAGAAAATATGACAATTACGCCTGGCAAGAGCAGCCTGCTGAGCAGTACGAGGCCCCGCAGCCTGTCCGTCGCAGAAGACGTAAACCTGATAAAATGAAGCTCATCCGCAATGGACTGTTCAAGATTATGGCAGTTGTCATTGTGGCTTATTTCGCTATGGTTCTGCGCAGCGAGGCTATGGTGCAGTGCAGCAATGAGCTTGTCAGCCTGCAGAAGCAGGAGGCGCAGCTGATTAACCAGAACAACGAGCTGAGAATTGAGGTTGAACAGCTCAAAGGTCCGGAGCGTATTATCGGCCTGGCAGAGCAGCGCCTTGGTATGAGCGTTGCCCGCAGCAACATCTATGTTAAGGCTGGCGAGGCTGCAAAAAGCAGCAATTCTTTGGCTACCAAATAACAAATATACATAGCCATTCACTGTATATTGTGATATAATTTGAATGGGTTTTTGGGAGGCAGCCTTTTGGCTGCCGTTTCAATTTAAATTCTCCGGTACAAGAAATCTAGAAGAAATTTATGCTTTTGCCGTTATGCTGCAGAAGCTGAAACAGGAGGTCAATAAATGGAAAAGCAATTAGCTTCTCTCCTTGCATTACTGCCGCAGGCTGAAGTCCTTGGCAGTGCTGATAAAGTAATTACTGATGTAACTGCTGATTCCCGTGCAGTTGTGGCCGGCAGCCTTTTTATCTGCCTGAAGGGCGCGACTGTGGACGGACATAAATTTTTGGCGATGGCTGCTGCAAAGGGCGCTGTTGCTGCGCTGGTGGAGGACGTGCCGGCTGAGCTGCCGCAGGGCATTACCTTGATTAAGGTTGCTGATACGCGTGAGGCGATGGAGTTGGTAACGCCGTATTTTTATGATTACCCCGGCCGCAAGCTGAGAATGATCGGTGTGACCGGTACTAACGGCAAAACCACCTCTACCAACATCATTCGCCTGATTCTGCGTAAGGCAGGCTACAAGGTAGGCCTGATCGGCACTATCAATATTATGATTAACGATGAGATTACTGAATCTCACAACACTACTCCGGATGTAGTTGACCTGCAGAAGACACTGTATGCTATGTGCTGCGCCGGCTGCGACTACTGCGTAATGGAGGTTTCCAGCCATGCGCTGGCACTGAAGCGTGTTGCAGGCATTGAATATGACTGTGCTGTGCTGACGAATATTACCCAGGATCACCTGGACTTCCATAAAACCATGGAAAATTACCGCGATGCCAAGAGCCTGCTCTTTGAGCACCTGACTGACGGTAATAAGCCGAACAAAAACGCTGTCTTCAACATGGACGACGCCAGCTCCGCAATTATCCGCGAGCGCACTAAGGCTAACGTGCTGACCTACGGCGAAGGCCATGACAATGACATCTATCCGCTGAGCTTTACCGTAGAACCGAAGCATATGCAGCTTTTGCTGCACACTCCGGTGGGTGAAATGGACCTGGAGCTGAAGATTACCGGCGAGTTCAACGTGTATAATGTTATGGGCGTTATCGGCGCAATGCTGGCAGAAAAGATTGATAAGGAAATCATCTGCTCCGTGCTCGACGGCTTTGACGGCGTTCCCGGCCGCTTCCAGCTGGTTGAGGCAGGTCAGCCTTATACCGTCATCGTGGACTATGCGCATACTCCCGACGGCCTGGAGAACGTGCTGAAGACTGCACGGTCCATTACTCGCGGCAAGCTGTGGGTGGTGTTCGGCTGCGGCGGTGACCGCGACAACAAGAAGCGTCCGCTGATGGGTGCATTGGCGCTGCAATTGGCTGATAACATCGTCGTTACCTCCGATAACCCGCGTACTGAGGATCCGGAGCTGATTATCGACGAAATCTTTACAGCACTGCAGGACGTGCCTGCAGGCAAATGCGTTACCCGTCTGAGCGACAGACATGAGGCTATTTGCTATGCGCTGGCCCACGCTGCTGATGACGATGTAATTCTGATTGCTGGCAAAGGCCACGAAAATTACCAGATTTTGAAGGACAGAACTATTCACTTTGACGATAAAGAAGTTGTAATGGAATACTGGAGTGATAAAAAATGCTGAAGGCCAGTGAAGTTTTAGCAGCCACCAAGGCTGTTTGTGCAGATTTTGAGTTTAGCGGCGTAACCACCGATTCGCGTGCGGTGAAGCCGGGAGAATTGTTCGTAGCGCTGAAGGGCGATAATTTTGACGGCCATGATTATTGTGCCAAGGCTGTGGAGCTGGGTGCTGCGGGCGTTGTTGTTTCCCATGAGGTTAGCGGCCTGCCTGCGGGCGTTGCTGTGTTCATGGTTGATGATACCCTGCTTGCCTACCAGCAGCTGGCGCATGCCTACCGTCTGCGTAAGCAGGGCCTGAAGGTTTTTGCTATCACAGGCTCCAACGGCAAAACCTCTACCAAGGATTTGCTGGCTGCCTGCCTGAGCTGCAAATATAATGTTGTCAAAACTCAGGGAAACTTCAATAATGAAATCGGTCTGCCGAAAACATTGCTGAGCATTCAGCCGGATACGGATATTGCCGTTGTGGAGATGGGCATGCGCGGCCTGGGCCAGATTGCTGAGCTGTGCCGCATCGCAGAGCCTGACAGCGGCCTGATTACCAATGTGGGCGAAACCCACATGGAGCTTTTGGGCAGCATGGAAAACATCGGCAAGGCCAAGAGCGAGATTGTGCTTAATCTGCCGGAGGATGGCTTTGCTGTGCTCAACGGCGACAATGAATACGTGCTGGCGGCAGCAGGCAAGACCAAGGCAAAAGTTGTTTACTTCGGCTTGGGCGAAAACTGCGACTTCCGCGGCAGTGATATTGTGACTAACGGTGCAGGCACTACCTTTACCTGCACGCACAAGGCTACGGGCGAGGCTGTGAAGGTGAGCCTGCAGCTGATTGGCGAGCATAATGTTTATAACGCGCTGAGCGCTATTGCCGGCGCCTTCTGCTACGGCGTGCCGATGGCAGCCAGTGCGCAGGCACTGGCAACTGCCCGTCTTACCGGCAGCCGTCAGGAAATAATTTATATCGGCGACATTACCTTTATCAACGATGCTTATAACGCCAGCCCTGCTTCCATGGAGGCAGCACTGAAGACCTTGGCTGAGGCGAAGAAGGCAGCGCATGGCAAGGCACGCACCATTGCTGTGCTGGCTGACATGCTGGAGCTGGGCGCTATCAGTGAGGACGCGCATCGCCGCGTGGGCCGCTGGGCGGTAGAAAACGGTGTGGACTTTGTGCTGACCTATGGTCCGCAGGCTGCTTATATTGCGGACGAGGCTGCTAAGCTTGGCGGCAACAGCAAGCATTGCGCTGACCGTCAGGAGGCAGCAGATACTCTGCGCCAGCTGGCTAATGCAGGTGATATTATCCTGCTGAAGGGCAGCCATTCCATGCAAGTTGACAAGATGCTGGAGCTGTTCAAGTAAACTTTAGAGAGTGAGATTTTAGTAGATGTTGAAATTAATCGGAATTCCTGTGACTGCGTTTATCGTGTGTGCCTTAATTGGCCCGGTGCTGATTCCTTATCTGCACAAGCTGAAGTTTGGCCAATCCATTCGCGAATGCGGACCGGCAAGCCATATGGCAAAAAGCGGCACGCCGACTATGGGCGGCCTGATGATGCTGGCAGCGCTGGTAGTGGCTTTGCTGTGGGGCAAGTTTACTCCCCATGTGATTATTGCCCTGGTGCTGACTGTGGGCCATGCAGTTATAGGCTTTATAGATGATTACATCAAGGTTGTAATGAAGCGCAATCTGGGCCTGACAGCGAAGCAAAAATTTTTGCTGCAGTTCATTCTGGCCGGCGCTTATGTATATTTTGCTGAAACCCATATTCGCAATACGGAGCTGTGGGTTCCCGGCATCAACGCTGTTATTGACCTGGGCTGGGGTTATTATGTGCTGGCCTTCCTGCTTTTGGTTGGTACAACCAATGCCGTAAACCTGACGGATGGTCTGGACGGACTGGTATCCTTCGTCAGCCTGCCGGTTACCATGGTTTTCGCTTTTATTGCTTACATGCAGGGCATGCTGGATTTGAGCGGTTTTTCTTTGGGGCTGACCGGTGCCTGCCTGGGATTTTTGCTCTTCAACCGTCATCCCGCCAGGGTATTTATGGGTGATACAGGCTCCTTGGCACTGGGCGGCGCTGTAGCTGCACTGGCACTTTTGACACGCACCGAGCTGCTTTTGGTTATTGTGGGCGGCATTTACGTTGCCGAAGCACTTTCGGTAATTATCCAGGTTACTTACTTCCGCTTTACCGGCGGCAAGCGTATCTTCCGCATGGCGCCGCTGCACCATCACTTTGAACTGGGCGGCTGGGCCGAGGTTAAGGTTGTGCGTGTGTTTACAGCAGTAAGCTGCCTGTTATCTGTCATTGGTCTGTGCCTGTGGCTGAATGCATTTGTATAAAATTTTTCCGGCTATATCCTTTTGGCGCATTTTTGCGCTGAAATGGCTATAGCCTACATATGTTTATGAATAGAGGGTGTTTTTTGATGACTAAAAAGAATGCTGTAATCGTTTATGGCGCTGGCATCAGCGGCCGTGGCGCAGCGCAGGTGCTGGCGGACAGAAAGCAGCAGGTATATTTATATAACGATATGGACTGCACCATTGAGCCGCAACTGCTGCAGCTTTTAGAGAGCGCTGGCGGCGGTCTGGCAATCGGACAGGAAGCGTTTGAGCGCCTGCTGGATATTGCAGGTGTGCTGGTGCTGTCACCTGGCATTGCCTGCGACAGCAAAAATGTGCTGCTGGCAGAGCAGCGCGGACTGGAGGTCATCAGCGAGGTAGAGCTGGGCTACAGGCTGTACGGCGGTCATATTGCCGCTATCACCGGTACGAACGGCAAAACCACCACCACTACTATTGTGGGCGAAATGCTCAAGCGTCTGCCGGTGCCTTCTGCTGTAGGCGGCAACATTGGCCTGGCGCTGTCTAAGGAAGTAGAAAGCCTGCCGCAGGAAGGCTGGCTTGCTGCTGAGCTTTCCAGCTTCCAGCTGGAAAAAGTCAGCAGCTTCTGCCCCGATATCGCAGTTGTGCTGAACCTGACTCCGGATCATCTGGAGCGCCATCATACGATGGAGGCCTACGGCGAGGCGAAGAAGAATATCTTCCGCCAGCAGGGACCGGCGCAGGTAACAGTGCTTAATTACGATGACGCCATCGTGCGCACCTGGGGTGATGATACCAAGGGTCGCCTGTGCTGGTTCAGCCGCAAGGAAAAGCTACAGCAGGGTGTATATATGCAGAATGGTGACTTTATCATCGGCTGGGACGGCAAAGAGGAGACTGTGTGCAATATCAGCGAGCTGCATCTGTTCGGCGGTCACAATGAGGAAAACGTGTTGGCAGCCATTGCCTGCGGCTTCTTCGCCGGAGTGAGCATCAGCGATATGGCGGACGTGCTGCGCAACTTCCACAGCATTGAGCACCGCATTGAGTACGTCGCTACTATCGACGGCGTACCGTATTATAACGATTCCAAGGCTACCAACACCGATTCCACGATTAAGGCGCTGGAGGCCTTTAAGGACGGTCACATCATTTTACTGGCAGGCGGTCACGATAAGCTGACACCGCTGGAGCCGATGATGGAGCTGGTGAAGGAAAAGACGGACGCCCTGATTCTGCTGGGCGCTGCCAAGGAGCGCTTTAACAAGGCTGCTGTTGCCTGCGGTGTGCCCAACATTGTTTTGGCCGACAGCTTTGAAGACGCAGTAGCCAAGGCGCATGCGCTGGCGCATAAGCCGCAGGTAGTGCTGCTTTCCCCGGCCTGCTCGTCCTTTGATATGTTCAAAAATTATCCGGAACGTGGTAACTACTTTAAAAAGCTGGTACACGAGCTGGAGGGAGGTAACGTTAAGTGAAGGTAATTCTTTCCGGCGGCGGTACGGGCGGACACATTTATCCGGCCCTGACCATTGCGGACCAGATAAAAAAGCTGCAGCCTGAGGCGGAGGTAAGCTTCGTAGGCACCAGGCAGGGATTAGAGAAGGATATCATTCCCCGCTATGGCTACAAGCTGCAGTTTATTGAGGTAGCAGGCTTTAAGCGCAGTCTGAGCTTCGACACCCTGCGCAGTGCGGCCAAGCTTTTTGCAGGCCTTTATGATGCCTACAAAATCATCAGCGACGAAAAGCCTGACCTGGTGATTGGCACCGGCGGCTACGTCTGCGGTCCTGTTGTCTTCATGGCAGCGCTGAAGGGGATTCCCTGCTGCATTCAGGAGCAGAACGCGATGCCCGGTGTGACCAACAAGATTTTGTCACGCTATGTGCGCAAGGTCTTTTTGGGCTATGAGGCGGGCCGCAAATATTTCCATGGCAAGGCAGAGCTGGAATATACCGGCAACCCTATCCGCAGTGAAATTTTGCAGCATACGCGCGAGGAGGCCATTAAAGAGCTGGGGCTGGACGCTAAAAAGAAGACAATTCTTGTTTCCGGCGGCAGTCGCGGTGCACGCACCATCAACAACGCTATGCTGGAGGCAGAGTTGGCACTTTCCGGCCGACCGGAGGTGCAGGTGCTGCATGCAACCGGTGATGTGAATTACGAAGCCTATATGGCGGAAATCAAAAAGCGCGGCGGCGTGGCTGATAACATTATCATCAAGCCGTATCTGCATAATATGCCGGTGGCGCTGGCTGCCGCAGATCTGGCAGTGTTCCGCGCCGGAGCGATTGGCCTGGCGGAGCTGATGGCGAAGGGAGTGCCGTCACTGCTGGTGCCTTATCCGTATGCTACAGCAAATCACCAGGAGTTCAATGCCAGAGCGGTAGAAGCGCAGGGTGCAGCCAAGGTTATTTTGGACAAGGACCTGACCGGCGACACCGTTTTGGAATTTATCGAGCATTTATTAGTGCACGAAGAGGAATTGCAGCAAATGCAGGCGGCAGCCAAAAAGCTTGGCAGACCGCAGGCTGCAGAGGTTATAGCCAAAGAGGCTGTGGCCTTGACTAAACAATAAGGGAGGGCCTCGAGTGGCTGAAAACAAATTAGCAAACCTGCATAACATACATTTTATCGGTATCGGCGGCGCCGGCATGAGCGCAATTGCTTATGTCCTGATTAAGCGTGGCTATGATGTGAGCGGCTCCGATCTGAACGCCGGCCATATGTCGGCACATCTGGCAGAGGAGGGCGCTATGGTTTATATGGGCCATGCTGCCAGCCAGGTAGACGATGCTGAGGCTGTAGTTATTTCTACAGCGATTCACCAAAATAATCCGGAGCTTGTGGAGGCACGCAGACGCGGTATTCCCGTGCTGCACCGCAGTGATGTGCTGGCAGCAATTATGAACGCTGACGACGGCGTAGCTGTTGCAGGCGCTCACGGCAAAACTACTACCAGTGCGATGATTTCCTGCATTGCGGCCGAAAGCGGCATTGATCCGACTGTTATCATCGGCGGCGAGGTAAGCAGCCTCGGCGGTAACGCACGCAATGGCGCAGGACGTTTCGTAGTAGCGGAGGCAGACGAGAGCGACGGCTCCTTCCTCAAGCTGTATCCGTATCTGGCAGTAGTAACTAATATTGAAGATGACCATCTGGACCATTACGGTACAGAAGAAAATATATATCAGGCCTTCAAGCAGTTTGTCGGCAATATCAAGGAGGGCGGCAAGGCGATTCTTTGCTTTGACAATGCCAAGGTGCGCCGTCTGGCTGGCGAAACTGATAAAGAGGTCATTACCTATGGTGTTGAGGGCGAGGGTGCTGACTACACTGCCCGCGACATTTCCTACGGTGTTGACGGCACCAGCTACAAGCTTTACTACAAGGGAGAATTTGTGACCGAGGTGCATCTTGTTGTCCCCGGCAGACATAATGTGCTTAATTCCATGGGTGCTTTTGCTGCTGCACATGAGATGGGCATTGCTACCGACAAGATTCTTGCTTCCCTGAAAAAGTTTGGTGGTGCTAAACGTCGTTTTGAAACCAAGGGTAAGGTCAATGGTGTGTGGGTGGTAGATGATTATGCCCACCATCCGACAGAAATCGGCGTAACGCTGAAGGCTGCCAGACAGACGAAGCCTGAGCGTTTACTGTGCGTGTTCCAGCCGCATCGCTACACCCGCACCAAGCTGCTGTTCTCCGAGTTCTGCGAATGCTTTAAGGATTGCGATGAGCTGATCCTGACCGACATTTATGCAGCCAGCGAGGAAGCCATCCCCGGCGTAAGCAGCATGCATCTGGCGGAGGGTATCAAAGCAGCGACAGGTCAGGAGGTGCTGTATATCGGCAAGCTGACCAAGGCTGAAGAATATCTGGAGCGCGTTGTACGCGCCGGCGATCTTGTTATGACAATTGGTGCCGGTGATGTATTTAAAATTGGTGAAGAATTAGTTAGGGAGTTGGAAAGAAATGCAGATTAATAAGCAAGATGTTGTTGCTGTTGTTTTGGGCGGTCCTTCCTCTGAGGCCGAAATTTCGCGTGTTACCGGCGGTGCTATCGCCAATGCGCTGCGCGAAAAGGGCTATAATGCCAAAGAGTTGGAGCTGGAGCCTGCTAATCTGATTAACGAGCTGCGCGCAATGAATGCCAAGGTAGTATTTAACGCAGTGCATGGCATGTACGGCGAAGATGGCCGCCTGCAGAGCATTCTGGAGGCAGCAGGCATTCCCTATACCGGCTGTGGTGTGCTGGCAAGCGCTGTTTCTATGGATAAATCTGCTACGAAGCGTTATCTGCAGTCTGCAGGCATTCCTACTGCACCCTGCATGATTATCAACAAGCGTGATGCAGGCAATCTGCAGGAGCTGGCAGAGAAAATTATTTCCGAGTTCGGTCTGCCTGTAGTTATCAAGGCAGCAACCCAGGGCTCCAGCATTGGTGTTGTTATTCCCAAGACTGCGGAGGAGGTTGTTCCTGCGCTGGAGGAAGCCTTCAAGTATTCCGAAAACGTGCTGGCAGAAAAGTGCATCAAGGGCAAGGAGCTGACCATCTCCATTATGGAAGAAAATGGCGAGCCGAAGCCGCTGCCGGTTATCTGGATTGCACCGCATTCCGGTGCCTATGATTTCCATTCCAAATATACTAAGGGTGCTACGGACTACCATTGCCCCGCACCGTTTGATGAGGAAACTACCGCTTATATCCAGAAAATAGCTGTAGCAACCTACAAGCTGCTGGGCCTTTCCGGCGTAGCGCGTGTAGATGCAATGCTGGGTGATGCAGATGGCGTTGCTTATGTGCTTGAGGCCAACACTGTGCCCGGCATGACCGCAACCAGCCTGGTTCCGAAGGCTGCTGCTGCTGTAGGCATCAGCTTCCCGGATTTGTGTGAGAAAATTTTGCTGAGCGCTAAATAATACAGCGCTTCGCTAATGAATGAAGGAGGTGCAGCATGGATTCGTCGCAAAGCTTTCGCGAGCAGGTGCGCAGGCGCCGACGCCAGAAAATATGGCGGCTGGTAAAACTTGTGTTATTTACGGCGGCCTCTGCTGCCGCCTGCTTCTATGGCTGGCGCTTTCTGCACAGTCCATCCTTTGCCTTCGGCAGTGTCAGCATTCACGGCACCAGCCTGCTGACGGAGGCGGATGTTATTTCGCTCGCCGGCTGTGGCAAGGGACCGCTGAACCTTTTCAACGCCAGCACATCGCGCGTGCGTGAAGCACTTTCGCATGATGTGCGCTTCCAAAATGCGGAGGCAGCCTACCGCTTCCCGGCGACGCTGCAGGTGAGCGTTGAGGAGCGTCAGCCGGCGCTTTATGTAGCCAATTCGTATCGCAGCTACCTGAAGCTGGATTACAATGGCATTGTCATCAGCGTGACGACGACCATTCCTGATGCCAAGGCACCGGTGCTTGCCGGTGTGAAGTGCGGCAATCTGTATCTTGGCGACAGGGTGGAGGATGAAGGCGTGCTGCAGATCCTGAAGTTTTTGCAGCAGCTGACGCCGGAAGCACAGCAGCGTATTGGCGAAATTGCTGTTGATAACAAGCAGGAGGTCAAGCTGCAGCTGAGCGGCTGCTTCCCGGTGCGTCTGGGTAAAGCGCAGGGGCTTGCGCAGAAGGCGCCGCTGTTTATGACAGTGTTTAATGAAATTAAAGATAAAAATATTAAGGCTGAATATATTGATTTGACCTTTGCCAAGCCTTATATCAAGCTTCTGCCGAAGCAAGGCGCCGTTTAAAGGGAGTTGACTGCATTTGTTGCAGTGATTGTCACAGTGAGGGAGAAAAAATGAAAGAAATTTTGACTATGGATTTAAAGGGCAAGCTCTTGATTGCCGTGGTATTCATGGTGTTGGGCTTTATGCTTTCGGTACAGTACAAAGCTACTGAGCGTCAGCGCTCGGTACGAATGGACCGCGTTGAGGATTTGTCTGAACGCCTGAGGTCTATGGAAAGCGAAAACAAACAGCTGCAGCTGGAGCTGGAAACCTTGCGTGCAGGTGCTGCCAAGGATCCGGCAGATGAGCGCATGAAGCTGATGGCCGGAACTACTGATGTAGAGGGCACAGGCATTGAGATTTTGCTGGACGACAGCAACATTGCCAAAAAGTCCAACGAAAATCCCAATCTGTATATTATTCATGATGAGGATTTGCTGCGTGTGCTCAACGAGCTGCGTGCTGCCGGTGCGGAAGCGATTTCGCTGAACGACCAGCGCATCGTAGCGATGAGCGAGGTGCGCTGTGCAGGCCCGACGATTTCGGTCAACAATGTGCGCAGTGCTCCGCCCTATGTAATCAAGGCCATCGGCGCTCCCAAAACGCTGAGCAGCGCGCTGCGTCTGCGTGGCGGTGTTGTTGAAACCTTTGAGTTCTGGGGCATTCAGGTAAAAATCAAAACGGTAGAAAAGCTGCATATCCCGGCGCTCAAATCGTCGCGCAGCTTTGAATATGCCAAAACGGTGGAAGGGAAGGAGGCAGCAAAATGATTGCATTTGCTATTGCAGGCCTTGTGCTTGGCCTGATGCTTGGTGTTTACTGTCCCTTCAGCGTGCCGCCTGAATACGCCCGCCTGCTGGCTGTAGCCGTTATGGCAGGCATGGACGCAGTGCTTGGCGGTATGCGTGCTTCGTTAGAAGGCAATTATGATGCACAGGTCTTTATATCCGGCTTTTTCATTAATGGTATTCTGGCAGCCTTTTTGTGCTATGCCGGCAACTTGATTGGTATTGATTTATATTTGGTAGCAGTCCTGATTTTTGGCATGCGTGTCTTCCAGAATATGGGCATTATCCGTCGCCTGTATATGGGTAAATAGTGCTGCAGAAAAAAATTCTGCAATAAGCAGGAAAATGGCAGGCGTATGTTGAAGAATAAACAGTAGAATTTATAGCAAAAAAGCTACCCAAAGCTAAGGGGGACGTAAAATATGTTTGATGACGTAGAAACAACCTTTGAACCATTAGCCAACATTAAGGTAATCGGTGTTGGCGGCGGCGGCAATAATGCCGTTAACCGTATGATTGATGCAGGCGTAAGCGGCGTTGAATTTATTGCTGTGAACTGCGATAAGCAGTGCCTGATGCTTTCCAAAGCAGAAAAACGCATTCAGATCGGCGAAAAGCTGACTAAGGGCCTGGGTGCAGGCGCTAATCCTGAAATCGGCGAAAAGGCTGCCGAAGAATCCCGTGACCAGATTCTGGAGGTCCTGAAGGGTGCAGATATGGTATTTGTTACTGCCGGTATGGGCGGCGGCACTGGTACCGGCGCTGCGCACGTTGTTGCAGAATGTGCCAAGGAAATTGGTGCACTGACTGTCGGCGTTGTAACCAAACCCTTTGGCTTTGAAGGTCCTCGCCGTATGAAGCAGGCAGAAACCGGTATCGTTAACCTGAAGGAAAAGGTTGATACCCTGGTTACCATTCCTAATGACCGTTTGCTGCAGATTATTGAAAAACGCACCTCCATGCTGGAGGCATTCAAAAAGGCCGATGACGTTCTGCGTCAGGGCGTTCAGGGTATTTCCAACCTGATTGCTGTTCCTGGTCTGATTAACGTTGACTTTGCCGATGTGAAGACTGTTATGTCCAACGCAGGCAGCGCACTGATGGGTGTTGGTACTGCCAAGGGCGAAGGCGGCGGCAAGGCCGCAGCCGAAGCTGCTATCAAGAGCCCGCTCTTGGAAGCATCTATTGATGGTGCCCGCGGCGTACTGATCAACATTATCGGCGGCAAGGAGCTGTCCCTCTTTGACGTCAACGAGGCTGCTAATATTGTCAATGCAGCAGCAGATCCGAACGCTGTTGTTATCTTCGGTGCTGTTATTGACGAAAGCCTGAATGATGAAATCCGTGTTACGGTTATCGCTACCGGCTTTGAGAAAAAATCTCCGGTTACCAAAAATACTGTTGGCGGTCCGGCATCTATCAACCGCAACAATGGCGGCGTGATCAAGAGCTTCTCTGATCCTAACGAGATTCCGCCATGGCTGCGCCACTGATGAAAGGAAGGCAGTAATATGAAGTGCCCGTATTGCTCTCACAGAGACAGCCGTGTTATCGACAGCCGCGCTGTTGAGGAAGGCTGCTCCATTCGTCGCAGACGCGAATGCCCAAATTGCGGCAAACGCTTCACTACGTATGAAAAATATGAGGAAACTCCGCTGGTTGTCAGCAAGAAGGACGGCCGTCGCGAGCTTTTTGACGGCAAAAAGCTGTTGGCAGGCCTGCTCAAGGCTTGCGAAAAACGCCCTGTTCCTTATGAAAAAATCAAAGAGATTGCTGACAGCATTGAGCGTGAGCTGCGAATGAGTGCTGATGCTGAGGTTCCCAGCGCCCAGATTGGTGAGCTGGTGATGAAGCATCTGGAGCAGACGGACCAGATTGCCTACGTTCGCTTTGCTTCTGTATATCGTCAGTTTGCTGATGTACGCAACTTTATGCAGGAGCTGGAGCGCATCATGCAGAACACCAAGGAAGAAAAATAGAGGTGCAGACGATGAAACGTTATTTGCTTCTTGCTTTGACAACTGCTATGCTAGTGGCTGGCTTCAGCGGCTCGGCGTTGGCGCAGGAAAGACTCTTTACTTTTTCCAACAACAATAACGGAGCTGTGAAAGAGGTAAATTATTATTTGGATAATGGTGCCAAGGTTGTGTTTATGGACACTGCAGCCAAGGCTACGGACAGCACAGTGATTATCACCGTAGTGCTGGAAATACCCGATGGTACTGCACCGTATCAAAAGTAAATAGCAAAATGGTGCCGCAGGCACTTATAAAAGGAGACGGCGACAGCCGTCTCTTTTGGTATAAGCGTAATATTGCAGCTAGAACTTAGCTATAAATTAGAGTGCTTTTAAGGGGGACTTTAGGATGCAGAATTTTATCATTACGCAAAAAAATAATCTCTGGTGGGGTTCGTTCCCACGTTTGACGCAGGCTGGCTTTGGCAATGCCTGCAGCTGCCGCCTGCATGGTGCAAGCACCGTCGCTGAGGGAACGTTGAACCTGGCGCTGCATGTGGGTGACGAGGTGGAGCTGGTGCTGCAGAACCGCCGCCAGTTTGCGCAGGCTTTAGGTTTGGACGCAAGCAGATTTACTACCTGTGAGCAGGTGCATGGCAGCAAGGTCGTTGTGGTGGACGAAGCATTAGTTGGTGCCGGTGCGACTACGCTGGCTGATACCATCAAGGAGACGGATGCGCTGGTGACGAATTTGGCTAATGTGCCGCTGCTGCTGTTTTTTGCTGACTGTGTGCCGCTGCTTTTTGTTGATGAGCGCCAGGGCGTGTGCGCTGTAGCGCACGCCGGCTGGCGCGGTACGGTGGCGCAGATTGGCCGCAAAACAGTGGAGACGATGCAGCAAGCCTTCGGCTCCCGTCCCGCAGATATCGTTGCGGCGATTGGTCCGTCTATCGGCCAATGTTGCTATGAGGTGGACGACTTTGTGCGCAGTAAGGCTGCAGGCTACGAGCAGTTCTTTGCGCCCAGAGCAGAAAAGCCGGGCAAGTATCTGCTGGACTTATGGGGTTATAACCGCGAGGTGCTGCTTAACGCAGGTCTTAAGGCGGAAAATATCCTTACTGCCGGCGTCTGCACAGAGCATAACCACGAAATGTTCTGCTCCTACCGTGCGGAGCAGGGCAAAACAGGGCGCATGGGCGTGTGCCTGTATAAATTTGCTAAAAATGTGTAAGCGCTGAGTGACGATGATAGTTTTGGCAATATGTCAGCAAAAGAATCTCGCGGCTCGTTGAGCGGTACGTCTGCCAAAAAGATGTGCAGTGTGAATGGCACGTGCTAAGAATAATTGAAGAAAAGAGTGAGTGAAGATGCTTAAGGATACCTTTACTTTTGCAGGACCATTAGGGGAAATAGAATGTCTTGTGGAACCGAACCGCAGTGACAATAATGCCGTTCTGGTGATGGCGCATGGCTTCCGCGGCAGCCGCGACAGCGGCGGCCGCGCTGCAGGCGTGGCGCAGCAGGCTGCTGCGCACGCTGCTGTAGTGCGCTTCAACTTTACGGGTACGCAGATAATTTCGCGTCAGGTGGAAGAGCTGCACGCCGTACTGGCGGAGGTACGCCGCAGACAGCCGGGCTGCAGACTGTTTCTTTTGGGACGCAGCCTGGGCGGTGCTGCTTCTATTATCACCGCAGCGCAGGACGGCGCTCTTGCTGGCTTAATTCTGTGGGCGACGCCTAACGACCTGCGCTTTACCTTCCGTTACGTGATGACGGAGGACGAATACCGTCGTCTGGATAGCGGCGAAACGCTGCGTTTTAACGATGAGCGCGGCGAATGCGCCCTGACACCGGATTTTCTGACAGACTTTGACCAGTACAATCTGCCGGCATTGCTGCAGAAGGCGCAGCCATTACCCGTACTTGTGCTGCACTGCAGCGCTGATGAGGTGGTGCTGGCAGAGCAGGGACAGCGCAACGCCGCAGCCATCGGCGAGGCGGCAGAGCTGCATATCTTTGAGGGCGGCGACCACAGCTTTACCGAATACAGTGAGCAGGCAGGCGCACTGCTGAGCGATTGGCTGGGCAAACGCTTGAAATGCGGCGCTTGTTAGTTGTATAATATACTTGAGGAAATATATCCTTTTCCAGAGGAGGAGAAGCATGAAAAAATTATTGATAGTCTGCCTGATGCTGGTGTGTGCGCTGGCGCTCACAGCCTGCGGCCAGGCAAAGCAGGAGCAGGCGCCGAAGGCAGAGCCTGCGACAGCTGTTTTTAGCACGAGCATGGGCGATTTTGAGGTGAAGCTGGCAACAGATTATGCACCGGAAACGTCGAAGAATTTTATTACGCTGGCCGAAAAGGGCTTTTATAACGGCCTTGTCTTTCATCGCGTAATCGATAACTTTATGATTCAGGGCGGCGACCCTGCCGGCAATGGCACCGGTGGCCCCGGTTACACTATTAAGGACGAGTTCAGCAGCAAGCTGTTGCATGATGGCCCCGGTGTTATCTCTATGGCGAACCGCGGACCGAATACCGGCGGCAGCCAGTTCTTTATCACCCTGCGTGAAACTAAATGGCTTGACGGTAAGCACGCTGTTTTCGGCAAGGTAAGCAAGGGCATGGATGTTGTTTATAAAATCGGCAAAACAGCAACAGATTCCAATGATAAACCGTTGGAGCCTGTAATCATTAAGAAGGTTACGATAGAAAAACGTTAACACCCCTTTTAAAACAGGTAGGAGGAAATTGCTTGGCTAGTGAAGAAGAAAAAATGCAAGGTATACTGGAAACCGTTGACCAGCAGGAAATGGTTGGTATTTGCGGACGTAATGATGAATTTCTGCGTTTAATCCGTGGTGCTTTTGACTGTACAATCGTCGCGCGCGGTAATCAGATTACAATGAGCGGACGTGCCGAAGAGGTGGCACAGCTGGAACAGCTGCTGCAGGAGCTTTTGTTTTTGTACCGTCAGGGATTGCCGCTGACAACGCATGATGTACGTTACAGCATGTATATGGTGAAGGCGGGTAAGCTGGAAAGCCTGCACCGCATGTACGCTGATACGATTATCGTCAACAACCGCGGCCGTCAGGTGAAGGCCAAAACCCTGGGACAGTGGCAATATGTGGAAACAATCCGTCATAACTATATCACCTTGGGCATCGGACCTGCAGGCACAGGCAAAACCTATCTGGCGGTGGCGCTGGCAGTAGCGGCACTGAAGAAAAAAGAGGTGGAGCGCATTATCCTGACGCGTCCTGCGGTGGAAGCAGGCGAAAAGCTGGGCTTTTTGCCGGGCGATATGCAGGATAAGGTAGACCCGTATCTGCGTCCTCTTTATGATGGCCTGTATGATATGCTGGGAACAGAAACCTTCCAGAAGTATCTTACCAAGGGCACTATTGAGGTTGCTCCGTTGGCCTACATGCGCGGACGCACGCTGAATGATGCCTTCATCATTTTGGACGAGGCGCAGAACACTACGCCGGAGCAGATGAAAATGTTCCTGACGCGTTTCGGCTTTGGCAGCAAGATGGTCATTACCGGTGATATTACGCAGATAGATTTACCGGGTGGCAAGAACAGCGGCCTGAAGGACGCATCACGTATTTTGGGCAATGTTCCGGGAATCGGCGTGATTAAGTTCAGCGAGCAGGACGTTGTGCGTCACGAAATCGTCGGCTCAATTATCAAGGCTTACGAACGCTTTGAAAAACAAAAAGAAAAATATAACGGAGAAAAACAGCATGATAATTAATTTGGAAAATGACCAGCAGAAGCTAGAGCTTTCCGCGCAGGTGCTGGAACGTCTGCAGGAGGGCTTGCAGGCAGTAGCACGCTTGAATGAGCTGCCGGAGGAGTCCGAGGTGGACGTAACTATTGTCGACGATGAGGAAATCCATGCGCTGAACCGTGAGTACCGCGGTATGGATAAGCCTACCGATGTGTTGAGCTTTGCGTTGGACGAGGACTGCGTTGATGAAGAGGAGCCGGAGCTGATTGGCGGACCGGAGGAGCATCTTTTCGGTGATATCATCATTTCGGCGGAAACCGCTCTGCGTCAGGCAGAGGAATACGGCCACGGCCTGGAGCGTGAAATGACGTATCTGGCAGTACACGGCATGTTCCATCTGCTGGGCTATGACCATATGACGGAGGAGGATAAGGCTGAAATGCGTGCGAAAGAGGAGGAAGCTCTGCGTGCGATTAATCTTTCCGAAGAATATTTTGACCATCCCACTGGTATTCATTGATGCTTAATGCTCAATAATTAATAATTAACCTGTAAAAATCATAGGAGGTGCTTTCCATGAAAGACGTAAAACTGAATGAATTATCCCCGGCTTGGCGCGAATTGTACGATGCAGCGGTTGCTGCCCGTAAGAATGCTTATATTCCTTATTCCAACTTTGCTGTAGGTGCGGCAGTACGCTGTGCCAACGGAAAAATCTACGGTGGCTGTAATGTGGAAAACGCTTCCTACGGACTTTGTGTCTGCGGCGAGCGTAACGCTATTTTCCACGCTGCCTGCGCCGGTGAGCGCGAGATGGTAGAGCTGTGCGTAGTTGCGGATACCTCCGGCCCCGTTTCTCCCTGCGGTGCCTGCAGACAGGTAATGCGCGAGTTTGGTATCCAGACCGTAATTTTGGCAAATATGAAGGGTGACTTTAAAATTACTACGGTAGAAGAACTGCTGCCGTATGGTTTTGAATTATAATAACAGGAGCTGATTAAGATAAAGAAGGTAAACAACGAAGAAGCTAAACATTATGCCGGCTTTGTGGCTATGGTGGGCCGTCCGAACGTAGGCAAATCCACTTTGACAAACAGTCTGATCGGCGAAAAAATCGCCATCATGTCCGACAGACCGCAGACTACCCGCAACAAGATTATGTGCATTATGAATACGGATAATGCGCAGATTATGTTTCTTGATACACCGGGCATCCACAAGCCGCAGCACAAGCTGGGCGAATACATGGTGCGCACTGCTGAAAGCACGCTGCAGGAGGTTGACGTTGTCCTCTTCGTAGTAGATGCAACCGAAAAACGTGGCGCAGGCGAAGATTATATCCTGAACCTGCTGCAGAAGGTAAAAACACCGGTAATCCTGGTGGTAAATAAGATTGACAAGCTGGCAGATAAGCAAAAGCTGTTCCAAATTATGGAAGGCTACAATAAGCTGTATAAATTTGCGGCGATTGTACCTGTTTCCGCTCTGAATGACAGCGAATTCCCCGGCCTGGTGCAGGAAATCACCAAGCATCTGCCGGAGGGACCGGCGTACTTCCCGGAGGATATGATTACCGACCAGCCGGAGCGCGTGATTGCCGCTGAAATGATTCGTGAAAAGGTATTGCGCCTGACGCGTGATGAAATTCCCCATTCCGTAGCGGTTGAGGTGGACGAATTCAAGGAGCGCGACGAAGAGAACGTATATATCAGAGCAACAATTTTTGTAGAGCGTGAATCACAAAAGGGCATTGTTATCGGCGCTAAGGGCAGCCTGCTGAAGAAAATCGGCCAGCAGGCGCGTGCTGATATCGAAAACCTGCTGTACTGCAAGGTCTTTTTGGATTTATGGGTTAAGGTTAAGGCTGACTGGCGTAACAAGGATAAAGCCTTGAAGCAGCTTGGCTACAAGGAGTGAGGACTTATCAACTTTTTTCGGAAACTGATTGATTTCTGGCACAGGCTGCCGCTTGCCTGGCATTATCTGCAAACCGGTACCTGGCACAAGGAGGGCAGCGCCAGCAGTGAGGACGAGCTGCGCCAGCTGGTGAGCGCCAGCGAGCGCCACGGCCAGATTGACCATGTCGAGAGCAGCATGATCGGCAATGTTTTTGACTTTGCCGACCGTGTGGCGCGCGAGGTCATGGTGCCGCGTCAGGATATGGTGTGCCTGTTTTTAGATGACACGCTGGCCGAAAATATGGCTGTTGTGCGCAGCAGTCATCATACACGCTATCCGCTCTGCATGGAGGATAAGGACCAGGTGGTGGGTACGCTGCATGTGCGCGACCTGCTGAAGCTTAAGCCGGGGCAGACTACCTTTGACCTGCGTCGTCTGATGCGTCCGATTGTTGTTATCCCGGAGGCTATGCCGGTGCCGAAGGCCTTGCGACTGATGCAGCAGCGTCATGTGCAGATGGTGCTGGTGGCAGATGAGTATGGTGGTACTGCAGGCCTGATTACGATGGAGGACCTGGTGGAGGAAATCGTCGGTGAGATTCAGGATGAGCATGAAGCGGCTGAACCGCCTGATGTACAGCCCTTGCCTGATGGTAACGTTGAATTTGACGGCATGGTGCTGCTGGATGATGTAGCAGAGCAGCTGTCCATTGCATTTGCTGACCCAGAGGAGGACACCATCGGCGGTTACGTCTTCGGTCTGCTGGGACGCAAGCCTGAGATTGGCGATACTGTGGAGATTTCCGGCTACAGCTTCAAGGTGCTGCGCACGGATGGCTTCCGTGTAGTGCGCGTGCTGGCTGCGAAGCTGCCGCAGGCGCCGGAGCAGAAGGAAGAGCAGCACGATGAATGATTCGCAAAGAGTGCTTTTGGCAGATGATGCGCTTGTTTTACATGTAAAAAACTGGCAGACCGCAGATAAGTATGCGGTCTGCTTTACTAAGGAGCATGGCAAGGTGCGCTTTATCGCCTATGGTGCCCGTTATGAAAAAAATGTACATGGCAGATTGCTGCAGCCCTTTGCCAATCTGCATATTGAGGTGCAGCAGGGGCAGAAGGTAGACAAGCTGCGCAGCTGCGAGCTTTTGCAGCTGCCGAAGTCAATGGATATGCAGCAGATGGCTTATGCGGCGGTGGCGTCGGAGCTGACTGCCGTGCTGACGGAGGACAGGGTGCCGCAGCCGGAGCTTTATGAAATGCTGGGTGCTGCCCTGGCGGCGCTGCTGCAGCGCAATCCGCGTCTTGTTGTTTTGTCCTATGCTATAAAGCTGCTGGCGGCTACGGGCTTTGCGCCGCAGCTTACGCATTGCGTGCATTGTGGTGAGGCTGTGACGGCGCAGGAGGATGCGTGGTTCAGTCCGCTGCAGGGCGGGCTTATCTGCAGCAGCTGCAGGAGCAGCTATAACGGTGATGGCCTGGAGCCGTGCAGTGCGGAAGCACGCGAGCTGTGGCGGTGGCTGGCGCAGCTCGATTACGAGCAGCCGGCGCCATTTAGGGTGCGAGGCGGCGCGTTGATGGAGCTGGAAAAAATTCTCTTCAAGTTTATCTTCTTTCAGACGGATAAGCCGTTGAACAGCTTAAACTTTTTGAGTCAGCTGCAGCTGTGAGGCTGTGTAGAAGAAGGAGTAGTGTATGACTGAAGAAATAAAAACTAAAGGAACCTGGGGCGGTGCTCGTCCTAATACAGGTGGTGCGCGTCCAGGTGCTGGACGTAAGAAGCTTGAAGGAGATGCTGTAACCAAGCAGGTACAATTCCGCCTTACTGAAGAGCAAGCTGTGACAGTAAAGAAGATTGTCAAGCTGCTTAAGGCTGGCGAGATTTCTTTGGAAGATTTAGAGAAGGTTGCTGCTGCAAAGCAGCAATGAGCATAAAAAAGCGTGGACGCAGGTCCACGCTTTTTGTTTTTGGGGGAGAGTGTGTATTTTTGTAGGCGTTTTAAAATTAACAGCCGATATACTGCAGCGAAAAATCTTCTGCTGCTGAGTTAATTATATTGCTATTATTTAATAATGCAAGATAAGATTTGTTAAGTATCAAGAAAAGATATTCAAGTAAATTGTAAAAATTGGAGCGATATGTTAAAATAAAAGCAAGACAGAAGGTTGAGGATAATCTTCGAGTAAAAATAATAGAAACCATGAACGCGAGCGGAGGGAAGAGCAGAAAAACTAACATATGAAAAGTAAGAAACCAAAGAAAGTAGTGGAGATGATATGTAAATGAAGCTTACGGATATATTTATGATTTGCTTGGTGTTGTTGACTTATAATAGAAATTACAGATTCAAAAAAGAGATTATGGTATGCGCAGCAGTATACTATACTTGCAGATTAGTGCAATTTATGTTTTAAGTGTTAGTGAAAAAATGTGTATGATTATATAACAGATAGGAGATTACTTAATGAAAAAGCATGTGATTTTATTTTTGGTATTTGAATTTTTGGCGATAGGACTGATGCTCAGATCTATTTTGAACGTAGTAACAGACGAAAAAAGCGCTGTAACCTTTGCTGTTGGCTGTGTGTTTGCTTGGTTCGTAAAGACGAACTGGGAAATTTTTAAGAAGGTAAAGCAGATATATAAGCAGGCTTAAACGGAAACTGCAGCAAATATTTTTGAGCTGCTGTAAAGCGTGGTGTTCAAGATGAAAAAGGCTAAAAAGATTAAAGAGGTGAAAGCCGTAGCTATGAAACCGCGAGAATGGTCAGATAAGGTTATCAGTATGGAAAAGCAACTCGAACCGTATTTTGCCAGATTAGGTGGGATTCGTGATGATGCACCGGAAGAAATCAAAGAGTTATTTGAAGAATATAAAAAGCAGGTATTAGAAGAAGCATGGCTTTTATGAGATAAGCAACTGGCAAATGAAAAAGGCAGATGCTAAAAGCAAATAAAAATTTTTTTAATAATTTAATGATTTCAAGCGGTTATGGGGATTGTTATTATGAAATTTGAATTTAGTGATGAAGTTGAAAAATTATACGAAGAAATTTCTCCGTATATTGTGGGATGTGGTAAACTCGCGGATAATGCACCAGATGATATCAAGGAGAAGTTAAAGAGGTATAAAAAATTATTGACAGATTATGCATGCTACTAATTTAGGTATTTAATAAGAGTTTAGCATACGGTATGAAGATAGCTAAGGCTGAATTTGAATACACAAAAATTTGAAAACTTGTGCTTATACAAGCTGGTAGCAATGATGGACTGATGGCAGCAATGGCAAGATAACTTGGAAGATTTAATGATTGTCTGTTACGCTTTGCCGGTTTATCAGATGCATATGGTTAAGAAGGCACTACGTTTTCAGGATTTAGTAAAACGACGTAAAAACGCAATGAGTTTGCTGATATGTCGCATGATGAGCTGTTGACGTTCGCCAGCGAATAAAAGAGCCCACTCAATGAGCAGGCTTTGATTTATTCGTTTTACTGGTTGCAACGAGGATAAGTATCTAAGGGATAAAGATGAAAAGCTCGCATTCTAAACTAAAGAAAATCCCTTGAAAAATACTTTGGAAAGATATAATGTTAATTTAGAGAATTAGCTATTTATCTTGTGGTAAGTAGGTGGTTGAATGAAGGTAAAATGGATAGCTCAAAGTGATTTTCCTTTTGGTACACAGGGAAAAATTTATGATGTGCTCGATGTTGCTATTAAGGGGCCTAAAAAGAGAAAATGGTATCAAATTAATACAGATATGGATGAAACTTATTATGTTCCAGCCAGCTATTTTGAAATCATCGAGGAGTAACTTATGAGGGATTTTGACACGATTTGCAAAATTCTTACAATACTCGAAAACTTCATGAATGGCTATGAATTTGACAAGCGGATTTTCTTTGAGATTTCATTTGGATCGTTATTATCGGAGGCTTAAAATTGCTACAAAAACTAATTGAATTCTTTGAACGAGAAACAGGCATGACTCTTCAAGAAGCGTATAATTTATCGCCGGAAGGACAAGAAGCAATTTTTGACAAAATGGTAGAAATTGAGCTTGAAGAACTCGGGGATGAAAATGATGAGAACTCTCCAATAAGTGAGCGCTGTGCTTTGGCTTGTAAATGGCAAGATATCATGAATGGTTCAAAAATTTCATTTCTTAAGCATAGTTAGATATTTTTCTGGCTACTCTTTTATTTGAGTTAAAACTATGAGCACATAATACAAGGACTGAAACTAGAGCTTGCTTACGATGCAGGCCTTATATGTAAAATGTCTTGCAGAACAAGCTCCTGAAACAGGCGGTATCCGTGGATACGAAGTTGGTAAAAACATTGTGGTTCGCTATGATTCGTATAACAATGACTATGTAAAAGTTGATGTTTTTACTGGAGTTATTACTGTGTTTAAGCCTACAAAGAAAACTATTTACTATGAAAAGTGTAGCAAGGCGTAGGGAAACAAAAAATGAAACACTTATGTCCTGTATATTGTCAATATGAATTTACGAGACGTAGTGCGAATCCACTTGATTGCTGCTTCTTAGGCTGCAAAGTATACGGATGGATTGATGATGCAGTGTAGGAACTAGAACCAGATTATGGTGGTGGGGAGTTAGGGTTTTCCTAAACCGGGATTGTGTCGAATGGGCTGATAAACACAAACAATAAAAAATTTAGTTAACTGCTTGCTTAGCACAGGTGTTTTTTTACACACAAAAATACCCCGCAACCTGCATGATTGCGGGGGTTCTTTCATGGTGATCCAGGAGGGATTCGAACCCCCGACCCACGGCTTAGAAGGCCGTTGCTCTATCCAACTGAGCTACTGAACCATATTAATTTGGAGCGGGCGATGGGAATCGAACCCACAACATCAGCTTGGAAGGCTGAGGTTTTACCACTAAACTACACCCGCGCAAATGGTCGGAGTGGCAGGATTCGAACCTGCGACACCCTGCTCCCAAGGCAGGTGCGCTACCAAACTGCGCTACACCCCGAATACAAAAGGTATTATACTATTTAATTAAACAGATGTCAAGAGAAAATATATAGTTTGTTAATCATAAAGCAGAAGAAAAATATAAAAGCATATTTTTCTTCTGCCGGATAAGCTTTTTTACTGCAGCAGTTCTTCCTTCAGTTCGTAATATTCACGTGAGAAATAGGGCGTGAGCTGTGCTTCGCGGTGGTCATAGCCAAAGGCGCGTTTAGTGAGCGACAAAACAGGCGGTGCCTGAATGCGTTTGGCAACAGCAAAGCCTGCGAACAGCTTCCACCAGCGTTCCAAATCAGCAATCAGCGCAGCGACGTCGGGGCAGGCTTCGTCAATCGCTTCCTGTGTGCAGCCAAGCTCTGCCGCCAGCGTGCCTGCCTTGTACCAGCGCAGGATATCTGCCGGTGTAGTTTTGTGCCAATTTTCAATAAAGGCGCGCAGCAGATAATCGTGATAGCCATAAACCAGCGGGTCGCCGCCATTGCCTACTGTCTGCGCGTCTGAAAGCTCGGCACTGGGGCGTATGCAGAAGATGGCTTCGGGGATTACCTCGCGCTTGTAGACTTCCTCATTCAGATAACGCCCCAAGGCATATACCTGGTGCTTCCACAGGTCACCAATCATGGCCATAGCGCCGCAGATGTCGCCGTAGAAGGTGGCGTAGCCAATAGCCAGCTCTGCTTTGTTGGAGTTACAGCTGAAGGCGCCGCCGAAGGCTGCAGAGGCAGCGGCAATGACACGTGCACCGCGGTCGCGGGCCTGGATATTTTCTTTAATCAGTTCGCTGAGCTGCAGATTGAAGCTGTTGCCGTCTGCCAGATGGGTGATGGGAGTTTCTTCCAACTGCTTGACTGTCAGCTCATAGCTTTCGTTGATGGGCATTACGGCGTAGTTGGCGCCTAATGCTTGCGCCAGCTGCTGCGCGCTGTTGCGCGTGGCAGCTGAGTTGAAGCGTGAAGGCAGGTTGAGCAGCAGGATATTTTCCGGTCCCAGGATATCCGCATACATGACGGCGGTTACGGCGCTGTCGATGCCGCCGGAAAGACCGATGGTCATGCGTTTGATACCGCATTGCTGCAAAAATCTGGCGGTGCCGTAGCGCAGGGCGCGGTAAACGGATTCCGGTTCCTGGGGCAGCACGGCCGGAGGGCAGGTGGGGATAAGGCAGTTTGCTTCTGTATCCCAGGTCAATTCCAAAAAGGTGTCCTCATACATGGGCGCGGAGCTAACCAGACTGCCGTCGCCGTTGTAGGCGGAAGTGCAGCCGTCGTAGGTGAAGATGTTCTTGCCGTTATTTTGGATACCGACGTTGTTGCAGTAGATGAGCGGAATGCCTGCGGTGCGTGCCTGCGCACTGAAAAGGCGGTTGCGCTTACGGTTTTTGCCCAGCGTATAGGGCGAGCAGGAAAGGTTGCATAAAAGCTGTGCTCCATTGGCTGCCAGCGTTTGCGGTACGTTGAGATGATAGTTTTCCGTCCAGCCGTCCTCGCACAGCATGACGCCAAGGCGCAGGCTGGTGCCTCGAATGACAATTTCCAATGGCTGCAGTGCTTCGCTGACGCTCGCACCTTCTTCAGCGCAGAGCTTCTGCAGGCTGTAAAAATGACGGCAGTCATCAAATTCGCGGTAGTTGGGCAGCGAGTTCTTGATGAAGAAGTTGCGTCCCTGATAACCGCCAACGAGCCTGCCGTTTTGGCAGGCAAAGGCGGCGTTGTACTTGCGCACGCGTCCGTCTTCATTGAGCTTACCGGGCTCGGTGGCAACGCTACCGAAGATTACGCAGATATTTTCAGTGGCTGCGACGATTTTTTCGGCATAATAGGCGCAGTCATCCAAAAAGGTCTGCTGCTCCCAGATGTCGCCGATAAGATAACCGGGAAGCGCCATTTCCGGCAACAGCAGGATATCGGCTGCAAAGCTACGCGCTTTTTCGATAGCGTCAATGATTTTCTTATAGTTTACATCAGGACGGCCGGGAGTTATTTCCAGCTGTCCGCAGATAATTTTCAGCTTCAATTTATTGTCCTCACAATTTTATTTGCATTTTACATTACTATAGTGCTATTATAACAGAGATGAAGTAATTTCTCTAGCATAGAGGGGGTTTTTCCTGATGAAACATAACAAAAAAACTAATGCAGCCCGCCGCCTGGACGAGCTGAAGATAGAATATCGCCTGCTGGAATATCCGGTAGACGAGGAGCATCTGGATGCTGTGCATGTTGCCGCAGAGGTTGGCATGCCTGCATCACAGGTATTCAAAACACTTGTGGTACGCGGTGACAAGAACGGTATTATGTTTGCCGTGATTCCGGGTGACGGTGAGCTTGATTTGAAAGCTTTAGCTAGAGCCAGCGGCAATAAGCGTGCTGAGCTGGTGCACCTGAAGGAGGTGCTGCCGCTGACAGGCTATATCCGCGGTGGCTGTTCACCCTTAGGCGCGAAGAAGAATTATCCTGTATATATGGACGAGACGAGCAATAACTGGCCGGAGATTGCTATCAGCGCCGGTCAACGCGGTATGCAGATTATTGCAGCACCTGCTGATTTGCAGCGTGCTACCTCTGCGACAGTGGCGCCGCTTATTTTTGCGGAGTAACTCTTGTTCCTTCTTTTAAAATGTGCTATTATAATCTTGATAACCTATTTGCACAATTGTGTTTGGAAGAAATACGGCTGTGCTGGCCTGTAGACGTATAGTTAACGCTGCAGGCAGTATGATGTCAAAAACTATAGAAGAAAGTAGGTTGAATTTATGTTATATGTTAGTACACGAGGGAAAACTGATTTAGTTTCTGCTGCGCATGCGATTACCCGCGGCCTGGCAGCAGATGGTGGTTTGTTTGTGCCGCAGAATATTCCTGCGATGCGTATGATTGATATAAAGGCGATGGAGCGCAAGCCTTACACTGAGCGTGCGATTGATGTGCTGCTGCAGTTTCTGACTGATTTCAGCGAGGACGAGCTGCGCGAGTGTGTGAATGCTGCCTACGCGCCGGAAAAATTTGGTGATAATCCTGTGCCGCTGGTGCAGGTGAATGATAATACTGCTGTGCTGGAGCTGTGGCATGGTCCGACGTCCGCTTTTAAGGATATGGCGCTCCAGCTTTTGCCGCATCTTCTGACACGTTCGATGCAGAAGACGGGCGAGACGAATAAGGTTGTTATTCTGGTTGCAACCTCCGGCGATACAGGCAAGGCTGCTTTGGAGGGCTTTGCTGATGTTCCTGGTACGCAGATTATTGTTTTCTACCCTAGTGAGGGCGTGAGCGATATCCAGAAGCAGCAGATGATTACCCAGGCTGGCAAGAACGTGAAGGTTTTTGGCATTGAGGGTAATTTTGATGATGCTCAGCGCGGCGTGAAGGAAATTTTCGGTAATACTGCGCTCAGTGATGAGCTGGAAAAGAAGGGCTATACCTTCTCTTCTGCCAATTCTATTAACTGGGGCCGTCTGGTGCCGCAGATTGTGTATTATTTCAGCGCTTATGTTGATGCGATTAAGGCAGGTAAGATTACTGCCGGTCAGCCGATTAATTTTGTTGTTCCTACCGGTAATTTCGGTGATATTCTGGCCGGTTATTATGCTAAGCTGATGGGCCTGCCGATTGACAGACTGCTGTGCGCTTCCAACAGCAATAATGTCCTGACTGATTTTATCAATACCGGTGTTTATGATAAGCGCCGCGAATTTTATAAAACTGTTTCTCCTTCGATGGATATCCTTGTTTCCAGCAATCTGGAGCGCTTGCTGTACAGTGTGACGGAGCATGATGCTGCGCGTGTGGCAGATTATATGAAGCGTTTGAATACCGAAGGTCATTATGAGATTGACAGCGATGATCTGAAGCAGATTCAAAGCCAGTTCTTCGGTGCCTGGGTTGATGAGCTGGAAACGAAGGAGGCTATCGGCCGTATCTATAATGATCATCATTATTTGATGGATACGCATACTGCCGTTGCTTGGCGTGCGATGGAAAAATATCGCTTCCTGACCAGTGATGAAACCTATACTGTGGTGCTGTCTACCGCAAGTCCGTATAAGTTTGCTGATAGTGTGCTGGCGGCGCTTGATGACGCGCAGCCGCAGAGCAGTAATCCTTTTGAGCTGCTGCAAAAGCTGCATGCCGATACTGGTACGGAGATTCCGCCGCGTATGCTGGCGCTGGAGAACCTGCCGGTGCTGCATTCCGAGGTTATTCCTGCGGACAAGATGGAGCTGGCGGTTGTGAAGAATCTGGTGTAATTGTGGCTTGATGCGGAGAGTACTTGCGTTGTGGGTATGTTTTCGCTATAATATAACCGAAATTTAATATTTATATATGCAAGACTTAGTCTGCCGGGCGGCGGACTAAGTCTTTGTCATAAAAGGAGGTATAAAGTGGACTCCAGGAGTGTACTTGAACAGGTGCGCAGTGGTGAGCTGTCTGTGGCTGAGGCTGAGCGTTTTTTTAATCGTAAGGCGTATGAGAATTTAAATTATGCGCGTCTTGACACTTCGCGTGAGCAGCGTACCGGCTTTGCGGAGGTTGTATATTGCAGTGGTAAGCCTGATGCTTATCTGGCGGATATTTTTGAGCGTCTTTTGGCGGAGCAGGGCGAGGTTTTTGGTACGCGGGCGACGCCGGAGCAGTTTGAGCTGGTGCGGCGACGTTTGCCTGATATTGTTTATGACGAGGTGGCGCGGACGCTGAAGCAGGAGCGTCCGGATAAGGTGCGCTGTGGCTGCGTTGTTGTTTGTACTGCGGGTACTGCTGATATTCCGGTGGCGGAGGAGGCGGCGCAGACGGCGGAGTTTTTCGGGACGCATGTGGAACGTCTTTATGATGTGGGTGTGAGCGGGATTCACCGCCTTTTGGATAAGGTTGATTTGCTGCAGCAGGCGAATTGTGTGGTGACGGCTGCCGGTATGGAGGGCGCGCTGGCGAGTGTTGTTGGCGGGCTGGTGCGTAATCCGGTGATTGCGGTGCCTACTTCTGTCGGGTATGGGGCTAGCTTTCATGGGTTGAGTGCGCTGCTGACGATGATTAATTCTTGTGCTAATTGTGTGTCGGTTGTGAATATTGATAATGGGTATGGTGCGGGGATTATTGCGACGCAGATTAACAGGCTGGCGTGTAAATGAGTTGGCGTGTGCGTCGCAATTAAATATCGCGTTGCAACCCTTCCGTCTGCTCGCAAAGCTCGCAGCCACCTTCCCTTTCAGGGAAGATATATCAGACTTGCGGAAGGCTAAACTTCGCAAATCTGCTTAACTTTTATATGCTCCCTGCAAGGGAGCTGGCATCGCCGTAGGCGATGACTGAGGGTTGTGCATCGCCCCCTTTAGTCGCTTACGCGACAGTTCCCCCGAGGGGGAACCGAGTCTGAAGCTATTAGTCTTGCCTGCCCCTTGGGGAAGGTGCCGAACGTAGTGAGGCGGAAGGGGGCGTAAGCGTCGCAATTGATATATCGCGTTGCAACCCTTCCGTCTGCTCGCTAAAGCTCGCAGCCACCTTCCCTTTCAGGGAAGATATATCAGACTTGCGGAAGGCTAAACTTCGCAAATCTGCTTAAC
>NZ_CAKPTG010000021.1 GCF_934190775.1 uncultured Phascolarctobacterium sp.
AGTTGTAAAGAGTAATTTTACAGATTTCAGGGTGCTAAATTATTAAAAACCCCAAAACTTGACAAAGAACCAGTTTTTTGATTTTCTGTCTCAAAGAATATATAATATTTGCAACGGAACCGGGAGGCGAGTAGAGGATGCAAGTTAATTATCAAGGCAATCGCGACGCAAAAATAGTCTTGCTTCAAATAATAGGAGAACACGAGTTGTCGTTTATCGAAGAGGAGCTTTCCCATATAAAAGCCATAACGCATAGTACAGATTTTTTGTTTATTACAGTGCAGGTTGATAGCTGGAATGACGACCTTTCGCCATGGATGGCAGCGCCGATTTTTGGAGATGATGCCTTTGCTGGCAATGCAGAAAAACTTCTAACACGTATAAAAAATGAAGTAATTGTTCCGTTATTAAGTGAGCATCAAGGTATAAAGATTTTTGCAGGCGGCTATTCCTTAGCCGGATTATTTGTATTGTGGGCAGCTTATCAAACAAATTTATTCGAAGGTATAGCAGCAGTATCTCCGTCTGTGTGGTTTCCTAAATTTGTTGATTTTGTGCATAACAACAAAATATTAACCAATAGAGTCTATTTAAGTCTTGGTGATAAGGAGGCAAAGACACGTAACCCAATAATGGCACAGGTGGCAAATGATATTCGTGATGTGTATCGCTCATTGGAAGATTATAGGTTGAGTAGTATTCTTGTTTGGAACCAGGGAAATCATTTTAAGGAACCTGCTTTGCGTATGGCAAAAGGTTTTGCTTGGTTGATGAACAATGAAAAGATTCACTCATATGAATACCAATAGATTGTTGATTCGTCTGCAATCCAACTCCCGATGCACATAGGTGTGTCGGGAGTTTTTTGATTATATGGATTAACTTTCTTTAGAGTACAATTTGCTGTCTGCATATGCTATAATATAAAAGATGACATACTATATTACTGTGATAAAATGATTGAGTTTTTATAAAGGAGTTTCATATGCTTACAGATGAAAAACGTAAAAAGCTTTTAGCTGGTACGCTGATAGCAGTAATGCTGACTGGTGTTGCCGGTTGTGGCAGCAATAAAGACAGTGAGTGGAGGAATGATAATTCTGCTCAGAATAATCAAGATGAAAAGAAGGATGAAAATAACGGCGGCGGCTTTTTTTATGGCTTCTTTCCTTGGTTCTTTATCGGCCGCACCTTTGGTGTCGGCCCTGCAGCAGGCGTGCGCACTGCGCCTGCTGCTAATACAAAGCAGAATACTGCCACCGCAGGCTCGGCTAATGCTAAGGACAGCGGTAATGCTCCTAACGGAGCCTCTGTGCAGCAGGGAACTACAGGAAGCACGCAAAATTCCAAGCTGGGCAGCACAGGCAGCTCTGGTAAAAGCGGCATCGGTAGCGGCATGAGCCGCTCCAGCGGTAGCGCAATCTCCTGAGGTGATGAAGATGTATAAATATCGTAAGCCTGATACCTGGCTTGATAAAATTGATTTGAATATTATGCCGTATGTGGATGCGCCAGAGTGGGAAAACCGCTATCCTACGCTCAGTGCGCTGCTTATGAGCAGCGCGAATAAGCGTGAGCTGCAGCGCATCAGTACCGGCCTCTCAGCAGCACTGTCCCGCCTGGCAGATGCTTTGCGTAACAATAATAATGGCGCAATGCCCTTTAACCTGTTTAATATGACGGATAAACTCACGCCGTATATCCTTGCGGATAACTCAGATCATGTGAGCTATATCAGCCGTCTTGACTTTGTAAAGAATACCGACGGCTGCTATAAACTAGTAGAAATAAATTCGGATACACCCTGCGCTTTGCCTGAAACCTTTTATGCCAACAAGGTTGCGGAAGCATATTTTGCTAAGGGATACGGCCTGCATTTGCAGCCACGTTCTGACGGCGAGGAGCTGGCGGAGCCTTTCTTAAAGCTGTTGGAGCAGGCTAAGTATGCAGATAAGGATGTAGTGCGCATAGCCTTTGCTGCTGATAAAAGCTACAGCGAGGACTGGGCTAATGCCAAATTCTTATTTGAGCGCGTGCAGAAGGTGCTGCGTGAACGCATTTTGAGCAGGCAGCCCTTTATCTGTCGTCTTGTCGGCTTAGATGAGCTGATTGTACATGATGACGGAGTGTACATTCCCAATGAAATCTTCAAAAACAAGGAAGATAAGCTTGATATCCTCTATCGTCTGCATCCACTGGAGCTTTTGATGGATGATGAAAGTGAAGATGGTTATCCGGTGGGTTTAAAACTCATGGAGCTGGCTAATTTTGGCGCAGTTGATTTGGTTAATCCGGTGAAATCTATTGTGCTGCAGAATAAAGCTCTTTTGGCATTGGCCTGGTATTTATATCAGCACCGCTTGTTCTGGACACCGCAGGAGGAAGAGCTTATAGCTGCGCATTTAACGCCAACATATTTGGACAGCAAGCCGCTGGCAGGACAGCGTTATATCAAAAAGCCTATTTTTGGGCGTGAGGGTGCAGGCATTGCTATTGTAGAGTCTGATGGTGCGCTGAGCTACGAGGCAGAGGAATGTGATGACTGTGATTTGATTTACCAACAGTTTGTGCCTTCGGCTGATGTACAGCAGGAGACGGACAATGGTGAGGTAACCGGTAAATATACGTATTCCTGCTTTGTGATTAATGGTAAAGCATCAGAAACCTTTGTGCGTTTACAGCCAGGTGAAATTACCGGCGTAGAAGCATATTTTGTACCTGTTCTTGATGAAAAATAAGAATTTGAGGAATATCCGAAATGAATATCCAAGTATATCAATCTTTTTTGACTGTTGTACAGTGCCGCAGCTTTACGCAGGCAGCGAAATATCTTAACTTTACCCAGCCTACAATCAGCAATCATATCAACGCGCTGGAAGAGGAATATGGCGTCATTCTTTTTACCAGAGATGGCAAGAATGTTTATCTGACGCAGGCCGGTAAAAATTTTGTGCCGATAGCACAGCAGCTGATGGCTGATTATCAGAAAAGCCAGGAGGTAATGCGCCAGTTTCAGAAGAAGAATTACAGCTTAAAAATCGGCGTTTCTACTCAGGGCATAAACTTTTACCTTTTACCCGTACTGCTGAAGCTCAAAAAAGAATTTCCCGAGCTTGATATAGAGGTTAACCGCTGTATGACGGTAGAATCGACGATAAACGATGCCTTTGTGCAAAAGCTGTATGATTTTGCCTTTGTACATATTGATGTGCAGCCATTATATACTAAGCGTGTGCAGCTTTGGAACCAGCCGATGGTTTTTGTAACGTCCAAAGAACTGTATGAGCAGATGGGCAGAAATAATAGTATTTATGATTATCCGTTTATTGCTTATCCTGCAAGCGAGGTATACTATAAGCATCTGAAATCTAAGGTCGACTTTACACGTCTGCAAAGCGTTCTGACCTTCAGCGATTCGGAATCCGTACTGATGGCAGTGGAGCAGAATCTGGGCATAGCGTTGACGCCGCGAATCAAGGTGAGAAAAGAACTGGAGCAGGGGACGCTTATTGAATTCCCGGCAAAGTATTCAGGAAATATGCCAATCTCGGTTCTTTATGATTATGAATTTAACTTTACCTTGCCAACAAAGCGCTTTTTGGAGCTTTTAAAAGAGTCGCAGGAAAAGATCAAGGGCTAATTTACTTTCTATTGCTTATATAAGCAAAAATTATCAAAGTCTCATGATAACCAAAAAACTCTTATAAGAAATTCAACAAAGGACTTCTTCAGCATATTTGAAGAAGTCCTAAATTTTTAGTATAAAATAGTGTGTATTTAAGCAAATGTCTACGAAATATACTACAAATCTTGTATACAAAATACAAAACGCCTCTAAAAACGCTTATGTATACAAGAAAAAATCCAATAAGTATAGATAAAGAAAACTATTGAGCTAATTAAGTTATAATGATAAAATTTTTATAGATGACGTTGATGTCGCTAAATTAAGCCGGCTAGATGACCGGCAGAAACGAGGGTATTATGTCAAAGGATATGCAAAAAACTGAAGAAAAAACAAATAAGCGTATGCCAACCTTTACGGAATCTATTATTCCTATTATTGCTATGATGGTTATTCTGACTGTCGGCAAAGGTTATCTGGGTTACGCAACTGAGCCGCTGCTGCTTTTGGTAGCTGCTATTGCCGGCCTGATTGCCTACCGCGTTGGTGTTACCTGGGATGAAATGATGGATGAAATCTGCCAGAAGATTGCTAAAGGCATGCCGGCAATTTTGATCCTGACCTGCGTTGGTGCGCTGGTTGGTACCTGGATGGCTTCCGGTACTATCCCGATGATGATTTATTATGGCGTGCAGATTGTAAACCCGACCTTCATGCTGGTAACTGCGTTCCTGATTACCGCAGTTGTATCTATTGTAACCGGTACCTCCTGGGGCTCTGTTGCTACCATGGGTGTTGCACTGATGGGTATCGCCAGCACTCTGGGTGTAAACCTGGCAGCTACTGCTGGTGCTGTAATCGCCGGTTCCTATTTTGGTGATAAAATCTCCCCGCTGTCCGATACCACTAACCTGGCACCGGTTGCAGCTGGTTCTACTCTTTATGAACACATTGCTCATATGTTCTGGACTACTGTTCCGGCAACTATTATTTCTCTGGTTGTTTATGCTTTTGTAGGCTTAAAGGGCAATATCGGCGGTGATGTTTCTTCCGAAGCAGTAAGCACTATGCTGACTCAACTGGATGGCATGTATAACTTCAACATTCTGCTGATTCTGCCTGTACTGCTGATTCTGGCAGGCTCTATCTTTAAGAAACCGACTCTGCCGGTTATGATGGCTTCCACTGTTCTGGCAGGCGCTGAAGCATTGATTTTCCAAAACATCAACCTGAAAAATCTGCTTTTGGCTACCGTAAAAGGCTTCAAAATTTCCATGCTGACCACTCCTGGCTTTGACCCGGCTACTGCTGCTCCGCAGATTATTAAGCTGTTGAACCGCGGCGGTATGGCTGAAATCATGGGCACCACTCTGTTGGTATTCTGCGCATTCTGCTTTGCAGGTATCATGAGCAAGGCAGGCTGCCTGGAAGTAGTTCTGCAAAAAATCCTGACCTTTGCTAAGAGCACTGGTGATCTGATTGCTTCCACCGTTGCTTCCTGCATTACCATGGGCCTGTGCACCGGTAACTCCTACCTGTCCATTCTGATTCCCGGTGAAATGTTCCGTGATGCTTATAAAGCAAGAGGTCTTGCTGCGAAGAACCTGTCCCGTACACTGGAAGATGCAGGTACCGTATTTGTACCGTTGGTTCCCTGGTCTGCAGCAGGTGCTTATATGACGGCCTGCACCGGTATTGAAACTTTGGATTATGCTCCGTGGGCAATTCTCTGCTACACCGGCTTCATTATCGCTCTGTTCTATGGCTACACCGGTATTGGTATTGCTAAGCTGGAAGACGAAAAGAAATAAGCTGGCTGTGCAAGCAGGCTGGCAGTACTGAGCAGCTGCTTAGTACACAATGAAAGGAAAAGTGACAAATTTTGATTAAGTTAATTAGAAACGCTGACGTTTATGCACCTGCTCATCTTGGTAAAAAAGATGTGCTGGTTATTGCAGATAAGGTAGTGCGTATTGCTGATAAAATTGAAGGCTACGAAGGCATGCCTGAAGTAGAGGTATTTGATTTTAGCGGCAAAAAGCTGCTGCCCGGTTATATTGATATGCATATGCACATCACCGGCGGCGGCGGCGAGCAGGGTCCTGCTTCCCGCGTACCTGAAGCAATGCTCAGCCAGATTACCAGCTGCGGCATTACCACTGTGCTGGGCCTGCTGGGCACAGACGGTGTAACCAGAAGCGTAGAAAACCTGGTTGCCAAAGCACGTGCACTGACGGAAGAAGGCATTACCGCCTACTGCCTGACCGGTGCTTACGGAATTCCTTCGCCGACTATTACCGGTTCCATTGAAAAGGATATCATGATGGTTCCGCCGATTATCGGTACCAAGATTGCTGTCAGCGATCATCGCAGCTCTAATCCGCAGGGACCGGAGCTGATCGAGGTTGCTACTGCAACCCGTCGTGGTGGCCTGCTGGCTAATGTTGCCGGCCTGGTAACTATGCATATGGGTTCAGGTGTTGGTAAGCTGGATCCGCTGTTCTATGCATTGGATCATTCCGATGTTCCTGCCAAAAACTTCCTGCCGACTCATATGCTGCGTACGCATGAGCTGATGGAAGAGGGTGCAAAGCTTGTACGTCGTGGTGGTTACTTTGACATGACTGCCGGCAGCACTGATGAGGATATGGAAATCGGCGCAGAGCAGATTATGGAAATTCTGAGCTGGGAGGGTATGAGCACTGACCATCTGACTATGAGCAGTGATGCCTTCGGTTCCCAACCTAAGTTCAATGAAAATGGTGACTGCATTGGTCTCACCTACTGCTCTCCTAAATATCTGCATCTGACTATCAAGAGTCTGGTACGTCGTGGCCTGCCGCTTGAAGAAGCTATCAAGCTGCTGACCTCTACACCTGCTGAGCTGTTGGGCAAGACCGGTGTTAAGGGCTGCGTTGCTGTTGGCGCGGACGCTGACCTGCTGGTGCTTGATGAAAACCTGGATATTGACGCATTGTTTGCTAAAGGCCAGGTAGCTTTGCTGGATAAAGAGATTGTACTTAAAGGACGTTTTGAATAAGACGTGGCTATAAAGTTACAGACACCCATGCAAATGGTGTGTCTGTAATTTTTTTGAGTTAAATCTTGACAGCTTGCAAAATTTATGATAACATATCATACTACATCATTATTATTTTTGCAGGTGTAAATTTTGACAACAAATACTGCCGGGTCAGTGGTTGAACGGCGTATCTTGCTTATAATGAAAGATGAGGCTGCTCATCGAAGACAACTGACAAGGTCCTTGTGGTAAGAACCTTGTTGTTTTTTTTGTCGGGAGTGATGCTGCCAAGTTTAGTATGCTGATAATACAAGAAGGGGTGAGGAATTACATGTTTAAACCGGTTCCAGTAGGTGATAGGACTCGGTATAGTTATGCGAGAATCAATGAAATTCTGGCTATGCCGCATTTGATTGATATCCAGAGAAAGTCCTATGAGTGGTTCATTCAGAAGGGCCTCATGGAGATTCTGCATGACATTTCTCCTATTAAAGACTTTGCAGGCAATCTGGAGCTTTACTTCGAAAGCTTTGAATTAGGAGCTCCTAAATATAGCGTTGAAGAGTGCAAGGAGAGAGATGAGTCTTATTCTGCACCTATGAACGTAAAAGCTCGTCTCGTTTTCAAAGGTGAACTTGACGAGATGAAAGAATCCTCTGTGTTTATGGGTGACTTCCCGCTGATGACTGATACCGGTACCTTTGTTATCAATGGTGCTGAACGTGTTATAGTCAGCCAGCTGGTGCGTTCTCCTGGCGTTTACTATAGTGTAACTATGGATCCGAGCGGCAAAAAGATTTATGGTACTACCGTAATTCCTAACCGTGGCGCTTGGATTGAATATGAAACTGATATCAATGATATCATCTCTGCTCGTGTAGACCGTACCCGTAAGGTTCCGGCAACAGTGCTGCTGCGTGCTTTAGGCTTATCCTCTAATGATGAGATCCTGGCTTGCTTCGGCAATCATCCTGCATTGCTGGCTACCCTGGAGAAGGATACCACTACCAACAGAGATGAGGCAATGCTGGAGCTTTACAGAAAGCTGCGTCCCGGCGAGCCTGTTATCCTGGAAAATGCTGTACAGCTGATCGAGAATACCTTCTTCGACAGCAAGCGTTACGATTTGGCTAATGTTGGCCGTTATAAGCTCAACAAGAAGCTTGGCTGGCGCAACCGTTTGAGCGGTACTGTACTGGCTGAACCTATTGTTAATGAAGAAACTGGTGAAATCATCCTGCCGGAAGGCACTAAGATGACCGACGAAAATCTGGATAAGATTGAAGAGAGCGGTGTCTACAGTGAACGTGGCCTGCGTGCTGTTAAGGTTAAAAATCATGAAGCAGATATGCTGCTGATGTTTACCACTGGCATTGATGCAAAACTGCATACAGTTACCCAAGAGGATGTATTTACCTCCTTTAACTATCTGCTGAACCTGATGGATGGCCATGGTACCGGCGATGATATTGACCATCTGGGCAACCGTCGTGTACGTTGCGTTGGCGAATTGCTGCAAAACCAGTTCCGTATCGGCTTGTCCCGTATGGAACGCGTTGTTAAAGAACGCATGACAATTCAGGACAATGAGGCTATTACTCCGCAGGCACTGATTAACATCCGTCCTGTAGTTGCTGCTATTAAGGAATTCTTCGGCAGCAGCCAGCTGTCCCAGTTTATGGACCAGAACAACCCGCTGGCAGAGCTGACTCATAAACGTCGTCTGTCTGCCCTTGGCCCTGGCGGTCTGTCCCGTGAGCGTGCAGGCTACGAAGTCCGCGACGTACACAACTCCCACTATGGCCGTATGTGTCCTATCGAGACGCCTGAAGGTCCTAACATCGGTTTGATCGGTTCCTTGTCTACCTATGCTGTTATCAATGAATACGGCTTCATGGAAACCCCGTACCGTGTTGTTGATAAAGCAAATAAACGTGTAACTGAAGAAATCAGATACATGACTGCTGATGAAGAAGATAAATATATCGTAGCACAGGCCAACGAACCGTTGGATGATGATGGCTACTTTATGGGCGAGCGTGTAACTGCCCGTGCTAAGGATGATGTCCTGTCTATTACTCCTGATAAAGTAGACCTGATGGACGTTTCTCCTAAACAGGTAGTATCTATCGCAACTGCACTGATTCCGTTCTTGGAAAACGATGACGCTAACCGTGCTCTGATGGGTGCGAACATGCAGCGTCAGGCTGTACCTCTGCTTTGTACTCAGGCTCCGATTATCGGTACCGGTATGGAATACAAGGTTGCTTCTGACTCCGGTGTCTGCGTCCTGGCTAAACGTGCCGGCGAGGTTATCCGCGTAGTAGGCAACGAAATCCGTGTACGTGCTGAAAATGGCGAGGTAGATGTATATCCGCTGCTGAAATTCAAACGTTCTAACCAAGGTACCTGCGTTAACCAGCGTCCTATCGTCTTCAAAGGCGACAAGGTTGTTGAAAAGCAGATTCTGGCAGATGGTCCGGCTACCGATCACGGCGAGCTGGCTTTAGGCCACAACGTTATCGTTGCTTATATGCCTTGGGAAGGCTATAACTACGAGGATGCTGTTCTGCTGAACGAAGACCTGGTAAAGGCTGATATCTTTACTTCTATCCATATTGAAGAATATGACTGTGATGCCCGCGATACCAAGCTTGGTAAAGAGGAAATCACCCGCGAGATTCCTAACGTATCTGACGAAGCTCTGAAGGATCTGGACGAACGTGGCATTATCCGCATTGGTGCAGAAGTACGTCCTGGCGATATTCTGGTAGGTAAGGTTACTCCGAAAGGCGAAACCGAGCTGACTGCTGAAGAACGTCTGCTGCGTGCTATCTTTGGTGAAAAAGCACGTGAGGTACGTGACAGCTCCCTGCGTGTACCGCACGGTGAAGCTGGTAAGATTGTCAGCGTTAAGGTATTCAGCCGTGAAAACGGCGATGATCTGCCGCCGGGAGTAAACGAGCAGGTTCGTGTACATATTGCCCAAAAACGTAAGATCTCCGAAGGCGATAAGATGGCAGGTCGTCATGGTAACAAGGGTGTCGTTTCCCGCATCATGGCGCGCGAGGATATGCCGTTCCTGCCTACCGGCGAACCGGTACATATCGTACTGAATCCGCTGGGCGTACCTTCCCGTATGAACATCGGACAGGTACTTGAGAACCATCTGGGTTGGGCAGCACGTGCTTTGGGTATGGAAATTGATACCACTAACCTGGCAGCTAAGCTGAACGCAGTTGAAAAGACTGGCGCAGCAGAAGGTACTCCGGAATTTGAAGCAGCTTATAAGGAAGAGCTTGCTAATTCCGAAACCGCTAAGAAATTAGAGCATTACGGCTACGATTATGAAAAATATGGTATGCCGGAAACTGTTGAAATTGATAAATTCGGTGGCAAGAGCGTAAAAGCAGTACAGATTTCTGTACCTGTATTCGACGGTGCGCATGAGCAGGATATTGCTGATGCCCTAGAGCTTGCAGGCATTGATAAGACTGCTAAGACTACTCTGTATGATGGTCGTACCGGTGAGCCCTTCGATAACCCTGTTACCGTTGGTCTGACCTATTACCTCAAGCTTCACCATTTGGTTGATGATAAAATCCATGCACGCAGCACCGGCCCGTACTCCCTGGTTACCCAGCAGCCGTTGGGTGGTAAGGCACAGTTCGGCGGCCAGAGATTTGGTGAGATGGAAGTTTGGGCGCTGGAAGCATACGGCGCTGCTTACACCCTGCAGGAAATCCTGACTGTAAAGTCCGATGACGTTGTTGGACGTGTTAAGACCTACGAAGCAATCGTTAAAGGCGAGAATGTACCTGATCCTGGCATTCCTGAATCCTTCAAGGTACTTGTTAAGGAGCTGCAGTCTATCGGCCTGGATATCAAGGTTCTCAACGAGGACGAGGAAGAGGTTTCCCTGCGTGACGATGATGATGAAGATATCGCAACCACCGCTCGCGAAATGGACATGGATATCAGCGGCCAGGTAATTGAAAATGCACCTGAAAAGCCTGTTGATGATTATGCTGATAATGACGCTACCGAGGATGTAAGTGACTCCGGGGACATCATTGCTGATATGGGTAATTTCACAATTACCGATAATCCCGACGGTGACTTAAATGATCCGGATAATATGTAAGAGAAGGGAGCGAATGATTCTTGATCGACGTAAATAATTTTGTGTCTATGCGTATCGGTTTGGCCTCTCCTGACCAGATTAGAGCCTGGTCTTACGGTGAGGTAAAAAAACCCGAAACCATCAATTATAGAACCCTGAAGCCGGAACGAGATGGCCTGTTCTGCGAAAGAATCTTTGGCCCTACTAAGGATTGGGAGTGTCATTGCGGCAAATATAAACGCATCCGTTATAAGGGTATTGTCTGCGATAAGTGCGGCGTTGAAGTAACCCGCAGCAAGGTTCGTCGTGACCGTATGGGCCACATTGAGCTGGCTGCGCCGGTTTCCCACATCTGGTACTTCAAGGGTATCCCTAGCCGTATGGGCTTGATGCTGGACATTTCTCCGAAAAGCCTGGAGCAGGTTCTGTATTTTGCTAAATTCATCGTTCTTGATCCTGGTGAAGGCACTGACTTGGTTAAAGGTCAGCTGCTGACTGAGCCTGAGTATATGGAAAAGCGCGATAAATATCCTGAAGCAGGTATCCGTGTAGGCATGGGTGCTCAGGCTATTAAAGAGCTGCTGCAAGCTATTGATCTGGAAGCTTTGACAGAGCAATTGCGCCATGATATGAAGGAGCTGAGCGGTCAGCGTCGTGTACGCGCTATCCGTCGTCTGGAAGTTGCTGAAGCTTTCCTGAAATCCGGTAACCGTCCGGAATGGATGATTATGGATGTAGTACCGGTTATTCCGCCTGAGCTGCGCCCGATGGTACAGCTGGACGGTGGCCGTTTTGCTACCTCCGATTTGAATGATTTATATCGCCGCGTTATCAACCGTAACAACCGTTTGAACCGTTTACTGGAGCTGCATGCGCCTGATATCATTGTCCGCAATGAAAAACGTATGCTGCAGGAAGCAGTAGATGCTTTGATCGACAATGGTCGTCGCGGTCGTCCGGTTACCGGTCCTGGCAACCGCCCGCTGAAATCCTTGTCTGATATGCTCAAAGGTAAACAGGGCCGTTTCCGTCAGAACCTGTTAGGTAAACGTGTTGACTATTCCGGCCGTTCCGTAATCGTAGTAGGTCCTGAGCTGAAAATGCATCAGTGCGGCCTGCCGAAGGAAATGGCTTTGGAGCTGTTCAAACCCTTCGTTATGAAGCGTTTGGTAAACAGTGGTGAAGCAAGCAATATCAAGAGCGCTAAGCGCATGGTAGAGCGTGCTACCAATGCAGTATGGGACGTTCTGGAAGAGGTAATCAAGGAGCATCCGGTACTGCTGAACCGTGCGCCGACTCTGCATAGACTGGGTATTCAGGCCTTCGAGCCTATCCTGTCTGAAGGCCGTGCTATTAAGCTGCATCCTCTGGTATGTACCGCTTATAACGCCGACTTCGACGGTGACCAGATGGCTGTCCATCTGCCGCTTTCCGTTGAGGCTCAGGCTGAAGCACGTATGCTGATGATGTCTGTAAACAATATTCTGGCACCGAAGGATGGCAAGCCTGTTGCTGTTCCTACCCAGGATATGGTTTTGGGCTCCTACTATCTGACTATCGTCAAGACCAGCAAGGATGATCCGAACATCAAGGGTGAAGGCAACCGCTATAGCAGCGTGGACGAGGCTCAACTGGCTTACTTCCACCAGGCTGTAGATCTGCAGGCAACCATTGAGGTTTATATTCCTAATAGCGAAATCTATGACGAAGAAAAGGGTGCAGCCGTTGGTGAAAGCGGTGTATCCCTGGTAGTTACAACTGTTGGTAACACTATTTTCAATGGCGAGCTGCCTCTGGAAATGCGTTACTATCATAAAGAAAAAGATCAGGTTGTTGAAAAGCATCTTGATGCTGAAGGCAACGTTGTGGAAGAAACCGTTGAGGTTGAACGTTGGCACCTTGGCAAGCTGATTGACAAAAAAGAATTGGGCAAACTCGTTGCTAAAGCTCATAAGCTGTACGGCAACCTGCGTACTGCCGAGATTCTGGATATTGTTAAGAAGATGGGTTACGATAATGCTTGTAAATCCGGTATTTCTATCGCAACCTCCGATATTCAGATTCCTGCTGAAAAAGAAGTTATTCTGGAAGCAACAGAGCATGAGGTTGATAAGGTTGAGCGTCTCTTCCGTCGTGGTTTGATGAGTGATGACGAACGTTATCGTAAGGTAATCGACCTTTGGAATGATGCAACCGATAAAGTTACCGAAAAGCTGATGAAATCCACCATGAACAAGTTCAATCCTGTTTCCATGATGGCTGACTCCGGTGCCCGCGGTAACAAACAGCAGATTCGTCAGCTGGCTGGTATGCGTGGTTTGATGGCCGATCCTTCCGGTCGTATCATTGACCGTCCTATCAAATCCAACTTCCGTGAAGGCCTGACCATTTTGGAATACTTCATTTCTTCTCATGGTGCTCGTAAAGGCTTGGCCGATACCGCTCTGCGTACTGCTGACTCCGGTTACCTGACTCGTCGTCTGGTTGACGTTGCACAGGACGTAATCGTACGTGAGGACGATTGCGATATTGTAGGTATGAACCTGGTTAAGGAACGTAGCCGTCTGAGCAAGGCTGTTCTTGGTGCAAGCCAGAACAAAATCCGCGAAAAGGTTATGGGCCGCACCCTGGCATCCGGCGTACTTGACGCAGAAGGCAACCTGATTGCAGAAGCAGATACCAACATCACTGAAGAGCTTTTTGCTAAACTCAATGATGCTAAGATTGAAGAGATTAATCTCTATTCTGATGAAGATATGAATGGTGAGGACATTGAAACTGTCCGCATCAACATCAGCGATACCTTTGCACATAATGTGCTGAAGGAAGCTATGATGCATAACTTCAACAATAAAGAGGTAGCAGCTGATATTGTTAACGGTGCAGGCGAAGTGCTGGCACATACCGGCGACACCATGACTGAGGACATTATCAACGCTATTCTGGCTGACGGTACTGTTAAGGAAATGCGTATCCGCAACAACGAAATTGCCGGCATTGAGGTTGAGGCAATTACCGAAGGCAAGAAAGAGAAAACTATCATTGAAACATTGCATGACCGTATCATTGGCCGTAACCTGGCTGAGGATATTCTGGATGAAAATGGTGAAATTCTCTATCATATCAATGAATATGTTACTGAGCCTATGGCAGAACGCATCTGCCAGCTGCGTGAAAAGGTTAAGATTCGCAGCGTACTGACCTGTAAGGCTAAATTCGGCGTTTGCCGCAAGTGCTATGGCCGCAACCTGGCAACCGGCAAGAACGTTGATGTAGGTGAAGCAGTCGGCACTATCGCTGCACAGTCCATCGGTGAACCTGGTACTCAGCTGACCATGCGTACCTTCCATACCGGCGGTGTTGCAGGTGCTGATGATATTACCCAAGGTCTGCCGCGTGTCGAGGAACTGTTCGAAGCACGTAAGCCGAAGCATCCTGGTATTTTGTCCGAGGTTTCCGGTCACGTACATATTACCCAGGAAGGCAACAGCCGCAAGGTAACTGTAATGGCACTGGACGGCGAAAACCAGGAATATCAGATTCCTTATGGTGCTAAGCTGTCTGTTGTTGAGGGCGAGGAAATCGCTAAGGGCGACCGTCTGACTGAAGGTTCTCTTAACCCGCATGACGTACTGCGTATCAGCGGCGTTAAAGCTACCCAGAACTATCTGGTATCTCAGGTAGTTGGCGTTTATAAGTCTCAGGGCGTAGATATCAACAGTAAGCACATCGAGGTTATGGTTCGTCAGATGATGCGCAAAATCCGCATCGAGGAATCCGGCGATACTACGATGCTGCCGGGTGAAGACGTTGATGTGGCAGAATTTGAAGATCAGAATACCGAGATGCTGGAAGCAGGCAAGGCTCCTGCAGAAGGCCGCGCTATTCTGCTTGGTATCACCAAAGCTTCTTTGGCTACCGATTCCTTCCTGTCCGCCGCTTCCTTCCAGGAAACCACTCGCGTGCTCACCGATGCCGCTATCAAAGGCAAGGTTGACCCGCTGCTGGGCCTGAAAGAAAACGTTATCATTGGTAAGCTGATTCCTGCTGGTACTGGCATGAGCCGTTACCGTGATATCAAAGTAAAATATAATGTTCCGATGCCGGAAGTTCAAACTGTTGAAGCTACTGAAGCTGAAGCAGAGGAAACTACTGATAAGGAATAACGTATAAGCAAGTGCGCCTCAAAGCCTTAGGCTCTGAGGCGCTTTGCTCTATGAGGAGAACGATTTTATGCTGATAAAAAAATTTCCTGTTCCCTGTCGCGTTGACTACGTGCCTTCTCCCTATGAGCCTGATGAGGATGGCGTGCAGGATGTTGGCTATTATAACGGCAAGCTGAGCGATGGCCGCGCCTATCGCCTGGAATGCTGGCGTATGGACGATATGCTTATGCTGACAGTAATGTTTTCTGACCAGTGCCTGGAAGGCTACAGACGCGATGATATGCCGCTTTTGCTGGAGCTGGAAGGCATTGTAAGCTTTACCGGCACCAGCCGTAAGCTGCAGGCTACGCGTACTGAAGACGACCGTGGGCAAGCTGTATGGGCCATTAATCTTATGCTGGCCAATAAAAAAGGCACGTATGCGGAAATTGTGCCGCCATTGAACAGATATATCATGTAAGACAATCGCTGCTGAAGGCAATGCCCTGGCAGCGATTTTTTTCAGCTTAAATTAACTTTACCGGCCTATACTGCATTGTGGTACAATAGCAGTAATGGAGGCGGAAGCAATGAAGATTTTATTAGCTGAGGATGATATAAATTTAGGCAAGCTTTTAAGCATGCTGCTGAAAAAGCAAAACATAACAGTGAACTGGGTGCAGGATGGCGAAGCGGCCTATGATGCGGTGTATGCCGACGGCTATGATGTGCTGGTGTTAGACTGGATGATGCCACGTTTGAGCGGTCTTGATCTGTGCAAGCGTCTGCGAGAGGAGGATTATCAGGGAAAAATATTGCTGCTGACGGCCAAGGATACGTTGGCGGATAAAGTACAAGGGTTAAACAGCGGTGCCGACGACTATCTGGTAAAGCCTTTCGAGCTGGAGGAGCTGGTGGCACGTCTGAACGCCCTTTGTCGCCGCCAGGGACAGTACAGCGCGGAAAAGCTGCGCTACGGTGCTTATACGCTGGAAAGCTCTACCTATTGCCTGGCATACGGTGAGCGTCGTGTAGAGCTGCGACCGCGTGAATTTAAGCTGCTGGAGCTGCTTTTGCGCAACCGTGGGCAGGTTATGCCGCGTGCGGTGCTGCAGGACCGTATCTGGGGCATTGACAGCGATGTGACGGAGAACAATCTTGATGTGCATATCCGTCTGTTGCGTAAAAAAATTATGGAGCTGAACGGCGAAGAGCTGATAAAAACGATGCGGGGCGTGGGCTATTATGTGGAATAAGCCTTTTGAAAAGCTGCGCCGACGCATGACCTGCTTATATGCGGCAATCTTCGGTGTTTTGATTTTGGTTATTGTGGCTGCTGCCTATACCTTTATCTGGTGGGAAATATTGGCGCACGAAAAGGAAAACCTTGTAGCGCAAATTTACCATGAGGGCGAAGAATGGGTAGAGTCGGAGGAGGCTCCCTGCTCCGAAGCAGCTATCCGCAGCGGGAAGATGCTTGCATACTTTGTGAATTCAGATGGCTCGAAGGTAATTTTAAACCAGCTTGGAACAGGCGAGGCGGGGCAGGCGCTGATGAGTCATAAAAATGATTGGCCGAAGGAGCTGAATACATCGCGTCTTTTGCGGATGCATGGAGTGAATGGTGAGCGTTATCGCTATCTTGCCGCAGTTGCTCCTGTTATTGACGGTGATAAGCAGGTTGGCAGGCTGTATATGTTCAAAAATATGGAGTTTTATTATCATGCGGCTTATAAAACATTATTTCTGCTGCTATGCATGGCGCTGGTGCTGTATTTTGCCGCCTGTTATTTCGGTTATTGGCTGGCAGGCCGCAATATCCGTCCTATAAGCAACATGTACGCTAAGCAGCAGCAGTTCACGGCAGATGCTTCGCATGAAATGCGCACGCCGCTTGCCGTTATGAAGCTGGCTGTGCAGGGACTGCAGGAGGATGAGGACAGCAGGCTGAGCGATTTTGCCAAAGAGTCTGTAGATATGCTGCAAAGCGAGTCGGAAAGACTTAGCCGTCTTACGGAAAATCTTATGACGTTGGCGCGCAGCGATGAGGATTTTCTTCCCGTGTATACGGCGCAGGTGGATATTACGGCGCTGTGTAAAAAGGTTGCGGCGCAGATGTCGCTTTTGGCAGCAGAAAAAAAGCTGCAGCTCAAGCAGGCAATAGGTGATAATCTGGTAATGCAGGGTGATGAAATGGCTTTATCACGCTTGCTGATTATACTTTTGGATAATGCTATGAAGTATTCGCCGCAGCAGACGACAATTACTCTGCGTGCCGCTAAGGTAAAAACTCATCTCGTACTGGAGGTACGCGACGAAGGCTGTGGCATCAGTGACGAGGATAAGCAGAAAATATTTGACCGCTTCTTCCGTGTGGACAAGGCGCGCAGCCGCAGTCAGGGTGGCCTGGGCTTAGGCTTATCGCTGGCCTTGGCGATTGTGCGTCAGCATGGCGGTAGCATTAAGGTTCTCGACAACAAGCCGTGGGGAACTGTCATGTATGTGAAGCTGCCGCTAGAGGCTAAGTAATGCTTTGGCTATATTAACCTGATATAATCTAAAGGCAAGATTAATTTAAGATGAATACCCCTTTCAGTAATCGTTAAGCAGAAGCGTTTATACTGTGCTTAATGAAAAGCAGAATGACAATATTCTGCTGCTGAAGGGGGATTTTTTTATGCCACGAAAATATTGGCTGCTGCTTTTTGCAGCTGCCGTAGTATTGCTTTTTGCGGGCAATGCCAGCCTCTTGATAACAGACAGCGTAGAATCTAATTACGCTTTGACGGCGAAGGAGATGGTGCTGAGCGGCGATTGGCTTTCACCGCAGATTTATGGTCATTATTGGTATGATAAGCCGATTTTCTTTTATTGGCTGACGGCGTTGGCTTATAAGCTGTTTGGCTTTACGGAATTTGCTTCGCGCTTCTTCCCGGCGTTGTTCGGTTTTGGCAGTGTAGCACTGCTGGCGTGGGGCGGCAGCAAGCTGGAAAATGCGCGTAGCGGCTTTTTCAGTGCGTTGGTGCTGCTGAGCAGTGTGGAATTTTTCCTGATCAGCAAGTCCGTGATTACGGACGCGGTGCTGTTCTTTTTCTTCAGTGCGACATTGCTGTTTTTCTATCTTGGCTATCGTGACGGCAGGGCGCGCTATTGGTATATTATGTATGCTGCAGCAGGCTTTGCGGTTTTGACCAAGGGACCGATTGGCGTGCTGCTGCCGGGATTGATTATTACGTTATTCCTGTTGTGGCAGCGTGATTGGCACGTACTGAAGCGCATGCATCTTGTAAGCGGCACACTGCTGTGTGCCGCGGTTGCTGTGCCTTGGTATGCTGTTATGTACAGCCTGCACGGCAGCGACTTCGTCAATACCTTCTTTGGCACGCACAACTTCCTGCGCGCAACGGTATCGGAGCATCCTCGTGATGATGTGTTTTATTATTATACGCTGGTGAATCTGCTGGCGCTGTTCCCTTGGAGCGGACTGATTCCCTGGGCGGTTTATAAATGGTGGCGGCAGGAACATCGCAAGCTGGGGGTGCAGCAAAAATTTTTACTGCTGTGGGCTTTGGTTGTTTTCGTTTTCTTCCAATGCATGGCAACGAAATATATCACCTATACATATCCGTTGCTCTTTCCGGCAAGCCTTTTGCTGGGAAGCATGCTGGCAAAATATACAGACTGCGTGGATGGTGGTTATATGTATTTTGTCGGCAGTGGCTTTGGCCTGCTGCTGATAGGTGCGTGGTTTGCAGTAAGTAATCAGCTTATAGCCTCTGAGCTGCTGTTCTTGCTGCCGTTGGCGCTGATTGTCGGCGTGATGCTGGATTATATCTTGCGCTTAGTGACGAGCGAGCGTGCCTGCAGTGTTGCAACCATGTCAGTAGTGTTTTATATCGCGCTTATTTTCAGCATTGCTGTGCCGCTTAGTGAGCAGCGCAGTGCGAAGGATTTGGGAGAGATGCTGACGGAAAATGATGTGCAAGTGGTAGGCTTATATGGCAAATATCCTACTTCTGCAGTTTTTTACAGCAGCAGTAAAATTGTCAAGCTGATGCATGAGCGTGAGGTTGCAGGCTATGTTCCCAAGGATTTTTCCTGGACCAGCAAAAATGTTATGCCTTATGCGACGCTGGAGCAGAATCCGTATCGTATTGTGGTGGTTACGCCCAAAAGCTATGATGGATTTATCACTCAGCAGAATAATAAATGGCAGGTTATTGATGCCGATAATAGCTGGATTATGCTGAGAATGAAAAAGGGATGAACTTAGATATTATTGTCTATATAACCGATAAGTGCCTGTGACGTGATGTTGCAGGCACTTTTAGTAGTTTTTGGGTAAATTAAAGTGTAATTAAGCTTAAAATATTATGCTATAATAAGAGAATGATAACTGAATTGGAGGCGTAAGCATGCACAATAAAAATTCCGCTATGGCGTTTATCGTACTGCTAGGTGTTGTCAGCTTGTTCAGCGATATGACGCATGAAGCGGCGACAAGTATTAAGGGAGCTTATTTATTAATTTTAGGAGCGAGTGCTTCTACCATCGGTTTTATCTCCGGCGTAGGCGAGCTTTTGGGCTATGGCCTGCGTTATCTTTTTGGGCGTCTAGTAGATAAAACGCATAACTACTGGGGCTTTATGATTTTAGGTTATGTCGTGGATGTTTTTGCGGTGCCGGCATTGGCGCTGGTGCATCGTGACGGCTGGATAGCAGCTTGTGTACTGCTCGTTGTTGAGCGCATCGGCAAGGCGATAAAAAAGCCTGCGAAGAACACAATTCTTTCCTTTGCGGCCTCACAGGAGGGTGTCGGCAAAAGCTTTGCTATACAGGAAGCCTTGGATCAGCTTGGCGCTTTCATCGGCCCATTGCTGCTTTATGCGGTGATGCTGTATAAGCATGGCGATGAATACGAGGTATACAATGCAGCCTTTGCTTTTCTGGCTTTGCCTGCTGTCTGCACAATTGCTTTTTTACTGTTTGCTAAAAGACGTTTCCCAAATCCGGAAGCCTTTGAGCCGGAAGCTAAGACAGAGAAGAAGGATAGCTTTGTAGGCAAGAAAAGCTTTTATTTATATCTCGCAGGCATCAGCTGTTTCGCTTTCGGTTTTGTAGATTTTCCGCTGGTGACCATGCATTTGGCAAAAAATAAGCTTTTTGACGACAGCACTTTGCCGCTGCTTTATTCAGGGGCAATGCTTGTGGATGCGGTTGCGGCGCTTTTCTTTGGCTGGCTGTTTGATAAAATGCGCACGAGAGCACTGGTTATTTCTACAGCTATTTCAGCTTTCTTTGCAATTTTTGCCTTTGGTATGACTTCACCGGGAATGATTATGCTGGGCGTTGCTTTGTGGGGCGTAGGCATGGGCGCTCAGGAATCTGTTATGAAGGCTGCGGTTGCCACCATGACGAGCAAGGAGCATCGTGCCGGCAGCTACGGTGCGTTCGAATTTTTCTTTGGCTTGGCGTGGTTTTTAGGCAGCTGGCTGTTGGGAGCTATTTATGATTATTCGCTGAATACCTTCATCATTGTTTCCGTAGCAGCACAGCTTATCGCTTTACCATGTTATCTTTTGAGTGAGCGCAGTCTTGCACGTGAAAACTGCTAATGAATTGCTTCAAAAGTTACACTCCCTTATGTATTCGTGTATACATAAAAATTTGTTGAAAAAAAGGCTTGCGTTCTTCAAAAAGTGTGTTATAATAGCGTACATAAGTAAATAACGAGTGGATGATGTATATGGGAGAAGGCACTGCCTACCGAAGGAGCAAAACTCTCAGGTGCTTAATTTTTAAGCAGGAACCGTATGCTGACACAACTCTGGAGAGTCCCTTAAATGGGCGCCGAAGGTGCAAAGATGTCTTCTGAAATTCAGAAACGTCCTTATCTCTCAGGCCAGTGGACAGAGCAAAGCTTATGTGATGGCGCTATTGCCTATCATATGTCATTGACTTTTACCGGAGTATTTTTTGTATACTCCGGTTTTTTATTTGCTTATAAATAATTAATGGGAACTAAAAGGGAGATGTTTTAATCATGTTGGAAATTTTGAATGAAATTGATGCGTTTGTCTGGGGTCCGCCGCTTCTGGTACTTTTGGTTGGTACCGGTATTCTGCTGACCTTCCGTCTGAAGCTGCTGCAGGTTTTCAAGCTGCCGCAGGCTTTAGGCTTGATCTTCAGTGCTAAGAACGATGGCAGCGGTGATGTAAACAGCTTTAAAGCACTGTGCACCGCACTGGCTGCAACTGTTGGTACCGGTAACATCGTCGGTGTTGCAACTGCTATTAAAGCAGGTGGCCCGGGCGCTTTGTTCTGGATGTGGATGGCAGCCTTCTTCGGTATGGCAACCAAATATTCCGAATGTCTGCTGGCTGTAAAATATCGTACTGTCGATGCTAACGGCAATATTTCCGGTGGTCCGATGTACTATATTGAAAATGGCTTAGGCAAAAAATACAAACCGCTGGCTGTTATGTTTGCTGTATTCGGTGTTCTGTGCGCATACTTTGGTATCGGTACCTTTGCTCAGGTAAACTCCATTGTTGAAATTACTCAGATTTCTGCCGGTATTCCTGTTGTTTACACCGGTATTGCTCTGACTGTTGTTGTTGCCGCTGTAACCATCGGCGGTCTGAAATCTATCGCAACTGTTGCAGCGAAGGTAGTTCCTGCTATGGCTCTACTGTACTTCCTGACTACTGTTGGTATCATGATTGTTTTTGCAGACCAGGTTCCTGCTGCAATCGCAACCGTACTGAATTCTGCTTTCACTCCGACTGCTGCTCAAGGAGGTTTCCTTGGTGCAACTGTTATGCTGGCAATGCGCAGTGGTGTTGCCCGCGGTGTATTCTCCAACGAATCCGGCTTAGGTTCTGCTCCTATCGTAGCTGCTGCTGCTAAAACCAAATGGGCTGCAGAGCAAGGCTTGATTTCTATGACCGGTACCTTTATTGATACTATCATCATTTGTACTCTGACAGGCTTGTCCCTGGTTGTCAGCGGTGTATGGTGCGGACCTCTGAACGGTGCTGCAATGACTGAATCTGCCTTCACCATGGCATTCCCTGCATTCGGCAGCCTGCTGCTGTTGGTTGGCCTCGTGCTCTTTGCTTTCACCACCATCCTTGGCTGGAACTACTACGGCGAACGCTGTGTAGAATACCTGATGGGCGTAAAGGCAATTCTGCCGTACCGTATCATCTTCATCTGCCTGATTGCCTGCGGTCCTTTCCTGAAGCTGGAGGAGATTTGGGTTTTGGCGGATATTGTTAACGGCCTGATGGCTATTCCTAACTTAATTGCTCTGATTGCTTTGTCCGGCGTAGTTGTTGCCGAAACCAAGGCTTATCAGAAGCATCTGGATGAACAGAAGAATAAATAAGTAAGCCTAATATTTCATCTTTATATAGCAAAGCGGCGTTGTGCGACTCTCCCCAGAGTTCCCACAACGCCGTTTTGTTATTAAAAAAATCGAATAAAATACTTTAGTTTACAGTTTGATATGTATGCATGTATACATTGCTATAGACTCTTGATTTTTGTATAATGTGTGCTATAATCAAATACATAAGTAAATAGTGAGTGGATGAAGTACATAGGAGAAGGCAATGCCTACCGAAGGAGCAAAAACTCTCAGGTGCTTATCAAAAGCAAGAACCGTGTACAGACACAACTCTGGAGAGTCCCTTGAATGGGCGCCGAAGGTGCAAAGATGTGAATATTTACATCCTTATCTCTCAGGCCAGTGGACGGAGCAAAACAACGATGATAGTACAGCTATCAGGGCCGCTGACAAACCGGAGTATCAGATAATTATACTCTGGCTTTTTTATTTACTTAGGGAACTTTAAAAATGAGAGGGGAAATCATCATGTTGGAAACATTGAATGCAATTGATTCGTTTGTCTGGGGCCCGCCTCTGCTGGTGCTCCTTGTAGGTACCGGTATTATGCTGACTATACGTTTAGGCTTGCTGCAGGTATTGAAGCTTCCGCAGGCCTTGAAGCTTATCTTCTGTGCCAAGAATGAAGGTCATGGTGACGTAAACAGCTTTAAAGCACTGTGTACCGCTCTTGCTGCAACTGTTGGTACCGGTAACATCGTCGGTGTTGCTACCGCAATTAAAGCCGGTGGTCCCGGTGCATTGTTCTGGATGTGGCTGGCTGCTTTCTTCGGTATGGCAACCAAATATGCAGAATGCCTGCTGGCTGTAAAATATCGTACTGTCGACGCTAACGGCAATATCTCCGGCGGTCCGATGTATTACATTCAAAACGGCCTCGGCAAGCAATATAAACCCTTAGCTACTATGTTCTGCGTTTTCGGTATCATGTGCGCATACTTCGGCGTAGGTACCTTCGCTCAGGTAAACTCCATTGTTGAGATTACCAAAATTTCTGCAGGCATCCCGGTTCTCTATACCGGCATTGCGCTGACAATTCTTGTTGCTGCCGTAACCATCGGCGGTCTGAAATCCATCGCTACCGTTTCTTCTAAGGTTGTTCCCGGTATGGCAGTAATTTACTTCCTGACTACCTTAGGTATTTTGATAGCTTTCTCTGATCAGGTACCGGCTGCTATCGCACTGGTTATTGAAAGTGCTTTTACTACTACCGCAGCACAGGGCGGTTTCCTCGGTGCAACTGTTATGCTGGCAATGCGCAGCGGTGTTGCCCGCGGCGTATTCTCCAATGAATCCGGCTTAGGCTCTGCTCCTATCGTAGCAGCTGCTGCCAAAACTCAATGGCCTGCTGAACAAGGTCTGGTTTCCATGACCGGTACCTTTATTGATACCATCATCATCTGCACCATGACCGGCTTGTCCTTGATTGTTACCGGCGTTTGGAACGGTGAGCTCAACGGTGCTGCTATGACTAATGCAGCCTTCACCTCCGCATTCCCTGCCTTCGGCAGCTGGCTGCTGTTGGTTGGCCTGGTGCTCTTCGCCTTCACTACTATCCTCGGCTGGAACTACTACGGCGAACGTTGCGTAGAATACCTGATGGGTGTTAAAGCAATTCTGCCGTACCGCATCGGCTTCATCATTCTTGTTGCCTGCGGCCCGTTCCTGAAGCTGGAAGAAATCTGGGTTATGTCCGATATCGTTAACGGTCTGATGGCTCTGCCTAACCTGATTGCTCTGGTTGCTCTTTCCGGCGTAGTTGTTGCTGAAACTAAAGCATATCAACAACATCTCAAGGAAGAATCTGAGCTGGTTCCGGCAAAATTAGCCGAAGAAACCAATCATTAAGTTATCCCATTTAATTTTATATAGCGCAGCGGCACTGTGAGACTCTCCCCAGAGTTCCCACAGTGCCGCTTGCCTTTGTGCTTGCACAAAAGTTTGCGTTATGCTAAACTAGCCTTAGAGAGATTACTTACAATCTTTTAAATCAAATGTATCAGTAACCAACTACTTGTATATTTTTTCGGTGTGCCGGTTGGTTTGTCAGTAGATGAAAGGAAGTGCGCAATGAGCATTATCGGTAATATTATCTGGTTTTTATTTGGCGGTATTTTAGCAGGCATTATCTGGTATCTGGTAGGCCTGTTATGGTGTTTGACGATTATCGGTATTCCGGTAGGACTGCAGTGCTTTAAGCTGGGACGCTTGAGCTTCTTCCCCTTTGGCAAGGATGTAGCCTTGAGCGGTGAAACAACCTCTTTGCTGTTAAATATTTTCTGGCTGATTTTCGGCGGTATCGAACTGGCAATTACGCATGCTGTTTTTGCTGTCATTTTATGCTGCACAATCATCGGCATTCCCTTCGGCATGCAGCACTTTAAGCTGGCCAAGCTGGCACTGCTGCCGTTTGGAGCGCAAATTGTAGATAATTAAGAATAAACTTATAATATGGGAATAGTTCATGCAAGATTATACTTCACGTTTTTTTCAAAACTTTGCCCTTGCTCTGTCACAGCAATATAGTATACTATGAGTGTAGCAAGAAGTTGCTACACCCTTCCCATCAAATTCATCATAAACAGCTTTCCTAAGAGAAACAGCCTGCAATATCCCCTGCAGGCTGTTTTCTCGTTTATATGTAAGACTACTGCTTTTTTATTATAAATTTGCAGTTGTCTTGTTTTTTTACTGGAAAATGCTTTCTGACATTGTTAAAATAAAGGTTATATAGTTAGTTATAATGGGGGGCTGAAAATGATTTTTTTGGCAATGATTCTCTTGGGCTGTCTGCTTGGCTTTGCCGGTGCAGGTGGTGCAGGTTTAACTATTACACTGCTTTCTGTAGGCTTTGGCGTGCCGATTCATACTGCGCTTGGCGTTGCACTGGCTGCCATGTCATTTACGATGCTTTCCGGTACTGTAAGCCATTTTCGTGAAGGTGATGTTCTGCTGCGTCTTGGCCTGACAACAGGTGCTGCCGGTATGCTGGGAGCTTTTGCCGGTGCGCGTGTTTCTGATGCCTTACCCGGAGATGTTTTATCCAAAATGACAGCGGGCTTGATGCTTGCATCATCTGTACTGCTTTATTTCATTCTTTTCCGTAAGGATATGCTGGACAGCTTTGTAGCAAAGCATGCATCAAAAGCAGAGGGTGCAAGCTTTTATGCACATGCGCTGACAATCGGTGTAGTGACAGGTTTTTTGAGCGGAGCCTTCGGTATCGGTGCGACAGCTTTTATTCAGATAAGTCTGATGCTGTTTTTCGGTATATCTCTTTATCATGCTATCGGTACAACGATGCTGGTTATTTTACCGATATCTGTTTCCGGCGGTTTGGGGTATTTAGTAAACGGTCATCTTGATTTTTATATTTTTGTCCAGACCTTGGGTGGCCTGACTATCGGTGCATATTTGGGAGCGAAGCTTACACGTATGGCATCGCGTAATACTTTGCGTTATATTATTCTCAGTATGCCGACGATAGGCGGATTAATGCTGTTATTTAAGTAAAAATAAGCCGTAAACGTGCCTTGGCGTTTATGGTTTACTTTTTTATCACTATGGTTAACCTTGAAATAAAAGGCGGTTGACTAATCTTTTTATCGCGTATATAATTAGTAAGTACACGAATTTATGATGGAGGCACTGTTGTGATTAGTATAAAGAATTTGAAGCATTACTATACAGATGCTGATGGCAACGAGGTAAGGGCACTGGACGGCGTAAGCCTGGAAATTAAGCAGGGCGAATTTGTTGCTGTTATCGGCGCTAACGGCAGCGGTAAATCTACGCTGGCACGTCATTTGAACGCTTTGCTGCTGCCGACTGACGGCACTGTGCTGGTAGATGGCATGGACACTGAAGATGAAAGCAAAATGTGGGATATCCGCCAAAAGGTGGGCATGGTGTTCCAAAATCCCGACAACCAGATAGTTGCTGCGATTGTCGAAGAGGACGTGGCCTTTGGTCCGGAAAACATCGGCGTACCTGGTCCGGAAATACCGCAGCGTGTAGCAGATTCATTAGCTGCAGTAGGCATGACGGAATATGCCAAGCATGCACCGCATCTTTTGAGCGGCGGCCAGAAGCAGCGTGTGGCTATAGCAGGTATTCTGGCACTGCAGCCGGAATGCATTGTGCTGGACGAGCCGACAGCGATGCTTGATCCGCAGGGACGCAAGGAAATTGTGGGCACTGTACGCAAGCTTAATGAAGAGAAAAAGATGACTATAGTTTATATTACGCACTACATGGTGGAAGCACTGGCTGCTGATCGTGTAGTTGTTATGGAAAAAGGTCATATCAGATTTATGGGTACTCCGCGTGAGGTTTTCAGCAGGGTAGATGAGCTGGAGGCTTTGGGCCTGGAGGCTCCGCTGGCGGCGAAGGTAGCCAGTGAGCTGCGCAAAAGCGGGGTAAAGCTGCCGCAGGATATTATTACAGATGAGGAGCTGGCGCAGGCATTATGTCAATAAAACTTTCTAATATATATCATACATATTCCAAGGGCACGCCATTTGAACGCCTAGCGCTCAATGATGTGTCGCTGGAGATTGCCAAGGGCGAAATAGTTGCTATTATAGGACACACCGGCAGCGGTAAATCAACATTAGTACAGCATTTAAACGGCTTGCTGAAGCCTGATAAGGGCAGTGCAAGCATTGATGGTATTGATATTACCGCCAAGGGGGCGGAAGCCAAGACTGCACGCCAGCAGGTTGGCATGGTATTTCAGTATCCCGAGCATCAGCTGTTTGCGGAAACTGTTTTCGAGGATATCGCCTTCGGTCCGCGTAACAAAGGCTTTGCTGAGGATGAGGTAGAAAAGCAGGTGCGTGAGGCTATGGCCTTCGTCGGTCTGGATTATGATACCTATGCGCAGCGCTCTCCCTTTCAGCTGAGCGGCGGCCAGATGCGTCGTGTAGCTATTGCCGGCGTAGTGGCGATGAATCCGGATTATCTGGTATTGGATGAGCCTTCCGCAGGCCTGGATCCGCGCAGCCGTAATGCTGTATTCAAGGAAATTATGTCACTGCACAAAAGCCGCGGTATTGCCATTGTTTTGGTAACGCACAGCATGGAGGAGGCAGTAAAATATGCTGACCGTCTGCTGGTTATCAACGCCGGCAAGGTGCTGTTTGACGGCACTCCTGCAGATATTTTCAAGCAGCATGCAGATGAGCTGGTCAAGGTTGGCGTAGATGTGCCGCAGGTGTATAAGCTGGCGGATTTACTGCGCAAAAACGGCTTGGCAGTGAAAGAGAATATTAAGGACGAAATGAGCCTGGTTAAGGCGATTAAGCAAGCAAAGGGGTGGAAATAATGCTGACAGATATAACCTTAGGACAATATTTCCCCGGTAACTCCTTTATCCATAAGCTTGATCCGCGTACTAAGCTGTTGGCTACCTTGATTTATATTATTGCTATTTTCTTTGCGGTAACACCGTTGGCCTATGGTATTCTGACTGCCTTTGCAGCTGTGGTAATTCTTATTTCCAGAGTACCCTGGATGCTGGTCTTTAAATCCTTGAAGCCTATCTGGATTATTGTTATTCTTACGATGCTGATTCATATGTTTACTGCTCCCGGAGAGCATATTGTCTTTACCTGGAAGTTTTTGAGCGTAACTGCCGAAGGCATCGACATGGGCGTAAAGATGGCAGTGCGCCTGATTCTGCTGCTGCTGTTTTCTTCGGTGCTGACCTTTACGACATCTCCGATTGTACTGACAGACGGTATTGAAAATCTGCTGCGTCCGTTCAAAAAGCTGGGTGTTCCTGCGCATGAGCTGGCTATGATGATGACTATTGCTTTGCGCTTTATTCCTACATTATTGGATGAAACGGACCGTATTATGAAGGCGCAGACTTCTCGCGGCGCTGATTTTGCCAGCGGCAATATCTTCCAGAGAATGAAAAATATGCTGCCACTCTTGGTGCCGCTGTTTATCAGCGCTTTCCGCCGTGCCGATGAGCTGGCGGTGGCTATGGAAGCACGCTGCTATCGTGGTGGTGAAGGTCGTACACGCATGCATGAGCTGGTATATGCCGGTCGCGATTATCTGGCCTTTGCTCTGATTATTATGTTGGCGGTTGGCCTGGCAGTATTGCGCTGGGGGAACGTATGCGTACAATAAAGCTGGTTGTAGCCTATGATGGCAGTGCCTATCATGGCTTTCAGAAGCAGAAAAACGTGCAGACGGTGCAAAATGTTCTGGAAGAAGCGTTGACTATGCTGTGCGGCGAAAAAGTAGTAACCGCAGGCAGCGGACGCACTGATGCCGGAGTGCATGCTTTGGCGCAGACGGTGACCTTTACTACCAACGGACGCATTCCCTGCGCTAATCTGGTGCGTGCGGCGGCGAGCCTGCTGCCGGAGGATATCGTGGTAGTGAGCGCCGAGGAGATGCCGGAAGGCTTCCACGCGCGCTTCAGCGCACAGTGGAAGACGTATCACTATAAGCTGCTTGTCAATGAGCACGTCAATCCCTTTATGGTGCGTTATGCCTGGCAGCTGCGTCAGCAGCTTGATGTGAAGGCTATGAACGAGGCGGCGAAGCTGCTGCTGGGAACGCATGATTTCAGTGCCTTCCGCAGTAGCGGCAGTGTTGATACTTCGCCGATAAAAACAATTTATGCTGCCAGGTGGCAGCAGCAGGGTGAAGAGCTTCTTTTCAGCATCAGCGGTGATGGCTTTTTGTATCACATGGTGCGCAACATTGTCTGGTCCCTGGTGCAGGTTGGTCAGGGCAAGCGTACTGTGCAGGATTTTGCTGCCGAGCTGACGGCGCAGCGCTGTGAATTTCTAAGCGAGCCTGCTCCGGCACAGGGGTTATACCTTGATGAGGTCGGTTATCGGGAGTATCCGCAGCTTTAAGGGAAAAACTCTGGGAAAATGCTAAAATTTTAACAAAAATACTTGACTTAAACTCTTAAGTTGCGTATAATATATCTACGTGATTTTCCGCTTGATTTCACTAGCCCCGAAATACGGTGAGAAGATCGCAACGAACTGTATATTTGGAAAATATCTAGGAGGGACACAAGCGATGAAATCTTTTATGGCTAATCCGTCTAACATCGAACACAAATGGTACGTTGTTGACGCAGCTGATAAAACTCTGGGCCGCCTGGCTGCAGAGGTTGCAAAAGTCCTGCGCGGTAAACACAAACCGACCTTTACCCCGCATATGGACACCGGTGATCACGTAATCATTATCAATGCAGATAAGGTTGTTCTGACCGGCAAAAAACTGACTCACAAAATCTATTTCCGTCATTCCGGTTATCTCGGCGGCGACAGCTATGTAAAAGCTGGCGACATGCTGAAGAAAAACCCTGTAAGAATGGTAGAGCTCGCTGTTAAAGGCATGATTCCGCACAACAGCCTCGGCGCTCAAATTTTCTCCAAACTTCATGTATATGCTGGTAGCGAACATCCGCATGCAGCTCAAAAACCTGAAGTAATGGAAATCAACGTTAGATAATATCCGGGAGGGAACAAATAAATGGCAGTAGTTACTTATAACGCAACTGGTCGTCGTAAATCTTCTGTTGCTCGCGTTCGCCTGGTTCCGGGTGAAGGCAACATCGTTATCAACGACCGTGAATTGAACAAATACTTTGGTCTGAAAACCTTAGAGCTGATTGTTAACCAACCGCTCGAAGTTACCGAAACCAAAGGCAAATATGACGTACTCGTTAACGTAAACGGCGGCGGCATTTCCGGCCAAGCTGGTGCTATCCGTCACGGCATTGCTCGCGCACTGCTGAAAGTTGACGCTGAATTCCGTCCTGCTCTGAAAAAAGCAGGCTTCCTGACTCGCGACCCGCGCGAAAAAGAACGTCGTAAATACGGCTTGAAGAAAGCCCGTAAAGCTAGCCAGTTCTCCAAACGTTAATTTTTGGTTTACTGTCAAGCACCAATCACAAACACAAATCGCACAAATTACTCCGCAACTGTTGCAGTTGCGGAGTTTTTGTATTGTGGTTATAGGAAAACTTGGGAAAAACGTAGGTTTTATGGTACAATATAAGAAAAGGGAATTTATTGGAAAATATTATGACTTACAGGAAGGACAATTATCATGGGAACATATTTAAACGTTGATACAAGTTCTTTTGAGAGCTTACGAAATACTGAGTATATTGATAAGTCTATGCTGATTTCCTATTTTAATTCCTGCCTTGATACGACTAATAGGCTACTATGTGTAAGCAGGCCAAGACGTTTTGGTAAAACCTCGAGCATTAAAATGTTGGCAGCATATTACAATAGGGATATTGACAGCCATGCTTTGTTTAATGATTTATTGATTGCGCAAGACAAGAGTTATGAGATGTTTATCAATAAATACAATACGATTTTTATTGATATATCAGAATTTATTGTTACAGCAGAAAAAAATGAAAACGTTGTTGATAACATTCAAAAAAAGATTTGTGCCGAGCTTACTGCAATTTTCCCTAACGTAACTAATACACAAAAGCTTTTTGATGTACTGAAAGAGATACGCGATGTAACTGGAAACAAATTTATTGTGCTCATAGACGAGTGGGATGCAATTTTTAGAGAACGCTCTTCGGATATTGAATTGCAAAATCAGTATATTGCTATGCTAAGAGGCTTGTTTAAAAGTTCTATTACAGACAGAGTTATAGCAGGTGCCTATCTTACAGGTATTTTGCCGATAAAAAAGTATGGCACGCAGTCTGCTTTGAATAACTTCAACGAGTTTACGATGTTGAATCCAGAGCCGTTAAGCGAATTTATTGGCTTTACTGAGCGCGAAGTTCAAGATTTGTGCGTGAAACATAATGTAAATTTTTCTGAAATGCAGAGATGGTATGATGGTTACGTATTTGGTAATACGCATATTTATAATCCTAAGTCTGTATTGAGTGCATTACAGCGGAAGCTGTTTGAAAGCTATTGGACTGAAACAGAAACTTATTTGAGCCTGAAAAAGTATATTGATATGAATTTTGATGGGCTTAAAGACAGTATTTTGATAATGGTTAATGGAGGTCGTCGTGAAATAAAGACGCGCACCTTTCAAAACGATATGCTGAATATAAAAAGCCGAGATGATGTTTTAACTTTGCTTGTGCACCTGGGATATCTTGCGTTTGACAGAATGACGAAGGAAGTGTATATTCCTAACGAAGAAATTTTTGAGGAATTTAAAAATGCGTTAGATAGCAAAGCCTGGATTGTTGTGCAAAAAGCGTTGGAAGAATCGGAGCTACTTTTGCAAGCAACCTTGACAGGCGATGGTGCTAAAGTTGCTGAGATTATCAGCAGAGAGCATCTGCGCAGTGCATCAGTGATTAAATATAATGATGAAAATGCGCTGGCAAGCGTTTTGTCAATAGCTTATTATAGTGCTAAAAAGGATTATTATATTTTTCGTGAATTACCTACGGGCAAAGGTTTTGCTGATTTAGTTTTTTTGCCAAGAACTGATATGATGCTGCCTGCGCTAATTGTGGAATTGAAATGGGATAAGTCAGCACCATCTGCGATTAAGCAGATCAAAGATAAGCAATATACTGAAGCTTTAGCTGATTATGCAGGCAAGGTGCTTTTGGTGGGAATCAATTATGATAAGGTGACGAAAGAGCATCAATGTGTAATTGAGCAGTGGAAACGAAATTAGTTTATTATAATCGCACAAATTACTCCGCAACTGTTGCAGTTGCGGAGTTTTTGTATTGTCTGTGTTGTTTGGTTTCTATCTGTAAAACACCTTTTGGGGTGTCATTTTGTTATTGCAATCAAAGCCGGTGCGAATAGCACAGCTTATGATGCTTTAATTTCGGTATTTCAAAGGAATGTACGGTTTATGAATATAAGTTGCCTAATCAAACAGTATAATCAGATATTTTGGAATTGTGCTATACTCTAATGTAAATAAATTTACAGAAAGAAACACTTATAATTATTTTTGAGCAAAAATGTATGTTATGCTTGTCAGAAACCTATGAAACATATATACTATAACAAATCGGTCCATTTTCGGACTGAAATAATATATGTTTTTTTGAAAGGGGTATTGTTTTGTTTACAAGTATGTTTTTTTATTTATTTGTCTGCCTGTTGCTTTTTGGCATTGGTGACGTTTTAGGCGTTGCGACAAAAGCAAAGGTATCTGCTGTATTTGTCAGCCTGATGCTTTTCCTTGTTGGTTTTATGACAGGCGTTCTGCCGCCGGATATTATCAAGCTTGCCGGTCTTACCGACATTGGCAAATGGTCTTTGATTTTCGTAGTATTCAGCATGGGTACCAGCCTGAATATCAAGCAGCTGATTGCCGAATGGCGTACAGTTGCAGTCGCTGTTTTATCCATGATTGTTTTGATTGTCGGCAGTGTTGTATTGATTCCGGTAATCGGTTATCAGGAAACTATTGTCAGCATTCCTATTATCAACGGCGGTATCGTTGCTACTCAGATTATGACCAGCGCTGCTATGGATAAAGGCTTTGCTATGGCTGCTGCTTTGGGTACTGTTTTATACGCTGTACAAAAATTCTTCGGTACTCCTGTTGCTTCTTACTTTGGCCTGCGTGCTGCCAAGGAAGCTTTGGCGGAATTCCGTCGTACCGGTGTTAATCCTTACGCACTGAAGGAAGAGGTGCATGGCGGTGCAGCTCCCAAAGAAACCTTCTTTGAAAAACACAAAAAATTCTATGGTCCTTTTGCTTCTCTGACTATTGCAGCCTTCTTCAGCTGGCTGGCATTTGTCATCGGTAAATATACCGGCCTGAGCGCTACTATTTGGGCTTTGATTTTAGGTGCAGTAATGGGCAGCACCGGTCTTGTTCCGCCGAAAATCCTGGATCATGCAAAATCCTCCGGTATTTTCAACGTAGGTGTATTTGCAGTAATCATTCCTTCTCTGGCAAAAATTAAAGTCAGCGATTTGCTTGTACTGAGCTTTAACACTATTATGGTGTTTATTGTAGTATTTGTTGTACTCTTCCTGTTCTTCTACATTCTGCCGCTGTGGAAAATCCTGGGCAACAGAAACCTGGCTATGGGCGTAGCCGTAATGCAGCTTTTGGGCTTCCCGGCAACCTATCTGGTAGCAAACGAAATTGCAATTGCTACAGGCGAAACGGAAGAGGAAAGGCAGGTTGTCAACGATGCCATTATGCCGAAATATCTTGTAGGCGGTTTTGCTACCGTTACTACCTTCTCGGTAATTACTGCCGGTATTTTAGAGAAATTCCTGTAATTTAGTAAAGGAGAATAGCAATGAAATTTGATGCACAAAATTATCCGTATGCTTCTAAACGTAGTGTTGTTTATGCTAAAAACGGTATGGTATGCGTAGGTAATCCTACTGCTGCTTCCGCAGGTCTGCAAACCTTGCTTAAAGGCGGTAACGCAATTGATGCCGCTATTACCGTGGCAACCTGTCAGCCTGTAGTTGAGCCTACCGGCAATGGCCTGGGCAGTGACTGCTTTGCACTTATCTGGTATAAGGGGAAGCTGTACGGCATTAACGGCAGCGGTCCGGCACCTATGGCTGCATCTATCGCAGCTCTGAAGGAACGCGGCTTTGATAAAATTCCTCCCTATGGTGTTGAACCGATTAACGTTCCTGGTGCTGTAGGTGCATGGATGGAGGTTCATAAAAAGTTTGGCAAGCTGCCTATCAAAACTGTCATGGAGCCTTCCATCAACTATGCGGAAAACGGCTATCCTGTTTCTCCGAATATGAGCCGTCTGTGGGAAGAGGCTGACGGCTTCTATACCAAATATAAAGACAGACCGGAATTCAAAGGCTGGTTTGATACCTTTGAGCCTAACGGACATTGGCTGCAGCCGGGTGAAGTATTCAAGAATCCCGATATGGCTAAAAGCCTGCGCCTGATTGCCGAAACTTATGGTGATGCCTTCTATAAAGGTGAGCTGGCAGATAAGATTGACGCATTTATGCAGGAGCATAACGGCTTCCTGCGTAAGAGCGACCTCGAAGCCTACAAGCCGGAATGGGTTGAACCGTTGAGTGTTAACTATCGTGGCTACGATATCTGGGAGCTGCCTCCTAACGGTCATGGTATTACCGTACTCATGGCGTTGAATATTCTTAAGGGTTATAACTTTACCGAACGCGATACTGTAGAAACCATGCATAAGCAAATCGAAGCTATGAAGCTGAGCTTTGTTGATACTAAAGAATATGTTGCCGAACCTTCCTACATGAAGGTTACTGCCGAGCAGCTTTTGAGCGAGCGCTATGCAGCAGACCGCCGTGCGCTGATTAATGATAAAGCGCTGGAGCCGGTTGTAGGTGATCCGCGCTACAGCAGCACTGTTTACTTCTGCACTGCTGATGCCGAAGGTAATATGGTCAGCATGATTCAAAGTAACTATCGTGGCTTCGGCAGCGGTATCGTTGTACCCGGCACTTCTATTTCCTTTAATGACCGTGCCGAGAACTTCTCCTTTGATGAAAACCATCCGAATGCACTGCAGGGTGGCAAGCGTCCGTACCACACCATTATTCCTGCCTTCATGACCAAGGATGGTCAGGCTGTGAGTGCCTTTGGTATTATGGGTGGCTTTATGCAGCCGCAGGCTCATGTTCAGGTTGCTATGAACATGATTGATTTCGGCCTGAATCCGCAGCAGGCGCTGGATGCGCCGAGATGGCAGTGGATTGGCGGTAAAACTGTAGAAGTGGAACAGGATACTCCTAACCACATTATCCGTCAGCTGCAGCGTATGGGCCATAATGTTGTGGTTCAGCCTGATCCGTATCATATGGGCCGCGGACAGATTATTATCCGCGATGAGGATGGCGTGCTGTGCGGTGCAACCGAAAAACGTACTGACGGTCAGATTGCCTGCTTCTGATTTAACAGCGGCCTAATAAAAAATATTTCCCCGGTATTGCGTGCTGATGCAATGCCGGGGATTTTTTCAATGCCGAAGAAAGATAAGCCTCCGGATATCATTAATAAAAGAAGTATCTCTTTAAATTTTGCAATATCTTTGTGAAAAACAAAAATAAAAAAAGGATTTTGGATATACTTGCAAGAATTAGTAATAGTTACGAAGCTGTGTGAAGGAGTGAAAGCAGATGATTGTAGGCATTGGCTGTGATATTATAGAAATAGAACGTATTGCCCGGGCAATAAAGCGCGAGTCTTTCATTCAGCGTGTATTTACAGCAAAGGAGGCTGCTTATTGCCAAAGCCGTGGCCAGCAGGCAGCAGCAAGCTTTGCAGCGCGTTTTGCAGCTAAGGAAGCAGTGCTGAAGGCTTTGGGAACAGGTCTGCGCGAAGGCTCATTGCAGGAAATAGCTGTAGCTAATGATGCATTGGGTAAGCCTTTAGTGCAGCTTAACGGGCATTTTGCAGCGCTGTCCAGACAGCTTGGCGTAAAAAATATACAAATCAGCCTGAGTCATAGCAGAGATTTTGCTGTGGCCTATGTGATAATGGAGGATGACAAATGAAATTAGTAAATGTACAGGAAATGCAACAGCTTGATCAACTGGCAACAGCAGAATATGCTGTACCGGGAATTTTATTGATGGATAATGCAGCGCAGGCTGTTGCTGATGCTGTTAATGATTCTTTGGACGAGCTGGATGGTGAAAGCGTAGTTGTTTTTTGCGGTGGTGGCAATAATGGCGGCGATGGCTTTGGCGCTGCCCGCTGGCTGCAAAATTATGGCGCCAAAGTACGCGTTTTTGTTGTTGGCAAGGCATTGGAGGCTGTTACCGGTGATGCTGCAGCAGAGCTTGCGATGCTGCAAAAAACTGATGCTAAGGTAGAGGCTATTGCCAGCGAGGATGACTGGCTGCTGGCGGAGCTGGCTGTTGCTAAGGCAGATTTGCTGGTTGATGCGTTAGCAGGAACTGGCTTCCACGGCGAGCTGGAGGGAGATATTCTGCGTGCCTGCAAGCTGTTAAATGAAAGCGAAAAATATATTGTTGCTGTTGATGTGCCTACGGGTGTAAATGCAGATAATGGTGCTGTTGCTGAAAATGCAGTGCGTGCAGATAAAACTGTAACTATGGCTTTGCTGAAAACCGGTCTTTTACTTTATCCCGGTCGCGAATATTGCGGTGATATTGAGCTGGCAGATATTGGTATGCCTGCAAAAATGGTTGAGGAATGTGCGAGCAAAAAATATCGTCTGACAGACGATATTGTGCGCGAGCTGTTGCCGCTGCGCAAGTCAGATGCGCATAAGGGTGATGCCGGACGCGCTGTAATCTGCGCTGGCAGCCCCGGTTTTACCGGTGCTGCAGCTTTGAGCAGCTACGCTGCTGTTAAGGCAGGCGCCGGGCTTGTATCGCTTTATACTCCGCTCAGCAGCCGTGATGTGCTGGCAGGCAAGCTGACAGAGGTTATGGTGCATGGCTTGTTGGAACGCATGCCTGGTATTTTGGGCGGTGGCGCTGCAGGCGATGTAGCAAGAAATGCTAATGCAGCTGACGTGCTGGCGATTGGTCCCGGCTTAGGCACCAGTGAAAGCACTCAGCAGGCAGTGCGCGATATCCTGCTGCAGCTGCATGTGCCTGTTGTTATTGATGCAGATGCACTGACAGCTTTGCAGGGACATACAGAAATTTTGGCGCAGATGCAGGCAGCAAAGGTGCTGACACCGCATCCTGGCGAAATGGCACGCCTTATTGGCAGGGAAATCGGTGAAATTAATGCTGACCGTATTAATATTGCTATGCAATATGCTAAGGAATGGAATGCTGTGCTGGTGCTCAAGGGAGCGCCGACTGTTATTGCCTGCCCGGATGGCAGCGTTTATGTAAACAGCACAGGCTCCAGTGCTTTGGCTACAGGTGGCAGTGGTGATGTGCTGACAGGTATTATTGCCGGTCTGGCAGCGCAGGAGATTACTTTGCAGGAAGCGGCTTTGTGCGGTGTTTATCTGCATGGAAAGGCTGCGGACATCAGTGGTATTGATATTGGTCTGGCAGCAGGTGAGCTGGCGCAATATTTGCCGGAAGCGCGACATGAGGTTCTGAAAGGCAATTAATGCTTTAATACTAATTTTGTTTACAGACTTCTGCAATTAGTGTTAAAATAGATTATTGAAGTAAAATCTTTAGTAAGGGTATATAAGTTTGCGAGGTGGAACTATTGCGCAAGATTTTCCTGCTGACGCTCCTGGCCTGCTGTATGCTTTGGAGTGCAGTGGCTCAGGCAGCGAAGATAACGGATGTAAAATGGGGTGTCAATAAAGCAGACGTGCTGCGTATCGTTGTTGATGTGACGGATACTGCAGGATACGCTGTTGATATGGATGGCAATACGCTGAATTTGACGGTAAACGCTGATAAAGGAGCACAGGTGCCGCAGAGCAAGGCTGTAAAAAGCTCTTTGGCTGACTCCTTGAAAATTGTGGATAAAGGCAGCTATACGGTGGTGCGTGTGCCTTTAAAGCAGCATGTGCCGGGAAAAAATTATAAAGCCTTCGTCTTGAAGAAGGATCCGGCAACTGGCCGTCCCTTCCGCGTAGTGCTTGATGTTACGCCTAAGCAGGCTTCCTACAGCAGCTCTGGTACTGTGGCAGGTGCGGCAAGTACTGTTGTAAGCAACAGGCCGGTAGTAAGCAACCGTCCGACAAAGACTAACAGCAGCATCAAGCAAAATACTGTTGTCAAGACAAATACTACAGCGGTTAAGACACCGGATAAGAAAAAGAATAATAAAAAGAAAACCGAAAACAAGAAGGTTGACAATAAGAAGAATACTGTAGCTGCTAAAACAGAAACAACGGTAAATAAGCAAGAGAATAAATCTGCCGGTGATAAGCTTTCAGTAATAAAGGGAAATGGCAAGTTCCGCACCAGCGGCGGCTTGGATGGTAAAATCATTACCCTGGATGCAGGTCATGGCGGCAGCGACCCGGGTGCTATCGGCAGTGATGGTACGAAGGAAAAAAATATCACCCTGGCTATTACAAAAATAGTTAAAGAAATTTTGGAAGATAAGGGTGCTAAGGTCTATATGACGCGTACTACCGATGTAGATGTATTCGGACCTAATGCCAGTGATGCAGAGGAACTGCAGGCACGTGTAAACGTTGGCGAAAAATATAATTCAGATATGTTCGTCAGCCTGCATATCAATTCTTCTGTCAATAAAAATATCGGTGGCTTTTCTACCTACTATTATCCGAAAACTGATAATGATCTGCGCTTAGCCAAGAATATCCAAAATAAGCTGGCTGCTAATTTCGGTGTAGATGATCTGGGTGTACGTCAGGCAAACTTTTATGTTATCAAGCGTATCAGTATGCCGGCAGTTTTGGTAGAAATGTGCTTTATCAGCAATGAAAAGGAGCTGACCTTGATGAAGGGACAATGGTTCCAAAAGAAGACAGCGCGCCTGATTGCTGAAGGCATTGAAAAATATTTTGCATAATACGGAGGCGGCAAGAATGAGAAAGCTAATTTTATTGATGCTGCTTTTGTGTGCAGTAATAGCAAGCGGTTGCAGTGAAAATGTTCCGCCGAAAGAGGATGCCAAGAATGCGGCAACAGCTGTGGTGCAGGAAAAAAAGTATATCAGCTTTATTGTTTATCGTGCAGCTTCTGATGGCAGCGAAAAGCTGTTGCCGGAAAAAATTACAATGAAGGATAACGGCAAAAGTTTGCCGGAAAATGCTTTGATTGCCTTGGTGACTACTAAACCGCAGGACGCGAAGATGGATGATGTTGTACCTATCGGCACTAAGGTGCGCAGTCTGAAAATTGAGCAGGATGGCACTGCCTATGCTGATTTTACGCGCGAGCTGGCCAAGAAGGGACAAGGCTCCTATGGCGAGATGATGCTTTGCTACGCTATTACCAATACCTTGACAGAGTTTCCGGAAATTAAGCGGGTACAAATTCTGATAGAGGGCAAAAAGGTTATTACTTTGAGTGGTCATATGGATATTGAGGATCCGCTGACGCGTAATACGACTTTACTGTAAAAACAAAGAAGCGGTACTGGTAAGTCTGGTGCCGCTTTTTCAAATTATTGATTACTATGGCAGGGGATTTCTTTCTTGCCAAATGTGAGGAGAGTTGGTTATGGAAATTTATTTGCAGGACAGCGCTGCAACGGAAGCCTTGGGAAGGCTTTTGGGCAAGCATGCGGCAAGCGGTGACGTTTTCTGCCTGAGCGGTGACCTGGGCGCAGGCAAAACGCTGCTCAGCCGCGGTGTTGCTGTAGCCTTGGGAGCATCTGCGGAGGATGTCAACAGTCCTACTTTTGCTATCATGAATGTTTATCAGGGGCGTGAGCTGGAAATAAGGCATTTTGATTTATATCGCCTCAACCGTCCGGAGGAGCTGGAGGACATCGGCTTTGAGGAATATGCCGGAGGCGATGGAGTAACATTGATTGAATGGGCTGAGCTGTTCAAGGAGGAGCTGCCGGAGGAATATCTGCAGATTACTTTGCTGCATGATGGTGAAGGCCGTCGTGCTGTGCTGCAGGCTCTGGGTGAAAGATATGAAAAACTGCTGCGGGAGGTAGAAGAAGATGCTGACTTTGGCAATTGATACGGCCACTAAGGTGTGCACGATTGCATTATGCCGTGACAAGGAAATTTTAGCTGAATATACGATAAATATGGGGATGACACACAGCGAAGGCTTGCTGCCGCAATTAGACCAGCTGCTGCAGCGTACCGGTGTACAAAAGCAGGACATCGAGCTTTTGGCTGTCAGCATGGGCCCCGGTTCCTTTACCGGTCTGCGTATCGGTCTGGCAACGGCGGAGGCTATGGCCTACAGCTGGCAGTGCTGCCTGCACGGTGTTGATACGCTTAAGGCGATGGCTTATAATATTCAGCTTGAGGGCAGGGTGCTGTCACCTGTGCTTGATGCCCAAAAGGGGAATTTTTATCAGGCCTTATATGAATGGCGCAATGGCGAGCTTGTAGAGCTGGCACCTGTTGAGGTTGTCAGTGCGGAAAAAGCATTGGAAAGAATTGCGCTGCAGGGTACACCGGCTTTGCTTTTGGGCGAGTGCGGCAAGCTTGCAAAAAACGGTCTGCCGGATTTTATCAGCGTAGCACCGGAAGCATTGCGCATGCCCAAGGGAAGCTCTGTGGCCTTGGCTGCCTTGGCTGAATTTGATGCAGAAAATGATAAGAAAATTTTTGGCCTGGAGCCATACTATATCAGAAGATCGGAGGCTGAGGAATTGTGGGAGAAGAAGCACAAGCAACAATAAGCTTCAGAGCAATGACGGAAGCAGATATTCCGGCATTGGTTGCTGTAGAAGCACAATCCTTTTATGATGCCTGGAATGAAAATATGCTGCGCAATGAAATAGCCAACGAGCTGACTACCTATCTGGTGATGGAATGTGCCGGCAAGCTTGTCGGTTATGCTGGCTTTTGGCTGGTGGCAGGCGAAGCGCAGATTACACGCGTAGCTGTTGCTGATGAGGAGCGCGGCCAGGGCTATGGTACACGCCTGACGGCAGCACTGGTCAACAAGGCCTGGGAGCTTGGTGCTACGGCGATGACGCTGGAGGTGCGCGAGGGCAATATTGCCGCGCAGAAGGTTTATCTGACCTGTGGCTTTGCCAGCGAGGGCATTCGTCCGAATTATTACGAAGACAATCATGAAAATGCAGTTATAATGTGGCTGTATAAAGAAGGAGCAGGCCATGAATAAAGAGCAGAAGGATGTATATATTTTAGGTATCGAAAGCAGCTGTGATGAAACTGCTGCTGCTGTAGTAAAGAATGGGCGTGAGGTACTGAGCAATATTATTTCCTCACAAATTGTTATTCACCGCAAATTTGGCGGCGTTGTGCCGGAAATTGCTTCGCGTAAGCATATCGAAAATGTCATGCCTGTTATTGACGAAGCTTTGTCTCAGGCAGGCGTTGGCATGGAGCAGATAGATGCTGTTGCCGTTACCTACGGACCTGGCCTGGTCGGCGCGCTGCTTGTCGGCCTTTCGGCCGCCAAGGCGCTGGCCTGGGCAACGGATAAACCGTTGATAGGTGTCAACCATCTTGAAGGACACGTATTTGCCAACTTTTTGGCTGACAGCGAGCTGAAGCCGCCGTTTATGGCGTTGGTTGTCAGCGGCGGACACACGGCGCTGCTCAAGGTTACCGGCTACAACAGCTTTGAGCTTTTGGGACAGACACGTGATGATGCAGCGGGCGAAGCCTTTGACAAGATTGCCCGCGTTATGGGACTGCCTTATCCCGGCGGTCCGGAAATAGAGCGCCTGGCATTGGACGGCAATGACCACGCTATTGATTTTCCGGTAGCACGTCTGGATAAGCCTTATGAATTCAGCTTCAGCGGCTTAAAATCTGCTGTAATCAATTATCTGCACAACCAGCAGCAGGCAGGACGTGAGGTGAACCGCAGCGATGTAGCGGCATCCTTCCAGCGTGCCGTTGTTGATGCCCTTGTTAAGGAAGCGGTGCATGCTATGCAGCATACCGGTTATAACAAAATTGTGCTGGCCGGAGGTGTTTCTGCCAATAAAACACTGCAAAACACGCTGGCAAAGGCTATGGAGGGGATTGGCGCCCAACTGGTACATCCGACACCAATTTTGTGTACCGATAATGCTGTAATGATTGCCTGTCGCGGTTATTTTATGTATCAGGCAGGTAGCTTCAGTCCATTGGATTTAAACGCTAATCCATCTTTGAAACTAGGCTAAACAAATGTCTTTTATGGTGTATAAGCCTGTGGATATTGTGGATAACTTGGAAATATCCATATATAAGCGCATTAATGTTGTGGAAAAGCTTGTGGATATAGTGGATAAAATAGTGGATTAATCAGAAAAAGCTGTGGAAAGGACAACAGCAGGAAGAAGAGGGGAAACATGCTGAGCAATTTAACAGCAGAACAAAGAAACAGTTTACAAGCTATGCCACAGGTGCTCGGCTTGGCAGCAGATATAGCGCATGCTGCTGTGACGATTTATCTGCCGGGAGAAAATAAAAAGTTTTTAAATGTTTATAAGCAGGAACAACCGATGACGCAGGTTGGCAATGTGCGTCCTGATATGACGGGGCGGCGTGTGCGGGCGGTTGAGGAACCGCTTGTAGCGAGGGTGCTGCAGAAAAATGTGCCTGTCAACGGCAAGCGTGAGTGGGCCTTGGGCATGTTCAGCAGCCTGAAGGTTTTTCCGCTGCGTGACAGTCGTGGTCATTGCTATGGCGCTGTCAGCTTTGAAAGTGCTGCTCCTGACGATATTATTATTGCGCAGTCACTGGAGCTTTTATGCAACCTGCGGCAGGACGTGAGCAATAACAGTAATTATCGCCGGCTGCTGCCTTCTGATGGCATTATGGTGGTAGATACCAACAGAGTGATTGTTGCTGCCAATAATCGTGCGCGCCATATGTTTGACGTGATGGATATTTCCCATCTTGTAGGCTGCCGTACTAATGATGTTGCTATCAACTGGCCGCTGGTCGGCATGGTTATGGAAACAGGCACGGCAGAAAGCAAGGAATTTACCATGCATGGCATTTTGCTTTCTATACGCATTCTGCCGGTAATACCAAGGCCGAAGGCCGGTTGTGCAATTGTGATATTGCAGGATATTACTGAACTGCGCAAAAAGGACGAGGAGCTGCTGATAAAATCTGTAGTCATCAAGGAGATTCATCACCGGGTTAAGAATAATCTGCAGACTATCGCCAGCCTTTTGCGCTTGCAGGAACGCCGCGCGCAGTGTGATGAAACTAAAATCGTTTTGCGTGACTGCGTCAACAGAGTCAACAGCATCGCAATTGTGCATGAATATCTATCGCAGCAGGATACCGGGCTGATTGATGTCGGTAAAGTGGCCAAGGGAATTTATCAGGCGATTATCAGCAGTATGCTGAATCCTGAATTTACGCTGCATGCTGATTTTAAAGCAGATCCGGTGCAGCTGCCGTCGGACAAGGCGACGAGCATTGCGTTGATTTTAAACGAATTGCTGCAAAATACTATAGAACATGCTTATGAAGGGCGCATGAGCGGCAGCCTGCAGGTGCGCTTTACAGAAGAGAGCAAGCGTTATGTTTTGTCAATTGCTGATGATGGAGTTGGTCTTCCGGAAGGCTTTTCCTTAAACAGCAGCCGTCAAAGCTTAGGACTGAAAATTATCAAGACTATGGCGGAAGCCGACCTGCAGGGAAGCTTTAGCTTGACGAATCGTGAGGATGGCGGTACACTTGCATTAGTAACAATTCCAAAGGGGGGACTGGAAGATGTTAAATAAACTGAGAATATTATTGGCAGATGACGAAGCTATTTTGCGTCTTGATTTGCGCGAAATGCTGGCGGATGCCGGTCATGAAATAGTAGGCGAGGCTGCTAACGGGCAGGAGGCAGTAAAGCTGGCTAAAGAGTTAAAGCCTGATTTTATTATCATGGACGTAAAAATGCCGATTATGGACGGTATTACCGCAGCAAAAATTATTGCTGCCGATAATATTGCGCCGGTATTACTGTTGACAGCGTATAGTCAGCAGGATATTGTTGAACAGGCATCGGAGGCAGGTGTTATCGCTTATCTGGTCAAGCCTGTACGCGAGGAGCAGCTCTTTCCGGCAATGGAGATTGCGGCTAAGCGCTTTCAGGAAATGCAGAAGCTTAATCTGGAGCTTGGCAAGCTGAAGGAAAGCCTGGAGACACGTAAGCTGCTGGACCGTGCCAAGGGGATTCTGATGACAGCGCATGGCATGACGGAACAGGAAGCGTATCGTAAGATGCAGCAGTTCAGCATGGCTAAACGTATCAGCCTGAAGGAGCTTGCGGAAAGCATTATTGCCGCGGCGGCGAAGAAGCAAGGATAAGCGAAAAGAGCAGTGAGAACTGCTCTTTTTTTGTGCTCAAGCAAAAATTTGGACCTGCGAAGCAAAAAAATAGAGTGCTGAAGCAGATTTTTGAGGGTGTGAAGCAGAAATTGCGACAAAATTGTAAAAAACAGCGAAAAAGCACTTGCATTTTTTCCTAATATGGATATAATAAGAATTGTGGTTAGCACTCGGAGTAAATGAGTGCTAATGACCAAGAAGCAAATTACTCTCACGTTAGTAAGAATACTCGAAAGGGGTTATAAAAATGTTAAAACCATTAGCTGATCATGTAATTGTAGAGGTTGTAGAAGTAGAAGAAAAAACTGCCAGCGGCATTTTCCTGCCGGATACTGCAGTAAAAGAAAAACCGCAACAGGGCAAGGTTCTGGCTGTAGGCAGAGGTAAATACAGCGACAACGGCACTTTGATTAAACCCGAAGTAAATGTTGGCGACGAAGTTATCTTCGCAAAATATAGCGGAACTCCTGTTAAACATCAAGGTAAGGATTACCTGATTCTCAGCGAACGCGATATCTTAGCAACAATCGAAAA
>NZ_CAKPTG010000022.1 GCF_934190775.1 uncultured Phascolarctobacterium sp.
TCGCGGTCCAGCAGAACTACGTTCAGGTCGCTTACTTTACGGTCCATAGCCTTAGCAACGCGTGCCAGGTTTTCGCTCATCGGTGCATTGATATCGATGCAGCCTTTAGCACGGGGGCCAACAGCGATTTTATCCATATACATGTCAGGAGCATGCAGCAGGCAGCCACGCGGAGCAATAGCAATAACTGCGATAGCACCGTTTTGTCCTTTAGCAACCAGGTTAGTACCTTCAATCGGGTCAACAGCGATATCAACCTCAGGGCCGCCGGCACCTACTTCTTCGCCGATATACAGCATCGGTGCTTCATCCATTTCGCCTTCGCCGATAACAACGGTACCTTTAATGTTTACGGTATCAAAGGCTGCACGCATAGCGTCAACAGCCAGGCCGTCAGCACCATTCTTATCGCCTCTGCCTACAAGATGACCGCAGGCAATAGCTGCCGCCTCGGTTACACGTACAAATTCCAAAGAAAGCTCTCTGTTCATTCTTCACAACACTCCTTAATATAATTTCAATATGGTAATAGCACTGCTTGCGCAGCACAAGAGAATTAACTCTATGCCCAACCTTTATTATGACACGTTTATTCTGATTAATCAATCTAAATTTTATTTATAGCAGAAGCATCAGGCAAACCTGCCACGGTAAAATGAAGACGATATACAGTAAAAACAGGCTGAACACCACGGTTACGCCAGCGCGAAAGGCATCAACAAGATATACCGCCTCCAGCGACCGCACCAAAAGATACAGCATCCACAGACAACCGACTAGGAACAAGACGCCTAAAAGCGGTAAGCCGTTTAATCCCATCCTGCCTGCCAGTAAGGCTCCCGGTGTAAGCAAAAGAAACGGCAGCGTCGTATATCCCAAAAGACAGATGAGCCCGACGGGGTCGCCTGCCAGCGCACCGAAGGTTTCCATAATGCCATGCAGCAAAAAGCCATAAAGCGCTAAAGCAGTTCCCGCAATCAGCACTGTCGCTATAATAATAGCAAAACGCACCTCCAGCGGCTCCTCCAGCAGCCAGCAGTTCGTCGCTACGCCAAAAAAGCTGAAGCTGAGAGTGAAATAAAAAGCACTGCGCCAAAGAGAAGGCTGCTTAGCAATTGCAGCCATGCCTGCACCAGGCTCAAAAAGTACCTCAAAGGTTTTGCGCCTCATAGCTCATCACCTCGTCATGCCGCCAGCCGGAGCACTGCTTTGCTGCAGACTGCCAGTCAGCTGGTTCACAAGCTCCGCTTTAATCAGCTCCGCAATATGAGCGCTGAGCAAAAATTTCCAAGGCTGCTGTTTTTCCTTAACCTTAACTGGCGGCAAGCCGTCAGCACCAGGCTTAATTTTTCCCAATTCACCTGCAGCAGCCAGTGCATCATAATAATCGCCGATTTCATCTACCAGGCCCAGGTTTTTAGCCTGCAGACCGGTGTAAACGCGACCGTCAGCCAAGGATTTTACCTTGCTTTCTTCCATCTTGCGTCCTACGGCAACAGTTGTCACAAACTGCTCGTAGATTTCGTTGACAATGTTCTGCAAAATAGCCTGTTCTTCAGGTGTCATCGGTCTGTCGCTGCTCATAATATCCTTATACGGACCACTTTTAATCTTGTTGCTCGTGATGCCGATTTTTTTGAACAGCTCTTCCGTATTCATATAAGGCATATATACACCGATACTGCCGGTAAGTGTAGTAGCGTTGGCATAAACCTTGTCACTGGCGCAGGCTGCAATCCAATAGGCAGCGCTCGCACCGGTATTACCCATAGTTGCCACAATCGGCTTTTTGGTTTTCTCCTTAAAGCGCTTCAGCTCCCTGCCAACCTCTTCAGCAGCCGTAGCACTGCCGCCACCGCTATCAATACGCAGCACCAAAGCCTTGACACTATCGTCAGCAGCTGCCTCGCGAATCTGCTTCATAATACTGCCGCTTGTTATACCTTCAGCCTGGCTGAAAATATTATCCCTGCTGTCAGCACCGCTTGCAATCGTACCGGAAATATTAATTACAGCTACGCGATCAGGCACAGTAACGGATTTCTCATTGTTGTTATTGCCCTTGAGCAATGAAACAACAAAGCTCAGCACAGCCAAAAGCAGCACTGCGCTGATAAAAATTTTCTTAAGCATTTAGTCACTCTCCTCCCTAATAAACTTATAGTCTGACACAAGCAAGAACTCCCCTCAGGCGAATGACTTACGGCAATTGCGCCTAAGGTGCCAAAGGGGAGTATTCCTATTTTGTCACAGCTGAGCCTAAAGCAGCATAGCGACTTCACCTATAGAAAAGCAGAAGCACCAGACACTTTAACCCCAAACTTTATTGATGGTGCTTTACAGCTGCACCTACAAAATCTCTGAACAACGGATGCGGATTTGTCGGACGGGATTTGAATTCCGGATGGAATTGCGCACCTAAGAACCAGGGATGCTCGCTCTCAGGCAATTCAACAATCTCTACAAGACGGCCATTAGGCAGTGTGCCACCAAGCACTAAGCCTTTGCCGACAATTTCCTCACGGAAGGCATTGTTGAACTCATAACGATGACGATGACGTTCATAAATCAGCTCTGCATTGTAAGCCTTGCTGGTCAAAGTATCAGGATAAACCTTACACGGATACAGGCCAAGACGCATTGTACCGCCCAAATCCTCAACATCAATCTGTTCCGGCATCAGGTCGATAACAGGATGCGCACTGTTCGGATTGAACTCCGAGCTGTTGGCATCAGCCATACCGCAGACGTGACGCGCAAATTCAATTACTGCACACTGCATGCCCAGGCAGATACCGAAGAACGGAATCTTGTGCTCACGTGCATATTGAATAGCTTTAATCTTGCCTTCGATACCACGGTTGCCGAAGCCGCCAGGTACCAGAATGCCGTCAACGCCGGCCATCACCTTAGCCATATCCGTATCATCTGCTTCAATTTCTTCAGCATTCACCCAATGGATATCAAGTTCTGCTTCATTAGCAACTGCTGCATGACGCAAGGATTCCGTAATAGAAATATAGGCATCCTGCAAAGCAACGTATTTGCCGACTACCGCAATAGTTACCTTCTTGTCATATTTTTTTAGGATACGGGCCACCATATCATGCCAGCCCTGCATATCCTTCGGCTTATCCTCCATTTCCAGCTTGCGCAGAACAATGGTATCAAGTCCCTGCTCCTCCATGAGCATCGGTACCTCATAAATGCTTCTTGCGGTAAGGTTTTGGATAACTGCGTCAGGATCAACGTCGCAGAACATAGCCATTTTCTCGCGCATTTCCTTGGAAATAGGCTTTTCACTGCGGCAAACGATAATATCAGGAGAAATACCGATGCTGCGCAGCTCTTTGACGCTGTGCTGAGTCGGTTTGGTTTTCAGCTCACCGGCTGCAGAAATATACGGCACCAGCGTAACATGAATATAAAGCACATCGTTCTTGCCGACATCTTTTTTTACCTGGCGGATGGCTTCCAAAAACGGCAGGCTTTCAATATCACCTACAGTACCGCCGATTTCCGTAATAACAAAATCAGCATTATCCTGCTTGCCGACGCGGAAAACGCGCTCCTTGATTTCATTCGTGATATGCGGAATAACCTGTACAGTACCGCCAAGATAATCGCCACGGCGTTCTTTATTAATTACACTCTGGTAAATCTTGCCTGTGGTCGTATTGGAGTTTTTGGACAGGTTGATATCAATAAAGCGTTCGTAATGTCCCAGGTCAAGGTCAGTTTCCGCACCGTCATCAGTAACAAAAACCTCGCCATGCTGATACGGGCTCATTGTGCCCGGGTCAATATTGATATATGGGTCGAACTTCTGGATAGTAACCCTGTAGCCGCGGCTTTTCAGCAAACGTCCCAGGGACGCAGCAGTAATGCCCTTGCCCAACGAAGAAACAACGCCGCCTGTCACAAAAATGTACTTGGTATTAGTAGTCATGATTTTTAACCCCCTCAGATTTCATAAAATGCTACAACGCAATAAAAATATTAAATTGTATCTAAACTCACTGCAGGCGGCAAAGCCTCAAGGACTCTGCCACCTGCAAAAGAATTTCTTAATTTACATTCTTTCCGGAGCAGAAACGCCCAGAATACCTAAAGCATGACGGATGGTGTGACCAACTGCCTTCACCAAAGCAATACGGGCTTGTTGTAAGTCTGTATCTACGCCCAGAATACGGCATTGGTTATAGAAGGAGTGGAACAAAGTTGCCAGCTCGTAGGTATAGGTTGCCACATGATGTACAGCGCGTTCGCGGGCTGCACGGGCAAGCAGTTCCGGATATTCGCCCAGCTTTTTAACCAGCGCCAGCTCTTCGGGAGCCTGCAGAGTATCCAGCTTCAGCTCGTCTAAAGCTACAGCCTCAATGCCTGCTTCGGCAAGCTGACGGGCAATGCTGCAGATACGCGCATGCGCATATTGGATATAATAAACCGGGTTCTCATTGGATTTTTCGGTAGCCAGAGTCATATCAAAATCCAGCTGGCTGTCTAAGGAGCGCATGCAGAAGAAGTAACGCGCCGCATCAACGCCAACCTCATCCATCAGCTCGCGCAGAGTGATGGTTTCGCCGGTACGCTTGGACAGCTTCACGATATCGCCGTTGCGGTACAGACGTACCATTTGCAGCAGCAACACCTCCAGCTTATCAGCATCAAAGCCCAAAGCACTTACAGCAGCCTTCACGCGGGCAATATAACCGTGGTGGTCAGCGCCCCACAGGTTGATGATGCGGTCGAAGCCACGCTCGAATTTGTTGCGATGATATGCAATATCGGCAGCAAAGTAGGTGGACACGCCGTTGTCACGGATAACAACGCGGTCCTTGTCATCGCCGTAAGCGGTAGAATTAAACCATTTTGCGCCGTCCTTTTCATAAACGCAGCCTTTTTCCTCAAGGAATTCGCAAGCCTCACGGATTTTATTGGCATCATGCAATGATTGCTCGCTGAACCATACATCGAAGGTTACGCCAAAAGCTTCCAGATCTTCTTTCAGGCCTGCCAGCTTTTCTTTATAAGCAATTTCCAGGAATTTAGCCAGACGCTCTTTTTCCTCTAAAGCAACGAATTCCTTACCGTAGATACGGATAATGCGCTGAGCGGTTTCAATGATATCATAGCCATGATAGCCGTTTTCCGGGAAAGGAATACCGGTCGGCATTTCGTCCAGCTGCTTAACGGTCAGGTCAGCAGGAACGCCGCCCATTTCCTCCAGCTTCAGCAGCTGCAGGTAACGTGCATTGACGGAGTTTGCCAGATTGTTCATCTGATTGCCGGCGTCATTGATATAATATTCGCTTTCAACATCATAGCCTGCAGCACGCAGCAGGTTAACCATAGCACTGCCGACTGCGGCACCGCGGGCATGGCCTACATGCAGCGGGCCAGTGGGATTAGCACTTACATATTCAACCTGAACGCGGCCCAAGCCGTTAGCAGGCAGATTGCCGTAGTTTTCACCGGCAGCCAGAATGCCTGCCAGCAAATCAGCGGTCCAGTTTTGTTTCAGATAGAAATTGATGAAGCCGGGGCCGGCAATTTCCATTTTATCTACGGAAGCACAGTCCAGATTATCTACAACAGCCTGTGCAATCTGACGCGGTGCACAATGCAGGCTGCGGGCAGACTGCATTGCAAAGTTAGTTGCAAAATCACCGAATTCCTTTTGCGGCGGAACCTCCAGCATAACCTCGGGCAAAGTACCCGGTTTCAAAGTGCCATTATCGATAGCTTTTTGCGCTGCATCTTTAATAGCAGCGGCTAATAAATCCTTTATATCCAAAGCAAAATCTCTCCTTCTCTTTCTTTATTGCTTATTTTGTTTCGTAAATAGGGTCATTAGTCAGTTCAACGCCCAGCTTTTTGAATACCTTGAAATCGCCCTCTGTCAGCATAACGGTAGAATGTGCCTGACAACCCTTCAGCTCCGGCAGCTTTTCCAGCGCCAGCTTGGCCAGACTGTCCGTTGCGGCACACATGGAAAGCGCTATCAGCACCTCATCCATATGCAGGCGCGGATTGCTGCTGCCAAGGTAGCGCGTCTTCAGATTCTGAATCGGGTTGATATAGGTCGGTGAAATAAGGTGCATTTCATCCGCAATACCGCCCAATTCCTTAATTGCATTCAACAATACTGCACTGGCAGGTCCCAGCAAATCTGTAGTTTTGCCGGTAACGATTCTGCCATCGGCAAGCTCCAGCGCAATAACAGCGCACTTGCGTTCTTCCGCAACCTCTTTGGCAACGGTCACCACGCGGCGGTCATTAACGCTGACCTTAGCCTGCTTCATCAGCAGCTCCAGCGTATAAACCTCCTGCTTGCTGGCCTCATCCATGGCCAGGCGGTTCAAGGATTGGTAATAGCGGCGGATGATTTCCTGACGGGAAGCCTCGCAGCACACCTCGTCATCGCAGATGCAGTTGCCTGCCATGTTAACGCCCATATCAGTAGGCGATTTGTACGGGCAATAGCCATAAATACCTTCAAAAATTGCTGCCAGCACAGGATAAATCTCAACGTCACGGTTATAATTTACCGTAGTTACGCCATAAGCCTCCAGATGGAAGGGATCAATCATATTAACATCCTGCAAGTCTGCCGTAGCAGCCTCGTATGCCATATTGACAGGATGCTTCAGGGGCAGATTCCAGATAGGGAAGGTTTCGAATTTAGCATAACCGGCCTTAATGCCACGCTTATTTTCGTGATACAGTTGCGACAGGCAAGTAGCCATCTTGCCGCTGCCGGGACCGGGAGCAGTAACAACTACCAGCGGACGTGTGGTTTCTACATAATCGTTCTGGCCATAGCCCGCATCGCTGACAATGTGCTCCACATTATGCGGATAGCCATCAATTGGATAATGGTAATAAACCTTGATATCCAAAGCCTCCAGCTTATTCTTGAAGCTTTCGATAGATTTCTGTCCCTTATATTGCGTAATAACTACGCTGCTTACATAAAGTCCCTTAGAGCGGTAAACCTTTACCAGACGCAGTACGTCCAAATCGTAGGTCAGACCTAAATCGTGACGCACCTTGTTATTTTCAATATCATCGGCATTGATGGAAATAATCATCTCTGCCTGATCTGCAAGCTGCAGAAGCATCTGCAGCTTACTGTCAGGAGCAAAGCCAGGCAGTACGCGGGAAGCATGGTAATCATCAAACAGCTTGCCGCCGAACTCCAGATAAAGCTTATCGCCGAATTTACTGATGCGCTCTCTGATATGCTCAGATTGCATGGTCAAATATTTTTGATTATCAAATCCTATTTTCATATTAAATTTCCTCAACCTCAATTAAAATCTTCATCTCACCATAAGGTTTCTCATCATGATACAGTGTATATTCCATTTCCAGCTCCCACAAACCATTGCGGAAATGGGTATATACATAGCTTGTTTCCGTCGTCAGAGGAATTTTCATATAAGGTGTCTGATAAAGGCTTTTGTCTACGTAGCCACGGCGAAACTCCTGTCTGTGATCAACACTGCCGCTGCGCATGACAATGACGTGCTCATCATCCCATTTCAGCGTCGTCTTCGTGTTATCAAGACCAGATTGTTCATCCTCATGGTAAATTACATAGTATTTGCCGCCCTTTTCCGTCATCATACCCGTATACTTTTGTTCAGAAGCCTGAGCCTCACTACCCTCATCCTTCGTTGTACTCAAAATACGAATTTTTACCGGCTGCATAGTACGTGCCTCCATAAACAAGATAGAGCCTGCACCATTTCGCCACACCATTATGATCGAAAGGTCGCAAGCCCTGCAAGATTTTTGTCAATCTAATGCCATTCAACTTCTCTGCACTAAAAAAGACCTCTTTTATTCTTCAATATTATATAACAGCTATAAAGTACAGTCAAGAAATAGCATAAGGAAGTGCGCCATTTCCCCTAGCAGCAGGTCCAAAAAATCAACCAAAAACGACAGAGTATACTGCCTTAGTATAGCTCTGTCGTCAGTTTTTGATCTGAAATTTTATTTTTTAGCTTCTTCCTTAGCTGCTTCTTTTTGCTGCGGGAGCATTACACTGAAATCATTCAGCAAGGGTTTCTCGCCGTTCAGCTTGAAAAGATATACGAAACGGGCAGCAGGTTTTTTCTCTGCAACAACCTGATACAACAGTACGTCTGCGCCATTGTGCTTTTCAACAACCAGCAATTGGTTGGTAGTCAGCTTGCCGAAGTCTTTAGCGAGCTGTGCATGCAGATTATTGTATGCCTTTTCATCCCAGTTCTTTTGCATATCCTCGGTCATCATAGAGGTAACTGCCTTATAGTTGCCGCCGTTGATAAATTTGTCAACAATAGCTTCCTCTGCGTCCAGCACCTTGCCGTTGGATGCACTGCAAACTGCGCTGACAGCCAGCATCATAACCATTGTAACCAGCATTAATATTTTTTTCATGGAAATCTCTCCTCCCATATGCTTAATATGTGTTTAATTATAGTCTTTCGCGCCTGCAAGTGCAAGCACTGCCATGAAAACTTTACAATCTTATTTACATTGCTTCACGAAGCCAAAGCAATTACAGGTTTTTATTCTTCCATTCCGTCAGCTGACTGCTGAAGGCTTCCCACTGCTGCGGCAATGCTTCCAGCGCTGCATCAGCCTTAGCCTGCTCCCAACCGCTGAACAAGGCCGCCTCATAACGCAGCTCCTTAATCTTGGGATTCGCCGCCACCAGACGTTCCACCATCAACGTGTTGATATAATCATCATGCAGCAGTCCCAGCATATCCTGCAGATACTTCAGACTGCGCAAAAGGCGTGCTTCCGGAGCCAGCTCCGGCACGCTCTGCAACGCATAGCGGAAGCGTTTGAGCTTGATGCGTATGCGATGCAGCTGCTCCATATTATGCAGGTCAGGATATTTTTCCGGCAGCTCCAGCAGCTTATCATACCAATTACCGAAACGACGCGACAAAAACTCTGCCAATGTCAGCTCCCTTTCCGGCGCAGGCACACTGTACAGCCACAAAAGCAATTGAGCCAGCTCCAGCGTCAGGCGGTTCAGCCGCAGTCCGCGCAGCGCCTTAGCTGCCGCCGCGCTACGCAGTTGCGTCAGCAGCGCCGTAAGCTGCGGTAACACTGCTTCCGCCTGCTCCCGGCTACGCTGCAGGCGGGAGCAGATCTGCAGCGCCACATCGTACTCCCGCACATCACCCAAAAGGTTGGTGCGTGCCTTCAGCACTCCCTGCCAGTGCAAAGCATCCTGCTCAGGCAAGAGCGGCTTGCACAGCGTCAGCAGTGAGCGCAGACGCCTGAGCTTGACGCGCAGCTGACGCATCAGACTGCGTTCCGGGCCACGGCATAAAACCTCCTGCCACAGCTTGCTTACGTAATAAACCTGCCAGGGAAGGTGGCAATGCACAAGACTCATAGCGCTGTCTGCGTCATAAGCAGCCAGCTGCTTTTGATCAAAGCAGCCTCGCAGCTGATCCAAACGCTGCGAAAAGTCCGGCTCTTCCAAAACAAATTTTGTTTTAGAAGCCAACAGCTTCTGCAGCAGACTGTCAACAGCTTTTGCCGCTTCTGCATTATGACATTCAAATTCAATAATAATATCCGCTATCGCCAACAGCTTGTCGCTAACCAGCAGTGTACCCCAGGCACAATACAAGCGTACGCCGTCAATATCTTCCGGTGTAAAACGAGTCAGGCGATATTTGTACATATCATTATCATTAAAATATTTTTCTTTGATTTTTACCTTGACGGTACTGCCAGGCAGCAGCCTTTTCGCAAGATTAAGCAGCTGCGCCTGGTTTTTTACTTCCAGTCCATGCAGACACAGCTTTTGTTTCATGACATCTACCTCCCGGGCCTTGACGCTTATTTGTTCTTAGGTACAATCTCCAGCCAATAATTATCAGGATCGGTAATAAAGTAAATTCCCATAGCAGGATTTTCGTAGCAGATGCAGCCCATTTCTTTATGCTTTGCATGCGCTGCTTCGTAATCATCTACCAAAAATGCCAGATGGAATTCATTCTCGCCAAGATTATAAGCCTCTTTGCGGTCACGCAGCCAGGTAAGCTCCAGCAGATGCGGTGTTTTGCCGTCCGTCAGATACACCAGGATAAAGCTGCCGTCTGCAGCCTCCTTGCGGTGGTCTTCCTTCAAGCCCAAAGCCTCTTCGTAAAACTTCAGGCTTTTTTCCAGATCCAATACGTTAAAATTATTATGTGCAAAAGTAAATTCCATAATGTACACCTCTCATTAAATTATATATTTAAAAAAACACTACCTGCTTCAAAAGCAGTGCAGCTAAAGCAATACCTGCTGCCAGCTTTCCCATAATCGCTAAAAAGCGCATCTTTGCTGCCGTCCAGGCCAAATGCATAGCATCAGCCGAAATACCTGTCCGAGCCAGCTCATAAGCAAAAGCAGCCACAAAGGCACCAAACATACCGCCAAGCAAAGAACCAAGTATAGGAAATATTAAGGTGCCCAATAAGGTACCGACAAAGCTTCCCAAAGCAATAAACAATACGGCGAACCAGGAAACTTTACTACGTTTGATGCCGAAAAGGCCGACGCAGAACTCCCAAAATTCACCCAAAGCATAGATAAGCACCATGGCTGACAGCAACCTGCCGTTAAAATACAGTACTTCATCAAAAAAAGCAAACATCAGAGATGTCAGTAAAAGCAAAGTATTTCCAGGAAGGTCGAATATTGTCAGTATCGGTCCCGATATAGCTATGAAGATTGCAAATGTACGCTCAACCAGCAGTTCCATAACATGCCTCCGTCTATTTATATTGTATTAATTATACCACATCCATAAACATACAAGTTTACTAAAGTGTCACGAGAATTAGAAATAAATGTAAAATCGTTGTGCAGTATCACAGAAAATGCTAAAATTAGTTAAGCTAAAAAATTCTCTCAAGGAGGTTCCCTCGTGAACGATATATTGCTTACTCTTAAACCATGGTACCCATCAATAAGTGCCTTCCTTTTCTTTACTGTTGTCCGCTATATTTATAAAAACTTTTTTATCCGCCTTTTGCGTCGTTTGAACAACAAGGTATCCTTTAGCTACGGCGAGGATTTTCTGAACGCCTTCGAAACGCCTATCAATATTGCCCTCTTTATTATTGCCTTCTATGCAGCAATCAACCTGTCACCATTGGCGTCAATGCATGATGTAAGCTTTACCGACCGCATTCTGCGTACAATCATTGTCACCAACTTTTTCTGGGGCCTGTATAACCTGATTGATACAACGCACGGCGTTTTCTTCGATTTGCTCGAAAGATTCGGCATCCAGACGGATGAAGCTATCGCCAACATTCTCGCAACTGTTTTCCGCCTGATTATCATAATGCTGGGCTTTGTAACCGTAGCCCGCGAATGGAATTATGATATCAGTGCCTTCATTGCTTCCCTCAGTATCGGTTCTTTGGCTGTTGCATTTGCAGCTAAGGATGCTTTGGCCAACGTTTTCGGCAGTATGATTATCCTGCTCGACAAGCCCTTTAAAATCGGCGACTGGATTAAAGCCAACGGCATCGAAGGCATCGTTGAAAGCGTTTCCTTCCGCAGCACCTGTATCCGCACCTTTCCGCAGGAGCTTGTTTATATCCCGAACTCCTTGCTCAGCAACACGCCGATTACCAACTATACGCTGCGCGAACGCCGCCGCATCGACTTTACGCTCGGTCTGACATATGGCACAACAGCTGCCCAAATCGAGGAATTTATCTTCAAGCTGAAAAATTATCTGGAGGATCTCACACTTATTGACGAAAATGATGTACGCGTTCATTTCCTCACCTATAACAGCAGCAGCCTTGATATCCGTGTTGTCTGCTACGCCAAAACAGGCAAGCACCTCGAATACCTCAACATTATGCAGGAAATCAACCTGCACACCTTGGAGCTTCTGGAAGAAGTTGGCGTAAGCTGCGCCTTCCCCAGCACCAGTCTTTATTTTGAAACCCCGCTGCAGGAAAATGTTACCGAACAGCCTGTCAAAGCACACGCCGAAGCTGATAAGCCAAAAGATAACAACGACTCTGCCGGCTGCTAATTCACTATTATTTCGCAGAAAAATTATATAAACTGAGTTATAATAAAATAAAGAATGATTTTCCATTTTATCTCAGTTTATATTTACAGGAGGCGGCCTATGACTAACAACATCAAGCAAGCGATTATTATCGGCGGCGGTCCCGCCGGAGTAAGTGCTGCTCTGTATCTGGCGCGCGCCGGTCAAAAGGTATGCATCATCGAAAATGGCCCCGGCGCACTGGCCAAGGCACATAAAATTGATAACTACTACGGTATTGCCGCTTCCGGCGCCAAGCTTTATGCGGCAGGACTGGAGCAGGCACGCTCTCTGGGCGTAGAAATTTTGCAGGATGAGGTTCTCGGCGTGGAATACACCGACTGCTTCACGCTCAGTTTAAAAAACACGGCCGAGCAGCTGCAGACAGAAGCACTTATTCTGGCTACCGGCAGCAAGAATATTACGCTCAACCTTCCCGGTCTAATTGAGCTGGAGGGCAAGGGCATAAGCTATTGCGCCGTCTGCGACGGCTTCTTCTTCCGTAAGAAAAATGTTGCAGTCTTGGGCAACGGTGCCTATGCTCTGCACGAGGCAGCTTATCTTAAGCAGCTGGCAGGCAGCGTCACCATCCTGACCAACGGACAAAGCGGAGACGCAGCTAAAGAAGCAGGCTTTGATGTAAACACCTCTGTGCTGCAGGCAGTAGAAGGCAACGGCAAGCTCAGCAACATCCGCTTTACTGACGGCAGCACGCTTGCCGTCGACGGCTTGTTCATCGCTCTGGGCACAGCAGACAGCACCGATATGGCGCGCAAGCTCGGTGCAGAGCTGAACGGACGCTTCATCCGTATTGACAGCGACGGAGCGACCAACATCCCCGGACTTTTCGCTGCCGGCGACTGCACGGGAGGCTTGATGCAGGTGGCCAAGGCAGTACACGAAGGCGCACGCGCAGGCCTGACAGCGTTAAAGTTTTTGCGCCAACGTCAGAAAGACGAAAAATAACTAAAATTTTTTACAAAAACACCTAAGGAGTGATAATTATGGCATTAGAAATTACTACAGCAAACTTTGAGCAGGAGGTTACCAATTCTACCCAAACAGTTCTCGTTGATTTTTGGGCATCCTGGTGCGGCCCCTGCCGTATGCAAGCTCCGATTCTGGAAGCCTTTGCCGAGGAGCACAGTGATATCAAGGTTACCAAATGCAACGTTGATGATAATCCGGAGCTGGCAGAAAAATTTGCTATCATGAGCATCCCCAGTCTGCTGGTTTTCAAAAGCGGCAAGCTGGTAAAATCCGCAGTCGGCCTGCACGATAAGGAAGCTCTGGCAGCACTGGTAAAATAAGCCGCTTAATTGCTTAACGAAAACAATCCCGGTTATGGTTTTTGAAAGAACCATGCCGGGATTTTGTTTGTTTTAAAGCATAAAAAGAAGATTGCCACAAAGATTATCATCATGATAGGCCTTGATATTTTTATAGTGAAAATGCATTAACCACAAGTAATCCATTTCTTGTAATGCCAAAAACTAATAAAGCAATAACGTAAAGCGGATAAACATATCTATCCAAGCTACGTGCCAAAGCTTTGCCATAAACATCCCGCAAAATTATGCTTGCAAGCAAAAAAGGTAATGTATAAAACAAGAACACATTAGCCTGACGAGCAGCTGCAAAATCTCCGTTTAGCAAAGCTAAGAACATCGTTGTAACACCACATCCAGGGCACAAATAACCTGTTAAGTAACGAAACGGGCAGGACAATGATATATCCGTAAACATTATCAGCAGATAGTATAAAATTCCTATAAAACAACTAATAAAATATTTTTTAAGCATGATTTTATATAAAAATACCTAGCAGGACTTTTAACGCCCTGCTAGGTCGAGTTTAGTACAAACCTTCCGCCTTATCGTTAATAGCATCTTGAACAAGAGCCATCGGAATAATACCTAAGCCAATAAAGCTAAGAATCAAATACAATATACCTGTATCGCCTCTCTTTCCTTTAATTGAGTCGACACCTTCTCCCATCTTATAGCTCCAATAGAGAAAATATATACAACACGTAATAATAGTGAAAATAACAGCCATAACACCTGATGTTGCATTTCGCTTATTTAAAAGTTCATTCATTTCATCAGTCAGTTTTGCCTGCCAATACAATACATAAATGCCGCATGTCACAAGGCTCAAAATTATCGCTAAGGGAATGCTTCTGCTAGAAACTCTAGGATTTCTGTTTACAAAATTTTCATGTACCGGTTGCTGCATCTGTGCCGGTGTATGTACCGGTGCCTGTGCGGGTGTATTCATCGGCACCTGCTCTGTCTTTTGACCACAATTGGTACAAAACTTTGCGTCATCACTCAACTCCGCGCCACACTTTTCACAAAACTTACTCATAACAAGCCCTCCTACTATTTTTAAATCACTATTCATAGATTATAACATCTTTAGATTAAAATTACTAGCAATTCCTTATTGCTTATTGTAATAAATGATATGATTTGCAAGCAAATTCTCTTATAAAGATTTTTAACGCAATCTGAATACGCATGGAGTTTTTTATAATTCAATTGAAATTAAGTATATCTTACCAATCAATGTTACACCTATAATAAACGAAAAAGGTGCGCACTGAAATTACGTATTATAGCTCACAATTTTATCTTCAGAAATCAGCTTTAAATATAAAACAGCTTATATTGCATAACTTTCTTTCCAAACAATTGCTAAAAAAGAACTCTCTACGCGCCCTGCTTACGCAGTGCATCGTAGAGAGTTTCTTCATCACAGCAATACTAACACTTTGCTGTTCTTATTTACTTTTCAGTGCAAGTCTTATTCCTTGCCTGCCAGCTTTTTGTAGCCGTCCAGACGAGTCATTGCGTCCTTCTCAGTCTTCTCGAACAATGCTTCCGCAGTATCAGGGAACATCTTCTGCAGGGAGCTGAAACGAACTTCGCCCATCAGGAAGTCACGGAAGTTTGCGGTAGGCTCTTTGCTGTCCAGAATGAACGGATTCTTGCCTTGCTCCTTCAGTTCCGGATTGAAGCGGTAGGTTGCCCAGTAACCGCAGTCAACAGCACGTTTTTCTTCGAGCTGGCTGCAGCCCATGCCAACCTTCAGGCCGTGGTTGATGCAAGGTGCGTAAGCAATAATCAGGGACGGTCCGTCATAAGCCTCTGCTTCGGCAATAGCCTTCAGAGTCTGGTTCTTGTCGGCACCCATAGCAACCTGTGCAACATATACATAGCCGTAGCTCATAGCCATCATGCCAAGGTCTTTCTTCTTGGTCTTTTTGCCGCTGGCAGCAAATTTAGCGATTGCCGCTGTCGGAGTAGATTTGGAGGATTGACCGCCGGTGTTGGAATATACCTCGGTATCGAATACCATAACATTGACATTCTCGCCGGATGCCAGTACATGGTCCAGACCGCCGTAGCCGATATCATAAGCCCAGCCATCGCCGCCGAAGATCCAGTGGCTGCGTTTAACGAAGAATTGCTTCTCGTCATAAAGAGCAGCGCATTTATCGCAGTTGTCTTTGTATTTTTCCAATGCAGCAGTCAGTGCTTCAGCACGCTCACGGGTGCCTTCGCTGTCGTTGACATGCTCCAGCCAATCGGTCAGCGCAGCCTTGAGATCCTCAGGCAGCTCGCCTTCCAGCATAGCTTTTACCATGTCTTCTACACGCTCACGCGATTGCTTAACGCCCAGGAACATACCTAAGCCATATTCAGCGTTATCCTCGAACAGGGAGTTTGCCCAGCTCGGGCCATGACCTTTGCAGTTTTTGGTGTACGGCATGGACGGAGCGGATGCACCCCAGATAGAGGTACAGCCTGTTGCATTGGCAATCATCATACGGTCGCCAACCAGCTGGGTTACGAGCTTAGCATACGGAGTTTCGCCGCAGCCTGCGCACGCACCGCTGAACTCAAGCAGCGGCTGCTCGAACTGAATACCCTTCATGGTCTTCTTGTTGAGCGGATTTGCCTTCGGAGCAACTTCCTTCTGGCTGTATTCCCATGCAGCAGCTTTATCAAGCTGAGTACCGAGCGGCTTCATAACGAGAGCCTTAGCTTTCGGAGCCGGGCATACCTGAGCACAGTTGCCGCAGCCGGTGCAATCCAGCGGGGAGATGCTCATGCTGAACATCAGGCCTTTAGCGCCGATAGCAGGCTTGCTCGGCAGAGTTGCCGGAGCCTTGGCAGCTTCTTCCTCGGTCATGAGAACCGGACGGATAGCAGCATGCGGGCAAACGAAGGCGCACTGGTTACATTGAATACAGGTGTCCATCTGCCATTCCGGTACGTCGATAGCAATGCCGCGTTTTTCGTAAGCAGCTGTACCGCTCGGGAAGGTGCCATCTGCATAATCAGCAAAAGCGCTTACCGGCAGCTTGTCGCCTTCCAGCTTGTTCATCGGAACGAGCAGCTTGTCAACAAATTCGTTGCCAGTTGCAGCTTCGGCAGCAGTATCGCCAGCCTCAGCCCAGCTTGCGGGAACATCAACAGCAACAATAGCATCAATGCCCTTGTCGATAGCAGCGTTGTTCATATCGACAATGTTCTGGCCCTTCTTGCCGTAGGAATGCTCAACAGCATCCTTCAGGTATTTAACAGCGTCAGCCAGAGGAATAATATCAGCCAGCTTGAAGAAAGCAGACTGCATAATCATGTTGATGCGGCCGCCCAGACCGATTTCCTGAGCAATCTTAACAGCATCAATGATGTAGAATTTGATATCGTTCTTCGCAATGTAACGTTTGAGCTGACCGGGCAGCTGTACGTCGAGATCCTCAGCACTCCAGTTGCAGTTCAGCAGGAAGGTACCGCCTTTTTTCAGGCCTGCGGTTACATCGTATTTATGAACATAGGACTGATTGTGTACTGCAACAAAATCGGCAGCATCAATCAGGTACGGTGCCATAATCGGAGTATGACCGAAGCGCAGGTGGGAAACAGTTACGCCGCCGGATTTTTTACTGTCATAGGAGAAGTAGCCTTGAGCGTACATGTCAGTATGGTCACCGATGATTTTGATAGCGCTCTTGTTAGCGCCAACGGTACCGTCACTGCCCAAGCCCCAGAATTTGCAGCCCTTGGTGCCTGCAGGAGTTACGTCAACACCTGCTACGCACGGCAGAGAGGTATTAGTTACATCATCAGTAATGCTGATGGTGAAGTTGTTTTTCGGTTCTGCACTTGCCAGATTATCGAATACAGCTACGATATCGCCGGGCAGCAGATCTTTGGAGCCCAAGCCGTAACGGCCGCCGATAATCATAGGCTTGCGGTCGCTTGCATAGAAGGCAGCACGCACATCAAGATACAGCGGTTCGCCGAAAGCGCCCGGCTCTTTGGTGCGGTCCAGTACAGCGATACGTTTTACACTTTGCGGAATTGCGCCCATGAAGTGCTCGATGCTGAAAGGACGATACAGGTGAACTACGAGTACGCCAACCTTTTTGCCCTCTGCGTTGAGCTTATCAACAACAGTGCGGACGGTTTCGGAAGCAGAGCCCATGATGATGATGATATCTTTTGCATCCTCAGCGCCGTAGTAGTTGAACAGATGATATTCACGGCCGGTCAGCTTGCTGATTTCGCCCATGTAATTCTCTACGATTTCCGGCAGAGCATTGTAATAGGTGTTAACAGCCTCGCGAGTCTGGAAGTAAATATCCGGGTTTTGTGCGGTGCCGCGGATAACAGGATTATCCGGGTTCAGACCGCGTTTACGGAATGCATCTACCGCATCCTTATCCAGCAGCTTTTCGAGATTAGCATAATCCATAACCTCAATCTTCTGGATTTCGTGGGAGGTACGGAAGCCGTCGAAGAAGTTCAGGAACGGTACACGGCCTTTGATAGCACTCAGATGTGCTACGCCTGCCAGATCCATAACCTCCTGTACACTGCCTTCAGCCAATAATGCGAAGCCGGTCTGACGTGCAGCCATAACGTCCTGGTGGTCACCGAAGATAGACAGAGAGCTTGTTGCCAGAGCACGTGCGGAAACGTGGAAAACTGCGGGCAGCAGCTCGCCGGCCATTTTATACATATTAGGAATCATCAAAAGCAAGCCTTGAGATGCGGTGTAGGTAGTAGTCAGCGCACCTGCCTGCAGAGAGCCGTGAACTGCGCCGGAAGCACCAGCTTCAGACTGCATTTCCATCAGCTTTACGGTTTGCCCGAAAATATTCTTTTTGCCTTGGGCAGCCCACTCATCGACAACCTCAGCCATCGGAGAGGACGGAGTAATAGGATAAATTGCAGCAACATCGGTAAATGCGTAGGAAATATACGCAGCAGCTGTGTTGCCGTCCATTGTTTTCATTTTTACCATTGGATTCCCTTCTTTCTTGAAATCACAAAATTACTTGACCTTAATTTTTACAGGAAAAACTTTCCAGTTCATATAATTAGTATACACTACTCAGCCTTGTTTGTAAAATATCTGCATAAATGTATACAGCATTTTTGCGTAAATAAAATGTGAAAAAAGATGCCGCCGATTAAGCAGCATCTTTAAAATATCTACGCTTCCAGATAAATCGCACTGTCAAGTTTTTCGGTCACATAGCCGATAATCTGCGTACTCGGAGCAACAGCCTTAAGCTCTGCCAAGCAAGCCTCTGCCTCCGCCGCAGGAACAGCACACAGCAGGCCTCCGCTCGTCTGCGGGTCGTACAAAATATCCTGCAGCGCACGCGCGACAGCTCCCACAACACGCACACCGGCTTCGGCAAAATCACGGTTACGGTATGCGCCTGCAGGAATAAAGCCCATGTCCGCCATCTCGTATGCTTCCTCGTGATAGGGCACATCCTGCGCCTTCAGGTGCACAGTAACGCCGCTGCCCTGCGCCATCTCCAGACTGTGGCCCAAAAGGGCAAAGCCTGTCACGTCGGTGCAGGCATGCACGCTGTAGTTCACAAGCACATCATGCGCATATTTATTGAGCGTACTCATCTGCACATACAGCTTGTCGAGCAGCTCCTGCTCTACTAAGCCGGCTTTCGCCGCCGTCGTGAGAATACCCACGCCCAAGGGCTTTGTCAGCAGCAGTACGTCACCGGGCTGTGCGCCGCTGTTCGTCCACACGCGCTCAGGCTTCACAAAGCCTGTCACCGCCAAGCCGTAAATCGGCTCCGCACCGTGAATAGTGTGGCCGCCGGTGATAATTGCGCCTGCTTCATAGGCCTTGGCATAGCCGCCGCGCAAAATCTCCTGCACGGTTGCCTTATCCATCTTCTCGGGGATGCACATAATGTTCAGCGCCAGCTTCGGTTCACCGCCCATAGCGTAAACATCGCTCAAAGCGTTTGTCGCCGCAATCTGTCCATACATAAAGGGATTATCGACAATCGGCGGAAAGAAATCCGTTGTCTGCACAATCGCCAGCTCGTCGCTCACCTTATAAACGCTGGCATCGTCGCTTTTATCGTAACCTACCAAAAGATTAGCATCATAATGCGTCTGAAAGCCTGCCAGCAAATTGCACAGCGTACCGGCACCGACCTTGGCCCCGCAGCCCGCACAGCTCGCCAGCTTCGTCAGCTTTACTTCGTTTTCCATAGCTCAAACCTCCGCTTATTCGGCAGCAGTATACAAAACCTCGTAGCCATTCTCCCGCTCACGCACTATCTGCTCCAGCTCCGGCGTCTGCAGGGACGCTGCATCCTCCAGCGCCTCCGTTTTAAAAAATACGCAGGTACCGCAGCTGCTGCTCAGGCTGCGCGGTACAGGGCGCACCTGCGCCTGCCAGCCGCGCTCCGCACACAGATGCTGAAAGCGCACCGCGCCGAAGTGCGAAAAGAACGTTGCAATATACTGCATCATTTGCTCAGGGACAGAGTAAATTCGCCGTCCTGCTCCGTCACAGCAACCTTATAACCCTGATGCTGTGCGTAGCGTGTTACATTTTCCTTGGAGGTATTGTTATCCACGATTACCTCATAAGCAGCCTCGCCGCTCATCATCGCCTGACGCGTCAGGATAACAGGTTCGGGACAGGAAAGTCCTCTTGCATCAATAGTTTTCATAGCGTTTCCTCACTTTTTATATGTATTCAGATAAGCAATCAAGGTAACAACAACAATGCCGATAACAACAGCAATCTGGCCGTTAGCGGTCGGACCGTTGCCGCTGGATGCCAGGCCGAAGTTATGCGCAAAGGCCGCACCCACGATAAAGCCCAGCAGAGTTACGGCGCTATCGGAGTTGCCTTCGCCGGACAGCACCAGCTGGCGCATCGGGCAGCCGCCCAAAAGTACGCAGGCAAAGCCCGCCAGGAAAAGTCCCAGCACGTTCCACAGTGCATCGGTGTGCGCAATAGGCTGCGCCGCAAAGCCTACCTTGAAGAAGGCACCGCCGGTTACAGAGGTCAGCACAACATTGCAGGCAGCAGCTGCCGCAACAACAGCCACAAAGCCCCACAGCATTTTTGTTTCCTTAAAGAGAATAAAGTCGCGAATACCGGCAATCATGCAGAAGCGTGTACGCTGCGTAAGATAACCAACTGCCACTGCAGCAATCAGGCTCACAGCAACAGCCGCATGCTTGGCACCGGGGCCGCCGCCTGCCTTGGTAAAGTGGATGAAGGCCGGTGCAGCAACGAGCAGCACCAACAGCACAACGGCAATCACCGACATAATGCTACCTTCCGCCGCCGTCATCTTATAGGTACGCTTCAAGCTGTAGCCGCGGTTTAAAAAGAAAATACCGGCATAAATGCCTGCCGCAAAGCCAACCAGGCCGACAACAGCGTTCAAATCACCGCCGGCAATACGCAGCAGCATTCTGAACGGACAACCCAAAAACATCAGACAGCCGATCATCGCAAAAAAGCCCAGCACAAAACGTGTCAGCGGAGAGCTGCCGCCCTTCGGCGAAAATTCTCCGTGCAGATATGCCGCACCCAGCGCGCCCAGCACCAGACCGCTGATTTCCGGACGGATGTACTGCACAGCCTTGGCTGCATGCAGTCCCAAGCCACCGGCAGTATCACGCAAAAAACAGGCAATACACAGGCCCATGTTGGCCGGATTGCCGAAAAACACCAGCATTGCTGCCACCAGACCGATAATCGCGCCTGTTGCAACAATCGTTACTTGTTCATTTTTCATGAAAAGCCTCCCCAAAATATTTCTTCGACAAAAGTATATCATAGCCCACATGCTTATACCAATATCATTTATAGATAAAGCTGATTGATTTATTAGCTTTTCAGATAATTATATGATAGAATAGGCGTAACATGAGGAGGTACGGAAAATGCAGCAAATTTATCTCGACAACGCCAGCACCACCTTTCCCAAGCCACAGGCAGTTGCTGACGCAGTTTATCAATATATTACAAATGCAGGCACCAACATCAGCCGCGGTACCTGCGCTGCGAGCAGCGAGGACCTTGTTTTTGCCACTCGCGAGCAGCTTTGCCGCTTTTTCGGCGGCGAGGACAGCAAAAATGTTGTCTTTACGAAGAACATTACCGAAAGCCTGAATATCATCATCAAGGGACTGCTGCACAGCGGCGACCATGTGCTTGTTACCGCTATGGAGCACAACGCCGTCATGCGTCCGCTCCAACAAATCGGCACAGAGCTGACTGCAGGCAACGCTCCCACTGACGCTATCACCTTCAGCCGCATTCCCTGCGACGCGGAGGGAGCACTGTGCTTAGACGCTTTGCCGCAGCTTGTGCGCCCTAACACCAAGGCCATCATCATGACACACGCCAGCAATGTCTGCGGCACGCTGCAGCCCTTGGCAGCAATCGGCAGCTTCTGCCAAGAGTATAACCTGAAATTCATCGTCGACAGTGCGCAAAGCGCCGGCGTCGTTCCTGTCGACATGCAGGAAATGCACATCGACGCTCTCGCCTTTACGGGGCACAAGGGACTTTTGGCACCGCAGGGCATCGGCGGTTTTGTGCTGCGTGAAAGCATTATCGACGAAATAACACCGCTCATTGTCGGCGGCACCGGCAGCCTCAGCCATACGGAGCACACTCCCCGCTTCATGCCGGATAAATTCGAAGCAGGCACGCTCAACCTGCCGGGCATCGCCGGTCTGCGTGCTTCACTAGGCTGGCTGCAGCAACAGGGCATTGACAAAATCCGCACGCACGAGCTGACGCTTACGCAGCAATTTATAGACGGACTGCAGCAATTAGAAGCACAAAATTTATTGCGAATCGTCGGCAAAAGGGACTGCAGCGACCGCGTAGGCGTCGTTTCCATAAGCACAGATATAATGGACATCGCAGAGCTGGCCTTCATTCTGGCAGACAAATACGCCATCGCTACGCGCGTAGGCCTGCACTGCGCCCCCAACGCTCACAAAACGCTCGGAACCTATCCCACGGGAACGCTGCGCTTTTCTTTCGGTTGGCACAATACTGCGGAGGAAGTCAATGTTGCCCTGCAAGCATTGAAAGAGGTGCTCGCCCATGGACTTTAAACAGCTGCAAAGCTTTGTCACCGTAGTACAGGAGGAAAGCTTCACACAGGCTGCAAGCAGGCTCTTCGTATCGCAATCCACCGTCAGCACGCACATCCACCAGCTGGAAAGCGAGCTTAACACCAAGCTCATTCTGCGTACCACCAAAAGCCTGCAGACGACACCAAAGGGACGCGAGCTTTACGAATACGCCCTGAATATACTGGAGCTGAAGGAGCGCATGGTACAGGCCTGCTCTATCGAAAGCCAGCGCATCATTCACCTTGGCGCTTCCACCATCCCCTCAGCTTATATCCTGCCGCAGCTTTTGGCCGACTTCGGCAAGCTGCATCAGGATATTTACTTCATCATTCACCAGAGCGACAGCCAGGGCATTATCAACGGCCTGAAGGACGGCTTGTTTAACCTTGGCTTCATCGGCATGAGCTGTGAGGACAGCGACTTCTGCTGCCAACCCTTCTGCCACGACCGCATGGTAGTCATCACCCCGGTCAACGAGCATTTTCTGCGCTATAAACAGCAAAAGGAACATGTACTGCCGGAGCTTTTGCGCGAACCACTGATTCTGCGCGAAAAGGGCAGCGGCAGCAAAAAAATGGCCGATAACTTTCTGGCGCACAGCGGTATTTCCGAGGACGAGCTGCAGATTATTGCCCGCGTCAACGATCAGGAAACCATCAAAAACCTTGTCGCCAGCGGCATGGGCATATCCATTATCTCGGAAAAGGCGGCGCACAACTTTCTGCAGGAAAAACGTTTGCTGGCCTTCGAGCTGCCGCAAGCTTTTTCCGAACGCAGCCTCTACCTCATCTACCGCAAAAATTATCTGCTGCCAAGCTACGTCAAGGAGTTTCTAAACTTCATCAGCCAAAGCAAATTATAAGCATAACAAAACGAGTACGCACAGGACGAATCCCGGCGTACTCGTTATTTTTTTGCATATTTACTTAACAATTGTCACGGGCACATTAGCGTTTTCCACTATGACGCTGCTGACACTATTGCGGAACAAGCCTTCCAAAACTCCCATGCCTCTGCTGCCCAGCACGATACCATCACATTCCTGCTCATCTACAGCACGCAGGATGCTTTCGGCAATATCGTTGTCGTTTTCCAGCAAATAAGTGCAATCGATGTTCTTGCCGCTGAGAATCGCATGTGCGGCATCAAGCACTTCATCACCCATCTGAACATACAGGCAATCGCTTCCAAATTCCACAATATGCTGTTTCATTCTGCCGGAAAGCACCGTCATAACCACCAGCGAGCCGCGCGTATAGCTTACAAGCTCACAGGCATATTCCAATGCTCTCCAGGAATGCTCCGTACCGTCAATAGGTACAAGAATGCGTTTCAGCATTTTATTTTACAATCAGCACAGGTACATTTGCATATTGAGCAACCTTAGAGCTTACGCTGCCAAGGAAAAATTCAGCAATACCGGAAAGGCCACGGCTGCCGATTATGATTGCATCTGCGCCGGTCTTTTTAGCCATAGCAATGATGCGTTCGGACGGATGGCCAACCTCCAGGCTGAATTTGGTTTCGCCTTCGTAGTTTCTCAGACGCTCCTGCGCCATTTCGAGAACCTTGTCACCAATTTTCTCCAGCTCACTGTTGCCCTGGCTTACAGTCGCATGATCCAGAGGCACTGCCAGCAAAGCAGCATTATTATATGGTTGGATTACATTGATTACATGCAGTTCGCCGCCAAACTTTTTGCCAAGCTCTACAGCAGTATCCAGTGCTCTCCAGGAGCCTTCACTGCCATCTACAGGAACAAGAATCTTTTTAAACATAACAACGCACCTCCATAATAATGCACATGTTGTAATTTATTTATTATATTTTTTACAAGAAGAGGCTTTTTTTCTTCTTACGTTATATATTCTGCTTTAGCGCAAAAAATCCTGCCTGAATTACTCGCGGCCGCGATTTTTTCTTTTTTCGTGGATGCGGGCAGATTTCTTGCTGAACTTTTTCGGTTCGTCAGCCAGCTTTGCCAGTTCGGAGGGAGATTGCTCCTTAGCCTCGGCAAAGTTTTCGCCCTTCACAAAGCGGAAATAAAGCGCAATGCCGGCAATCAGCACCAGAGGAATGCTGCCGATAATATAACGGTAGCTCTGCGGTGCAGCCATTGTGATAAAGTCATAGATAACGATACATGCAGGCACCAGAATAATTTGTCCCATGCGGGCGAGGAAGCCGTCCTTACCCATAAAGCGCACTACCATGCCATAAGCCAAAAAGGCTACCGCAAAGGAAACGAAAGACATAAATACCAGAAACGCAAAAAACTCAAAATTCATCTAAAAAAGCACCTTCCTTAATTCTTCTGTCCGCAGGCACGGGCACCAATTACACGCGCAGCCCAGACACCGCTGGCACTCGCCTGCGATAATCCGCGTGTAATACCGGCACCGTCGCCTACCGCAAACATATTCGCAACCTTGGTTTCCAGATTGCTATCCAGCTCGAGGCGTGCGCTGTAGAATTTTACCTCTACGCCGTAAAGCAGCGTATCAGCATTCGCCATACCGGGAGCAATCTTATCCAAAGCATAAATCATTTCAATGATATCATCTAGATGGCGTTTAGGCAAGACCAAACTTAAATCACCCGGCGTTGCACTGAGCGTCGGTTTGGTAAAGCTCTTGAGCATACGCTTTTCATTCGTGCGTCTGCCCTTCACCAGATCACCGAAGCGCTGCACCAGCACGCCGCCTCCCAGCATGTTGGAGAACGAAGCGATACGCTTGCCGTACTGCAGAGGCTCGTGGAAGGGCTCGGTAAACTTGCTGCTCACCAAAAGCGCAAAGTTGGTGTTCTTGCTGTGCATTTTGGGGTCGCGGTAGCTGTGGCCGTTAACCGTAATGATGCCGTCCGTGTTTTCCGCCACTACATAGCCATAGGGATTCATGCAGAAGGTACGCACCACGTCATTATAAAGCGAGGTACGGTACAAAATTTTTGCCTCATACACCTCGTCGGTGATATGCTTGAACACCTCTGCCGGCACCTCCACACGCACGCCGATATCCACCTGATTATTGATAAAATCAAGGCCCATCTTAGCGCACTGCTCTGTGTACCATTCCGCACCGGCGCGGCCGGGAGCGGCAATCAGATACTTGCAGGCAATCTTCTCGCCCTTGTTCAACTCCAGCACAAAGGTTCCGTCCTCCTGACGGCAGATTTCTTCAACCGCGGTATTGCAGCGGATTTCAATATTATCCTCCAAAAACTTATGGATGTTTTCCATAATCACGAGGTTGTTTTCCGTACCCAGATGGCGTACCTTGGCGTTCAGCAGATGCAAGTCGTATTTCAACGCCTGCACGCCTATTTTGCTGTTCTTGGTAGAAAAATATTCACCGGGAGCACCATGACGGCAGTTTAGCTCATCAACATAATCAATCAGCTCGATAACCTTGTCCTCCGGCAGATATTCGTTCAGCCAGCCGCCGAATTCCGTCGTAAAATTATATTTGCCGTCCGAAAAAGCACCGGCACCGCCAAAGCCGCGCATAATGCTGCAGGGGCTGCAGTTAATGCAGTGATCAACCTTCTTGGCTGCCAACGGGCAGAAGCGCTTTTCAATCGTATTGCCGGCCTCCAGCATAATAACCTTCATCTGCGGATACTTCAACACAAACTCATAGGCTGCAAAAATTGCGGCAGGACCGCCACCGATAATAGCTACATCATACATAAATTCTCCTCCTTATTATATCCCATAAAAAAACCGCAGCCTCATTTTTTTACTGCGGTTTATCAGCTTATTGCTGTTGTTCCTGTTGCTTGCGCAGATAGCTTGGCTGCGGTGAGCCGTTGTTGATATCCTTGTAGCCTTCTGCCGACTTACGCATAAAATCGGTTACCAGATAATCAGCCTCACCCATTACCACTAAGGCATGGGTTGCATTCTTTTCCAGAAACGGCAGAATCTTTTCGAGGTTTTCCTTTTTATCCACCAGCTCCACAATAACAGGGAAATTAGCATTGCCGCTGATAAATGTGCTGACAGCACGCCCAACGCCGCGCACCTTGGTAGCATAGCCTTCAATGCCCTTGATAACAGTACCGCCGGCAAGGCCTAAGGAGCGTGCTTCACGCAGAATTGCTTTATAAAGCGGAATATCCTCAAAGAGAACATCCTCGCCTGTATAAATCTTTAAATACGAGGTTTTGTTAAATTCTAAAGCCATGGTTCTACACCTCCAGCCATCATTGCAATTTTCTTATATTATTATAATTCGGCGCTTGGGAAACAATTCCTGCCATATATAGGCAAAAAATTCTTATCCTTGCATTTAGGACTTGTCAGCAGAACGATAATACTTTATGATATAAGCGTATGATTTGATTATTGAAAGAGGGTTTTAAGCATGACAAATTTACAGACCGGACTTACCGGCACCGCTAACGTAACCGTAACCGAGGCTAATATTGCCGCTACTATGAAAAGCGGCTCTTTAGCTGTTTTTGCCACTCCCGCTATGTGCGCACTGATGGAGGAGGCTGCCTGCGCCGCAGTCAACGCTCATCTGGAGGAGGGCAGCGGCACTGTAGGCATCAGCCTGAATATTACGCATGACCGCGCTACCGCTATGGGCGACAGTGTTACCGCTACCGCTAAGCTGACTGCGGTTGACGGACGCAAGCTGACCTTTGAGGTGAGTGCTGCGGACAGCAAGGGCGTTATCGGCAAGGGTACGCATGAGCGTTTTATTATTGATAATGAAAAGTTTATGGCGAAGGTGAATAAGTAAGTTCAGCAAGACCAAAAAATAGCATACTGAAAGCTAAAAAGCTGTTTCCACTCAAACATGGAAACAGCTTTTTCTTCATCAGACCCTGTCTTTTAGCCGATTCTTAGATTTTTCTAAAATGGGAATATGTATTTTATTCGTAACATGCGTTGAATGCAGGTCTCATTTCTTCAATTTGTCTGCGGGTCAGAGCATATCTGGCGGCGGTTCTTTCCCAGTTATCTCTGACGATTTGCAAAATATCTTCCGCCACCGCCTCAGCATCCGATTTTGAAATGCCAAATTTCACAGCGGTCTGCACTGCAAGATCAATACTGATGCTGTTATCATCCTCATCCACATTGAGAGACAACTCTTCACCGTAAGGAACCGGGTTTACATCATACAAAGGTGAAAGGATCCAGCCCTTGTCTGTCAATATAAATGCATGGTTCCTCAGATGATCATCAGTATTGGTAACCGCCATATTAAACACGATACGTTTCCAAAGTTCGATTAAATCCTTCTTAGGCTGCGCACCATAGGACTTGATAAAAGCTGCTATATCCAGATAGCTACTTCCATCAGCAGCAGATGCGCCGTCTTTTTTCCCAAGCAACGTCATCGCCGAGGCGAAATGTACTCGCTTACTTCCTAGACGATCAAAACGCTTTATCAGGAAAGTGCTTCCAAGTGGTGAAAACTTCTCAAGCTTAGCCTCTGGGACATTCAGACCGCAGAGCGCTGCAAGATCATGTGCCACAATTTCCCAAGCTCCGGTATCATTTTCATCGTTCTTTGACGGGAACTTTGCAATCCAAAGCTGATCTTTTGTATCTACTACGGTTGCCTTCGGTCTGGCACCACCCAGAGAAGAACCTGGCTTGATCAGCTGATTCAGCCATTTTTCTGTTAAACCGGTCTCATCATTTTCAAAGTTTCTGGAGGCTTCCTCCAATGTGCGAAGCGTAGCCCAAGGTGGAGCGGCTGTTTCCTTATCATCAGAAAGAAATGGACCTTCCGGATTTACCTTAAAGCGAATGCCGCCCATTCGGGTTTCATCGTACACACCAAGCAGGTAATCGCTATCATAAAGCTTTGAAGGCTTACGGCCCTCCTTTTCCGCAAGAATTCTTTCACGCTTATTCATAAGCACGCGTCCCCAGCGGTCCGGAGAAGCATCTGCAAACAAACAAAAAATATTCTTACCGGTCGGATACTGTCTACCGGAATACGGCATAAGCTCTGGATCCAGAGTTAGAGTAAGACCCGTTTTTTTCAGCCAGCCTTTATCGTATTCAAACGAATAGGATTCTCCGCCTTTGATAACATTTACATATAAACTTCCCATAAGGACAGGCTGATCTGTACTAAAATCATCATAAACGAAGATTGTTTTCTGATTTATTGCCATTATTCAGACCTCCTTGGTGCACGTTTCTTTGTAATCAGATTTAGATCCTGCAGTTGTCTGCCCATCTCATCATCCCTAGCGACAAGAAGCAGGTCTTTATCAAGATTGTTTAAGGCATGCAGGACGGCTGCATATATACCCATAGCTACCGACGGATCTCCCTTTTCAACCTTCCAAAGAGAGGCGCGACTGATTCCGGCACGTTCAGCCACCAGTTCAGCAGATAAACTCCGTCTGAGTCTTGCAAGCTTAATTTGTTCTCCCATAGTCTGCAGGATTTCTTCTGTTCCCGGTAATATATTATACGCAGCTTTCTTCATTTCTAATCACCGCCCTCATTATGTTTATTATTATAAACATAAATGGTTATCTTGTCAACTTTAGAAAACATTATGTATTATGCGATGCTGTTCAAGGATACTGTTCTGGAAGCCACACAAAAAGCCCCCGGACATAAGTCCAGGGGTTCTTCTTTTGGTGATCCCGGCCAGAATCGAACTGGCGACCTACCGCTTAGGAGTTATCTTATTGGCTTACAGCCGTTAATGCACGTATATTTTGTATGTATTTTTTAATTATTTCATCAAGATAGTATTCAAATTGTTTATTCTCTCCACTTTTTCCATACGTTTTAAGCTGTTGTTGTATAGTAAATTGTATACTATCTCCTCATTTCACATCAACCGGCAATATCTTCTACCATCGCAGTCTTCTTGAAGCTATCAATAATATCGAAGATTTCATCGAGCTGCGGCCCTTCGAAAATATTGTATATTGTCTTGGGCTTGTCAAAAGGCGCTTTTTCTAATACCTCATCTGTTTTTACATATCCATTAGCACAAACGTAATCAATCAGTTTCTCTACAAACACTATTTGATTCTGGTTAAGCTTTTGGCTATTGATGATGCTTGTAAAAGCATCCCTAACTGACTCCTTATCCATACCAGCTATATTACGAACCAAAATACCAATAGGTGTATCCTTAAACTCTCTCTTATAATCTGCTTCATTTCCTAATTGCTTTAGAAAAACATTCTGCAGACCATGTAATTCCGCATCAGTAATTGGTTTATTATGCGTAAGCTTGAAAATAGCCAGGCTGTCTTTGTTTTCTTCAATATAACGGTTAACTTTTTTCTTATAGTTCTCAAAATCTTGTACTATAGGCAGTACGTCTCCTTCCTTCGTCTCCACAATAGGATCAGTAAGAACGGTTTTGATTATTTTAGTTTTCCTACCATCATACAGCAGCTGAATAAGGTCACGCAGTTCTTTCCTTGTATTCTCAAACAGCAAAATGTCATTAGCCTTCCAGTATTCATCGCTCTGGATTAACTTAATTTCAGGCAACTTATTCTTAACTTGAGGTATGCCAGACTTTCCCTCTAACATTTCCGCTGTCTTTGTTAGCTGATTTTTACAAGTATTAAAAGAGCTACGTTTCTCAATAAATGCTATCATCAAGCCATACATAAAGTTGTCAAAGCGTTTTGCGTACTCATCTTGTTCTTCGTTATATACTAATGGCGCAATCTCTTTGCAAAGCTCTCCAACAGCTTCACTGCTAAGGCACTGGAACGCCTCTTTGCTATTGTAGGCCTCTACATATCTACGCTTCAAGCGTACAACAACAGACTGCTTATTAAGCGCTAGTATCTGCCCAACAACGATATCAATAAGCTCATTTCTGAATGCCTGATACTTTTCTTCAGCAAAGACAGGCTCCTGCATGGCTTTTATCAACGTTATCTGTTTAATGAAGATGCTTTCAGTTAACGATATAATCTTGTTGCCCTCAACGCCATTCTTTTTAGCTCTGAAGAACTCAAAATTCTGCCCATAATCAAAGATAAAGAAATACTTTTTATCTTCATACTCCCCATTTCTGGAATCTACACAGTTCAAATTTTCACAAAGACGAGTACCACGACCAATCATCTGCCAGAATTTAGTTTTGCTGTGAACTTTTTTGAAAAATACAAGATTTACAAGCTCAGGAACATCTATACCTGTATCCATCATATCAACAGATACCGCAATAAAGGGATTTTTATCTGGCACTTTAAAATCATCAATAATGCTCTGTGCGTAATCATCCTCACATACTACAACAGAAGCAAAATGTCCAGCATATTGTGGATATAATTTGTCAAAACGCTCAACTATATATCTTGCATGTTCTTTTGTGGCAGCAAAAATAATACTCTTACCCAGCTTATCTCCACCGTTGATTTTAATACCTCGCTCCATAAGATCAGTAATACACCTGTCAACAGTGCCTCTGTTGAACACTATTTTATTTATCAACCCTTCGGCGATATATTCAGGCATATCATTAGTACCATCTTCGGTAAAATCATCTTCATAACGCTTTTTATCATCATCTGACAGCTGATCATAATCAATACCTTCGCTTACGAACTTTGATTTTACCTCATAGTTATAATATGGCACAAGATAGCCTTCTTCTACTGCTGTATCATATTCATAAGCAAATGTCGGTACGTTATCTTCCATTTGAAAGAACTCATAGGTATTTTTATCTACTTCGGTCTTTGGCGTGGCTGTCAATCCAACCAGGATTGCATCAAAATAGTCAAAAATAACCTTGTATTTTTTGAAAATACTGCGGTGCGCTTCATCAATAATTATCATATCAAAATGTGCCGGTGTATATAAAAGGCTACCATTCTTTGATTTTGTATCATCAATAGCACCCAGCATAGTCGGGTACGTAGAAAATACTATTCTGGAGTTAAAGTCCTGCTTATTCTCGCATAAATTACACAGCGGCATTTTAGGTAAACAATCTTTGAAGGCATCCCTGGCCTGTCTAACCAAAGCTCTACGGTCAGCCAGAAACAGTACGTTAGTAACCTGTCCAGCTTTAGACATAACATCCGTCAAGCTAGCAGCGGTTCTAGTTTTACCTGTACCAGTAGCCATTACAAGTAAATGTCTTCGACTTTTATTGCGTAATCCATCACATACGGCACGGATTGCCTCTATCTGATAATGTCGTCCACTAACATTTTCATCAATTTGGATTGTTCCTGGATCGACCGCTGACGAACGACGATTCATAAGCTTTTCCAGATCTTCTTTACTAAAGACAGAACTTACTAACCTCTCCGGCATTGATACATCGTCCCAAAAATATGTTTCAAAACCATTAGTATAGAAAATAAAAGGTCTGCGTTTAAACTTTCTTTCAATACAATCAGCATAAAGTTCAGCTTGCTTCTTGCCTTTTTTCGGATCTAAAGAAGTTCTTTTAGCTTCAACTACAGCTAAAGGTAAGCCATTATCACCAAAAAGCAGGTAATCTACAAAGCCTTTCTGCCCAAGAACATTAGTCATATCATTGACTTCGTATTCCTCGACAACGTTATAGCCAGCTTCTCCCTTAAAGGTCCAGCCCATCAGCTTAAGATCTAAATCAATATAACGCTTACGTGTTTCATACTCCGAAATCCCCTCAGAGCTGAAGCTACGTTGCTCTACATTAGTTGCTTTAGCTTTAGCAAGTGCATCAGCCATATCAGCAAGTTTCTGCTCCATAGCCTTAATCTGTGCGTCTTTAGCTACAACCAGGCTTTCTTGCTTTTTAATTTTTTCAATATCCAGCTCAACATGCTGACTAGGAACCTCTTGTTCGTTAAAAGTACGTTCCTCATATTTGTCTCCGTAACAGTAATCAATCCATTGAACAAACTCAAATAAGCCCTTCAAACTAAAAATTCCCTCTTGCGGACTTACATTTTTCCCTGTATGCACAGCTAAATTTCCAAGCTTAATAATATAAGGCAACTTCTTCCAGGTATCCTCGCCTAAAGCGTCTTTGAATGAAGGCTCATGAATCAAAGACTGCAGATTATCGCGATAAGGCATATCTATGGTCTTATCTACTGCATAAACCCACTTCACAGCCAATTCTAAAGCCTTCCGGCAGCCAATAGCACACATAGCAGGACTAGAAGTATAAACTTTTTCTGCTTCAATAGCTGCTGAAGCAAACATTTTGTAGTTTTTCTGTCCTTCTAAAAATGAGAAATTAGCCATATTGTCATCCCCTTATTAGTTAAAGTATTGCTTTATAAGTAAATTCTTAAGATTTTCTAGTTTATTGAAATTTAGCAGTAACAACAAATTTCGATTTGTCGACTTGTTCAGCAAAGTCAGCAAATTGGTTTTGGAGTTCGATTGGTGGCAACTTTATTTCATAATTCTGTAGAAAAGAAGCTGGTGTTCTCTTTTGCCCAGCACTACCAGTCATATTAGCTTCTGCTTCAAGCCTAAATTTTTTTGAAACAGACAAATTGTATAGCCATACAGGATTAGTGAACCCTTCAAGTGGTCTAATTACATGAAATTCTGTTGAGCCAAACCCAATGCCATTGTATAAATTAATAGCTACTGCTCCTTTCCCATTTTCCATACAAGGTGTAATCTTAGCAAAAAGAACATCTCCTTCTATAAAATAAGTAAATCCACTTTTCACTTCACGATATAGCTTTTTTTCAGATGTATCGATAGAACCATCTTCGCCTACAGAAGCCATTGGGACAAATGAAACTATTAAGTCTTCCTTTAATCTAGTATCCATACTCTTTTTAGGATTAATAACAGTGCATTCCCCTAATTTTTTCTTAGGAAAACTCTCATTAGCTTGCAAAAACAACTCGACAAACCGTGACTTAACTAGCTTATCCAAATTGATTAATTGTTCTTTTTCTTTTTTTATAAAATAATCTATCCTACCAAAAACATTTGCAATTTTAGCTTGTTCTTCTAAGGTTGGCAAAGGTAACTGTTCATTTTGATAATCGCGAAAATAAATGTGAGGTATTGTAGCACCACTAAAGTATTTTTCTAAATGCATTGAACAAATGGCGTAGTATAAGTATGATATATTTATATTATCATTTGGTAAAACATACTGCATCGTGCCTATAACGGAAGATTTAGCCGGCAATTTCATCGCTCTTCCTATACCAGCCCCATCTTTGACGATAGCAATGTAATCTTTGGCTTGTTGAAAAAAATCTACACTTTTTATATATCCACTAGCTCCATATATAGGATATATTCCATCACATTCAGCTAAATCTTTTTGGGCAATATTAGAAGAAGCTTTTTCACACACTTCTTTAAGCAAAACATACTTATGACTCATGCTACCTCCTCCAAATCCACTACAAACCGTGATTTGACAAACAGATCAAGTTTTTCCAATTGATCTTTGCGATATTGAATGATATTATCAAGTCTACTCATAATATCTATAATTCTTTTTTGTTCAACCATCTGAGGTATCTTAATCTCTAATTTTTTCAGAGCTGTGACAGTAAAGCTGGCTTGATTAACAGACTTTTTAGTTATATTGGGTATTTGTTTTAAAAACAAGTTGGAATCAAAGAAATACTTTGCATACAACGGTAGGATAACTTCCGAATTTGCCCTAAGCATAAGTAAATTCATACCATGAATTATTTTTTCATTACCTTTTTTTATATATAATGCCGTTTTCCCTAAATGTTTTTCACTATTAATATGTGACATTAATATATCCCCTGATTGTAAAACATAACTTTCATATTCCGTTATGTCAAAAACATTTGCATACCCTAGTCTATTCCTATCAATAACTCTATTAGAGATAGTTTCAATCCTAGTTATCGGGAAGCCATTAGCACCATCAATTTGCTTTATAGAAGCGCCATTTCTAATTATACTAAACACTTCTCCCAAAATTGCCATCACAACATTCCCTCCAGCTCCTTTAACCCATTAGCAATCTCAACTTCAATTCTTTTTAACTCTGCCATAATCTCACTTGTCGGCGGATATTCAACTGGTACATACTCAACCTTTTTATACTTGTTAATGGATAAGTCATAGTCATTGTCAATGATTTCCTGTTTCGCTACAAAGAAGCTCTTCTCGGTACGCTCTCGCTCTTTTTCTGCTTCTAAATTATGGAAGCGAGTAATAATATCAGGAATGTCATTCTCCTTCACCTCATTACGCTTATCATCTAAGCTATAACCATCAGCTTCCATATCATAGAACCATACTTTTTCAGTGCCACCAGTACCAGTCTTCATAAATACAAGAATAGCTGTAGAAACACCTGCATATGGCTTAAATACGCCTGATGGCATGGAAATAACAGCCTGCAAAACGTGGTTTTCTATCAGTTCCTTACGCATTGCTTTATGAGCTTTAGAGCTACCAAACAATACGCCATCAGGAACAATGCAGGCACAGCGGCCACCCTTTTTCAACATACGCAGAAAAAGCGCTAAAAAAAGCAATTCCGTTTTCTTTGTATTTGTAACAGCCTTTAAGCTAGTGCTGATAGTCTCTGCGTCTACAGTACCCTTAAACGGAGGATTTGCCAGGCAAATAGTATATTCGCTATCAATATCGTTCTACACTGTTCTTATAATCAAGCTCAGGATGGGTAATGCCATGCAGCATTAAGTTCATAGCACTTATGCGCAGCATACTATTATCCGTATCAAAGCCTGAAAATGTCGTACTATTAAAGCGTTCCCATTGGTCGTCAGTCATTCGTTCGCCATACTTAGCACGAATATGTTCAGCAGACGAAATCAAAAAGCCGGCCGTGCCGCAAGCAGGATCACAAATAGTATCATCAGGATTCGGATCAATAAGAGCGACCATCATATCACGAATATGCTTTGGCGTACGAAATTGACCATTCGTACCCGAAGAAGCAGCTTTACTCAACATGTACTCATAAAGATCGCCTTGCATATCCAATTCACCAATATCATGTTGGTAAAGATCCTCTAATCCAGTAATAACCTTTACTAAAACCTCTGGTGTCGGCAATTCAAACAACGCATCTTTCATAAATTTGGAAAATGCACTTTGAATGCTCTGGCCTTTATTAGGATCATCAGGAATGGGTATAATTTTACCAATTTCATTGACATCCGGCAACTGGCCATACTTCATTTCTCTAATAGCCGGAAAAACCTTTATTCTTATAGTATTAAAGATAACTTCTGGATCGGCGGTTTTAAAATTACTCCAACGCATTCCTTGTCCAGAAGCAGTTTGAGGAAAAATCATTTCAACCTTGGCATTAGGATTTCGTCTTCTCAATGAATTGGCTCGCTTTTCGTTGTCGATTTCCTTCTCATCCAGCTTACGAATAAACATCAGATATGTAATCTGCTCTATAACCTTAAACGGCATAGTGAGACCACCAGCCCAAATATCTTCCCAAATTTTATCAATCTTATTTTTAATCACACCTGTAATCATACAAATATCCTCCCTATACGGCTAAAATCTTCTCCACCTTATAAAAAATATACCTTTTTACTATGCCAAAATCTGTCTATCTAGATTTGCCTTCTCGAAATTTTTCACCATTTTATAAAAAGTAGTTTTAGCCAAACCTTCAAGCTTCATAAATTCAACAGCTGTTATCTTACCAGACTTCCAACGTTTATAGTTAGTAGGAAATGTATTGCTAAGCTTGGCCCTTGGTCTTCCGTAAGGTCTGTTTTCAGCAAGGCATAAGTTAATGCCTTCACGTTGACGCTCCTTTATACTATCTCTTTCAAGTTCATATAAGGCTGCAAACATAGTCAAAGCAAATTTTCCTTGTGGTGTTGACGTATTGAAATTTTCTTTTATACTAACAACGCTAACTTTTTTAGCACTCAAAGCTTTCATCATATTCAAAAAGTCACTAGTGCTACGAGCCAAACGACTTATGCTCTCGATGTATAAAACATCACCTTCGCGCAAATATGCCATCATTTCCTTTAGCTGCGGTCTATCGGTAATATTTTTACCGCTAACTTTCTCTTCAAAAATCTTGTCCAGATTTATATGCGCATTATCAAAACATTGGTGTTGTCGTCCAGTATTTTGATCTTGAGCACTGACTCTGATATAAGCGATATTAGCCAAACTAACTCCTCCGTTCCTAAAAGTTTTTAAAAAAAGTTGAACGTTCTCATAAGCTAATACTAACATTTCCGAACGTGTTTGTCCATGATTTTTATAAGTTCCGTAATGTGTACATTTTCGAACGTACCCCAATATAAACTCTTGATACCCTATCATTGCATTACCTATTTACACATACCTTTTTTATGTATTATCCCTTCCTTGCGCATGCAACATTTTATGACACTCACTATGCAATAATACTAGTCTCTTTAAACATTCCGCGGCTTCGTTCGGAAACCTAAAAAAGCACCACTCACAATTTGGTACTGTTTCGCTACACCGATTGCCGTTATGCGGGATATTAACTTTAATTTTTTCATTTGGTATGCAACAACACCTCAAATAATTAATGTGATGTACACATACACCTTGAATATAATAAGGCAGTTGCTTGCCACAATAAGGACATATCCCATATTGTCGATAATATAATCGTTCCCTAATAAATCTATTTCTAGTACATCTATTAAAATTCATAAACGCTTCTTCTCTCTTTTGTAGCTCATAACTCTTCCTTGCTTCGCTAAATCCAACCTCTGGAATTGTCGGTGTTGTTAAATTTAATCCATAATAGTCCATCTTCAGACATCTCCTTTTGTTTTAAGATGCCTATATCATCAGCGTGGCTGACACAGTAAGTCATAGAGCAGAGTTCAGCGAAGCGCAGCGTAGCTGAAAAGCTCTTGACTTACTGTGCCAGCTGCGCTACTTAATTGCTATATTACTCATTATAATGCTATAATTATCTTGCAAAGCTATAATCACAGCAAGGAGACTGTGCCATGAATAACATAGACATGCTCATTTCTGATCTTATACCACAATTACTTCAAACCTTTACTGCTCCAAATGTCAAAGAAATATTATTATATGGCTCTGTCGCACGAGGGACAGCAACATCAGATTCAGATATAGATATAGCGGTAATTCTTGACGATTATACTGATAAAATGCACGACGAGATGATTGACTTTGTTGTAGATTTAGAATTAAGATATAATAGAGTTATATCTGTGCTCCTGATATACAACAAACAATTTAATGCCTGGGGTAATATTTCACCGTTTTTCATAAACATCAAAAAAGACGGGAAGGTATTATGGAAATCTACATTCTGATAATCCTATATGGAATTTTAGGTTTAAAAGTCTTAACGGAGGTATTACTGTGAATTTATCATCTTTGCAATCTGCATATGCGATTGTTTTAAATCTCGACAAAACAAATTTATCTCTACCATATGATGAAGCTTTAAGTAAGATATGTGATGTAATGGACTCATTTCAATTTAAGCCTTTAACAAACAATATTTATGTATGCACATCGTCAAAAAATCAATTGGCCTTGCTTTACATGCTTGTCCAGGAGTTATCTAAGATTACCTGGCTCAAACCTTCTTTAGTAACTCTCAAAGCATTTAAAATGGATAATATCTCTGATTTTACTGACATAATTAAAGGCAAATAGGATACTTTAATGTACCCAAAATACTCTTGCTCTTAATATCTTCTGATGATATAATTTACTTAGTTGCACGGGTAGCTTCGCGTTAGCGTTGAGGTCGTGCCTGGCTGTGTGAGCCAGTGGCATCTGTCGAGCTTGACAGGTGCTTTTTTATTTATTACGAAAGAGGTGATTAGTGTGCCGATATTATATTCCTATACTCCTGAAGAAGTTGAAAAATTTAAGGCTAAATTAAAACAAGCTGAAGAAAGAGCTGCGTTTTTCGAACAAGCCTACAAACAAGAGCAAGCGAAAAACGCTAAGCTGCAGCAACAGCAAAAAGCAAATTAACATGCTCATTATTTAGGCTGTAAATCTCTCACATCGCCTTGCATTTTGCTCAGTACAAGGCGCTTTAAATTAAGCTCGTAATTGCTCGCTAACTCATAATAGCCTGCTTTTACGAGCTTTTCTTTTGGCATTGACCTATTTAGAGTGCCGTGTTTCCCACTTCCGAGCGCGTGGTGGATTTGCAATACTTATTTATAGCCGATGCTGAGTGAAGATAGAAAAGGCTGGGCAAGCCCCAGCCTTTGAACACTATGTTAGATTTCTGCTTTTTTATCATATATTCTTGTATCGCCATAAGGCATGATGTGTACTTTATATTACTAATCAGTTTCTTTGGTGATATCGAATACCGCAGCAGCATTCTCTTTACCCTGGAGCAATTGTGTTAATAATTGTTCATTCCTATAAGATTGCTCCAAATCAGTGAAGTAACTTCCTCGCTTATATTTATAGATATCGTTGATTTCAGTTCCGCGCACTAAGTTGAAAATGCAGGATTCATACATTGATTTTTGATTAGAGAAATAGGTGATTTCCTCTTCGGAACGAGCACGCTCTAATCTTTCCGGACGCAGAATAGAAGGCAAGGAATCATAAAGCTCATTAAGCATCATGCAATGAAAAAGAAAGCATATATTGGCACGTACAGGTAATGAATATGTCTTTTTGCGTGTTTGGTAATCAAGATATGCATTAGGCAGCCAGATTTCAACGTTTTCTGTATCATGTATTTCCATATAATCCAGCGGATCATACCGTCTGTAAATATCTAATAAAGCATCCTCTATATCCATTATTTGCGGTTCGCAGTATGGATTGGATGTATAGCCGAATAACCAATCCAGAGAGACTGCAAATACTTTACTTAATTGCATCATGCTGTCCATAGCCAGCATTTTTTTATGATTGCCATTTTCTAACTCGGATAAGGTTGAGCGACTGCGTAGGCAGAGAATATCTGCCATATCAGCTAAGGTAAGATGATGTGCTTGGCGGATATTCTTAAAATTGTAACGAAAATTATCGTAAGCACGCTCTTCAAAACTTTCTCGATGGACGTGAAATTCGTTTGCTTCGTAAAAATGCATAAAAAGGCCTCCAAAAAACTTGACAAAAACAAGTATACGAGTATAATAATAACCAAGAAGTTCTTTTGAAACGAACACAATATAATGAACAAAACCAAGAGAACCGATAGAAAAAGACTTTTTCTAATTATATCAAAATACAAAAGCAGATACAATAAGAAAAAAATATCCAAAAAACCAAAGTGATTTATAAAATTAAAGGGATGATGTCTTGTATGAACGAAAATAAACAGAGCGGTGGAAGGAAAACAAAACCACGATTTTTAACAGTAAAGCAATTTTGTGAGTATCTTGGTGATAATGTTGTTACGCCTTATACCATATATGATTTGATTAAGAAAAAAGAGATACCGGCAATTACTATAGGAAATAAGATTTTAATTCCGATGGTTTGGGTTGAAGAGTATTTTAACGTAGAAAATCTTCTGCGTAAATAAAAGAAAGGTTGTGTTTTTTATGAAGTGTTATGTTCATCATGAAGAAGAAGCTGTAGCTACTTGTGCAAAATGTGGTGTAGCCATGTGCCAAGCCTGTGAGGAAAAGGCGTTGTTTAGAACGGCCAATGGTACCGGACAAGCTATGTGTCCACGATGCAGCTTGAATGAAGCGCAGAGCATAGTTGATTATGAGTCTAAATGGCTGAAAAAGCGTGCTATTAAGCTTGGTTTTTGTGCACTGTTTATTGTATGGGGTTTAATTGAATATTTTACTAAAGCCGATGGTATTTATGATATGTTTGCATATTTTCTGATTGCAGCTATTATTATAAATCTTGGCGGTAATAAAAAACCACAGTCCATTGGTTCTCAAGTTTACAATGCAACAGCTATGGCTAAAAGTCCTGTAGCATATTTTGTTGGTTGGGTTATTGGTTATACGATTTTTGCACCTATTGCGCTTATCATGAATATCATTGGTTATATCAGAACCAGAACACAATATAAAAAGGACTTGGAGATTTTAAGCCAGGTACAAGAGGCGGTTGCTGAGATGTATTGATATTTTTAGCTTGTTAGAGCCAACAGCATACAACGGGTTAGTTTGCCATTAGAATTAATCACTATAAAACGAAGAAAGCTTATTATAGAAAGAGCAGGGATTTGAGAAAATACTCCAAGTCCTGCTCTTTTTTAGTTTGTGAGGATGCGTTTGTTTCAGCCTCACACCAAACCGCAAACGGAGCTAAGCGTGTGCAGAAATGTCGTAGCAGCAGGCTTCCTGAAAAGATTTGGTGCAAGGAGCACGGAATCAAGCTGTCTTCATTCTATACATGGCAGAAAAAGGTGTTCTGCTCCGTTTCTACAGAAGTACAAGCAAGTACATCTGTTGCTGCTCCTGTATTTGCTGAGATTTCTCAAGCCTTACCTGTAAAAACTACTCATGCTAATGTTGCTGCAACTTGTTCTTGCAATTTACGAGAATGAAATAATTTGAATGTGAAAAAAGACCGCCGACGGCGGTCTTTTTTCATATGGGGACGTTTTAACGGGTAGCTGTTTGACGCTTACGAACAATCTTATCATAGAAAAGTTTTCCTGCTGCAAACTCGAGCTTTGTTATAATCTTTGTAGGTTGATCATCAATATATCTTTTAAGAAGGTCGTTATTCATGCTATTCCCCTCCGAATATTATCTAAATGCTTAATATTTGAGCAAAGCCTTTATTGAATCCATAATTTGCTCGTAAGTAATATCCTTTGCATAGGAAAACTGCTTGCGGTATTTATCCCACATCGTTTTGAGTTCCAGACTTTCTTCAATGTTATGAAGAATACCTGGAACATCTGCGATCTGATCTGTAGTACCGCGGTGATTTGCCGTTGCTTTCAATGCATCCTCAAAGACCGTAATATCAAATTTCTGCGTTGTAGTCAGTATGTAGGCATCGTAAAAATCTCTTGGACGGGTGTTGAATATGCCGCGCCGCAAAATAGTTTCCACCTTTTCCGCCATAACTGTTTCAATGTTGTATGCCCACAGCTCATATGATTTCTCGTCATCAAAAATCTCGGAGAAGTTGTACTGCACCGCATGAGGCGTAATTACGTCTCCGGTGGATACATCAATGCTAAGCGGTGTTAGCATAATATCGAACCTGGCATTTAGCATGACACGATATCCGCCGTAAATGTCATCTTTACGGATGGGAGAGATTGTGCCAATTTCATACACAACGCCGTCGTCGAATGTGATGCTGCAGATGTCTTCCAACGCACTGCGAATTGCTTCCGGTGTTAGTGGAAGGTTTTTGATCGTGGTATCCATATCCATCGTTGCGCGGTTGTCGAGACCAACAATCGCTGCTACCAACATTCCACCCTTTAATACAAACTTCTCTTTGTATTCAGAAGCAGACAAACGGACAAGCAAACGCTCAAACATATAGTTCTGCAAAATGACCTGTGCAGGAATATTTTTCTGCTTGGCAATATTGCGAATTTTTGCTTTCAGACTCATTGCTTTACTCACAGAAGCACCTCCAAATACTGACGCAGGATATTAGACACTCGCATCTTTTTTGCGTAAGAGTTTAGTTTATTCAAATCTTTCTTTGGGTTAGCTGCATACAGTTTTAATGCCGCAAGGAAAGTTTCTGTTCCCAACTTGTTGCGACTGCGGATTATATCGCAGACCGTGCGTTCAAGATCGTATGCGGTAACATCATTTCCTGCAGATGTCTTCATCGTTGTTTTGCCAAGCTCAAATAATTCGGGTTTGATGTAATATACCTTGCATTCAGATTTGATTGCCGCAGACGGAATACAACCGGACGGTGCAGTAACCGTATGCTCGAATGGGGTTCTGTCGGAAATCCCATGAAGGTAAAGGGCTGTTTCATGAGAAAATATTACTCTTTTAGAACGATTACTGATTGCCAACAACTCATCCTGCATATCATCGGGAAGAATGTACTGACCTTTTACAATGCGATGTATTTTATTTTCTTTACACAACTTATAAAGCATCGCTTTGGAGATGCCATGTTGTGTTGCTATTTTCGTTTTGATAATTCCGCCATGCGATTTTGCAATAGCGGTAAGTTCAGTCATGTAATCCATACACTCACCTCAATTGTACCAACTCAATAATATTATATTTATAATTACGATGTAAGTCAACAGGGTGGAGCAATCATTTGAAAAATATTTAATAAGGACACACCTCTGAGCAAAAAAAGAGTCGGCATTTTCATACCAACTCTGCTAATTTGATTTCGACAATATCACTTATATGAATGAATGTAAAGATTATTTTTATCATTAATAATATCTATAATGTTTACTATAATCATATCTGGTTTTTTATTGTTCTGGCTTATTACTATAATCTAAAGGTTCTTTTCTTCATGTACTTTACCAAAGCCGTTCTTGATTTGCTCCATACTTCTATCAAGCTTAGCAAGGTATTCGGCATTGCGGGCACTTTTCATAAGCTGATTATAATTATCAAGGCTCATAATAACGATACTCTTTGCTTTTTTACGAGTAACAATAATAGTTTGATTATTATCACTTGCTTCATCACAATAATCTTTTAAATTGTTTCTGAAAGTAGAGTAGTTTATAGCTAACATAATTATAGGCCCCCTTTACTTTGTGTGAGTCAAAATCAGTGAATTTATATATATCAGCATCACTATATTTAGCAGACTTACCAATGCCCACAATATCTATACTTTACATAGTGTAGCTCTTCCAATAGTAGCTTGTTTAACAACGGAGTGCATGCAAGTATCGTAAGGCCTTCATTGTACCATGGCAAGGTTTTTCTATAATCAGCCAAAATCTCTTCAGCCTCTGAATAGGTAAACCGTCTCACAATATCCTCTTTTTCAATTCTTATCAACAAATGCAAGAGGACATTATTGACTAAAGTTTTATTGAATACAACATTCATACGAGCAAGTATAAGTATCACAGCAAAATCTAAAAACAACAGCTTATACAACAAATTAATATCAGTATAAATCTGCATTTTTACCGGAAGTATGAATAAAGCTATGCTTATCAGAAATAAAACAATATCGTATGATTTTTCTAGCGTTCTTCTTTTCCTCAAAATGCCATAGCCAAATCTATTGATACAAATATACGATGAAAATGTCATTTTTAGCTCAAAATAGCGAATGGACAATAAACATCCCATTAATCCTTCAGCAAATAAAAGTGTCATTAATACCTGTTCTACCATCTCATCCCCTCCTTGCCTTTATTATAGCAGAGCATGATACATCAGTCCATTGTATACATATTATATAGCAACATAAACACCATAACTTTGATTATGAACATGATAATAATTAGTGTTATAACGTTAATTATTAACATAACTATAGTTAGTATTACAACTTGAATTATTAATATATCTGTAGTTAGAATACTAACATAGATAACTTTAATAATACGCTTGCTAAAGCTAAAATTCCCATCCATTATTTTTCTTGTTTTTATTACTTAAATCCACGGTCATTTTGTTTTGTTTTACATTTTCTCTGCCTGCATTGATGATATTACGCAACAGACTATTTATATCATTCCTTGCGTCAAATATAGCTGATGCTCCATTGCCAAGTTCTGGAGCCCGATATTTAGATTTCATTCTGTAATGCAGGTGTGGGTTTATTTTTCTGCCAACTTCGATGATCTCCTT
>NZ_CAKPTG010000023.1 GCF_934190775.1 uncultured Phascolarctobacterium sp.
TGGAAGCGGCCTGGGAGGATAGATAGCTGCCGGTTAGAAAAAAAGAACCATACCAAAAGGTATGGTTCTTTTTTTCTGCCTGCAGCTATCTTATGACCAGCAGCGGGCCTGGCTGCCCAGCCACCGCATTTGAAGGAGCAAAGCGACGCGCAAATGTGTTTGTGGCGAGGCGTGTCGTAAGTAAGCTTTGCTTACTTACGACTGAGGATAGATAGCTGCGGACTAACTTAGCTTACTACCGAACTTTCTCTGTTCGCGAGAGTTATATCGTTCCAGTCAGCAGCAATTTTCCCGTGCCCATAGGGCACAACGCAAAGTTCGCATGGAACCAGGACGAAGTGCCGCAAAACTCGCGCTATGCTGGGAGATTTTTCTATAGCAGATTGCTTAGCGCTCAGACAGTTGCGACACTTCGATGGTACCAGATGCTTATTTGCTAAAATTGCTATTCCCTACACGATATATCCCTCGCTCAGTTTACATTATATATCTATCACTTTTATTTAGAAACTTATTTTTCTGCTCTATAAGATATCTACACTCAAAACACTTCACCCTAGCCTAAAACGCGCCTCGATTCATATTTCTATGAATCAGGGCGCTTTTTATATCCTGATGGCTTTAACTATGACTGAATCTTACTTCAGATATTTTTGGATTAACTCCATATCAGGTGTTGTGTAATAAGTATTCTGGTTTGTAAAAATAACAAAGCCGGGCTTGCTGCCTGCAGGTTTCTTTACATAGCGTCTTTGTACGCAGTCGACAGGAACATTGCTGCCGTCGCGCGCTTTGCTGAAATATGCTGCCAGCTGCACAGCAAGATTAATATCCTCCTGACGTGCTTCCGGCAGTGACGTTTTCAAAATAATGTGTGAGCCGGGGATATCCTTGGTGTGGAACCATAAATCTTTAGGATTGCCCAAGGTAAAGGTAACATAATCGTTCTGCTTGTTGTTTTTGCCGATATACAAATCTGCTTCAGAATTTAAACGGATATGCAGAGGCTGTGATTTTTGCAGTCCGGCATTTTTCTTCTTTTTATTCGTGTCCTTAAGCAGACCGCTGCCAAGCATTTCCTGATTAATCTCTTCAATTTCTTCCTTCGTTGTAGCGGTGAGCAGTGAAGCGTCCAGGCTTTCCAGATAAGCAAGCATTTCTTCCGTAGATTCCTGTTGTATACGCACTTCGGTTTGAGCGCGCTTATATTTATTATAGCGCTTGTAGTAGGCCTGTGCGTTTTCCGTAGGCGAAAGGATGGGAGAAAGGCTGACCGTAACCGGTTCGCCGTCATAAATATTAATCAGCTCGGCGCTTGTCTGGCCTTTTTTTATCTGGTAGATATTGGCCATGATAGTATCTGCCAGCATACGCTGTTCCTCGGCATTGGCTGCATGAGCTAAATCCTCCTGCAGAGCCTGTAGCTTTTTCTTGAGCTTAGCAGTTTCGCTGTTCACCAGTTTTTGCAGCTGTTCATGGCGTGGCAGTTGGATAGGCTTCAGGCTGACAGCAAAATTCAGCGCACTGTTGATATCGGTAAATTCTTTAACCTGCATGCCGTCCTGCACATTCTGCGGAGGCAATACCAGCAAGGTTTTTACTTGATTTGTACGGCTTATGAGCGCATAGACAGGATGCTTGGCTGCCTGTAACTGCATATCTGCCTGCAGCTTGCCGATAACCTGCGCTAGGGACTGCCAGGCAGGGCTTTCCAGACGCACCTCCTGCGGCAGGATATCCGCAGCGGCCAAAAGCTCCAGCGTTGTCATTTTGCCGACACCGGTGGTAGCGCTGATAAAGGCCTTGGCAAAGTTGGCTGCAGGCAGGCTGTTGGCAGCCTGCACAATTTTTGCCGGGTCATCAGTCAAAAGGTTAAGTCCTTCCTGCGGCGGGGGCGCAATATAGGCTTTTCCCGGTAGGATAGTGCGATAGCTGCTCTGTGCTGCGCTTACATGCTTCAGAGAGTCGATAATAACATCATCCTGCGTAAGAATAATATTGCTGTTTTTACCGGTAAGCTCAAAAATCAGCTTTTTGGTAATAATTTTACTGGAAGCGCCTAAAAGATCAATCTCCAGCGTAATAATGCGGTCCAGGCCGCTTTGGCTGATTTTTGTGATGCGTCCTTCCTCCAGATGCTTGCGCAGAAGCATGCAGAATGTGGGCGGAGTTTCCGGGTTTTCCGGCAGCTGCTGCGGCAGATAAAGCACACAGCTGCCGTTGTGCATATCCGCCAGCAGGCTGCTGGTATCGCGTGTTCTGCGGACGAGCAGCAGAAGTGACTGCGGATTAGGCATATATACCTTATATATTTTGCTGCCCAGCAGCTCTTCATTCAATGTATCTGTAAGCAGCTTTAAAGTTAAGCCTTCAATGTTCATAGGGACTCCTTTCGGTGCAGGCTCGGCAAAGTTTTTTGAACCTGCGGGAATACAATGCAATTTATTAATTTATCATATTATACTCCATTACCTGCAACAAGTATAGCAAAACAAAAATGGGCCATTTCTTTATCTAAGCGACGAAAAACGAAGAAAAATGCTGAAATCATTAGAGAAATATGGTATAATAGATTTTCAAGATAAGATTGAAGCAAAAAATACTTATCTTTTAAGCTGAAATAACATCACCTTTGTTGGTGAGGATGAAGGAGGAAGCCTGTGTTAAAAAGTATGACCGGTTTCGGCCGTGGTTCCTACGAGGATGCAGATTTTTCTGTTAACATTGAAATGAAAACCGTGAACCACCGGTATAACGAGGTTGCTATCCGTTTACCGCGATTTTTGAATCCTTTGGAGGATAAAATCCGTAAAACTATTTTAAAAACCGTTAGCCGTGGACGTATTGATGTGTTTATTACTGCTGATTATAATGTCAGCGGCAACTGCACTCTGAAGGTTGATAAAAACCTTGCTGCTGCCTATCATAAGGCATTGCAGGAGGTAGGCGTTGCTATCGGAGCTGACGCTGCAGGCATTAACGCTGCTGCAGAAATTCTCTATTTATCAAAATGCCCTGACGTGATTAACGTTAAGGAAGGCTTTTTTGATGTAGAAAGCGTTTGGCCCAAGGTTGAGCAGGCTGTTGAGCAGGCTGTTGCTAATCTGGTAGCTATGCGTGAAACAGAGGGTGGCAATATCTACGGTGATTTCATTTACCGTGCAGATCTGATTGCCGAAAAGCTGGCACAGATTGAAGAGCGTTCTCCCTTAGTTGTGGAAGAATACCAGGTTAAGCTGCAGGAACGTCTGACTAATCTTCTGGCTGACAATAATATCAAGGTTGAGCCGGAGCGCTTGCTGCAGGAGGTAGCAATTTTTGCTGACCGCACCAGCATTACAGAAGAAATTGTTCGCTTGAAGAGCCATATCAAGCAATTCAAGACCATCATCGCTTCCGACCAGCCAGTAGGACGCAAGCTGGACTTCCTTATCCAGGAATTCAACCGTGAAGCAAATACTATTGCTTCCAAAGCCAACGATTATACTATGGCACAGATAGTCGTAGAAATTAAGGCGGAAATAGAAAAAATCCGTGAGCAGATTCAGAACATTGAATAAAACTGGAGGAAGTTATGGATATAAAGCTAGTTAATATCGGCTTTGGCAACATTGTCGCAGCCAACCGCATTATTTCTATTATCAGTCCGGAATCGGCACCGATTAAACGTATTATCCAGGAAGCCCGCGATAAAGGCATGCTGGTTGATGCAACCTACGGACGTCGTACTCGTGCTGTAGTTGTGGTGGACAGCGGTCATATCATCCTGTCTGCGGTACAGCCGGAAACTGTAGCCAACCGTCTGGTAGCACAAACTGCTGATTCTGAAGAAGAGGAGTAATTGGATCATGAGCAACGATATTGATAATGTTACTCCCAAGGGAGTACTTCTTGTAGTATCCGGTCCGTCGGGAGCAGGCAAAGGAACTATTTGCCAGATGCTGAGAGACCAGCTGCCGGATTTAGGTTATTCTATTTCTGTTACTACACGCGCACCGCGCACGGGTGAGGTTGACGGAGAGAGCTATTTCTTCAAGACAATTCCCGAGGTTAAGCAGATGATTGAAAAGGGCGAGCTGTTGGAATATGCCGAGGTATACGGCAATTATTACGGCACACCGCGCAAATACGTGGAGGAGCAGCTGGAATCCGGCCGTGACGTATTGCTGGAGATTGATATTCAGGGCGCTTTGCAGATTAAAAAGCGCTTCCCCGAGGGCGTATTTGTTTTCATCGTACCGCCTTCCTTAGATGAGCTTTCCGCACGTATTTATAAACGTGGTACCGACAGTGAGGATGTTATTAAGCGCCGTATGGCTTCCGCAGCTAGTGAGCTGACCTACGCAGCGGAATATGACTATATCATCGTTAATGATGTTGCGGAAAAGGCAGCGCAAAAGGTGCTGACAATTATGGAGGCTGAGCGTTACCGCGTAGCCAGAACATATTTTATTGTTGATAAGATTTGTAAAGCTAAAAAATAAATTTACATTATGCAGCAGTCTGTTGTATAAACCATGAAATACTTAAAGGAGTGATTCTATAATGTCTATGGTAGATCCGTCTATTGACTATTTGGCAGAAAAAGTAGATAGCAAATACACTTTGGTTATTTTGGCAGCAAAAAGAGCACGCGAGCTCACTATTCCCGGCGTAAATTCCGCGGAAAAAGAGGTCAGCGCTGCGCTGAAGGAAATTGCTAACGATACTATTACCTACGAGCGTACTAAAAACGTATAACAGCGGGAGGGTAAAACCTTGTTAAAGGGCAAAAAAATTGTTTTGGGAGTAACCGGCGGTATTGCCGTTTATAAGGCTGTAGATCTTGTAAGCCGTCTGCGTAAGCAGGGCTGCGAGGTGCGTGTGGTCATGACCGAGCATGCGCAGCAGTTTGTTACTCCGTTAACCTTCAAGGAAATCAGCGGTAATGCTGTTGCTACCAGCATGTGGAACAGCAACCAGGAATTTAATGTTGAGCATATTGCTTTGGCAAATTGGGCAGACGCTTTCTTAGTTGCACCTGCTACCGCTAATATTCTGGCTAAAATGACATATGGCATTGCGGATGATCTGCTGAGCACTACGCTTTTGGCAGCTCAGGCACCGATAGTTGTCTGCCCCGCAATGAATACCGGTATGTATCTTAATGCTGCAACCCAGGAAAATATCGCTAAGCTGCAAAGCCGCGGTATTACTGTAATGCCGCCTGCTTCCGGACATCTTGCCTGCGGCACCAGCGGCCCCGGCCGTCTGCCTGAACCGCAGCAGATTGTGGAGTTTATGAGCAGCTTTTTTGCCGGCCGTGAGGGCGATCTGCGTGGCCTGAAGGTACTTGTTACCGCAGCAGGTACACGTGAACCGATTGACCCCGTCCGCTTTGTCGGCAACCGTTCCAGCGGCAAGATGGGCTATGCTGTAGCTCAGATGGCTGCCGAGCGCGGTGCTGAGGTACTGCTTATCAGCGGTCCTTCTGCGCTTGCTGTACCGCCTAATGTGAAGGCTGTGCAGGTTGAATCAACCAATGAAATGCTGGAGGCCTGCCTCGCAGCTTATGATGCAGTTGATATCGTTATCAAGGCAGCGGCAGTTGCCGATTACCGTCCGCGTGACGTAGCAGACCAAAAGATTAAAAAGAAAACAGATGATGCTCTGACTGTAGTTATGGATAAAAATCCGGATATCCTCAAAACCTTGGGTGCGAAGAAAACGCATCAGGTGTTGGTTGGTTTTGCTGCAGAAACGCAGAATCTGTTGGCTAATGCCCGCGAAAAGGTAGTTAAAAAGAATCTTGATATGATTGTAGCCAACGATGTTACGGCTGCCGGTGCCGGTTTCAATTCCGATACCAATATTGTTAAGTTCCTTTATGCTAACGGCGATGTATGCGAGCTGGAGCAGATGCCGAAGGTTGATGTGGCGAATCGTATATTGGACGAGGCTTTGCGTATACGTCGCGAGCGCGTATAAGACCGCATCTGCGTCATGACCGCTCCTCGACGTACTAGAAGTACGCCGTCGTCGCAATCATATAGCATCTGAAGCCTTCTCCGCGCTCTTTGAAGTAGGGATTGTAAGGCCGCATCTGTGTTATGACTGTTTCTCGACGTAGCAGTAGTACGCCATCGTCGCAATCATATAGCATCTGAAGCCTTCTCCGCACTCTTTGGAGTAGGGATTGCAAGGATACGTATGCATTATGAATCCCTGTATAATAGAATTAAATTCTATTTAGCGTAGGCTGTTACGGAAAAGACCTTTTCACATATTTTTCGTAAAAAAAGTACTTGTCATTATCTTGTTTTTGTTATATAATGGCATCTGTAACCAATTTAATACAACTCATCAAGAGCGATGGAGGGAATGGCCCTGTGAAGTCGCAGCAACCATTGCAGCGTGACAGCTGTAAAACGGTGCTAAGTCCTGCAGTTTATCTGTAAGATGAGAATGCTAAGAGTAATAATTTAAGGCGTTCTCATAATGAGAACGCCTTTTCTTATACCATCTAAACACTCTCAACAACGTTTTTTATTTATGAAAGGAGCTACCAATGAGAAAATTATTTACTTCCGAATCCGTTACCGAAGGTCATCCCGATAAAATAGCAGACCAAATTTCCGATGCTGTGCTTGATGCCATCCTGACTCAGGATCCTAAAGGCCGTGTTGCTTGCGAAACTATCGTTACTACCGGTCAGGTTCACATTTTCGGTGAAATTTCTACCCAATGCTATGTTGATATCGCACACATTGCTCGCGAAACTATCAACAATATCGGTTACAACCGTGCAAAATTCGGTTTTGACGGCAATACCTGTGGTGTGCTGATTTCCATCGACGAGCAGTCCCCTGATATCGCTATGGGCGTTGACAAAGCGCTGGAAGCTAAGGAAGGCCAGGCTGCTGAGGAAGAAACCGGTGCCGGCGACCAAGGTATGATGTTCGGTTATGCAACCAACGAAACCGAAAGCTACATGCCGATGCCTGCATATCTGGCTAACAAGCTGGCTCTGCAGCTGACCAAGGTTCGCAAAGAAGGCGTGCTGCCTTACCTGCGTCCGGACGGCAAAACTCAGGTTACCGTTGAATATGACGACGGCAAACCTGTTCGCGTAGATACTATCGTTATTTCTTCCCAACATGCACCGGAAGTTTCCAACGAGCAGATTCGCAAAGATATTATCGAAAAGGTTATCGCACCGATTGTTCCTGCAGAAATGCTGGATGCGGAAACCAAATACTACATCAACCCGACCGGCCGTTTCGTTATCGGCGGTCCTCAGGGTGACGCTGGTCTGACCGGCCGTAAAATCATCGTTGATACCTATGGTGGTATGGCTCGTCATGGCGGCGGTGCTTTCAGCGGCAAGGATCCCTCTAAGGTTGACCGCAGTGCTGCTTATGCTGCACGTCACGTTGCTAAAAATATCGTTGCCGCAGGTCTGGCTGACAAATGCGAAATCCAGCTGGCATACGCTATCGGCGTAGCACATCCGGTTTCCGTTCTGGTTGAAACCTTTGGCACCGGCAAAATCAGCGAAGACAAGATTGCTGAGCTGGTTCGCAAAAACTTCTCCCTGAGCCCGACCGGCATTATCCGTGAGCTGGATTTGCTGCGTCCTATCTACAAGCAGACTGCTGCTTATGGTCATTTCGGCCGTACCGATGTAGATCTGCCTTGGGAGCATACCGAAAAGGCTGCTGCACTGCGCGAGCAGGCTGGCCTGTAAGCTTAACTTAAAACTGTCGAAAGCACGCTGTCCGCAGCGTGCTTTTTCTATGTCTGCCTGAGGCTTTGCACTTGCTAACTTATCTTGATAAGAGGTATAATATTATTATCTATAACTATAATTACTCCGTAATAAACTCAGTTAAAATTAAACTTACCCCATTATAATTTACCCCGGAGAGAATGGTGCAGGGAGGAAAGAAAGTGAATTTACAGAATCGCAAGGTTAAGATAGCACTAGGCCTGATGCTGGCGGTATGCGTAATTATCGGTTACCGTATTTACAGCAATATCCAGGCAGATAAGGCGCGTGCTGCCAAACTGTCGCAGGTGCGCAATGTGGCGGTTGTTACTGCTCATCCCGTAAGGCAGACGATTGTTCCCAGTCTGAGCTTTTCCGGCAGTCTGGATCCTGAATGGCAGGCAGAGGTTGCTGCTAAGGTGGACGGACGCCTGGAAAAGGTTTATGTCCGTGAAGGCGACCGTGTGAGCCGCGGGCAGGTGTTGGCAATTTTGGAGCAGACGGATACCGATGCCGGTCTCTTGAATGCCAAAGGTAGTTTTCTTGATGCACAGACCAGCCTGCGTAAGGCGGAAACAGATTTGCAGCGCTATGAAAAGCTTTATGCTACGGGCGCAGTTTCGCAGCAGGTGGTAGATGATTACCGCTTTGCGCGTGATAATGCTGCAGCCAAGCTGGAGGCTGCCAGAGGCAGTCTGCGTGCGATGGAGTCTAAGTCTGAAGGCACGGTGCTGACAGCGCCGGCTGACGGAATTGTTGCAAAGCGTTATTATCAGGAGGGTTATTACGCAAAGGCAGGTACGCCTATTTTTGCCGTTGCGGATATTTCTATGCTGAAAACTACGATTCATATTCCAGAAGGACAGATTGCCGGTGTACACGTTGGCAATGAAGCAAGCATTACTCTGCCTGCTTATCCAGGTAAAAAGCTGCTAGGCAAAATTACCCGCATCGCTCCGGTAGCAGATTTGCCGGCGCATACCTTTGCGGCAGAGGTGAGCGTTGATAACAGCGAAGGTCTTTTGGCCGGCGTCTATGCTAACGTTACGCTTACCGCTTCGCCTAAAGCTGATGTGCTGACTATTCCGGTGCAGGCTATTGTGATGCGTGATGACCAGCAGACAGTGTTTGTGGTTGATGATAAGGGTGTAGTGCAGCGTCGTGTGCTGAATGTCGGCTATACGAATGATAAGCTTGCTGAAATAGTGAGCGGACTTGATGAAAAGGATACTATTGTTACCGAAGGACATAACAAGCTGCGTGAAGGCAGCAAGATAGATTTGAAAAAGGCTGGTAAATAACGATGATTGGAACATTTATCAAGCGGCCGGTCTTTACTACCATGTTTATTTTGCTGTTGGTGGTGTTCGGTATCCGCTGCTATCCGGAAATCGGAGTTGACCTGAATCCTGATGTTGATTTGCCTATTGTCAGCGTGCGTGTTACCTACAGCGGTGCTTCGCCGCAGGAAATGGAAACGCTGGTTACCAAGCCGATTGAGAACCGCGTCAGCCAGGTTTCCGGTATCAAGACGCTGTCTTCAACTGTGCTGGAAGGCTACAGTGAAACTGTTCTGGAATTTAATATCGGTGTAGACCCGCAGGTGAAGGCCAGTGAGGTGCGTGAAAAGGTTGCCAGTGTGCGCAAGGCTCTGCCTGATGATATCGACGAGCCGGTAACGCAGACAGTTGACATCAACTCCCGCGCTATTGTGGCCTATACCTTTGCTTCGCCTTCGCGCAGCCGTGGTGAAATCCGCCGCATTGTGGAGGATAATATCAAGGATGAGCTGCAGATGGTGGAGGGCGTTTCCGAGGTTACCGTTGTCGGTGCCAGCCAGCGTGCTATCCGCATTGTGCTGAAGCCGGAAAAGCTGGCGGAATATGGTATTGCCTATCAGACAGTGCGCAGTAAGCTGAACGCCAACAACTATAATACTCCCGGCGGTAAGGCAAAAAATGACGCTATGGAAATCACTGTGCGTACCTTGGGCAAGTATAACAATATTAATGATATTAAGCAGGTAGTAGTTGCCAATCATAACGGCCGTCCTGTTTATATTAGTGAAATTGCTGATGTTCTTGACTCCTGGGAGGATGAGGATACCTTTGCCAGTGCTAACGGCGTTCCCTGTGTTATGACCTTTGTGCGCAAGCAGTCCAAAACCAATACTGTTGATGTTACCGATAATGTCAATGCCAAGATGGAGGAGCTGAAGCACAGCAATCTGCCGCCTGATATCATTGTTGATAAGGTGCGCGACCAGTCCAACTATATCCGCGATAACATTGCGGATGTCTGGAATGCGATTCTTTTCGGCGGTTTTCTGGCGCTTTTGATAACATATCTTTTCCTGCGCAATTTCCGTGCGACAATTATCGGCGGTTTGTGTATTCCTACGTCTATTATCGCCACCTTCTTTATGATGAAGGTTATGGGCTTTACGCTGAATAATATGTCGCTGATGGCTTTGAGCCTGGCAGTCGGCATTTTGATTGATGATGCGATTGTAGTAATTGAAAATATTTTCCGTCATATCGAGATGGGACAGACGCCGTTTGTGGCAGCCAAGGAAGCGACGGAGGAGCTGACGCTGGCAATTTTGGCGACGTCCCTGAGCTTAATGGCTGTATTTGTGCCTATCGGCAATATGGGTGAAACCATCGGCCAGTTCTTTAAGCAGTTCGGTCTGACGGTTGCCTTTGCGGTAGCGTTCTCTACTATCGTAGCCTTTTCACTTACGCCAATGGTTTCGGCGTATTGGATTAAGGCAGAAACCGAGGAGCAGAGCAGCAAGGAGCGCACGCATTTTGTGCAGAGGGCTCTCGATAAATTCGAAGCAGGCTTTCAGTCCGTGCGTGAAATGTATGACAGCTTAATGGCCTGGGCTTTGGAAAGACCTAAGAAGGTTGTTGCCGTAGGCATCATTTCGCTGCTGCTGAATTTGCTGCTGCTGCCCTTTGTTGGCACGGAATTCCAACCTACATATGATTCGGGTGAATTCAGCGTCAATGTTAAGGCGCCCATCGGCACCAGTCTGCAAAAAACGGTAGAGCTGGCCAAGCCACTGCAGCAGGAGATTTCGCAGCTGCCGGAGGTTAAAATCGTAGCGCTTAATATCGGCAACGGCCGTAATCCTGTTAACCAGGGTTCGTTGGATATCCGCCTGAAGCCAAGCAATGAGCGTGAACGCAGCATGCAGCAGATTATGGATGATTTGCGCGGACGCTTCCAAAATGTTGAAGGCCTGAAGGTTACCGTTGTATCCAACCAGGGCGGCGGCCGTGGCGACAGCCGTCCGGTGCAGGTAGGCCTGCGCGGCAGTAATATCAAGGAGCTGAAAAATTACGCTCAGCAGCTGGCGGATATGCTGCGTCAAACTGAGGGTGCGACCGATGTTGATATATCCGACTCGGAAGAGCAGCCGGAAATCGTAGTTAAGTTGGACCACGCCAAGGCCAGCGAATTCGGTCTTGATGCTACGGAGGTCGGTAAGGTTATCGAAATGGCTATCATGGGCAAAAGCACCAGCAACAGCTATACTATCGGTGACAATGACTATGATATTATCCTGCAGTTGGAGCAAAGCCAGCGCACTAATATCAATGATGTTATGAACCTGCGCATTTCTTCTTCCGCAGGCCAGTTCATCCGCCTGGGTGATATTGCCGATGTGCGTTACGGCAGCGGTCCTACACGCATTGAGCGTGAGGATAAGCAGCGTCAGATCGTTGTTTATGCCAATACAGTAGGTATTTCGCCCGGTGATTTAATCAGCAAGGTGCGCAACGAATATATTCCTGAGCTGAATTTGCCGCCGGGATATAACTATAAGATGATTGGTCAGGCCGATAATATGGCACGCTCCTTTAAAGAGGTTTATAAGGCTGTTATTCTGGCCATAGTTGTGGTATACATGGTGCTGGCGGCGCAGTTCGAAAGCTTTTCGCAGCCGCTGATTATCATGGTATCACTGCCATTTGCGATTATCGGTGCTATCCTGGGCCTGCTTGTTGCAGGACAGACGGCGAACATGATGAGCATGATTGGCTTTACGATGCTTCTTGGTCTTGTTACCAAAAATGCAATTCTGCTGATTGACTATGCCAACCAGGAGCGGGAAAAGGGCATGTCTATCCGTGAAGCAGTACTTCTGGCCTGCTCACTGCGTCTGCGTCCTATTCTGATGACTACCTTGTCTACGATACTCGGTATGTTGCCGATTGCTCTCGGTATCGGCGAGGGTGCGGAGCTGCGCCAGTCTATGGGCGTGGTGCTGATAGGCGGCTTAACAACCTCCACCTTACTGACGTTGGTGGTTGTTCCGTTGATTTATCTGCTCTTTGAGGAGTGGAAGGCGAAAAACTATGTGCAAAGAGGAGAATAGGCGTGAAACAGTTGACACCCAAGGCCTTTGCCGATTACTTGGCAGAGGCTGCAGAAAAAATCCGTCAGGATGGTTTTAGTATTGTTAAAGATAAGCCGATTAATTATGGCCAGCAGATTGCAGTGCAGTTTTGCGAGGCCAAGGCATCCGTGAATATATATAATGGCAAAAAAGGACTGACGCATGTTTATAACGGCGATAGTGCTTTAAAGCAAAGATTACTGCTGCTGCTGGAGGGAGTGCAGACTGCGTCTGAGGAGCTGCAGCCTGCAGCCGCAGGAGCAACAGTAAGCAACGGCCTGTGGGCTGGCAGTGATGAATCCGGCAAGGGTGATTTCTTCGGCAGTCTGGTTGTGGCGGCCACGGTAGTGGACAACACAACGGCAGCGAAGCTGCAGGCTGCGGGCGTTAAGGACTGCAAGCTGCTGACTGATAAAAAAATACTTGAGCTGGAGGATGTTATCAAGGCTACGGTTGTTGATTACAGCGTGCTGGAGCTGAAGCCGAAGATTTATAATCTGCGCTACGAGCAGGTTGCGGCAGCCGGCGGCAAGCTCAATCAGCTTTTAGGCTACGGACATGTGGCGGCTTTGAGTCAGGTGCTGGAGCGGCAAAAGGATTGCCACAGCGCTTTGATTGACCAGTTCACCCAGTCTACGGTGAATTTAAAGGCTTTGCAGCAGCGTTTCCACGGCTGCAGCGTGCGCCAGCAGCCTAAGGCAGAAAGCAATCTGGCGGTTGCTGCTGCTTCGGTGCTGGCCCGCGCCCGTTTCTTGCGGACGATGGACGAGCTGGCGCAGCAGGCCGGCGTAGGCGAGCTGCCGAAGGGCGGCGGCGAGCAGGCAACGGCCTGCGCCCGCCGCTTAGCAGAAAAATACGGCAAGGATGCTTTGCGTGAATATGTAAAGCTGCACTTTGCCAATTACAAAAGAGTGTAGAGATTATGAAAAAACTTATTGTTAACGCAGATGATTTCGGTCTGCATCCTTTGATTAACGCAGGTATTATCAAGGGCTATCGGGAGGGCTTTATTACCAGCACCTCACTGATGCCTAGCGCGCCCTGCTGGCAGGAGGCGGTGCAGCTGGCGCAGGAAAATCCTCAGCTCGGCATAGGCGTGCATCTGACGCTTGTCGGCAGCGTGGCACCTGTGCTGCCTGCAGGCAAGGTCAGCAGCCTGTTGGATGAGCAGGAATTGTTTTTGCCTGATTACGTTGCCTTTGCCAAACGCTTTTACAGCGGCAGCGTCAAGCGCAGCGAGCTGGAAGCGGAGCTGCGCGCGCAAATCGAAAGGGCGCTGGAAGCAAAAATAAACATTACGCATATCGACAGTCATCAGCATACGCATGTGCTGCCGGGAATTAATGCACTTGTATTAAAGCTCTGTAATGAGTATAATATTATAAGGGTACGTATACCTAAGGAGGCCTATACCTTTACCGGCGGCTTTCATACAGGTATCGGCAGAATGATCGGACGCAGCGGGCTAAGCTTTTGTGCTCAGCTGGCGGCGCAGCGCGCCGACAGCCTTGGCCTAAAGCATCCGCAGCATTTCTTCGGGATGCTGGCGGGAGGTCATCTGAATGCGGAGCTGGTAGGCAATATCCTGCGTCAGCTTCCGGATGGCGTCAGCGAGCTGATGACACATCCCGGTCTTGATTCTGTTGCCTTGGGAAAAATATTTCCCTGGCAATATCATTGGCAGGAGGAAATGCAGGCGTACCTTGACAGCGGCAATAAAAAGCTGCTGGAGCAGGAGCATATTCAGCCTGTGAATTTTACGGCCTGCTAAAGCTCTTGTACTAAAAAATAAGCTCATTTGGAGTCTGCTAGATGAATAAAAAATTATTGTTCCGCCTAGGTCTGCTTTTTGGCTTTGTGCTGTTGATTTCGGCGGCGGTTATTTATTTTACATTTGATATACGGACCTTGGAATACCTGACGATGTTTGAGCCTCGCTGTATTCTGCTGGCTTTGTCATGCCTTGCGATAGGCTTGATTTTTGATGGTCTGCGTCTGATTACCCTGGCTTCGGTGACAGACGAGAAGCTGACCTTTCATCAGATTGTGAATGTAGTTCTGAGCAACTACTTTTTGGCGCTGGTAACGCCTGGTGCCAGCGGTGGCGCTATCGCTCAGGTTATGTTTATGCGTAAGGCCGGGGTGCCTGTCGCCAAATCTACGGTAGTAGTTTTGGTGCGCACCGTCATGTCCATAATCTTTCTTATCTTGCTGGTGCCGGTGGTTTTGCACAGTGATGAGGATATAGTAAAATGGATGCCTGCGTCGGTACTGACGATTCTTTCGGTACTGTTTATATCACTGCCGATAATCGTAATTTCCTTGCTGCAAACACGTTATCCTGAGAAGGCGATTATGTGGTTTACCCGCAAGCTTTCATTTACTACGCAGCGCAACTGCTTTATCTGGTATAACGAATTTAAAAATGCCGTTGTAGTTATGGGTAAGCATCCGAAAATGGTTTTCCGTGCGTTTATTGAATCCGGCATGAGCCTGCTCTTTATTTATGCAACTGTGCCTGCGTATTTCACCGGTCTGAATATTGATTTTGATTTGCAGCAGGTAATGGGACGCATGGTGCTGCTGAATTTAATACTGTATTTTTCGCCGACTCCCGGTGGCAGTGGTGTAGCGGAGGCAGGCTTCTTGGTGCTGTTTTCCAATATCCTGCCTAACGGTGTGGAAGGCATTATGGCTGTTCTCTGGCGCTTTACGGCAGAATATCTGCCCTTTATGCTGGGAGCGGTAGTAACCATCAGAGCTTTTGGCAGCGATGTGCTGAATATGGCATCGCTCAAGAGTAAAACTACCGAAGGCAAGAAAAATGAGTAGCTATAAGATAAATTTTGAAATTATTTTGAGGGATGGAAACTGATGAATCAGATTGAAAAAAATAGCCTGCTGATTGTAGCAGGCACTGCGTTATTTATGATTATGTTCGGTATCGGCAGCGTTCCGCTGCTGGATCCGGATGAACCCGTATATGCGGAAACAGCAAGAGAAATGCTGGCTGCCGGTGACTTTTTGTCACCGAGAATTTTTGGTAATTTTTGGTATGATAAGCCGCCAATGTACTATTGGCTGGTTGCTTTTGCGCAATTTATTTTTGGTGATGGTGAGTTTGCGGCCCGTTTTCCTGCGGCGTTGATGGCCTGCGGGACCTCTGTGATGATGTATGTAGGCATTACCGGACTGTTTAATGAACGTGCAGGCTTTTGGTCTGCCATGATACTTACAAGCTGTGTAGAATTTTTCTATATGGGCAAGGCGGCGGTGACAGACACAACGCTGCTCTTTTTTATGACAGGTGCGTTGCTGAGCTTTATCCATAAGCGTTATTGGCTGATGTATGTGTGCATGGCGCTGGCTACTGTTACCAAAGGTCCTATCGGCATAGTTTTTCCGGGTGCGATAATTTTTCTGTATCTGGTGGTTATGGGCCAGCTGCGTGAGATTTTGCGCATGCATGTTATCCGTGGTCTGCTGCTGTATTTTCTCATCGCATCACCTTGGTATTACGCTATGTATACCGTGCATGGCATGGAATTTATCAATACCTTCCTGGGCTTTCACAATATAACGCGTTTTACGACGGCTGAGCATGCCAACCGCGTTACCTTCTGGTATTATTTTCCTGTAATAATCTTAGGCTTGTTCCCCTGGACTGGTATGCTGTGGCAGGCTGCTAAAGCATCTGTCAGCGAAAGCCGTATAGATGATATGCGTAAGCTGCTTTTTTTTCACGTTTGGTGGATTTTCGTGCTGCTGTTCTTTACGATCTGCAAAACGAAGCTCGTATCCTATATTCTTCCGTTATTCCCTGCAATGTCGGTAATTATCGGCTGGAATATAGCGAGAATGCAAAGCAGACTGCGCCATAATACAACCTTTTACGGTTGGGCGGCAGGCAGCGGTATTATGTTTGTCCTGCTCGGCGTTGGCTGGATTGTCGGTGCGCAGTATCTGCCGGAGGCTGATTTCAGCCTGGTGATGCTGGGCGTGCTGACACTGCTTTTGGGTGCAGCGGCAGTCTTTGCGCTGCTGTATTATCGCGATATCGAGCTGGCCTCCTGGCTGCATGTGATGATCGGCGCGGTGACGATGTGTGTTGCCTTCGCTTTTGTTCTGCCCGTGATTGCAGACCGCTTCAGTGTAAAAACTATGAGCAGCGTGTATAAGGAGCAATGTGAGCAGCAGACGCCTATTTATGTCGATAAGTTCCTGCGTCCCGGCTTCATGTATTATGCAGGCAAGCCTGGTATCGAAATGATTCCTCAGACCGGTGCCTTGACAGATGCGCTGCGTGACGGAAGCAAAAAATATCTGCTGGTGCGCGGTTTGGAATATCGTCGCGTGCAGAAGGCAGGTCCTTTGCCGAATAATGTGCGTACAGTAAAGGAAATCAGTGATATTTATCTGCTGGAGCAAAATTGAGTATTAATAATCAACCGTTGAGAGGCTGAAACAGAACTCAGCCTTTAACAGAAAAAACAGTGGAGGGTTACCGTCAGATAAATTCCCACTGTTTTTTAGTGTAAAAAATAAAAAATTCTTAAACTATAGCGATTCTATAATTTGTGAGGTTGGTTTTATCCCAGCCGCTTTTCTTATGCAAAAACTCCCCATCCGTCTTACCTTTCGGTAAGAAAGATGGGGAGTTGCTTTTTCAGCTTATATAATTCTTTTAGTCTTGACCGGGAACCTTCAGTACAGCGCCGGTAGCAGCGGAGGTAACCAAAGCAGCATAGCGTGCCAGGTAACCGCTCTTAACCTTCGGCGGCGGGCAAACCCAGTTCTTACGGCGTTCAGCCAGCTCTTCGTCGCTCAGCTTAACGTTCAGGGTACGGTTCGGAATATCAATTTCAATGATATCGCCGTTTTCAATCAATGCGATATTACCGCCCTCGCGTGCTTCCGGAGAAATATGACCGATGCAGGCACCACGGGTAGCACCGCTGAAACGTCCGTCGGTAAGCAGTGCAACGTCCTTGTCGTGGCCCATGCCTGCCAGTACGGAGGTCGGGTTCAGCATCTCACGCATACCAGGGCCGCCTTTCGGGCCTTCGTAGCGGATAACGACAACGTCACCGGAAACAACCTTTTGGGCGCAAATTGCAGCAATAGCTTCGTCTTCGGAATTATAAACCTTAGCCGGACCGCTGAATACCTTCATGGAAGAATCAACCGCACTTTCCTTGACAACGCTGCATTCCGGAGCGATATTGCCCTTCAGAACAGCGATGCCGCCGGTTTTGTTGTACGGATTTTCTACGCTGTGAATAACCTCAGGACGCAGGATTTCCGCATTTTTGATAAGCTGGCCGACAGTTTTGCCGCTGACAGTCTGGCAGGATTTTTTAATCAGCTTCAGACGGTCAAGCTCGTGCATTACAGCAGGAATGCCGCCGGCTTCGTTCAAATCAACGATGTGGTGGCTGCCGCCCGGGCTCATCTTAGTGAGGTACGGAGTTTTCTTGGAGATTTTATCGAACAGCTCCAGCGGCAGGTCGATGCCTGCTTCGTGAGCGATAGCCGGCAGATGCAGCGCAGTGTTGGAGCTGCCGCCGATGGCCATATCAACGGTAATAGCGTTCTTGAAGGCATTGAGCGTCATAATGTCGCGAGGCAGAACATTTTCCTCCAGCAGACGCATAACAGCCATGCCTGCGTGCTTAGCCAAAGCGATACGCTTGCCGTTGTAAGCAGCGGGGATAGTACCGTTGCCGGGCAGGCCCATGCCAAGAACCTCAGTCAGGCAGTTCATGGTATTGGCAGTGAACAGACCGGAGCAGCTGCCGCAGCCGGGGCAGGCACAATGCTCGATTTCTCTGAGCTCTGCTTTATCAATCTGACCGGATTCAAAACGGCCGGCAGCTTCAAATACAGTAGATACGCTGATATCTCTGCCCTGATAACGGCCGGGCAGCATCGGACCGCCGCTGACAACAACGGTCGGGATGTTCAGACGGGCTGCTGCCATCAGCATACCCGGAACAATTTTATCACAGTTCGGAATCAGGATTAAGCCGTCAAACGCATGGCCGTTGGCAACAGCTTCAATGCTGTCGGCAACCAGCTCACGGCTTGCCAGCGGATATTTCATACCGTCATGGCCCATTGCAATGCCATCACAGATGCCGATAGCCGGGAACTCAATCGGAGTACCGCCTGCTTCTAGCACGCCGTATTTGGCTGCCTTAGCGATGGTATCCAGATGCATATGTCCCGGAATGATTTCGTTAGCGGCACAACAAATGCCGATTAACGGTTTCTTTAATTCTTCTTCAGTATAACCCATTGCATAGAACAGAGAGCGATGGGCTGCGCGGGTTGAACCTTTTTTTACTTGTGTACTGCGCATGTTTCTTGACCTCTTTCCCTTACTTAAATAGTACTACCGTACTGGCTGCTGATAAAGCACCGTATACTTCATCAGGCCGTCTCGACGTACAAGGAGTACGCCATCGACGACCTTCTTCGTCTCCGGCACTTTCTGAGCAGCCTGCGTGGAATGAACTTAGCAAGCTGCTGATAAAGCACCATATACTTCATCAGGTTTCCTCGACGTACAGAATATACGCCATCGTCAAGCTTCTTCGTCTCCGGCACTTTCTGAGCAGCCTGCGCTGAATGAACTTAGCAAGCTGCTGATAAAGCACTGTATACATCATCAGGCCGTCTCGACGTACAAGGAGTACGCCATCGACGACCTTCTTCGTCTCCGGCACTTTCTGAGCAGCCTGCGTGGAATGAACTTAGCAAGCTGCTGATAAAGCACTGTATACATCAGGCCGTCTCGACCTTAGCGCTTTTAGTTGCAGCCAATGCGGTTTAAAATAAAAAACAACAGTCCTGAAGCCTTTCAGGGTACTCATAAAATTTTACAATTTTTATAGCCTGATGTCAAATTTTATGGACAAAAAACTACAATTAAGTGTAAGTTTGCACCTTAAAAGCTACATCATAGTTACATTCTTTACAAACTTAGTAAAGTTTAAAAATAATTCACGATTACTGCGTGGAGAATAGTATATAATAGGCGTGTAAAATTGTTGCGAGGTGATTATCATGAAAACTACATTAACTGAGCTCTTAGGTATAAAATATCCTGTTATTCAAGGCGGCATGGCATGGACCAGTGACGCTGTGCTGGCTGCGGCAGTTTCCAACGCCGGTGGCGCCGGCATCATCGGCAGCGGCGGCCGTACTGTGGAATGGACACGTGACGAGGTGCGCAAGGCAAAATCTCTGTCCGATAAGCCCTTCGGTGTTAACGTTATGCTGATGGCTCCGAACATTGCAGAAATCATTGCTATGCTGTGCGAGGAAAAGGTAGCCTTTGTTACCTTGGGTGCAGGCAACCCGGTACCGCATATTCCTGCCTTTCATGCTGCAGGCATCAAGGTTATTCCCGTAGTGCCTAATGTTAAGCTGGCTAAGCGCATTGAAGCTGCAGGCGCTGACGCTATGGTTATTGAAGGCATGGAGGCTGGTGGTCACATCGGCAAGCAGACTACTATGGCGCTGATGGAGAACGTACTGCCGCAGATTAAATCTGTTCCGGTGCTTGTTGCTGGCGGTATCAGCGATGGTCGTGCGCTGGCTGCAGCTTTGCTGATGGGCGCTGCAGGTGTGCAGATGGGCAGCCGTTTCCTGCTGACCGAGGAATGCCCGGCAAATCCTGCTGCCAAGGAGGCTATTGTTAAGGCAACCGATACTGACAGCGTAGCAACCGGTTATAGCCGTAATCTTGGTGTACGCTGCCTGGCGAACGCTTTTACCGATGCGTATACTGCGCGTGAAATTGCCGGTGCTCCCAAAGAAGAGCTGATGGCTATGGGTACAGGCACCAACCGCAAAGGTATTGTTGAAGGCGATATTGTCAACGGTACTGTTATGTGCGGCCAGAGCCTGAACGTGCTGAATGATATCCTGCCCTGCAAGGATGTTATGGAGCGTATCATTGCTGAAGCTAAAGAGGCTATTGCTAACGTACAGAAAATCGAGCTGTAAAAAATAAAGCAAAAAGCATGCATTGCTTGCTGTGTACCAATAATACTGGATGTCCGGTTGAGATACAAAGTAAAGCGGTGCATGCTTTTTTAGTGTGCGCTTAAATCTGGTCTGTAATTATTCAGCTTATCTGGTTGCATTCGGGGAACAGGCTGCTTAATCTTTCTATTACTGCGGCGATTTTATCTGCTTCGATGGCAGCGTAATTGATTACGAGGGTACAGCCGTTATTTTCTTCGGTATTATGGCTGTAATCGGAATAGAAGGAAAGGCACATATCTGCTGCCAGTGCTGCCTTGCGCACTTCTGCTTCCGTCAGTTTGGTGTTGATATGCAGGACAAAATGCGTACCGGCGTTGCGTTCGGTAATCTGCGAAACAGCGGCTAGCGGTGAAGCGTGGATGGCTGCCAAAATTTTGTGGCGCTGCTCGCGGTAGTAGTTTTTCATTTTGTTGATATGGCGTTCAAAATAGCCTTCGGAGATAAAGCGTGCCAGCGTATATTGCTCAAAGCTGGATACGGTGCAGCTGTAAAAGCTCATGGTCTGCTCATAGCGCTCCAAAAGGCGCGGCGGCAGCACCATGTAGCTGATGCGCAGCGAGGGTACCAGGCTTTTGGAGAAGGTGTTCATGTAGATGACACGACTTTGCGTATCCTGTGCGTACAGCGGCAGGATGAAGCGTCCTGTATAACGGAATTCGCTGTCATAATCATCTTCAATTATATAGCGCTTGCGGATGCGGTTAACCCATTCAAAAAGCTCCAGCCTGCGTGTTACGGGCATGACAATGCCGGTGGGGAAATGGTTGGCGGGGGAAAGATGTACTACGTCGGCACCGCTTTCCTCCAGCTTGTCAATCATCAGGCCGTTGTCATCAATAGGGATGTACTTCCAGGGATTGCCGAAGCTGGCGGAGATGGAGGCGAATTTTTTATAGCCAGGTTCTTCGATGGCGAAGGTGCAGGCGTGGCCGAACATCTGCAGCAGGCGGCCGTAAAGATATTCCGTACCGGCGCCGATGATAATCTGCGAAGGGTCGACCTGCATAGCGCGGTTGTGTGCCAGATAGTCGGCAATAGCCTTACGCAGCTCGTAGACGCCCTTGTAGGGAACGGTTTTGAGCAGCTCTTCGTTGTGCACGGAAAGCGTTTCGCGCATCAGGCGTGTCCAGGTAGCGAGTGGGAAGTTTTGCAGGCTGATGCGGTTGGCCTTGAAGTCGGCAAAGTATTCGCGCTCCGCTGCCTCCGGCAGCATCGCTGCTGTGGCCTTGCGGCGCACGCGGTAGCTGCTGACGTCTTCTACGAAGTAGCCTTTCTTTTCGCGCGAGGTGATGTAGCCTTCTACCGCCAGCTGGGCGTAAGCGTTGGCCACGGTGATGATGCCCACGCTCAGATGCTGTGCCAGCGTGCGCTTGGAGGGCAGGCGTTCGCCTGCCTGCAGCCTGCCGCTGATGATGTCCTGACGGATGCATTGGTATAAGTAATCATAGAGCGGTGTGCTGCCGCGTTTATCTAAATCATATGTTAACATGAGTGATATTTCTCCTTGGTTCTAAAATATTTTTGCTTTTTGATTCTTTTAATAGAACCATTTTGATTATACAATAGTGACATCACAAAAACAAGTCCCATCACAATGGCGTGAAGGGCAAGAGCCAAATGAGGAGGTTTATCATTATTATGGAAAAAGTAAAATTACAAGCACAATATGGTTTATATATTAACGGACAGTGGCGTGACGCATCCGACGGTGCAACCTATAATGCAGAAAGTCCTGCGGACGGTAGTCATCTGGCAGTTTGCGCCCAAGGCAGCCGCGAGGATGTAGAGGCAGCTTCCGCAGCAGCCTGGGAAGCCTTCAAAACCTGGAAAAAGACCACTCCGGCACAGCGTGCTGCTCTGCTGAATAAAATTGCTGATATTATTGATGCTAACAAGGAGCATCTGGCAATGGTAGAAAGCATGGATAACGGCAAGCCGATTCGTGAAACTATGAACGTAGATATCCCGATGGCGGCGGAGCATTTCCGTTATTTTGCCGGCTGCATCCTGGCGGAGGAAGGTCAGGCATCCGTACTCAACGAACAGTTCCTGTCTATCATTCTGCGTGAGCCTATCGGCGTAGTTGGCCAGATTATTCCCTGGAACTTCCCGTTCCTGATGGCAGCGTGGAAGCTGGCACCGGTGCTGGCAGCAGGCGACTGCACCGTGCTGAAGCCTTCTAAGGAAGCAAGCCTTTCCATTCTGGAATTTGCCCGTCTGATTGACGGCGTACTGCCTGCAGGCGTGTTCAATGTTATTACCGGCGCGGGCAGCAAAACCGGTCAATATATGCTGGAGCATAAGAACTTTGCGAAGCTGGCCTTCACCGGCAGCACCGAGGTTGGCCGCAACGTAGGCCTGGCTGCGGCAGAACGCATCATTCCGGCAACATTGGAGCTGGGCGGCAAGAGTGCCAACATTTATTTTGATGACTGCGATTTTGATCAGGCTATCGATGGTGCCCAACTGGGTATTCTCTTTAACCAAGGTCAGGTTTGCTGTGCAGGCAGCCGTATCTTCGTGCAGGATACCATTTATGATAAATTCGTACCGGCCTTAGTAAAAGCCTTCAATAAGGTTAAGGTGGGCCTGCCCTGGCATGATGATACTCAGATGGGCTCCCAGATTAACGAAACCCAGATTAAGAAAATCCTGAGCTATGTGGAAATTGCTAAGCAGGAGGGCGCTACTATTGCCTGCGGCGGTGAACGCTTTACCGAGGGCGAGCTGGCCAAGGGTGCTTTTATGAAGCCGACTCTGATTACCAATGTAACCAATGATATGCGTGTAGCACAGGAGGAAATCTTCGGGCCTGTTGCCGTAGTTATCAAATTCCACGATGAGGACGAGGTTGTGGCTATGGCCAATGACAGTGAATACGGTCTGGGTGGCGCTGTTTGGACTAAGGATATCAACAAGGCGATCCGTGTAGCACGCAACGTGGAAACCGGTCGTATGTGGGTGAACACCTACAACCAGATTCCGGAGCATTCTCCCTTCGGCGGCTACAAAACCTCCGGCATTGGTCGTGAAACTCATAAGATGATTTTGAACCACTATACACAAGTGAAAAATATTATGATTAATCTCAGTTATGCTCCTTCTGGGTTTTATCCTCAGGACTGACGATTAATAAACAGGATCATTCCTGATTAGTTGCGCCAAAAAAGCTCCGGCGGTTGCCGGAGCTTTTTTGCTGAGTGGTTTATATTTATTTATCCAATTTTGCATTATCCAAAAATGCTGTGCCGAATTGCGTGTAGTTCATTTCCGCACCGCGCAGGTCGGCGTATTCCAAAAATGCTTTATCCAGCAGCGCCTTATCCAGCTTGCTGTTGTTCAGGCTGCTGTGACCCAGCTTGCTGCTGCGCAGGTCTGCTTCCGTCAGGTCGCTACGCTCCAGATGGGCACTGTATAGGTTAGCGCCATGAAAAACTGCGTTTTTCAAGCTGGCGCGGCGCAGCCAGCTATAGGGCAGGTTGGCAAAGCTGAAGTCGGCGTAGTCGGCCTGTACGCCGTCCATAGAGGCCTCCTGTGCCTTTGCCTGCTGCAGATTAGCGTTCAGCAGGTGTGCGCCACGCAGCTGGCAGCGGTTAAGATATGCTCCCTGCAGGCTGGCGTTGGTGAAATCGCTGCCGGAGGCATTGGCATAGCGGAAGTTGGCATATGCCAGGTTGGCACCGCGCAGACTGGCGTTGGGCAACAGAGCGCTCTGGAAGCAGGCATCCTGCAGCTTGGTTTTGTCCAGATTGGTATCATCAAGGCGTGCTTCCGTAAAATCGGTGTTGGTAAAGTCACGTCCGGATAAATCCATACCGGATAAATCAGCGCCGGAAAGGTCACCGCCGGGGCAGCTTGCTCCGTTCAGTACTGCGTTTAAATCACTGTTGCTGTAAGCAAGGGCTGTGCTGCTTATGCTGAGAGCCAGAAGCGCAAGCACAGTCTGGAAAATATTCTTACGCATTTTGCCCTCCTGCATAGCTTTCTGCTTCATCCAGCAAAAGCTCCAGCTGCTTGGGATCATCCGGAAGACAGTCGATTATCTTCCAGGGTTTGACTTCAGCAAAATCCTCAGGCTTATAGCCGGAGCCTTCCAAAATAATCAGGCAGGGTGCGCCGATGGCATTGGCACAGCGCACGTCATTAGGAGTATCGCCGATAAAAATCAGCTCGTTCGGCTTAGCTTCTTCGTTTTGCATATACAGACGGTGGAAGGCAACCTTAGCCAGCATTTCGCGGTTTTCGCTGATTTCGCCGAAGACGCTGTGTTCATGGTTAAAATATTGGTCCAGACCGAAATGCTGCAGCTTGAGATGGGCGCCGGTGCTGGTGTTGCCGGTGAGCAGGCAGTTACAGTAACGGCTGTCCGGCTGGCAGAAATATTGCAGCGTTTTCTCCACGTTTTTTAAAACGCGTCCCTTATGCAGCGGCAGCTGCTTGGGCAGCTCCATATGGTAGCGGATGAGCAGGCCTGCTGCTTCGGCACTGTTGCAGCGTCCGCGCAGACGGGTGACAACGCTTTTGATAATATCCGAGTCAGTGCGTCCTGCCAGGGATTTGTTGAAATCGAAGGCATCGAGAAAATAGTAGTCTTTGATAACCTTAATCATGGCATCCTTGCCGGCACCACCGGAAAGAATCAGGGTGCCGTCTACATCCCACATTAAATATTTCATGTGTAAAATCTCCTTTGAGTTAAGAAAAAACAGGGGCTGTTCATACAACCCCTGGAAAAGTTTATCTGATAGTCCCGTTTAGATGCCACGGGGCTTGAGCATCATTTTTTTCAGTTGAGCGCCGACGTTTTTGGTAACGTTCTGGGTACGGCGGATGAACTTGATGTTGGAGCGGTGGTTAGGCTTCATATCGTATTTGCTGCCGAAATCGCCGCGGTCCAGCAGGGTGATTTTAGCTTTGTCGCAGTCAAAGGCGTTGCGCAGATAACGTGCCATGCCTGCAGGATCTGCATCGTCGTAGCAGCTGAAAATATCTGCCGCGATAAAACCGAGCTTAGGATATACATGCAGAGTTACATGGCCTTGCTTGCAAAGAGCGGAGATAGAATATTCACTCTGACCTTCTTCCTGACAAACAAGCAGCTCGCGGCTGTTCATGCGGTATTCATCGCAGCCTTCCTGCAGCAGAGTCTTGGCCTTTTCGGTATCATTCACTTCATTTACGCCGCAGTTGTACATATCTATGGCTATTAATTTTCCTGTAAATTTCTTGGGTTGCATGTTTTAAACTCCTCATAGTTATAATTACAATAATACAATGCCGGCTCAGGCCTTATATCCATAAGGGCACTGCCTGCCGGAAGCAATATATAGTGCATATCTTATTCAATTATAGCGAAAATTATAATACTTGTAAAGTCAAATTGCTATCCTAATTGAGAAAACTATGTTATAATAATAGCTATAGTTAAAACATTTGTTTTGTATGGCGGTGAAAGAATGGAAAAGCTGGAAGCGATAGTTAACGATATAGTGTTTCAAAGCGATGACGGCATGTTCAGCGTACTGCGCATGGAAAATAAGGCGCAGGGACGCTTTACTGCTGTTTATCACGGCAATGCGCCGTACTTGGGCGAAAATGTTGCTATGGAGGGCAACTGGATTGAGCATGCCAGATTCGGCAGACAATTTGATATACAATCACTGCAGGTTTTGCAGCCAACTTCGGTAGCAGGTATTGAACGCTTTCTTGCTTCCGGCGCTATTAAGGGTGTGGGCCCGGTAACGGCAGCCAGAATTGTGGAAGTCTTCGGCACGGATACACTGGAGATCTTAGGCAGCTGCCCTGAACGTTTGGCGCAGGTGCGCGGTATCAGCGCCAAAAAAGCGGCAGCTATCGGTGAATCATATAGCCAGCTTTCCAGCCTGCGTGAGCTGATGCTCTTTTTGGAAGCGCATGGCGTGAGCAGTGGTTATGCTGCCCGCCTGCAGGCTGCCTACGGTGATACGGCGATTACGCGTATCAAGGAAAATCCCTACAGCCTGGCGACGGATATTACCGGCATCGGCTTTAAAACTGCGGACAGGATTGCTATGGCGATGGGCATGGAGCATGACTGCGAGGAGCGCTTGCGCGCAGGCATTGCCTACGCGCTGACGCAGGCAGCAGGTGTGGGACACACCTGCGTGCCGGAGGAGCTGCTGGTGCGTGAAACGGCAAGAGCGCTGGCGGTAGACAGTACTATGGTGCAGGATACTTTCAGCAAACTGATGGAGCAGGATATGCTGCGTACCGAGGAAATGGGCGGTATGCGTCTTGTGTATCCGGAATATCTTTATACGGCGGAGGTGCAGACGGCGCAGCGTCTGCTGATGCTGCGCGACCAGGCGAAGCCGGTGACGCGCGTGAATGCAGATGATGTTATTACAAGCTGGGAGTGTGATGCCGGGATTACGCTGGCGGAGGCGCAACGGCAGGCAATTTATGCTTCGCTGGAGCATGGTGTTTTTGTGCTCACCGGCGGTCCCGGTACAGGTAAAACTACTGTAGTCAAGGGCATTTTGAACGTTCTGGAGCAGGCTGGCTGTCGCATCCTGCTGGCCGCGCCTACGGGGCGCGCCGCACGCAGGCTGGCTGATTCTGCCGGTCACCCGGCAGTAACGGTACACCGTCTGCTGGAATACCAGCCTACGGGTGATGGCCTGCACTTCGGTAAGGATGACAGCGACCCGCTGGATGCAGAAGCGATTATTATCGATGAGGCTTCGATGCTTGATATCAACCTGACATATCATCTGCTTAAGGCTGTTCCCGGCGGCTGTCGCCTGATTTTCGTCGGTGACGTGGACCAGCTGCCGTCTGTGGGTGCCGGTTCAGTGCTTAAGGATATGATCCGCTCTGGCAAAATGCCTGTGGTACGTTTGGAAAATGTTTTCCGTCAGGCAGAGGTCAGTCCGATTGTCCGCAATGCGCATAAGATCAACCGTGGCCAGATGCCTGATTTTCTTGCTGGTGCCGGCAGTGAATTTGCCCTGCAGGAATTTATCAATGAGCAGGATGCTGCAGAATTTGTAGCGCGTACCTACGCCGAGCTTACGTCCGGCGGTGACTGGCGCAGTGTGCAGGTGCTGACGCCGATGCACAAAAATCCCTGCGGCGTACAGAATCTGAACAAGCTGCTGCAGCAATATATCAATCCGCCGTCTGCAACTAAGCCTGAGGTGAACATACCGGGTAATGTGCTGCGCGTGGGTGATAAGGTGATGCAGATTCGCAATAATTACGAAAAAGATGTTTTCAACGGTGATATTGGTCGTGTCAGCAGAATAGACGGAAAAAATGTTACGGTGTCCTTCCCGGAGCGTCCGGAGGGTAATTACGTTACCTACGCTCAGGGTGAGGTGGAGGAGCTGCAGCTGGCCTACGCTATGAGCGTGCATAAGTCGCAGGGCAGCGAATATCCCTGTGTTATTTTGCTTATGGTGCAGAGTCATTACATCATGCTGCAGCGCAATTTGCTGTATACGGCTGTGACCAGAGCCAAGGAAAAGGTGCTGATTGTCGGCAGTAAAAACGCGGTGCGTACCGCTGTGGAAAATGATAAGACGAAAAGGCGCTACAGCCTGCTGGCTGAGCGTCTGCAGGAAAGCAGCGAGGTGTTCTGATGCAGCGTTGGTTAAGAGATTTTGCCTATTACGGGCGCGTGGCGAAGGAGCTGATTTTTCCCCGTCGCTGCGCTGTGTGTGCGACTAATATTGACAATGCCTATGTTTGCGAGCAGTGCCGCAGGGAATATCTGCTGCAGCGTCAGCTGCCCTGCTGTCCGCGTGAGGAATACCTGGCGGGACAGGCGGCACCATTGCCGACGGATGTGCTGTACAGTGTGCTGCTGCTTTATAAATATGAGGGCGTGTTTAAGGACGCGCTGCATAAAATAAAATTTGATGGTGAGGCAGGCTGGCTGCCGCTATTGCGTGAGGAAGCGGAGCTTGCTCTGCCAGCGGCCAAAATGCGCTGGCTGCAGCAGTTTGACCTTATTACCTGCGTACCGACTGCGCCTGAGCGACGCAGGCAGCGTGGCTTTGATGTGCCGCAGGAGCTGTTTTCCGGTCTGTTGGAAGGACGCAGCACGGGCATGGAGGTTTTGCTGGAGCGTGTGCGCCATACGGAGCCTTTGTACGAGCTGAAGCCGGAAGAAAGAAAGCAGGAGCTGGCAGGCTGCTTTGCTCTGTTGCCTCATGCTAAGGTGCGCGGCAAGCATGTACTGCTATGCGACGATATCTATACTACGGGCAGCACGTTTGCGGAAGCGGCACAGGTGCTGCTGGATGCAGGTGCGGCGCGCGTATCAGCGCTGGCGCTGTGCGCGGCGCAGGCTAACTGGGAGTGACTTTTTCTTGATGCAAAAAATAAAGAATTATTGGCGGCGTGAGCCTGTTTTGTGCATAGCGGTTATTTTGGCTGCGGTCAGCAGCCTTTACAGCAGGCCGCAGCTTGCCTATATAGATTTTGACGTGCTGGCGATACTGCTTTCGCTGATGCTGGTGGTAGCGGAGCTAAAGGAGATACGCTTTCTGGATTGGCTGGCGGTAGAGCTGCTGAACAAATGCCGCAGCAAGCGTCAGCTGGAGCTGGTGCTGCTGGCAGTGACCTATATCAGCTCAATGTTCGTGACGAATGACGTGGCTTTGCTGACCTTTGTGCCGTTGGCGCTGGTTATCGGCAAAACCTTAAAAATGGATATGGAGCGGATTATTATCCTGCAGACGCTGGCTGCCAACCTCGGCAGTATGCTGACGCCGCCCGGTAATCCGCAGAATTTGTTTTTATATGCGCATTATGCTTATACCGCCGGCAGCTTTTTTGCCGTAATGGCTGTGCCGGGAATAATTTCGCTGGCGTATCTGCTGCTGCTCTTATTCCATGGCAAGGACAGCGTGCTGAAGCTGGAGCTGCCAAAGCTGCAGCAGCCTCCTAAGGGAATATTGCTGCTCTTTTTGGGATTATTGCTGTTAAACATCGGTGCTGTGCTGCATTGGTTCGACAAGCTGTGGGCTTTGCTGCTGACGGCAGGCGTAGTTGCTTTGTGCGACTGGCGTCGTTTGCGGGAGGTGGATTACAGTCTGCTCGTGACCTTCGCCGGTTTCTTTGTATTCATCGGCAACATCAGCCACAGTCCTGCAGTAAGCTATTTGCAGCAATCGCTGATGGGCAGTGCGGCAGGCACGTATTTAACCGGACTGCTGGCCAGCCAGTTCCTCAGCAATGTGCCCGCGGCCATGCTGCTGGCAGGCTTGACCAGGGAAGCAGACGCATTGCTTTTAGGTGTTAACATCGGCGGTCTGGGTACGATGATTGCTTCAATGGCGAGCGTTATTTCCTATAAACTTTATGCTGCAGAGCATCCCTCGCAGGCAGGAAAATATGTAAGAACCTTTTTGTACTACAATTTCTTAGGCCTGCTGCTGATAGGAGGAGCGGTTTACTTCCTTCTGTGAGCTGGGAAATGCTTTGCGGCATTTCTTTTGCTGTAATGGTAAACCAATAGTATGTAATAAGTTGACTATTTACATCACTTGCATTATAATAAAGCACGTGAAGCAGATAACAATAAGCTGCTCAGATGAAAGGAAAATGCAAAAATGTTAGAGCTTGCACATAAGCTGGCGGACAGCGATGCCAAATTCTTCGGCGGCTGGGTGCTGGCAGGAGCAGAAGCACATATTCATCAGCCTGCGGAGGCTATGGCGAATCAGGTGCTGCTGGCGAAGGAACGCAAATCAATCATCCGCGTAGCGGGAACTGCGGCAGACGGCAGTTTGACTAAGGAGCTGCGGGTATTTTTGGTGTTGCCTAAGCATAAATTAGGCACGAAGCCGCTGGAGCCCGAGGCAATTAAGGGCGACTTGCTGACAAAGCACACCTTTACAACACAGGAAATAGCAGATTATGTTGCCTATACCGGTGATGAAAACGTCATCCATAAGGGTGAACATCCCATCGTGCCGGGGCTGTGCATGGCTGCCTGGCTGCAGCGTGAGCTGGCACTGGAAACACTGGACTGGCGCATTACCTTTGTCGCTCCTGTTTACGCAGGCGACGAGTTGTGCATCTACAGGACAGAAGGACAGCTTGCTGCTTATGTGGGAGCAATAAATGTTTTTGTGATTAAAGAATTATAGTAAGGCTGGTGTATGGAAATGACAACTTCTGGTACAGAAATCAATAAGAATCATAGAGGAGCAAGCGTCAACAAGACTGCGGAAATGACTAAGATGGCGCTGATGGTAGCAATGAACTGCGTATCAGCATATATTATTATTCCACTGCCGTTTTCACTTTCTCCGCTTGCGTTGCAGACGCTGATTGTAAATCTTACAGGCTATGTGCTGAACGCTAAGCAGGCCTTTATGACCATGCTGGTTTATCTTTTGGTAGGCTTGGCAGGCGTGCCGGTATTTACCGGCGGCAGTGCGGGACCGGGCAAGCTGTTCGGACCTACCGGCGGTTACATCATCGGCTTCTTGTTTACCGCTGTTTTCCTGGCATATTTCAGAGGTGAAAAATACAGCTTCAAGCGTTACGCTTTGCTTGGCTGCGTTATCGGTATTCCGCTGATTTATGTGTTCGGCGTTGTACAGCTGAAGCTGATTACCGGTATGGGTTGGGATAAGGCAATTATGACCGGCGCTCTGCCTTTCATTCCGCTGGATATTGTTAAATGCTTGGCTGCCGCAGTTATCGCAGGACCGATTAACCGTATCTTTAATGATAACAGATAAATAAGGTATAATTTAAGAGCTGTCAGCTATTTGCCGGAAGGCAGGTGGCAGGCAGCTTTTTTCGGATATAGAGGTGTTAAGATGGAAAATGCATATATTTTAGGTGGCCTGCGTAGCTACGTGGGCGTAGTCAACGGTATGTATCGTCATATCCCGGCGGAGGTGCTGGGGGCGGAGGTGCTTAAGCAGGTGATGGAAAAATATCAGCTGAGCGCGCCTGATTATATCATTGCCGGCAACGGTGTGGGTGCCGGCGGCAATATTGCGCGCCTGATGGCTTTGACGGCAGGCGTAGATATTTCGGTGCCGGCCTTTACGGTAGATGTGCAATGCGGCAGCGGTTTGGAAAGCATTGCTATCGCTGCAGCCAAGATAAATAGCGGCGAAGCAGATGTAATTATTGCCGGCGGCTTTGAAAGCAGCTCTACGCAGCCAAGACGCGGCTATAATCCTAACCATCCCGATTATGCAGGCGACGACTGGTACAGCGTAGCCAAATTTATGCCGGGCATTCATCGCGAAACGGTAATGCTGGAGGGCGCAGAGCTTGCAGCGAAGCGCGAGGGCATTACCAAGGAAGAAATGGATAAATGGGTACTGCGCAGCCATGCGCTCGCGACGCAGGCGCGCGAGCAGGGGCTGCTGCAGAATATTATCGCTCCGGTCTGCGGTGCCGTTAAGGACGAAGGAATCAGACCGCGCATGAGCCAGCGTCTGCTCGACAGAATGCCCAAGGTGCTGGAGGGCGGCGAATTTATTACGGCGGCCAATTCCTGCCTGATTAACGATGGTGCGGCCTTTGTAGTGCTGTGCTCGCAAAAATATCTGCAGGAGCATGGCTTAAAGCCGCAGGCCAGGGTGCTGGGCAGCACAGCCTGCGGCGGTGATCCCCTGGTAAGTCCGCGTACTGCAATTACCGCGCTGCAAAAGCTGTTGGCAAAACATGGACTGCAGGAGCAGGATATCGCAGACTTTGAGCTGAACGAAGCCTTCGCTGTAATTGATGTGCTGTTTGCCCGCAGCTTTCCGCACAGCACTGATAAATACAATGTGTTCGGCGGGGCGCTGGCCTACGGTCATCCTTATGGTGCCAGCGGCGGCATAATTACGCTGCACCTGCTGGAAGCACTGCGCCAGAAGGGCGGACGTTACGGCGCCGCCAGCGTAGCTGCCGCAGGCGGCGTAGGTACGGCGCTGCTGCTGGAAAGAGTGGAGTGAAGCAAATGGATTACTTAACCTTAATTGCACAACAAAAACAGGACAAGCTCGCTCTTATAGAGGACGCAGAAGAATATACCTATGCCAGACTGGCGCAGGAGGCGCGCGAGCTGCGCAGTCGTGCTGATTTTAGCGCTCCGGCGGTTTTTATCCATGAAAGCAGCATCGCCCGTCAGTTAATCAGCTTTCTGGCCTATAGCGGTACAAAAACCGTGCCTATTATTGCTACCGAGGTAAGTAAAAATCAGCAGTTCAGCTGCGAGGCTATTCCCGAAGCGGCCTGCATGGGCGTTATGACCAGCGGCAGCACCGGCAAAAGCAAGCTGTTGTGGCGCAGCTATCATAGCTGGGCCGACTTTTTCCCGGAGCAGAACCGTGTCTTCGGCGTTGATGAGCAGACAGTGATTTTTTGTCAGGGAAGCCTGGCCTTTACCGGCAACCTTAATATTTATATGGGCGTGCTGGCTGCAGGCGGTACTTTGGTAGTGACGGAGCGCTTTCGTCCGCGCCATTGGCTGCAGCTGATGCAGCGCTATGCGGTGAACGCAATCTACCTGATTCCGTCCAAGCTTTTACTGTTGCCCAAGTTTCTGCGTGAGCCTGATTTGCGTGTGCGCAGTATCATCAGCGGCTCGCAGAGCATGGGCAGGCAGGAGGCGGACAAGCTGCTGCAGGTATTCCCCAATGCGGATATCACGCTGTACTACGGTGCCAGCGAGCTGAATTACATTACCTACATCAAGGCCGAGGAAATGACGGATGACCGCACACTTATCGGTCGTCCGTTCAAGGGTGTGCAGGTGAGTGTTTATAATGAAGAAATTTTCATTGATACGCCATATCATGTGGAGGAAATCTCGCTGCCGTTTTCGCTGAAGGACAGAGGACATCTGGATGCAGAAGGACGCTTGCACTTTTTGGGGCGCACGGACGATATTGTGAGCGTCAACGGACGCAAGGTTTCTGCTGTCAAGGTGTGCGCTGCGCTGACGGAGCTGGAAGGCATTGAGGAGGCAGCAGTCATCTGCCGTCATGTGGACGATGCCGATGTGCTTATTGCTTTTGTGGGGGCGGCGTGCGAATACGGCAAGCAGCAGCTGGTTAAGCTGCTGCGGCAAACCTTAGAGGATTACGAGCTGCCCAAGCAGTTTGTCTTTATGGAGCAGCTGCCACATAATGAAAGCGGTAAGGTGGATAAATTGGCGCTGAAGAAAATGTACTCAGAGTAATTTTTGAGATATCAAATAAACCGTCGTCAGAATTTGTTGGCTTGCAGGTTCTGCCGGCGGTTTTTGTGTTTAAGTTCAATATACGCAACAAAAATGCTCCGCTTACTCTTTTTCAAGGGTAGGCGGAGTCTTTTTTATTTATTGTTCAGTTCTATTGCCAAAAGTTTAATCTGCTCCTGCGCTTCTGCTTCCGTTTCGCACATGGAAAGGATGACTGGCATTTTGGACCAGTTCACAAAGGCCAGGACGAAGTAATGGTCTACGTATTTATCATTAGTATAAAAGTACCAGTCGCCGGTTTCATAAACGAGGCTGGTAATCGTATCGCTGTTGATGTAATCAGGGAAGCGGTTCATGTAATCCCAATGGTTATCTTCGTAAGCGATTTCATCGAGTGTATTGTCCGTCAGCTCCAAATCGTCGGGGTAATCAGGCTTGGAAAAGGTCTTTATGAACATTGCTATGTCTCCTTTTGGCGAGATTATGGCGATAATCCCACGGTGTTTCTATATTATCCTGCGCCCACAAGCTTTGGCGGTGGCGCTTGGCAGCTTCTTCAAATTTATCATATATTTCGCAGTTATCAAAGTTCATGTGGTAATGCATGGCCATGCCTTTTCTGAGCATTTCGGCGCTCACGTCCTTTCCATCGCAATTTACAAAGGCAACCTCGCGGTTATACTTATCAATGCAGTGCACCTTCAAGCTGACAGTGCCTTCTTTAAGCAATTCGCTTAAGGCTTTGGTTGCTTCCGCGCCAAAGGGTTGTTCCTTTTCCGGAGCATCTATCATAGCGAGGCGGATGCGGTGAAAGCAGCCTGTATTGTCATAGACTGTGATTGTGTCGCCGTCGATGACGCGCACTACCATGGCAGTGTAGCATGTGCCGGGAAGCGGTTGCGCTTTGACGACGGTGGCCATGAAGATGATGGCGAAGCCTAAAAGAAGAAAGAGGATATAACAGATGATTTTATAGTTCATTTTGTTGTTCCTTTCGAGATTTTTTATAAAAAAGAGAGGCTGCCGCACTTTTGTACGACAGCCCCTGTGCCATATGATTAGTTATTTAGTATATTGCTTGTATATACTATTGCTGTTGTACATATGGAAATTGCATAACGAGCCTGTCCTGCAGCACGTGGGTGAGGCTTTCGATATTAGCACTCAGCTTTTCTATTCTGCCTTCCATACGGACCAGAAGATACGAGCTGACGAGCATGGGAAAACCATAATCCGCTGCTGCGGAAAGCAGTCTTTCAAATTCCATGAGAATCACTCCTTAGGGGGTACGCCGATTAGTTCAACACTTCGACGTTACGGTTGACCACACGGGCTTCCACCGCCTGCACCAGGTCGCCGCCGATGGTTTTGAAGACGTTGGCTGCGATGATTTTTTGCATTGCTTCGTCAGTTTGGGCTTTAGTCAGACCTTCTTTCGGGTTGGCGATGGTGATGAGTTTGGTGCTGCCAGCAGCGTTTTTGAATACTAATTGCAGGGATTTTTCCATGATTTTTGTCTCCTTTACTTGTTGCAAATTTTTGATTTGGAAATTTGGGTTTGGAAATTTATTTCTCTTGTTAAATTAGGAGTATATCGGAGTATAGATGAGTAGTAGAGAGATAGTAGAGAGCCTCTCCTTGGGGAGAGGTGGCATCGCGTAGCGATGACGGAGAGGGGATTAGCCAAGCCAACGCTATTCGTAAGCGTGGAAACAGCAGGCCCCTCTCAGTCGCCCTGACGGGCGCCAGCTCCCCCCAATGGGAGCCTTTTAGTTGCTGCCTGAGAAGTCATATTGCCTTCTGACGGAGAGTATCTCTTACTCTTTTACGCTTACGCTTCCGCCAGCTCGCTCTTTTCGGTCAGCTCAATATCCTTGAAGCCTTTCTCCATCAGACCGCCGATAGCAGTGCCTGCCTCGTACACCTTGTCCAGTGCAGCGTCAGTCTTGATGCCGTTGAAGCTTTTGCCCTTGTACTTGGTAGTACCGTCGGTATTGAGGCCATCCTCCACGTTGATGACCAGAGTGCGTTTCATGATTTCCTGATTGATGTTTGCCATAGTTGAGAACTCCTTTCGATATTAAAAAAGATTGATAGATGAGCGGTGCAGGCTGGGGTGTTAGCCTTTACGCCGCCGCAAGGTGCGTCAGCATAGGATCTTCAGGCAGCTGCAGCAGCTGAGCTGTGAGCATCGCCTTGCTGTACGCTCTGGCCTTTTTACGCAGCACCACACCACCGGGGCACAGGTTCTGGCAGTCCGGCAGGTCGGTGAGTCGGTACAAATCCCAACGCATGTCTTCTGGATGCTTAGCTGGACCATAGTCGTCCTGATCGGCAACCTCAGCATGGGTTCTTACTGTGTCAAAAGAGATTTCCAATTCCAGCTCCCGGCACAGGATAGCGACAACAATCGCCATCTGTTCAATCTGCAGCGCAGTTGGGGGACATAACCCCTTATAATCCGGGATACTCTGATAATTAAGAGTAGCGTCAAAAGCACAGCAGAGGGTGATGCCAACGGCACCGGTGTTGCGATGCCAGGTGTGCTCCTTATATTCGCGCAGAGTTCTGCAGGTGAGGTAAATTTCGCCATGCTCATCAATGTTGATGTGGTAGTCGTCGAAGACCTGACCGTAGGTACCTGCTGTCCAGTGCAAAAATAAGTGTTTGATGCTGCCTTTGGCCTCAGCGGCCACAACGCGCAGCTCGTCATGATTAATCTT
>NZ_CAKPTG010000024.1 GCF_934190775.1 uncultured Phascolarctobacterium sp.
TGGAAGCGGCCTGGGAGGATAGATAGCTGCCGGTTAGAAAAAAAGAACCATACCAAAAGGTATGGTTCTTTTTTTCTATCTGCAGCTATCTTATGAGCAGCAGCGGGCCTGGCTGCCCAGCCACCGCATTTGAAGAAGCAAAGCGACGCGCAAATGCGTTTGTGGCGAGGCGTATCGAAATGCAGGTTTACCTGCATTTTGACTGAGAAGCGACACCCGATTTGTCACGAGCTTTGCGACGTGAGAAATCGAAAAGAGTGAAACGACGCGCAAGCATGTGTTAGCTATACTCCCGTACTTTCTCTGTTCGCAAGAGGTATATCGTTCCAGTCAACAGCAATTTTCCCGTGCCTGTAGGGCACAACGCAAATTTCGCATGGAACCAGGACGAAGTGCCGCAAAACTCGCGCTATGCTGAGAGAGTTTTCTACAGTAGCTTGCTTAGCGCTCAGACAGTTGCGACACTTCGATGGTACCAGATGCTCATTTGCTAAAATTGCTATTCCTTGCACGATATATCCCTCGCTCAATTTACTATAGTTCTATGTACGCATCATTTAAATAGCATTACCATGCGGAATAGCTATGTCCAGAATAATATATTCGCTTGCTTTTTAAACTACAAAATTTGTCAACTGTAAATAGACATTAAAGCAATATAAATCAGTGCTAAAGTGCTGTGTTTTGCAATTATCAACGCAATAATGTTCATTTTTTAACAAATTGTCTGCAAGTTTTAATAATATGCTTGCTTTTAGTTACGTAATCATGATATAATTTTTTCGGACTTTTTAGAAAAAAATTATGGAGTGATTAATTAGATGAGAAAAATCAATTATTTGTTTTTGGTGGTAACGCTTGTTATCATGGCTGGTCTATTTTATATAAGCGGACAGCATCCTAACACTGTTGATCCTGCGACCTATAAGCCTGCCGTATATTCGACTATCGGTGCTTTGCTGCCACCGGTTATCGCAATTGCTTTAGCCTTGATTACGAAGGAAGTATACTCTTCCTTGTTCGTAGGTATCGCCATCGGTGCACTGTTATATTCTAATGGTAATCTTGAGCTTGGGTTGAACACCATGCTTTATAATGAAGACGGCGGCATGATTACTAAGCTGTCTGATAGCGGTAATGTTGGTATTATCGTGTTCCTGGTTATTTTAGGTATTATGGTTGCCCTGATGAATAAGGTTGGCGGCAGTGCTGCCTTCGGTCAATGGGCTTCTAAAAATATCAAGACACGCGTTGGTGCGCAGCTTGCGACCATTGCGTTGGGTGTGCTTATTTTTGTCGATGACTATTTCAACTGTCTGACTGTTGGCTCAGTTATGCGTCCTGTTACCGACAGACATCAGGTTAGCCGTGCAAAGCTGGCATATCTTATTGACGCAACTGCTGCGCCGATTTGTATTATTGCGCCGGTTTCCAGCTGGGCTGCAGCTGTAACCTCATCTGTACCTAAAGGCTCTGATATTAATGGCTTCAACATGTTCCTGCAGACTATTCCGTATAACTTCTACGCAATCACCACCTTATCTATGATGATTCTTTTGACCATCATGAAATTTGATTTCGGTAGCATGAAGGTCCATGAGGACAATGCAAAGAAGGGTGACCTGTTCACTACTGCCGCTCGTCCGTACGGCGATGATGACGATACAAATGATAAGCCTAACGGTGCTGTTATTGACTTGGTACTGCCTGTAATCGTACTTATTATCTGTTGTATTATTGGTATGATTTATAGCGGTGGCTTCTTCACTGGTGAAACCTTTGTTGATGCCTTTGCCGGTGCTGATGCTCCTAAAGGCCTGGTACTCGGCAGCATAGCAACCTTCTTCTTTACCTTCTGCTTCTACATGGTACGCAATGTAATGACCTTTAAGGAATTTACTGAGTGCATTCCTGCCGGCTTCAGAGCAATGGTTGCACCGATTATGATTTTGACCATGGCTTGGACTCTGTCCGGTATGACCGGTCTTTTAGGTGCTAAGTTCTATGTGCATGATCTTGTAGCAAGCTCTGCAGGTATTCTGAAAATGTTCCTGCCGACAATTATCTTTGTTGTTGCTATGTTCCTTGCCTTCTCTACAGGTACAAGCTGGGGCACATTCTCTATTCTGATTCCTGTTGTATGCAACGTTTTCGGCTCCGGTGATACCTATGAAATGCTGATTATCTCCATTGCTGCCTGCCTGAGCGGCGCGGTATGCGGTGATCACTGTTCACCTATCAGCGATACAACGATTATGGCATCTGCAGGTGCGCATTCCGATCACGTTAACCACGTTTCCACACAGCTGCCGTATGCTTTGACTGCAGCTTCTGTGTCCGTTGCCGGTTATCTGATTGCTGGCGGTATTGCGTACTTTACGGAAAGCTCCTTAGCGCTGATTGCTTTGCCTATTACGCTGTGCTTATTATTCGTAACATTGCTTGTTATGCGTACTTATATGCGTAAACAGGCTGCTTAAACGAAATATTTTATGAACGAAAAGCCGGTACAGAAATGTATCGGCTTTTTGTATGTTAAGCATTGCTTATCATAAGCGTTATATTATGCCTTATAACTATAACCGGGCATAGTAAATATCAATTTGCTATTGCCTAAATTTAGTATTATAATATCTATCACTAGCTAAAAGAAAGTGAAGGTACTAATGATATGCAGAAAAGCATGGATATGCTTAATGGCTCTTTGTGGGATAAAATATTAAAATTTTCTATGCCGGTAGCTGCAACAGCTATCCTGGAGCAGTTTTTTACCGCTACAGACGTAGTAATTGCCGGCAATTTTGCTAATGGTGACAGGACTGCGGCGATGGCTGCCGTAGGAACCGATTTGCCTATTATCGGTATGATTATTTTTCTGTTCTTAGGCTTGGCCTTAGGTTCTAATGTTGTTATTGCACAGTCTATCGGCAGGCGTGATACAGAAGGTGTAAAAAAGGCAGTGCATACTGCTGTACTGCTTTCGCTGATTATCGGTATTGCGGTAGCTGTTATTGCACAGTTTGCTGTTGTGCCGATTTTAGATTTGTTGGAAATTCCGGCAGAAGTTTTACCGTCAGCTGTGATGTACCTTAGAATATATTTTTTAGGTATGCCGATTATTTTGCTGTACAATTTTGAGGCGGCTATTTTCCGCAGTATCGGTGAAACGCAAAAACCGTTGATGGCGCTTATTGCAGCCAGCCTGGTTAATATTGTGCTGGATTTATTCTTTGTCTGCGTATGCAAGCTGGATGTTACCGGTGTAGCGATTGCTACAGTGTTGGCTAACGCGGTTTCTGCTTTGATTTTGCTCCGCTTATTGCTGAAAACAGATTCTATAATTAAATTGGAATGGAATAAGCTGCACCTTGATATGCCTACGCTGAAAGAAATTGTAAGCATCGGCTTGCCTGCAGGCATCCAAGGCGCAGTTTTCAGCTTGGCAAATGTAGTTATTCAGGGTGCTATCAACAGCCTGGGAACAGAGGTCATTGCTGCCTCCAGTGCTTCGCTGATTCTGGAGATGGTAGCGTTCAGTATCTTCAGCTCCTTTACACAGGCGTGCACAACCTTTGTCGGGCAGAATTATGGCGCCAGACAGCTGGCTCGTTGTCGCAAGATTTTACGCTTGTGCCTGCTGGAGGATGTTATCTGCACTGGTATTTGTATGCTTATAGTATTCCTCTTTGGTGACAGGCTTATTGCGCTTATTAATGATGACAGCGAGGTTATCAGGCTTGGCTATATCAGGGCTTCTATTGTCTTCTGCGCCTATATTTTCAGCCTTACGTATGATGTCATGTCGGGTTATCTGCGCGGCTTCGGCATATCGTTCTTACCATCGCTGCTTACGATTTTAGGTGTATGTGGTGTACGCTTCTTATGGGTTGCCTTTGTTTTCCCGGTGTATCATGATTTCCGCACCTTAATGTATGTTTATCCTGTAAGCATGGGGGTAACTGCTGTGCTGATTTTTGCTGCCTTGATGTGGTGCAGACCGTCCAGGAGATTTGCCTAAATATTTTCTGAAGAGGTTTTTTACTGCAGAAAAAGAGTTCTAAGTGAAATTTTTGCAGATAAAAAAGCAATAATGTCAGTTATCTTTAACCGGTGCAGAAATGTACCGGCTTTTTTGTGTGCTAAAGCTAACTTTATTGCTTATCCGGTTGGAATTTTAGCGTATTTTTGCTATAATGAGTAAAGAGGATTCAAAGGAGGAAGGACCATGAAAATAGAATTTACCAAAATGCATGGTGCTGGCAATGATTATGTCTATGTAGACTGCACCAAAGAGATGCTGCCGAACCCTGGCGCTATTTCTGAATATGTAAGCCATAGACGCTTTGGTATTGGCAGTGACGGTCTTATCTGCGTGTGCAAATCTGACGTTGCTGATTTCAAAATGCGTATGTTCAACGCTGACCGCAGTGAAGGCAAGATGTGCGGTAATGGCGTACGCTGCGTAGCTAAATTTGTGCATGATAAAGGCCTGACTGATAAAACTACCATTACGCTGGAAACTCTTTCCGGTGTTAAGGAAATTGAGATGGTTGTCGAAAACGGCGAGGTTGTAGGTGCTAAGGTAGATATGGGCAAACCTGTTTTCCGTGCTACCGAGATTCCGATGAATTGCGACCATTATATTTTTGTTGACCAGGCAATTGTTTTGAATGATAATCATGATGATGTAACCAAAGAAAAGGTTTTCTATAACGGTACAGCAATTTCTATGGGCAATCCGCACTTTGTTACCTTTGTGGATGATGTGGACAGCCTGAACTTGGAAGAGCTGGGACCGCAATTTGAACATCATAAGCTGTTCCCTGAAGGCGTAAATACGGAGTTTGTGCAGGTTCTGGATAAGAACACTGTTAAGTTCCGCGTTTGGGAGCGTGGCAGCGGCGAAACCTGGGCTTGTGGCACCGGTGCGAGCGCTGTTACTGTAGCCTGCATCATGCTGAACAAAGCAGGCAAGAAGGGCGAACCGCTCAATGTACATTGCAAGGGCGGCCTGCTCAAGGTTACGCATGAGCTGAATGACCATGTAACCTTGGAGGGCAACGCAGTCGCAGTATTTGACGGCGTGATAGATATTCCTGAGAGTGTTATCAACGAGTAAACAAACTGCTTAAACTACTGGCTGCAGGTATCTCGAATGCTTGCAGCTAGTGATTTTTCAAGCGTTTGCTATAAATTTAAAATGATTTTAATAATGGGGGTTTTTCAATGGCATTTGTAAACGAAAACTATTGTAACTTAAAAGAAAGCTATCTTTTTGCTGATATCGCACATAAGGTTAACGCTTATGCTGAGGCACATCCAGATAAAAAGATTATTCGCCTGGGCATTGGTGATGTTACCCTGCCGCTGGCAAAATGTGTTGTTGAGGCAATGGAAAAGGCTGTTGCTGAAATGGGCGTACAAGCTACCTTCCGTGGCTATGGTCCGGAGCAGGGTTATGATTTCCTGCACGAAGCATTAGTTAAATACTATGCATCCTTCGGCGTTACTCTGGCAAGCGATGAAATTTTCATCAGCGACGGTGCTAAGAGCGACTGTGGTAATATTACCGATATTTTCAGCAATGCCAATACAATTCTGATTCCTGATCCTGTATATCCTGTATATCTGGATACCAACGTAATGTGCGGCCGCAACATTATTTATATGGAAGGCAAGCCGGAAAATGATTTTCTGCCGATGCCGGACGAAAATGTGAAGGCTGACGTAATTTATCTGTGCTCTCCGAATAACCCGACCGGTGCTGTTTATACTAAAGAACAGCTGGAAAAATGGGTTGCTTATGCACTGAAAAATGATGCAGTAATCCTTTATGATGCTGCTTATGAAGCATTCGTAACTGATCCGGCAATTCCGCGCAGCATTTTTGTTATCGAAGACGCTAAAAAATGTGCTATTGAGCTGTGCTCTCTGTCCAAAACTGCCGGCTTTACCGGTACCCGCTGTGGTTATACTGTTGTACCGCACGCATTGGTACGCAAAACCGAAGGCGGCAAGGAAATGGAACTGAACAAAATGTGGCTGCGTCGTCAGACCACAAAGTTCAATGGTGTTCCTTATATTATCCAACGCGGTGCTGAGGCTGTATTCAGCGAAGAGGGCATCAAACAATGTCGTGAAAACATTGCTTACTATCAGGAAAACGCACGTATCATGATGGCTGGCTTTGATAAGGTTGGCATTAAATATTATGGCGGCGTACATTCTCCGTACATCTGGCTGCAATGCCCGAACGGTATGACCTCCTGGGAGTTCTTCGACTTCCTGCTGGAAAAACTGCAGGTTGTAGGTACTCCGGGCGCCGGCTTTGGTACTATGGGTGAAGGCTACTTCCGTCTGACCGCCTTTGGTAGCCGTGAAAACACTATTGAAGCTATGGACCGCATTGTCAACGGACTGAAAAAATAAGCTCAAACATTTCAAGCCGTACTGTGTCTTGAGGAGATGGTACTGCTTTTATGTAGCAGTGCTCATGTATACATTATATCTGCGCTGGAACGCTTGCTTTTTTGACAGTAATATAGTAAAGTATTACGTAACTTAGTAGATTATTTCACAATGAAAGGTGTGTTTTTGATGAACTTGAAGAAATTTTTGAAAGCTGCTCTGTGCAGTGCTATGGTTGTAGCAATGGCTGTTACCGCTGGTTGCGGCGGTGGCGATAAAAAAGCTGACAGCGGCAAGAAGGTATTGAAGGTTGGTATGGAATGCGCATATGCTCCGTATAACTGGTCCCAACCGTCTGCTGACGGCGGCGCTGTTAAAATCGCTGGCTCTAACGAATACGCTTATGGCTATGACGTTATGATTGCTAAAAAATTAGCTGATTCTATGGGCGCTGACCTGGAAATTCACAAAATTGAATGGGATGGCCTTGCTCCTGCAGTAGTAAGCGGTAAAATTGACGCTGCAATTGCCGGCATGTCCATTACCTCCAAACGTAAAGAATCTGTTGACTTCACTAAACCTTACTACTATGCAACTGTAGTAGCGCTGGTTAAAAAAGATTCTCCGCAAGCTCAGGCTAAGAGCGTTGCTGATCTCAAAGGCTCTATTGCTACCTCTCAGCTGAACACCATCTGGTATGACCAGATTGACCAGGTTCCGGACGTTAAAAAGCTGCCTGCTATCGATAACGTTCCTGGCATGATTGTTGCTCTGAAATCTGGCAAATGCAACCTGATCGTAACCGATATCCCGACTGCTAAGGCTGCTGCTTTTGCTAATCCTGAACTTACCATGGTAACCTTCCCTGAAGGTCAAGGCTTCAAAACTTCTAAAGAAGATGTTGAAATCGGCATTGCTATTAAAAAAGGCAACAAGGAACTGGCAGACGCTATGAACAAGGTTCTGAGCGGTATGACCGAGGCTGACTTCAATAAGATTATGGATGAAGCTATTAAGAAACAGCCTTTGGCAAAATAAGCTGTATAAGAATGGAATAGCTGCGTTGCAATAACGAGTTACGCCATTTGCAAGGGGCGGCAGTTGTCGCCCCTTTTTGTATTAAATTAAGGTGGTGTATATAATGCCGGAAACATTTTTTGGCTGGGTAGTCTACCTGCTGCAGCAATATGGCTCTGTCCTGCTGAAGGGCGCGGTCGTTACTCTGCTGTTGGCAATAGTAGGCACATTTGTTGGCTGTATTATCGGCCTTATTGTTGGTGTTATTCAAACAATTCCTTTGGAAGATAATGACAGCAAGGTTAAGAGAACTTTGGTGCGCTGTTTGCAGCGCTTATTAGACGCTTACGTAGAGGTGTTCCGCGGTACACCTATGATTGTACAGGCTATGGTTGTTTATTATGGTGCAATGAGCCTGTTTGATATCGATATGTCACCGCTGTTTGCAGGCTTTTTGGTTGTTTCTATCAATACCGGTGCTTACATGGCAGAAACTGTGCGTGGCGGTATTGAATCTGTTGATCCGGGACAAAAGGAAGCAGCAATCGCTATCGGTATGGACCATATCCAGACCATGCGCTGCGTTATTCTGCCGCAGGCTCTGCGTAATGTAATGCCGCAGCTGGGCAACAACCTGATTATCAATATTAAAGATACCTCTGTACTGAACGTTATTTCCGTAACGGAGCTGTACTTTGCTTCTAAATCTGCTGCAGGCGTTTATTACAAATACTTTGAAATTTTCTTCATTACCTGCGTAATTTACTTCATTATGACCTTTACCGCTTCCCGCCTGCTGCGCTGGTTGGAAAGCAAGATGGATGGTCCGAAGGATTATCAGCTGGTTACCTATGACCCGATGATGGATCCCTGCGGTGATATTCCTCTGCCTACTAAGAAGCAGAAAGGACGGTACTAAGCTATGGAAAAGGAACTTTTGTTATCAGTCCATGATTTAAAGAAAAGCTTTGGCGAGCGTGAAATTTTAAAGGGCATCAGCTTTGATGTTCGTCGCGGTGATGTTGTCTGCATCATCGGTCCTTCCGGCAGCGGCAAGTCTACGCTCATCCGCTGCGTGAACTATTTGGAGCATCCGACTGCCGGCACTATTGATTACCGTGGTACGGATGTAAACGAAGCTTTCAAAAAGCTGACCATGTATCGTACTAAGGTAGGCATGGTATTCCAATCCTTCAACCTGTTTAATAATATGACCGTTCTGGAAAACTGCATGGTTGGTCAGGTTAAGGTTCTTGGCAAAAGCAAAGAGGAAGCACGTACTACTGCGCTGAAATATCTGAAGCACGTTGGTATGGACAGCTACGTAAATGCTAAACCGCACCAGCTGAGCGGTGGTCAAAAGCAGCGTGTGGCCATTGCGCGTGCGTTGGCGCTGGAGCCGGAGGTTCTTTTAATGGACGAGCCGACTAGTGCACTGGATCCGGAAATGGTTGGCGAGGTTCTGCGCGTTATCCGCGACCTGGCTAAGGAAGGTTTGACCATGGTTATCGTAACGCATGAGATGGCTTTTGCGCGTGATGTTTCTAACCGTGTTATCTTTATTGACCAGGGCGTAATTGCTGAGGAAGGCGCACCGCAGGCGCTGTTTACGCATCCGAAGAATAAACGTACCCAGGATTTCTTAAGCAGATTTGCTAACGCTTAAGCTAATTTTATAACGTAGCTTTGCTCTCTGTTTCAAGCGGTACCTTGAAGCAGGGAGCTTTTGTTTTGCGATGAGCTTTTATCATAACCGAGGGATGCGAGAAGAAATTATAAGTCAACGCAGGAATTTTATTTATTGCTGTAGAAATTCTATTAAGGCGAGGAATATCTCTGCTTAGAAAGAGTTAAAGGTAGTGATAAAAATGATGAAGGTTTTGCGAAGTGTTTTGCTTTGCGCTTTACTGTTGACTACTCATACAGCATTTGCCGCTAAGGGCACTCTGTTATATATACCCATGGACAACAGGCCGGTGTGCCTTGATTACACTGTGCAGACGATGCAGGCTGCAGGCTGGGATGTACAGCTGCCGCCTGCTGAATATATTGCCGGTGCTCAGTCAGCAGGGCAGCCGGAAGAGCTTTTTAACTGGCTAGAGGCTAAGGCCTGTGAATCGGTAGCCATTGTTGCTTCCTCTGATGCTTTGCTTTATGGCGGGCTGGTGGCATCTCGCACACATGAAATTTCGCCGGAGCTTCTGCAGCAGCGTGCAGAACGCTTGGTAGAGCTGAAAAAACAGCATGGCGGGCAGAAGGTTTATGTATTTACTACTATTATGCGTTCGCCTAAGGCCAGCAGTGCGCCGACTGAGCCGGCATATTACAAGGAGTGGGGCCCTAAGATTTTCCGCTTGGGAGAGTTGGAAGACAAGCTGGAGCTTAAGCAGATTAAGCGGACAGAGGTTAAGGAGCTGGCGGAGCTGCGCAGCAGCATTCCCCGGGAAATACTTACTGATATGTTTACGCGCCGCAGCAATAATATCCGTGCTACGGAGCTTTTGCTGCATGGTGTAGAAAGCGGCGATTTTGATTATATGTTGATTGGCCGCGATGATACAGCTGCTTATTCGCAGGCACATAGGGAAGCACGCGAGATGGATATTCTGGTGAATGAGCTGCCGAAGGAAAAAATCCGTTTCTTCGCAGGCGCAGATCAGCTTGGGCTGCTGCTTTTGAGCCGTGCGGCCAACCGCCTGCAGTACGAGCTGCCGCTGGTAAATGTAACCTATGCTGCCGGCAAGGGAGGCAAGACTGTACCTACGTATGAGGATGATACTGTGGCGGTGAGCGCCAAGCAGCATATTTACGCGGCAGGTGCCTTCCCGGTTTATTCGCGCAAAAATGCGGATTTGGTTTTGGCTGTCAACACTCCTGCCGACGGTGTGACACATGAGGCATCCGATGCAAGCAACAGCTATAAGGCATTGCCTGCTACCGTAAATTTCGTCAATAAGGTTGAACGCATTCTTAAGCATAATCATCCTGTGACTGTGGCGGATATCCGCTTTGGCAACGGTGCGGACAATGCTTTGGTAAAGACCTTGTTTGACAAACAGCTTGCCTACAGACTGGCATCCTACGGCGGTTGGAATACCGCGGGTAACAGCTTGGGCTTTGCTCTGGCGCAGGGCCTGCTGCATAAGCAGTTAACACCGGAAGCAAGAGAAAATCTGCTTAATGTGCGTTATCTTGATGATTGGGCATATCAGGCGAATGTGCGCATGCAAACTTATCAGCAGCTTATCTGGCCTAACTATTGGCCTAACAGTGGCTTGAACGAGGAGCAGCGTAAGGCGGCGGAAGAGTTTATTACTCGGGAAATCAACAAGGTGAGCAAGCCGTATATGGGCAACACTGCAGAAGAATATAAATTTACGCTGCCGTGGAGCAGAATGTTTGAAGTAAAGGTGGAGCGATAAAATGTCAATGAAGTATACGCTTCGCCTTGCGAAGCTTGCGGATGCTGCAGAGCTGCTTGCAATTTACGCGCCCTTTGTCGCCAGCAGCGACAGGGCGCTCAGCGATGTATCATTTGAATATGAAGTACCGTCGATAGAAGAATTTACTGAGAGAATCAAAAATATTTCTGCAGCCTATCCTTATATAGTCTGTGAGCATGAGGGCAGCTTGCTTGGTTATGTTTATGCTCATCCTTATATTCAGCGTGCTGCCTATCAGTGGGGTGCGGAGGTGACAATTTATCTGACGCCTGAGGGGCAGGGACGTGGCTTAGGCAAGGTAATGTACGCAGCGTTGGAAAATATACTGCGCTTGCAGGGCGTAGTTGTGACCTATGCCTGCATTACCGCCAGCAATGAGCATAGCGTCAAAATGCATGAGGCTTGCGGCTATAAAATTATCGGTACCTTCAATAACACAGGCTTCAAGCATGGTCATTGGCTGGACATGGTGTGGATGGAAAAGGTTATTGCCGAACATCCCAAGCAGCCAGAGCTGATCAAGAAGATAGGCGAGCTGCCAGCTGAAGTTGTAGCAGCAATTTTGCGGGATGCTTCTGCGAAGCTGCAGTAGTCAGCATATTAGCAAAAACAGTTTTTGTGCATCAGCGTAACAGCAATTTAAGAAGCTGTTGTAAGATTTTAGCAGAAAAAGAAAAAGCACTGTCGCTCTATCTGATATAAAAATATCAGTGAGCAGACAGTGCTTTTGTGCTTTTATCAGTTCTTCCAGGGGATAGCCTTTTTCTCCAACCATTGCAGGAACAGATTAAAGAGGAGGCCGAGCAACGACAATACAATAACTCCGGCCATCAAGCGGTCGGTAATCATCAAATCGCCGTAATGCAGGATAAGAGCACCGATGCCGACCTGTGCGGCAATCATCTCTGCTGCTACCAGCAGCAGCAGAGATGTGCCGGCAGCAAGGCGTAGGCCTGCGAAAATCATAGGTAAGGCGTTAGGCAGAACAACACTTTTCATCGTTTTCCACCAGCTGGCGTTAAAGCTGACAGCAACCTTGATAAGCAGCGTATCAACATTTTTGACGCCGCTGTAGGTGTTCATTGCTACCGGAAAGAAGACGCCGAGAGCAATAATCGTTACCTTCGACAGCTCGCCGATTCCCAGCCAAAGGATGAATAACGGCAGCAAAGCGATTTTAGGGATAGGATAAAGCGCGTTGACAACAGGATTACCGATTTTATCTGCCAGTGCCGAGGTACCGGTAACAAGACCGACTGCAAGTCCGATAAGGCTGCCGACAGCAAAACCGATTAAGATACGATATATGCTGGCTGCCAGGCTTACGCCGATTTCGCCGTCAGCAAGCATGGTAAGCAGGGCGCTGATAATCTGGCTCGGTGCCGGCAAAAACAAAGAAGAAACCAGGCCGCAGCGGCAGATAGCCTCCCAAAAGAGCAGCAGGATGATGATGGAAGCAACGCTTACCCAATGCGGATAGGTCTTTTGCCAATGCGTCATACGGTTGCGCACGATATATTCATTAGCTGCGCTCGCAGCAGTTTTCTTTTCAGGCATTGTCTTCCACCTCCATTAAGGCAGCACGCGCATCCTTGCTGATATGCTCCCAAATGATACGGACAAATTCTGCAATTTCGTCTGTGTGCTCAGGCTTAGCACGCTCGGCACGCGGAATGGCAATCTGCAGTATTTTGCTGACCTTTCCGGGGCGACGCGAAAGCAGTACAACTCTGTCAGCAAGCATTACTGCCTCCTGAATATTATGTGTAACATATAGCGTGGTCAGACGCGTCTTTTCCCACAGCGTTACCAGTTCCTCCTGCATGATGGTGCGTGTTTGCGCATCTAAGGCAGAAAACGGCTCATCCATCAGCAGCAGGTCAGGCTCGATAGCTAAAGCACGGGCAATGCCTACGCGCTGACGCATACCGCCGCTTAATTGGTGCGGGAAGGATTTTTCAAAGCCCTTTAAGCCTACAAGTTCAATGTAATGCTTAATGCGTGCTTCCTTTTCGTCTGCTTTCATGCCTGCTGTTTCCAACCCGAAGGCGATATTATCATGCACGTTGCGCCAGGGGAAGAGACCAGTTTCCTGAAAGACGATGCTCATACGAGGCTCATAGCCTGCAGCGACATCAGTAAATTTTACGTTACCGCTTGTGGGCTCCAAAAGCCCGGCGGTTATATTGAGCAAGGTTGATTTACCACAGCCGGACGGTCCTACCAATGCTACAAATTCTTCCTTATTAATGCTGAGGTTAATATCCTGCAAAACAGGAAGAAGCTTACCGCTGGTGGTGGTGAAATCCTTGCAGATATTTGCGATTTCTAATTTCATTTTCTACCATCCTCCAAAAAGACTGGCGCTAATATATCAGTCGCAGCGTTTTGGTGCTAAAGCATCGTCAACGCATTTTGCAGCTGTTACATTTACGCCAGTCTTGCTTTAATACAATAGTTTATTTCTTCATTGCTTCATCCAGAAAGCTGGTGTTGGCAACATCCTTCGCGTCCAGTGTGCCGGAAATCATCTTGTTGTCAGTGTACCATTTAATCTGGGTTGCAATATCGCTGACAAGCAGCTTGCCGTCCTTATCAATATAGGGCAAGCCTGCTTTAATGTCTTCAGCCGGAGCCTTAACGTATTTGGCTACAATATTAACAACTTCTTCCAGCTTCTTGGCATCCTTCTTTTCTACTGCAGCTTCGTAGTAATAGTTGCAGGCTTTGTTGTAAGCACGCATGAAGCGTACAGCCGCATCCTTATTCTTCATAAAGTCAGGTGAGTAGAAAATAGCAGAGGTCTGGTAAGGAATAACGTCACCAACCTGTACGACCAGTTTGCCATAGCCTGCTTTTTGCACCTTGGTGATGTTAGGCTCGTTTAAGATACAGCCGTCAATCTGCTTGCTTTCCAGAGCAGCCATAACAGCACTGAGCTTGCTCAGGGGAACAATTTCCACATCATTGAGGCTCATGCCCTGGGTTTCCAGCATTCTGCCAAGCATATAATGGAAGGTGGAGCCCTTTTGCGTAATACCGATACGCTTGCCCTTCAAATCCTTCAGGCTTTTTACACCGGCGTTATAGTTGTCGGTGGTCACAAGCAGTGCAGAAGAAGAATAGCCTTTTTGTTCACGGCCCTTATCTGCAACAATGCCCAGCTTTTGTCCCTTGGCTGCCATGTTATAAAGGCTGGCCGTAATGCCGGTAGCACCAACGTCAACCTTAGAGGAAGCAGTAGATACGGCAATCGGATGAGCGGCATCAAACCATTGTGGTTCAATTTCAATACCTTCTTCAGCAAAGAAACCCTTATCCATAGCGATAAATAAAGGAGCGCTGCTTGTCAGGCGCAACATGCCAAGGCTTACCTTAGTTTTTTCTTTGGGTGTGTCTTTTTTTGAATCGTTACTGCCACAGCCTGCAGCTAATACTAATAGGCAAAGGCTGAGCAGAAGAGCAACTATTTTCTTCATTAATAATTCCTTCCCTTCTCCCAAAAATTCAATAAAATACCGCTTTTATTCTACACTATTTAACAATAAAAAGCAGTAATATTAATGAAAAAATCGTTTTGGCAGCAAAGAAAAAGCTTTTTTGTACGAAATGCAACAGAATTTGCCGATGCTTTAGACACCTTTATGTAAAAAATCTGTGTTAATACGGTTCTTAATAACAAAAAAATGCTATAATATAATAGTACGTTTGAAGAAAGGACGTGGAGACGTGAAGATAAAATGGTTGGTGCAAGGCCTGGCCTGCAGCAGCGTACTTTTCTGCAGCACTATGGCCGCTGCCGCTAACACGCTGCTGGCGCAGGTGCCGCTGCAGCTGGCAGCGGAGCAGACTGTTACTGCCGAGCTGTGGGGTGACCAGATGCCTAACGGCTACGCAAATGATCTGCTTGTTATGATTAAGGATAAGGACAAGAAGCTTTTGACGGCTCATGCACCTTCTATTAAGGGCGGGTATAATTGCCAGCTTCAGCCTATTAAGCTGTGGGCAGGCAAAAGCGGCAGACAGCAGCTGCTGGTGAGTGCTGCTCAGGGAGATTGGCATGCGCCCAGTGAATATCGTGTGCTTTCCTTTGCCAATAAGAAAAATGTGCGTGAGGTCTTTGGTGCTGCCGAAAGCATGGGACTGGTAACGCAAGCCTATGCCAAGGACGGTAAAATGTATGTAGCTTTAATCGACGGCAATAAGTCGGATTTAACACCGGCTGCAGGCAGTGAGGTTGAAGACGGCAAGCTGGAGTATGGCGGCTTGCATTCGCTGGTGGCACATGATGTAGATAATGACGGTGCAGATGAATTATTGGGCTGTCAGCAGCTGGTGCAGAAAAAGCATCCTCTGGCAGATGTGGGCGCTATCTGGAAGCAGGATAAGAAGACTAAGGAATGGAAGCAGTTTTCCCTGACCATTATGACGCTTGCACCTACCCCTAAGGATAATACCGTAAATGATGGCAAGGATTTTGCTGCAGGAACATTGTTGGTACGCAAAATGGTAGTTCCTGGCGGTGAGGCAACATTCCCTGTTTTTGCCAGCAAGGATGTAGAACTGCAAAATAAAATGAATAAGCTGCTGCAGGAAGAATGCCAGGAATATCTGGATTATTTTTATAAGGGCGAGGCAGATATGGCATTTAAGGTGATGCGTGCTGACGAGCAGATTCTTAGCGTGCAGCTGATTAGCGGTAAAAGTCGCTTTATTCATCACCAGCTGAACGTAAATCCTAAGACGGGTGAAAAAATACGCCTTGATGAAGTGCTTAACGTCAAGGATAAGGATTTGCTGCCGCTGCTCAATGTGCTGAATACCAATAAAAATGTGGTATATAAGGACAAGCTGCCTGATGAATGGTATATTGAAGGCGATAACTTGTTCTTGATGCAGCGTATTGATGGTGTGGACCAGGTATCGGGTTTTGCTTTGGGCAATCTGCATAAATTTTTGCTAAAAAATGAACTGTTGAATAGCAAAAAACTGACTGACCAGTCAGTATAATTTGCGAGAAGAAGATAATGGGAGAAAATGCAAGAAAAAATGGTGAAATCTGCTTAGATGGAGTTTGCATTTCTGAAAAATGTCCATTATAATAGTAGTATTCTGAAACTGGAGCAGGAATATTTTCAGGTAAAGGCGCTACAATATAGCAGTCTTATTAGTTATTATATATATTGAGTAGTTTCAGAGTGAAGGTGAAGGAGGTTTTTTTATGTTTAGTTTTATTCGCTCCGGCCGTGCGAGAAAAGCAATGGCTGCAGCGCTGGCGGCAACCTTTGTACTGAGCGTTGCAGGCTGTGGTCAAAAACAGCAGCAGGGCGGCAATCAGGCAGCATTGGTTAAAACCATGAAGGTTATTAAGCGTGACACCCCTCTGGTATATGATTATACAGGCTTTGTACAGGCTCAGCAGGAAATGGAGCTGAAGGCACAGGTAAGCGGCCAGATTACAGCCAAGTATTTCAAGGGCGGTGACACTGTAAGCGCAGGCCAGACCTTGTACGCTATTGACCAGCGTACCTATCAGGCCAACGTGCTCAACGCGCAGGCAGGCCTGGCTAATGCTCGTGCGGCTTTGGCTAACGCTGCTCTGAACGCAGAACGTTATAGCACTCTGTATGCACAGAATGCAATTTCCAAGCAGGTTCTGGATAACGCTATTATGCAGCGTGACCAGGCTCAGGCTTCTGTAAATGCGCAGGAAGCAATTCTGGAAAATGCGCAGATTAACATGACTGATACCAGCGTTTCCGCTCCGTTCAGCGGCCGTATTGATACTACCGCGCTGGAGGTTGGCAACTATGTAACCGCAGGTCAGACTACTCTGGCAAAAATCAGCAACACTGATCCCGTCTTCGTGCAGTTCAGCATCGCTGAGCCGGAATATCTGAAGCTTTCCGCTGCTCATGATAACAGCGGCGCTGCTTCTCTTGATAATCTGACCGTTGTTTTGAGCGATGGCAGCACCTATGATTTAAAGGGCACCGTAGCAGAGGTTAACCGCGGTATCAATGATAATACCGGTACCATGACTGTCAAGGCTCTGTTCAGAAACCCTGCACGTCGTCTGCTGCCGGGCATGTTTGCTCACGTACAGGCAACTGCTGGCACTAAAAAGGATGCTCTTTTGGTTCCTATGCGTGCAGTTGTTGAATTGATGTATAAGAAATTTGTTTATGTTGTCGGCAGCGACAACAAGGTAACGATGAAGGAAGTTACTCTTGGTCCTTCTGTTGGCCGTTTCTACATGGTTGAAGGCGGTCTGACCGGCGACGAGACAATCGTAGTTGAAGGCACCGGCAAGATCAGACAGGGTGCTCAGGTTAACCCGCAGCCGATGACTGAGGCTGATCTGGATACTACTGTTGATAACAGTGCTACCGCTGGCAAGAAGCAATAAGGAGGTTGGCTAGATGGCTCGTTTCTTTATTGATCGCCCTGTATTTGCGATAGTACTGGCGATTATTATTACCTTATTGGGCACGATTGCCGGCTTCAGCCTGCCTATCGCCCAATATCCTAACATTACCAAACCGCGTATCAGCGTAAATACCAACTATGTAGGTGCGAGTGCCGATATCGTTGAAAAGGCTGTAGCACAGACTATTGAGCAGAAGGTCAGCGGCGTAGAAAATATGCTGAACATGTCCTCCGTAAGTACCTCCAGTGGTGAGTACAAGCTCAATGTTGAGTTCAACCTGGAGAAAAACGCAGATATCGCTTCTGTAGAAGTACAGAATCGTGTATCTCAGGCAACCAGCTCTCTGCCGAGCGAGGTTTCCGGCTATGGTGTTACTACTGCAAAAGAATCTGCCGAGACCATTATGTATTTTGGTCTTTATTCTCCTAAAAATACCTATGATGCAATGTTCTTAAGAACATATGCGGATGCGAACTTCCTGGATGCTGTAAAGCGTGTTAAGGGCGTATCTACAGTTGGCGAATATGGTCCGGAATATGCAGTCCGCATCTGGCTGAATCCTGAAAAAATGGCACAGCTGGGCGTAACCGTAACCGACGTTTCCAACGCGATCAAAACGCAAAACATTCAGGCAGCGGTTGGTTCTATCGGTAACCGTCCTACCGTTGACCAGCAGGAGCGTACCTATTCCGCAAGCGCTCAAGGTCGTCTGAATACGCCTGAGGAATTCGGTAACGTAATTATTCGTTCCAACAATGGCGATAACCTGAAGCTGAAGGATATCGCAACTATTAAAGAAGGTCCTCGTAATGACCTTATTGTCAGCAAGCTGAATGGCGGCGAATCTGTTGTATTCCCGGTATCCTTGACCTCTGATGCGAATGCTATCGAAACTGTTAAGAATATCCGCGAGGTATTAAAGGATGCTGAAAGCCGTTTCCCGGATGACATGAAGCTGATTGTTATTCAGGATAACACCCAGTTTATCACCGAGTCTTTAGAGAAGGTTGCACATACCTTCGTTGAAGCCTTGATTTTGGTTATTTTGGTAGTATTCATGTTCCTGGGCAGCTGGCGTGCAACCTTGATTCCTATTCTGGCTGTACCGGTATCCTTGATTGGTACCTTCGCTTCCTTCGTAATTTTGGGATTTACTATCAACACTCTGACTGCTTTCGCAATGATTTTGGCTATCGGTCTTGTAGTCGATGATGCTATCGTTGTAGTAGAAGCAGTAGAGCATCATATCCAGGAAAACGGTATGTCTCCTAAGGAGGCAACCTACCGCGCTATGAACGAGGTTTCCGGCCCTGTTGTGGCTATCGCCTTCGTACTGTCTGCGGTATTTATTCCTGTAGCCTTTACCGGCGGTACTGTTGGTGAATTGTATAAGCAGTTTGCGATTACGATTTCCGTATCCATGATGCTTTCTGCGATTATTGCTTTGTCCCTGACTCCTGCGCTCTGCTCTTTGATTTTGGTCAAGAAGGAAGAGGCGCCGAAGGGCTTTATCGGCAAGGCTGTAAAAGCATTTGATGATTGGTTTGCAAGAACGCTGGCCAAATACGTGAAAAACGTTGAAGGCTGCATCCGTAAATCTAAGCTTGTCCTGACCTGTCTTGTTATTGTGGTTATCTGCATCGGTTTCCTGGCGAAGGCAACGCCGACAGGCTTTGTACCGAACGAGGACCAGGGCATGACTGCTGTATCTATTGCTCTGCCTGAAGGTGCTTCCAGTAATCGTACACAGCAGATTATGGCAGGCCTTTCCCAAAATATGAGAAAGTTACCTGGTGTTAAAAATGTTATGGAAGTTAGCGGTATTGATATTCTGTCCATGGGCCAGAAGGCTAATGCCGGTCTGGCAGTAGTTTCTATGGAGGACTACAGCAAGCGCAGCAACAGCGTACAGGATATTATTCCGATGATTTTCGGTATGGGCGCACAGATTCCTGATGCAACCGTTATGGCCTTCCAGCCGCCTTCTCTGCCGGGTGCTTCCAGTACCGGTACCTTGAGCCTTTATCTCATGAACCTGGGCGGTGAAGATGTTAACACCATGGGTGAGCGTGCTAATGAATTTTTGGCTGCTTGCCGCAAGCGTCCGGAAATCGGTATGCTGTACACCACCTTGAACACCAATACTCCTATGTATCAGTTTGAGGTTGACCGTGAAAAGGCACAGTCTCTGAACGTGCCTGTATCTACTGTTTATTCTGCATTGCAGGCTTTCTTGGGCGGTAACGAAATCAATGATATCAACAACTTCGGCCGTACCTGGAAGGTTGTTATGCAGGCTGATGAAAAATATCGTACCAGTGTAGAGGATATGCGTTACTTCTTTGTACGCAGCAACGATGGCAAGTCTATTCCGCTGAATACACTTGTAAAGCCTTCTCCTAAGAACAGCTCTGTTGTTATGACACGCTTTAACGGTGCCAGTGCGATTAAGATTTCCGGTGACCCTGCCAGCGGTTATTCCTCCGGTCAGGCTATGGCTGCTATTGAAGAGGTTGCTAAGCAGGTTCTGCCTAACACCTACACCTACGAATGGACCGGTCAGAGCCTTGATGAGATTGAAGCAGGCAACCGTTCTACGCAGATTTTCATCATTTCACTGATTTTCGTCTTCCTGTGTCTGGCTGCTCTGTATGAAAGCTGGACTATTCCTCTGGCTGTACTGCTGTCCGTACCTTCCGCAGTTTTCGGCTGCTTCCTGGTACAGTATGCACGTGGCCTGCAGAATGACGTTTATATGCAGATTGGTCTGATTACCTTGATTGGTCTGGCAGCAAAGAACGCTATTCTGATCGTCGAATATGCGAAGATGAATATGGAGCAGGGCATGGATGTTGTACATGCTGCTATTGAGGCTGCTCATGTACGTCTGCGTCCTATCCTGATGACATCCTTCGCCTTCATCTTAGGCTGTCTGCCTTTGGCTATTGCTACCGGCCCGGGCGCCGGCGCGCGTGTATCCATGGGTAATGCCGTAGTTGGTGGTATGACCATTGCTACTCTCTTTGGTATCTTCCTGATTCCTGTACTCTTTGTAGTTGTTGAACGCTTCTTCAGCCGCAAAAAGAAGGGGGCTCCCGAAGACAATGTAACTGAACAGCTGTAAGGCTGCTAAAAAATGCCGCTCATTTGGGCGGCGTTTTTTATTTTCAATAGTTGGTGTCAGGCAGGAAAGGGTATGCTTTCAATTTTATACATAAATAATAGCATGAAAATTAATGGTTATTCTGATTTGAAAAGCAAGCTCGAAGAGCTTGCTTTTTTAAGTTACATAAGTAAACTAATCCTTTTTAATAACAAAAGTGCTTTTTAAATTTTAATAACAATAACAAATTTAAAACGAATACAATCTGTAAGTAAACTAAGACCATCCGTTTATTACGTGTGACATAAGCAACGGAATAACGGCAGAATTATTTTTATACTTAATTCAGCAAGGCAAAAAGGGGTATTTGAATTCAAATATCCGGAAGCATATTGCGGTAAATATTATATTTAAATTTATTTGGAAGGGGTGATTTATATGGGTTCCGTAACAACTAATCCGTGGCTGATTTCTATTATCAACATGACAATCGTTTTTGGTGTGCTCATTGCTTTAGGTGTACTCATGAGTATGATTCAGTTGGTTGACCCTACTAGAAATAAGCATTGCAGCAAATGATGCACAGTTTTGCCCTGTCTAATCTATTAAAAAATGCACTTATTTTCCCGATATGGGCCCAGAGGAGGATTATTCTATGTTTGAGGCATTTATCGTCGCTTTGGCTTCTGTTTGGGCAGACTCAGGTTTTTCTGCTCTGACAAGTGGCAACGTAATTATGATTGGCGTTGGTTTGGTTCTGCTTTATATGGCTATAGGCAAAGGCTTTGAGCCTTTGCTGCTGTCTCCAATCGCCTTTGGTTGTATTCTGGCTAACATTCCTAAAAACGGTTTCGAACAGCCGGGTGTTATGTCAGTTATCATGTATGGTATTCACCACGAAGTATTCCCGCCGTTGATTTTCCTGGGCGTTGGCGCAATGACCGACTTTGGTCCGCTGATTGCTAATCCTAAAACCTTGCTTTTAGGTGCTGCTGCTCAGATTGGCGTATTTGTATCCCTGATGGGCGCTATGGCTTTGGGCTTTACTGTACAGGAAGCATCTGCTATCGGTATTATCGGCGGTGCTGACGGCCCGACAGCTATTTATCTGGCAGCTAAAATGGCACCGCATCTTTTAGGTGCCATTGCCGTTGCAGCTTATTCCTACATGTCCCTGGTACCGCTGATTCAGCCGCCTGTAATGAAGCTGTTCACTACCGAAAAAGAACGTAAGATTGTTATGGAGCAGCTGCGTCCGGTAAGTAAATTTGAAAAAGTCGTTTTCCCGATTATGTGCACCATCGTTATTTCTCTGCTGCTGCCACCGGTAACAGCTTTGATCGGTATGCTGATGCTTGGTAATCTGTTCAAAGAAGCTGGTTGCCTGGACCGTCTGTCCGACACTGCACAGAATGCATTGATGAACACTGTAACCATCATGCTGGCTACCGGTACCGGTCTTACTATGAGTGCTGATGCCTTCCTGAACTATCAGACTATCCTGATTATCTGCTTAGGTCTGGTTGCCTTTGCTGCAGGCACCTGGGGTGGTGTAGTATTCGGTAAGATTATGTGCATGGTTGATGGTGGTAAAACCAATCCGCTTATCGGCAGTGCCGGTGTATCCGCAGTTCCTATGGCTGCCCGTGTATCTCAGATTGTCGGCCAAAAGGCTAACCCGGCAAACTTCCTGCTGATGCATGCTATGGGACCTAACGTAGCAGGCGTTATCGGTACTGCAGTTGCTGCAGGTACTATGCTGGCTATGATTGGCCCTGTTGCTAAATAAACAGTTGTTGTAACATCTCTCCCCTAAAAGTGAAGCCCATCCGGTAAAATGGATGGGCTTCATTTTATATTGCTTTAGCATGCTGCATAGACGCAGATTATTTTGATTTAAAAGCAAAAAAATAACCAGTTCGCAGCTGGTTATTTTTATTGCCAAAACTTAATTCGCAGTCGTTTCAGCATTCTCCCAATCTCTCTAAAGACAAATTGAAAACTGAGAGGATATTAAATTGTTGCTTTGCAGTATTTATTTTAGCAAACTCAAGATGACAATCTGTTGCGCAGGCAACAAAAATGATTAATGAACTTTTGAAATAGTATAGAAGCTAAAGTGAAGTGATAATGTAAATAAAGTAACTGTTCCACAAAAAACAGTGTGACTTGTGCAACAGAAGATAAAAAAATATAACTTTATACTTATTAAAGTAAGATAAGCATCACGCTTATAGAGCCTAGTTCCCCTTTAATTATCTTAGGAAGAGGTGATAAACAGTGGGTCCTGTAACAACAAATCCGTGGCTGATTGCCATAATCAACATGACCATTGTCTTTGGAGTTCTAATCGGATTAGGCATGTTGATGAGTTTAATCCAGGTAGTTGATCCTACCAAAGCTAAATAAGAGTTAGCTGAAAAAGGTTTCAAAGCAGTGCTGCTGCTTTAAGCAGCTTCATAAGAAGAAATGACATTTTCTGATGTTCTGCTTGCGTTGCAAAGCAGACCACAGGTAGACTAGGGGAGACTGTGGTGATACAGTTAAAATGAAAGTGTTGTAGCATTATTGTGGAGCTTATTTGCACTTATAACATCCCAATTATGGGAAACAAGGAGGAAAAATTCACATGTTTGAGGCATTTATTGTTGCTTTGTCTTCTGTATGGGCAGACTCCGGCTTCTCTGCACTGACAGGCGGTCATGTAATCATGATCTGCGTTGGTCTGCTTCTGCTTTATATGGCTATCGCTAAAGGTTTCGAGCCTTTGCTGCTGTCCCCGATCGCATTCGGTTGTATTCTGGCTAACATTCCTAAAAACGGTTTCGAAGAACCTGGTGTTATGTCCGTTATCATGTACGGTATTCACCACGAAGTATTCCCTCCGTTGATTTTCTTGGGCGTAGGCGCTATGACCGACTTTGGTCCTCTGCTGGCTAACCCGAAAACCCTGCTCCTGGGCGCTGCTGCACAGGCTGGCGTATTCGTAGCTCTGCTGGGCGCTATGCTGCTTGGCTTCTCCGTACAAGAAGCTGCTGCTATCGGCATCATCGGTGGTGCTGACGGCCCGACTTCCATTTATCTGGCTGCTAAAATGGCTCCTCAGCTGTTAGGTGCAATCGCAGTTGCTGCATACTCCTACATGTCTCTGGTTCCGCTGATTCAGCCTCCTATCATGAAACTGTTCACCACTGAAGCTGACCGTAAAATCGTTATGCAACAGCTGCGTCCGGTTTCTCACTTCGAAAAAGTTGCATTCCCGATCATGTGCACCATCGTTATCTCCCTGCTGTTACCTTCCGTAACCGCTCTGATTGGTATGCTGATGCTTGGTAACCTGTTCAAAGAAGCTGGCTGCCTGGATCGTCTGTCCGACACCGCACAAAACGCTCTGATGAACACCGTAACCATCATGCTGGCTACCGGTACTGGTCTGACCATGAGTGCTGAATCCTTCCTGAACTACCAAACCATCCTGATCATCTGCTTAGGTCTGGTTGCATTCGTTGGCGGTACTGCTGCCGGCGTTATCTTCGGCAAGCTGATGTGCATGGTAGACGGTGGCAAGACCAACCCGTTGATCGGTTCCGCCGGTGTATCCGCAGTTCCTATGGCTGCTCGTGTATCTCAAGTTGTTGGCCAAAAAGCAAATCCGTCCAACTTCCTGCTGATGCATGCTATGGGTCCTAACGTAGCAGGCGTTATCGGTACTGCAGTTGCTGCAGGTACTATGCTGGCTATGATCGGTCCTGTTGGTAAATAATCTAAACTGAAACTCCCCTGAGGACGCGCTGTGAGGCGCGTCCTCTTAATTTTTGCCTAAAAAATTAGCGAGAAATACTAAACTGTCACATTTTAAACAAAAAAGATGGCATTTTTATGTCCTCAATCAGTGGACATGTACTACAGGATTACATTCAATACGAAAAGTGAAATTAGCACCAGCTGTTAAAAATAACTTATAGAAGGTACTAAAAAAATTATATAAATCGCAAACCCTTGATATAATGGGCTTTGGAGCAGAAAGCTGTAATTTATCAGAGCAGATTTTATAAAGAGAATTAAGATAATTTTCAGACAAAAGGCTTGTGCACGGTTCAAAAATCATTTACTCATAGTTTAACTTAATTCCGGAAAAGCATATAAAAGTATAAAAATAAAATACCATGATAGTGATGTCTGTGAATTACAATATAGAAGTGCACGATAGAAAAACACTATTTACGTTAATAATGTAAATTTTTCAATAAAATAACTTTTTATTTTACGCTTGTAGTGTTATAATAGGTACATGGAAATGCAAGAAAATACATAAGCGATTTCCGGAAGTTCTTTGAAAACTACATATTAATAGCTGATATAGAATGCCTCCCTCGGCATTGTATATAAATTAATTTTAAAAGGAGGAACATAAAATGTCCCCAGCAATCAAATGTCTTATTTTGTTGGCAGTAGTTGCATTATTCTTTGTAACCGAACTTATCCCTCTTGCAGTTACTGCTACCGGCGCGGCTATCGCATGCGGCCTCTTAGGCTTGATTCCTGCAAAACAAGTATTCAGCGGTCTGTCTAACTCCACCGTTGTTCTGTTCGCAGGCATGTTCGTAGTTGGCGCTTCCATGTTCTACACCGGCCTCGCACAAGCAATCGGTAATACCGTAGTTAAAATGTGCGGCACAGGCGAAAACAGCCTGATGTTCGGCCTGATGATCGTTGGTACCGTACTGTCCGCAGTATTGTCCAACACCGGTACCGCAGCTTGCTTACTTCCTGTAGCACTCGGTATCTGCTCCGCAGCTAAGATTCCTGCTTC
>NZ_CAKPTG010000025.1 GCF_934190775.1 uncultured Phascolarctobacterium sp.
TTTGTCTTTAATAAAAATAAAGTGCCGGTGGTCTCAATCTTATTTTAGATCAAGACCCCAACACTTATTATAGAACCGCCGTTCTTCTTACGAAGAACGGCCTTAAATTCGTGGTGATCCACCCGAGACTCGAACTCGGGACACCCTGATTAAAAGTCAGGTGCTCTACCAACTGAGCTAGTGGATCATTGGCTGGGGCGGCTGGACTCGAACCAACGCATGCGGGAGTCAAAGTCCCGTGCCTTACCGACTTGGCTACGCCCCAAGCTTATTAGTGGTTACTCAGATTTACTTAAATCTGAAAAGGTGGGGTGACTGGTGGGAGTCGAACCCACGCGTAACGGAGCCACAATCCGCCGTGTTAACCACTTCACCACAGCCACCATCTTGTTTCCAAGCTGAATAGCTTGGCGACGAATAGTATTATACTATATTCCAGGCAGTGCGTCAATAGCAAAATTTAATTTTTATAAAAAATTTTACGACAGTCAACAATCATCGCCTAAAATTAGACCGCAACTGATAATTAGCGGCGAGCAATTACTTCGATTTCTACATGAGCGCCTTTAGGCAGAGCAGCTACCTGTACAAAGGAGCGTGCCGGCGGATCAATCTTGAAGGTTTTAGCATAAACAGCATTAATAGCGTCAAAATTCTTGATGTCATCTACAAAAATAGTAGTTTTTACAACATCCATGAATCTGAAGCGTGCTTCCGTCAGGATAGCCTCAATATTGTCTAAAACCTGCTGAGTTTCAGCTTCGATAGAGCTTTGAACCATTTCACCGGTTTCCGGATTAATAGCAATCTGACCGGATACAAACAGAATAGAACCTGCCAATACAGCTTGAGAATAAGGACCTAAAGCTTTGGGTGCATTTGTTGTTGCAATAACTTCCATGATTAAAGTCTCCTTTGCTACTTTATTATTTACGGGCAAAGTATTTTGCTGCCCATTCTATAGCCGAAGGCGTTGCGGCCATACCGCCGCCTGCGGTTTCCTTCAAAGCACAGGGAAGCGCATCCCCCACGCTCTTCATGGCATCAATTGCTTCATCAGCATTAATAAAGCTGCTGATTCCTGCCAACGCCAGCTCTGCTGCCAACAGCGCCTGCAAAGCACAGGCTCCATTGCGTTTAATGCAGGGTACTTCTACCAGTCCTGCCACAGGATCGCAGACAAGGCCCAGCACGTTTTTAAAAACAACTGCTACTGCTGTACCTACCTGCTGCGGTGTACCACCCAGCATAGAAACAGCAGCACCTGCTGCCATCGCCGCAGCACTGCCGCATTCTGCCTGACAGCCACCCATAGCACCTGCCAGAGAAGCGCGCTCGTTGATTACCATACCGATACTGCCGGCAACCACCATGCCGCGCTGCAAGGTTGCAGCATCCAGTCCGCAGTGCTTTTTCAATGCGAAGAATACTCCCGGAAGTACGCCGCTGGCACCTGCTGTAGGAGCAGCAACTATACGGCCCATAGCCGCGTTGCACTCGCCAACTGCTGTAGCATAGATAACGGCATCTAAGGCCTTCTCGCCCAAAAGATTGATAAAGCCTTCAGCACCTGCAGCTGCAGCCAGCTTTTTGGCATCGCCGCCGGTCAAACCGCTATGGGAGCGTACACCTGATAAACCATGCTCTACAGATTTCTCCATGACGTCCAGCATTTCCTGCATCTTCGCCAATAAATCTTCCTGACTGCATTCCAGCTCACGCATATTGTAGTCTATGAGGAATTCATCTAACGGCTGTTGCCAGGCAACAGCCTCTTTAATCCAGCTGTTCAAAGACAGCATTTCTTTCTTCATGCTGCACCCCTTACAAAACACTGGCGATAAAACGCACCGATTCTATCTGCTGCAGCGCGCTGATAAGATTAATAATCTCCTGCGGTACTGCCTCATCACATTCAATAACCATAGATGCCATGCCACCCTTATCACTACGGAACAAACGCATGGTAGCAATATTTACGCCGGCATTGGCCAAGGTACTGGTAACCAGCGCAATAACACCTCTGGTATCAATATGCACTGTCAAAATAGCAGGCAGGCGTCCAGTAAGCTCCACAGGAAAGCCGTCGATTTCCGTAACCTGTACCTGACCACCGCCAACAGAAGAGCCGACGATATCACAACGGGCACCATTTTCTGCAGTCAGCTTGAAAAGCACAGTGTTGGGATGAGCCTTATTGCCCAAATCAATTTTATGATAAGAATATTCTAGGCCGTTTTTCTCCGCATAGCGGTCAGCCTGCGGAATGCGTTCATCATCCGGCAGCCAGCCCATCAGGCCAGCCAGCAGCGCCATATCCGTGCCGTGTCCCTTATAGGTCTCGGCAAAGGAGCCATGCAGATATATTTCCGCCTTTACCGGCTTACTGCCAAGAATGCTGGCAGCCAAAAGCCCCAGACGGACAGCACCGGCAGTATGCGAGCTGGAGGGACCAATCATCACCGGTCCGATAATATCCAAAATACTCATAGCGCACCTCTATTCATCACTAGCCAGCGAACGATGTGCCAAGCCGACACACAGCTCATTGAGATTCAGCACGCCAACGCCCATATAAATAGCAACACAAAGATGCTCTCCGGCGCGGGCAATACCGATTTTACCGCCGACATTGAAGCCAAAGGCCTTAACCTTCACCTGCTCCAAAGCTTCGTGCGCCGCACCCGCCACAGCACCCGCACCCACATGAGATTCGGTTACAAGTCCCTGACGCTGCGCAGCCACTACGGCACGCTCGACAATTTTTACAATAGAAGGAATGAATTCACCGCCAAAATCAACAGCTGTTGAACGAATACCATGCTCCGCCAGGCGTTCCTTTACCTTCGTTTCCTCCACACGACTGGAGGTCAGTGCGATACGCAAGGCAGCACGGCCGATTTCGATGCTGTTGATGCAGCTTTTACCACATTCATGCATGTTAGTCACACCCCTCACCAAACAATTTTCTATCAGCAGGCGCAGAGATTACTCGTCCTCTTCTGGAACCTCTACAACCTCTTTGATTTTATTTTTATCCAGCATTGCTACCAACAGGAAGGTAATAATGCAGATAGGCCATTCAAAGTAAATTACTTCGTTGGCAAAAAGCGGTTTGATGCCTGCCAGCGGACTGCCGGGAACAAACCAGAGAGCGATGCCGATAAGGCTCACCAGAGTAGTCCAAAAAGCAGAGCTGCGACGGCACAGGCCAGGAGCGAACATCGTAAAGAAGAATACGCAGGTCAGGCCACAGGTCATAGACAAACCGGCAATCATCGTCTTAACAATGCCTGCTGCATTAAAGGCAAACCACAGAGTAATCAGGCCTACAGCAAAAACGGACAGACGATTGATAATGACAAATTTATTTTCCGCAACAGTAGGATTAATAAAGCGTTTGTAAATATCATTGCTGAAGAGCGTAGCTGCACCCAGCAAAATAGTGCAGGCAGTAGATACATCCGCAGCCCACAAAGCAGCCAGCGTTACACCGCCAGCCAGTGGGTCAAGAGTCATAACAACCTTCGGCATAGCCAGTGCAGCCTGTGACAGTGGCATTTCCGGATACATAGCCTTGCAGACAACACCCAACACAGCGCAGATAAAGCCTACAGGGAAAATCATCAGGCCGGCCAGAACATAACCGTTGCGGGCAGCCTTGGCATTTTTCGCACCGCAGGCAATCTGTACAGGGCCCTGCGCAGTAATAGTCTGGGTAATCATAACGATAATCCAGCCAAGAATAGTAGCAAAAGCCAGGCCTGCTACCGGACTGCCCATAACCTCGGGGTTAGGCAGCTTGCTAAGAACTGCATCCCAACCGCCTACGTTGGATACAGATTGGATTGCAGAGTAGATAATACCGATATAAATCAAGGTAACGCTGACAATATTTGCCAGACCGCTGGACCAAAGACCACCAATCAGCGTAATACCGATAAATACCACGGCACTCATAATCATACCGCCATGGAAGGAGAAAATCTCCGGCAGCAGTGAGGACAAAATCGCACCGCCTGCCATGTACTGCAAAGCAGTAATAACGCACATAATGATAACCAGACCGATTGCAGCGATGGCACGGCCTTTAGTATCATAATAGAACTCAAAGAATTCCGGGATAGTGGAAACCTTCATAGAACGCAACTTGCCTGCTGCCAAAAGGCCCATAACAATAGCACCGATAGACCACGCGCCGTTATACCAGCCTGCTGCCAGACCAACGCTGAAGGCACGCTGCGCTACGCCGACTGTAGAAGCAGCACCAACTGCCAGACCGGTAACGTTGACCGCTACCAGAATCGTGTTCAGCTTACGGCCGGCCAGCAAAAATGCTGTCGAACCCGAATCAGCCTTGTGCTTAACCCACAAGCTGATGCCAAAAAGCAACGCGATGTACACTACGACAATTACCAACTGAATAGACATAAAAACTACACTACCTTTCTTCCATGCTACAAAAGCATAATACTTGTGCCGTAAGAATATAAACCATGCTACCATCCTACAACGTACAATAATTTGTCTTATATTATACCAACTTTTTTTAGTAAATTAAAGCTCCCGCCAAAACTTTTCTGCATCGGAAAAATTTACGAAATAAAATTTAGGTAAAATTTCGCCTGGCCAAGTGCAAGAAAAAGGATTTTATATATTTTTGTCGAATTGCTTAATGTATGTTGTAACACAATGGAGGAATGAAATATGTTTACTTATAAAACCAGCGGCGTCTGCTCCCGCGAGATTCATTTTGATATAGTTGATGGCAAGCTGCACAATGTAAGCTTTGACGGCGGCTGCCCCGGCAACCTGGCTGCTATCGGCAAGCTTGTAGAAGGCCAGGACGCTAAAGCAGTTGCCGATTTACTTAATGGCAATGACTGCCGCGGTCGTGGCACCAGCTGCGCTGACCAATTGGCCAAAGCCATCGCCGAGCATCTGTAATTTATAAAAATTGGTGCTTTATCACAAAGTTAATTAAGCAGGCGTGGGAGAAAGTGCCAGATGCTAGGCAATGGCGACGACGGCGTACTCCTTGTACGTCTAGGAGCCGTTGTGACGCAGACGGTGCTTTATCGCACATTGTTAAAATAAATAGGCGTGGGAGAAAGTGCCGGATGCTAGGCAATGGCGACGACGGCGTACTTCTCGTACGTCTAGGAGCCGTTGTGACGCAGACGGTGCTTTATCGCACGCCTGACAGGAAAGAGGAAAGGAGGAACCCTACTATGTACAAAATTTTAAAAAGTACCGACCAAGGATTGGACGAGCTGGAGCTGGAACATCTGGAAAAGGGCTACTGGCTTGACATAGTGGCTCCTTCTGTAGAAGAGCTGCAGGAAATAGCGGCAGCGACAAAAATCCAGATGGATTTTTTAAGCGCCGCACTGGACGAGGAAGAAAAATCCCGTATTGAAGTAGAGGATGACCAGATTCTGATTTTGGTCGACATTCCTTTTTTGCGCAGTAACAAGGATTATGACACCTTGCCTTTGGGTATTGTAGTAACTGAAGAAGGCATTGCCACTATCTGCTTGGAGCCTAACGCTGTAACTGCAGATTTCGGCACGCACAACAGCAAATTGTTCAGCACCTTCAAAAAAACGCGCTTTCTGTTCCAGATTCTTTATAAATCTGCTACTCTCTATCTGAAATATATCCGTATCATCATCCGCCGTACGGATGAACTGGAAATTCATCTGCGCCAGTCCATGGAAAACAGCGAGCTCTTCAATCTGCTTGATCTGCAGAAATCCTTAACCTACTTTTCCACCTCTCTGCGCAGTAATTCCATTGTACTCGAAAGACTGCTGCGTCTGCGTAATGCAACGCAGTCTCAGCATCTGATAAAGGTATACGAGGAAGACGAGGATTTGCTGGACGATGTCATCATCGAATATAAGCAGGCTGTAGAAATGGTTGAAATGTACAGCCACATTCTTAATAGCATGATGGAAGTTTTCGCCAGCATCATCAGCAACAACCTGAACCTGGTCATGAAATTTTTGGCATCCGTCACCATTATTTTGGCGATTCCTACACTCATCAGCGGTTTGTGGGGCATGAACGTACCTGTCCCCTTTGCTGAAAATCCCCTTGGCTTCCTTATCGTCATCAGCCTGGCGGCGTGTATTGCCCTGGGCACTGCCTTCCTGCTATGGAAGAAGCGAATGTTCTGAGGTTAGAAAATGTCTAAAGTTACCCAAGAAAAACTGCTCGCCGGAATTATTTTCGGCGATAATGATAACGAAGAATATATTTACCTGCCCGGCGGCGAGGTTGGCAGCGAAGCGCCTCTTTGCGTGCTGGAACGCGGCGGTAGCCGCGAGGACCTGCCTCTTGAAGAAGCGGCTCAGCAGGTTCATCGTCTTGCACTGCGCCCCTGCGCTCATCCGCTGTGGGGCAAGCGTTCGTACTAAATCATAATACCGCAAGGAGGACTGCAATATGTATATCCCTAAACTGCACAAAATCTGGCTTTGTCAAAACGACAAGGGCGGTATCTATATGTATCCCAAAATGGCAAATCGTCACGGCCTGATTGCCGGTGCTACCGGTACAGGCAAAACTGTTACGCTCAAGGTACTGGCAGAAAGCTTCAGTGAAATGGGCGTACCTGTTTTTCTGGCTGATATCAAGGGCGACGTTTCCGGTATGTGCCTGCCAGGCGAGGACAGCGAAGGCTTCCGCAAGCGTTTGAGAAATAAGCTTGGCCTGGAAACAGAATGGAAATTTGCCGGTTATCCGGTACGCTTCTGGGACGTTTACGGCAAAGGAGGCATTCCCGTGCGCGCAACCGTTTCGGAAATGGGACCTGATCTGCTCAGCCGTCTGCTGGAGCTGAACGAAACCCAAAGCGGTGTAATGAATATTGTTTTCCGCGTAGCAGATGACCAAGGCCTGCTGCTGTTGGATTTCAAGGATTTGCGCAGCATGGTACAATACGTCGGTGATAATGCTGCCCAGTTCAAAACAAGCTACGGCAACATCACTCCCGCCAGCATCGGTGCTATCCAAAGAGCTTTGCTGCGTCTGGAGGACCAGGGCGCTGACATTTTCTTCGGCGAACCGGCACTTGATATCAAGGACTGGTTTGCTACGGCAGAAGACGGCCGCGGTGTTATCAATCTGCTGCACGCTACCGAACTTTTTCAACGCCCTCTGCTCTACTCCACCTTCTTGCTGTGGATGCTTTCCGAGCTCTACGAAATGATGCCGGAAGCAGGCGATTTGGATAAACCTAAGATGGTCTTCTTCTTCGACGAAGCTCATCTGATTTTTAAGGATGCACCGCAATCCCTTTTGGATAAGATTGAGCAGATTGTCCGCCTCATCCGTTCCAAGGGCATCGGTATTTACTTTATCACCCAACAGCCGACGGACGTACCCGAAAGCGTACTGGCACAGTTGGGCAACAAGCTGCAGCATGCACTGCGCGCCTACACTCCCAAGGAACGCAAGAGCCTTAAAGCTACCGCGCAATCCTTCCGCGAAAACCCGGCATTAGATGCCGAAGCTGCCTTAGGTGAGCTTGGTACAGGCGAGGTGCTTGTTTCCATGCTGGATCCCGAAGGCATCCCTTCTATCGTACAGCGTGCCTATGTAATGCCGCCGCGCAGCTATCTTGGCGTGTGTGATGATGCCAAACGCCAGCAGCTGATTAAGGACTGCCCGCTCTACAGCAAATATGCTGAAGCAGTTGACCGTGAATCTGCCTACGAGCTGCTGACACAAAAGGCGCAAGAAGCACAGGCGGAAGCCGAAGCGGCAGCGAAGGCTGAGGCTGAAGCGAAGGAAGCAGCGCTGAGAGAAAAAGAAGAAGCCAAGCAGGCCAAGGAAGCGGAGCGTGCTGCCAAAGCTGCGGAACGTGAGCGCATTGCAGCAGAGCGTGCTACGCAAAGAAGCAGCGGCCGCCAAACCAAGAGCGTGTTGGACAAGGTATTTGACAGCGCCGTCAATTCCGCTACCCGCACAGTCGGTAACCAAATCGGCAGCAAGCTGGTACGCGGCATTTTAGGAAGTCTTTTCAAAGGTAAATAAAAAATTCAGGACTGACGCACAGCCAAGGCGTCAGTCCTTTTAGTTTATACATAAAAGCTATAATTATTTTTTGATGACCAGAGCCTGCAACAGCAAATCCTCGGCAGCATCTGCCGGATTGCCGATAGCATGACCTTCGCCGCTGGGACAGTGCACCTTATCGCCCGCATGCAGCGTCATAGCCTTGCCGTTATCGTTGTAATCGGCAGTTCCCTGCAGCACCACGATAGTTTCGCTGTTGCCGTCATGGATATGATAGCCAAGGCTGCAGCCCGGTTTAAGAGTTACCTTAGCGTACATTACTACGCTGTCATTAAGCATGCTTTCGTCAAGATAATGTTCAATAATTACGTCACCATTGCCACCGAAGCGGTTGGCGCAGATGTCTGTTTTGCTGTTTGTTATTTTCATAAGCAAAGCCCCCTCCTTTTTTTACTGCTTCCATTATATGCCTATTTCGTGCTACAGGCAAATATTTCTCTGACAGCATATATAGGTTATTTCCTTGACACTTACCGAGAAAAACATTATACTTATGCTAACAACTTCATAAACAAAGCTTAGAGTGAGTCTGAAATTTAGCTCATGAAGGGGTACACCACCACGGGTGTAGCTTTTTCATGAGCTTTTTTATTACCCGAAAGGAGAAAATCATGCTTATCAACGGAGAAGAAAAGGCCTTAGCCTGCCCTACCGCTCTCAGCGAGCTGCTTGCGCAGCTCGGCTATCGCGCTGCGTTTGTTGCCGTCGAGCTTAACAGCACTATCGTCAAGCAGGCAGACTTTGGCAGTACAACTATTACCGACGCTGATAAATTGGAAATCGTCAGCTTCGTAGGAGGTGGCTGAATGATTAGCAAGGAGGAAATCAATGCCGCACTTGGCAAAGGACTGACACAGGCACAGCTTGACACTCTGCATAACGCGCGCGTTGCTGTCGTCGGCCTCGGCGGACTTGGCAGCAATATCGCTGTCGCCTTAACACGTCTTGGTGTAAGCAATCTTTATCTTTATGATTTCGACAAGGTAGAGCTTTCCAATCTCAACCGCCAATATTATTTTCTTGACGATATAGGACAATACAAGGCTGACGCCCTTGTGAAGCATCTGCGCCAGATAAACCCCTACGCAGCTTTGCATTCACAGGTAGTCAAGGTAAATCAGAAAAATGTCCCCGCACTTTTAGGTGCCTGCGATATTATCTGCGAAGCGCTTGATGACGCTGCCAGCAAGGCTATGCTCGTAAGCACTGTTTTGAGCACCTGGAGCAACAAAAAGGTTATCGCCGGCAGCGGCATTGCAGGCTTCGGCAAAGCTGAAGAAATCACCAGTAAAAAAATCACAAAAAATCTTTATCTTTGCGGCGATGGCAGCAGCGATTTTCACGATTTACCGCTCTGCGGTGCACGCGTTGCACTCTGCGCCATGCAGCAGGCACTGCTTGCCGCACGCATTATTTTAGACTTGGAGGAAAATTAACATGACAAACGATACATGGACCTTAGGCGGACACGAATTTCATTCCCGTTTTATTTTAGGCAGCGGCAAATATTCTCTGGATTTAATTAAGGCAGCCGTAGAGCAGGCCGGCGCAGAAATTCTTACACTCGCTCTGCGCCGCGCCAACAGCGGTGCTCTTGCCAACATTCTTGATTATGTGCCGGAAAACGTTACCTTGCTGCCCAACACCAGCGGTGCGCGTAATGCCGAAGAAGCAGTGCGCATTGCCCGCCTCGCGCGCGAGCTTTGCCACACCGACTTTGTAAAAATCGAAGTAATCAAAGACAGCAAGTATCTGCTGCCCGACAACCATGAAACCCTCAAGGCAACAGAAATACTTGCCAAAGAAGGCTTCATCGTTATGCCCTATATGTATCCTGACCTGCAAAGTGCCCGCGACATGCGTGACGCCGGTGCAGCCTGCATCATGCCGCTGGGCGCACCGATTGGCAGCAACAAGGGTCTTTGCACCAAGGACTTTATACAAATTCTGATTAACGAAATCGACCTGCCGATTATTGTCGACGCAGGCATCGGCAAGCCTTCACAGGCCTGCGAAGCTATGGAAATGGGCGCAGCGGCAATCATGGCGAACACCGCGATTGCCAGCGCCGGCAACCTGCCGCTTATGTCAAGTGCCTTCCGCGACGCCATCAACGCCGGCCGCAAGGCTTATCTCGCAGGCTGCGGCAGTGTCCGCGACACTGCCAGCGCCAGCTCCCCGCTGACAGGCTTTTTGCATGATTGAGGTGGCAGCATGAAGAACGAAGATAAATTTTTCAACAACAGCATTTATGACGAGCAAGCAGCAGCCTTCAGCGAAAAGCAACTGACCGATTCGATGCAGTATCAGGAAGGCATGGAAATTATCGACTCCGATATTTTCGACAAGGTGCAGACTGCCCGTGCCGCTTACGATTACAACAAATACACCGAAGCAGACGTGCGTGCGGCACTCGCTCACAGCGAGCGCACGCCCGAGGACTTCGCTGCTCTGCTTTCGCCTGCCGCTCTGCCGCTTCTGGAAGAAATTGCCCGCGCCGCACAGGTCGAGCGCCAGCGTTACTTTGGCAATAACGTCACCTTTTTCACACCGCTGTATATAGCCAACTACTGCGAAAATTACTGCATCTACTGCGGCTTCAACAGTCACAATAAAATTCAGCGTGCCTGCCTGAGCAGCGAGCAGATTGCTGCCGAAATGCAGGCAATTGCTGCCACCGGCCAACAGGAAATTCTTATTCTTACTGGCGAAAGCCGCAAGATGAGTGACGTTCATTACATCGGTGAAGCCTGCAAGCAGGCACGCCAATACTTCAAGGTTGTAGGCGTAGAAATCTATCCGCTCAATAGCGATGAATACGCTTATCTGCATGAATGCGGCGTGGATTACGTAACTGTTTTCCAGGAAACATATAACAAGGATAAATACGCCCAACTGCATTTGGCAGGTCACAAGCGTGTCTTCCCCTACCGCTTTTACGCGCAGGAGCGCGCACTGCGCGGCAAAATGCGCGGTGTCGGCTTCGCTGCCCTGCTCGGCCTAGACGACTTCCGTCGCGATGCCCTTGCTACCGGCCTGCACGCCTACCTGCTGCAAAAGAAATATCCGCATGCGGAAATTGCCTTCTCCTGCCCCCGCCTGCGACCCATCATCAACAATGATAAGATTAAGCCGATGGACGTGCACGAGCGCCAGCTGCTGCAGGTTGTCTGCGCCTACCGCCTGTTCATGCCCTTCGCCTCGATTACCGTTTCCAGCCGTGAATGCGCACGCGTGCGTGATAACCTGATGCTGATTGCTGCCAACAAAATTTCCGCCGGCGTTAATACAGGCATCGGTGCGCACAGCAAAAAGAAGGAGCTGGGTGACGAGCAGTTTGAGATTGATGACAGCAGAAGCCTGCAGGAAATCTATGATGCATTGCTGAAAATCGGCCTGCAGCCTGTAATGTCGGAGTACGTTTATGTCTGAGCTGCCGCTGATTGCCGTTACAGACAGTGCCACCTGCCCTCGCCCGCTGGCTGAGCAAATAAAGCGCCTGACAAAGCTGACGGAGCTGCGTCCGCAGGCTGTTATCCTGCGTGCGAAGGCTTTAGACAAAGCAGCCTATCGCAAGCTGGCGCTGCAAGCACAGCAAAGCTGCGAAGCTGCAGGCATACCGCTCATTTTGCACAGCGATTGTCAGCTTGCACGCGAACTTGGCATAAAAAAATTGCATCTGCCGCTAGCACTTCTGCGCCAACTGCCGGCGTGCGAGCGGACGCATTTCACCTGGCTTTCCACATCAGTTCACAGCGTTGAAGAGGCAATCGAAGCACAAGCGCTTGGTGCCACTGTACTCATCGCCGGACACATCTACACTACGCAGTGCAAGGCAGGCCTTGCACCGCGCGGTCTTGGCTTTCTGCAGGCTGTCTGCAACGCTGTAAGCTTGCCGGTTTACGCCATCGGCGGCATCGGCTTCGATGCTGCGCAGCACGCCGAGTTTCTGGCGAATGGAGCACGCGGAGCGTGCGTAATGAGCGCATATATGAGGCTGTAATAACATTTGGTAAAAGTTATGCAAAATCGCCCTGCAAAAGTTGACATAGGCCTCCATAACATCTATGATTAAGAGAGGAATTTGTGAGCAACATATTTATTTCTGTCCCAAAGCACAAGAGGAGGCAAAAACGAAATGACTATGAATATCTGGCATGACATTGATCCCAAACGTATCTCTCCTGATGACTTTATTGCGGTTATCGAGATTCCCAAAGGCTGCAAGGTTAAGTACGAGCTGGACAAGGAAACAGGTCTGCTCAAAATGGACCGCATCCTGTACACCGCAACTCACTATCCTGCCAACTACGGCTTTATTCCCCGTACCTACGCAGCAGATAACGACCCGTTGGATGTATTGGTTTTATGCTCCGAAAACGTTGTACCGATGACCTTGATGCGCTGCTACCCCATCGGCGTTATCATCATGGAGGACAGCGGTGATATGGACGAAAAAATCATTGCGATTCCCTTCGGTGACCCGATGTATAATTCCTACAAATCCATCAGCGAGCTACCGCAGCATATCAGCGATGAAATGATTCACTTCTTCAGCGTGTATAAATCGCTCGAGGGCAAAAGCACCGCTCTTGAAGAGGCACATGATGTAGACAAGGCAAAGGAAATCATCAAGCAGTGCCAACAGCGCTATAAAGATACCTTTTGCTGAAAAATAACCATGTAAAAAAAAGGCTATTGCGTAAAATTGCTTACGCAGTAGCCTTTTTAAGTTGAAGCAGCTCCTCCGCCCACAAAAAAAGGACTGCCTTTCGCAAATGCGTCCAGCAGCCATAAAATAAGGGAAAGCGTATTTAGTTAAGAAGCAGCGGCTCACGCCAATGCTTCTTTTTAGTTGCCGCGTACATACTCGCGCGGCACACGCGGGCTCACGTCGCAGACAATTTCATAGCAGATAGTATTTGCCCATTCCGCAACCAGCTCCATTGGCAGCTCACGGCCGCCAAACACGATGACCTCGCTACCCAGCTTAACGTCCGGAATATCCGTTACGTCCAGCATCGTCTGGTCCATGCATACTCGTCCGATAATCGGCGCCTTTTTGCCGTTGACCAGCATATACCCGCGGTTAGACAAGCGGCGGCTCACGCCGTCGGCATAACCGATAGGCACAGTAGCAATAACACTCGGTCTCGTCAATGTATAGGTTCTGCCATAGCCGATGGTTTCACCGGGTGGCAATGTTTTCACAAAAGCAACCTGCGTCTTCACAGTCATAACAGGCTCAAAATCCTTGTAGCAGTCAATCATATGCGCCGGGTGCAGGCCATACAGGGTGATTCCCTGACGCACCATATCCAGCTGATATTCCTGCAGCTCCGTCAGCGCAGCACTGTTGGCGATATGACGGATAGGGATATGTACTCCCTCCGCTTCAATCAGACGCACCGCCTCCTGAAAGCGTTCAAACTGATAGGCAGCATACTGCTTATCATCGGCGTCAGCAGTCGCAAAGTGACTGAACACGCCCTCAATATAGATACCAGGCAAGGACGCTGCCAGCTTGGCAAACCTGCCGGCATCACGCACATGCACACCGATACGGTGCATACCTGTATCAATCTTAATATGTATTTTGGCTTTCGTATGCAGCTTCAAAGCCGCTGCATTCAAAGCATATAAGCGTTCTTCATCAAATACTGCATGGCTGATATCATAGCGCACACAGATTTCCGCAACCTCCGGCAGCATTGCACCAAGCACCAGAATCGGCGTTTCAATGCCGGCCTCGCGCAGCTTCACGCCCTCCTGCAGGAGAGCTACCGCAAAAAAGTCTGCACCGTTACGCGCTGCTTCCTGCGCTACGCGCACAGCGCCATGACCATAGGCATCTGCCTTGACGACAGCACATAATTTGGTTGTCGGCTTCAGATTGGCCTTAGCCATCTGCACGTTATGTGCAATTGCATCTAAATTTATTTCTGCCCACGCACCACGTTGAATATGCACAATGGCATCCTCCTAAGCTTATCGTCCATAAAATAAGCCGCAGGCAAAGCATCGTTGCTGCGGCATCAAACTTACCCTGGAATTTTGTTTAGCATACATTATATTTTACAAAACTCTAGTATTAGCATATAACCAACAGGGGATTTTGTCAATATTTTATTTTTTTATCGAGTTGCAGTTTTTAGCATGCGGACAGCAGGAACAGCCGTTGCACCCGCCGCGATACTTTTTACCGAAATAACTGCGCACTGCCAAAATCACCAGTACCGCTAACAAACCCGCAATAATATATGTTGCCATCAGTCTGCCTCACTTTATAATTATCAATATTTACTATATTAGACAGGAATTCTAGCTATAGTGTAAACCAAAATTATGCTTTTGACAAATGAATTCTTTGTGAAAGAGCGGCACAGACAGTTAATTTTTTTGCCTGCTTTTATTTTGCTGTAATGGTTGGTCAGGTCTTTGTCCAGATCAATGTTGATGTTACCGCTGGCAATGATATTCGCATCTGCAGTCTCTTTATCAATCTGCGCAGTCAAAATCTGCCTGTCAAACTTGCGCACTGCATCATAATAATTAGGTGCGTTCAAATGCGGTATCTTGTAGGAAATATCCTCAAGGCTTTCAGAGTTCGATGCTCCTACAAAACTTTTTTCTTCGCCGACACTAATAGCTTTGTTACATTTAGAATATCCATAATTCTATTACTGTAACGACGATATTATAGGCCCATCTATAGATAATATTTGCATACCTCCATCAAGATCATTTATTGTATACCATTCGCGGATGTCATAAGTATGTATGTTTTTTTCAGTAATGTAATACTGCTTATTGGATAATATAAATGCATTTCTATACCACGCACGTCCGTCATTCTTACCCCAAACAGCTCTTTGAGCACTTTTTAAATCATACAAATATATATCATTGTAATTGGTGGTATCAAGACAAAGTATTTCAGTATTTGAAAATTTCATAGGTGTATCCATTCCTTTAATAAATAAACCAATAGTATCATTTTCTATAAACGAGTATATATCACTCTTTTTCTCTTTCGTTGTACTAAACACTATCCTGTTACCTAAGGCAATGATATTTTCACCAATACCCGCAACTTGTATTCTTCTTTCCACACGGCCATTATTTAAGTTAAATATTTCTAAAAATTTTTTCTCTGTATTTCTATCATCCACCCAATAATATAATTTGTCATTACAATAATATATGCCAAAATATCTTTTATTTAAGCCATTTAAATTTTTAATTATTCTATCCTTATGATCATAAAATTCTTTAATGCTATAAGTTCCATCAATTTTGTTTTCAACAATAGCATACAAAAGATTATTATGTCTATCATAAGTTAAGAAATATACACTATCACCTTCTTTTAACTGATATAATTTTTCTCTATCAACTACATTTGCACATATAAAAGCAATATTTGTTATAAAGGTTTTAGATAACATGATTTTTATTTTATTAGTTTCTATATTACCACTCCATATGTATCCTTTATCTACATAAATAACTCTGTCTTCAGATATTTTGAAAGGTAACAAAAGATATATTAAAACTATAGAAGCAATAATAATTTCTAATTTTTTTTTCATTATTACCACCTCTACCTGTTTTTATTTATATAATCCACATCTGAAGCAACCAATGCGGGAATCCAATCATTTACAATAATATTTATTCTGGAATCATTTTCCCCCAAAGCACTCTTTAATACATCCATTGTAAAAGTAGTACAATTTCTTTTCCATAAAATGTAATTTTTATATGGTGAATCACTATTAAATCTATATGCACCATCTAAGTGTGCATTATTTGCAGTTTTTTCTGCCCAATAATATGCGTTATTGTTAATTATTTCTTTGAACACTTTTACAACTTTGGCAGCCTCTTCTGAAGTTAACTCTAAGACTAATTCTTTAGTTCCAGCATTAAGTCTTTTTTTACTTTCGAAATCTTTATAAATTACAACACCAGCTTCCCCGGTAGGACTTTGGATAACCATAGAAGATCCATTATCTACATATCTACCATAATTTATTTCTTCATTATCAACTACCAATGATACATGGCCGATCAAGCCTGGATATACAACGACAGATATTTTGCTAGGATTTTCTGATAGTTCATTATGTTTTGTAGCTAAACCTGCAATAACTGAGCCAATCCAGCAATTAAAATCTATCAAATCATTTGTTAAACCACCTACCCCAACACTAAGCCACTGCATTATTGCAGGATCACCGCCTGCAACCTTATCTATTTCTTCAATAACTAGCTTATTTATTCCAGCAGCGGTTGCACCAGCAAGAAAATCTCCCCCAGTAAGCTTACTCATAATCCCGCCAACAACTGCATGATAGAGTGCTTTCTGTTCGTTGCTGCCATCCATATAGTGAATCTCATTATACGCCAATTCACCAAACAAATTTGCTAATTCCTGGCGTTCTTCAATTTTTGTCTTATCAAAAATCTCGCCAAGCTTATTAAGGCTGTTTGCATTATCACGATTCAGCTTATTGATATCCTGCTTCTGGTTTTCCTTATCGCGAATCTCAATAGTGCCTTTACTGATAGTAGCTTTCGTTGTGCTTTCAGCTTCTCCGCTTGCAGGCATACCAATATCAGGTGTTATACCTTTTTCATTGTATTCTGCATCATTGTTTTTGTTTACTTTGATGCCAGCTCCACCTGCTTTATAATCCGCTTTGTTCTGAATATCTTCAAACGTCAACGTACCTGTCGAAAGCTTATTCTTGTCAGCATCAGCAGTACTTGAAATAATACCACCCTTCAAGTCAGTGTTATCTTCTACACGGATATCAAAGCCATCTTCGCCTGCGTAGATACCGCTCTGGTCTGTTACACTTTCATATTTGCTGTCAATTTTGCCTACGCTTGCGCTGCCGCTAATGGCTTTATTACTGCCAAGTCCAACGCTTACACCAACGGATTTATTGTTTTCCTTATAGCTGTTGCGTTCCTGCTTGCTTTCGATATTAAGGCTTCCACCTACGTTACCGGTAACCTTTTCACCGCTCAGATTGCCACCTTTAATATTCGTATCTTTACCGCTGGTAAAACTCAAATCTTTGTTGGCGGTCACATTGCTTTCGTTATAAGTTGTGCCATTTGCAGACACTTCTCCCTTTGACATACTGCCAGAAATGCTGTAGCTTGGTCCTTTGCCAAGTTCCAGGCTTGCGCCAACGCTCGCACTGCTGGATTTGCTGCTTTGCTCCGTATTATTCGTATTTTTAGACGCAGTTATATTAAGGTTTTCTTTAGCGTTTAAGGTAACTTCCTTGCCTTCAACGTTGCTGCCAGTGATATCAATATCTTTCTTCGTAGAAGTAACATTAACATCTCCACCAGCCTTTACTTCGCTGGCGTTAGCTACTGTTGTTGTGCTCTTGCTTTCACTCTTGCTCTTCGTTGTGCCAAGGCTGACATTAATAGACAAGTTTTCGTTTACCTTACCACCGCCATTGTTTTTAATATTTTTGATCGCTTTATCAGCATCCTTGTATCCTTTTACAGCAACTAAAGCACCAAGGCGTTTATCTTCTACATCTGTTACATGTTTTACGCTGTTCGCTGCGTTATTTACAACATCTACATAACCTCCGCCCACAGAAACACTCAGTCCTGTTCTTTTAAACTCATGCTTCTCCTGCGCATTATAAATGCTGTCACTGTTTTCAATGCTGACATTCTCGCCGGTGATATTGATATTCTTGCCTGCAACAACACTGCTGCCTTTAACGTTCGCAGCCTTATCAGCATCCAGGTTCACATTGCCTTTAACACTGCCAACTGTGCTTCCCACCTGCTCAGTGTTCTGGTTGGCGTACTGGTCCTTCTGCTTTTCCTTGCCAATGGTAAAGCCCAAGCCACCGCCAGTAAACACACCGCTCTTCTTTACAGATTTAATATATTCGCTTTCGCTTGTCTGCTCCGCACTGCCGATATTCAGATTGCCGCCGGTTTTTACGCTTACGTCATTATCTGCAACTACGTTGCTGCCTGTGATGTTCGTATCTTTTTTGCTGCTAATCGCAATTTCTCCGGCAGAAACATTGCTGCCGACAACAGTATTCTGCTTACTGTAATCATAAATATCCGTTGTTTTAGATGAAAGCAATCCACTGACCTTGTTGTGCTCTTCATGCAGGCGCTCATGGTATTCTGTTGCATTAGTGATATTTATATTATTTTCGGCAACCAGGTCGGCTTTTCCTGCTTCACTGGCTACGTTGCTGCCTTTTATATTTATATCTTTGCCACTTGCAATACTGATATCGTTCTTCGCCGCAATAGTCGTGCCTTTTACAGCTTCATCCACCTGCTTGTTATGGTTGTAATAGCTGCCGCCACGGTTGCCCACTTCGCTTTCCTCGCTGTACAAATCTTTGACAGCAGTCATGTTCACATCGCCTTTAGCATTCAACTCCACATCATTTTTTGCACTCACAATACCACCCGCAATGCTGATGTCCTTTTTAGCATTCAGGCGGATGTTCTCGCCACTCAGCGCACTTTGCTGGTGCTGCACGTCATGGATTTCTGCTGAAGAACTGTCATAAGCTACGGCAACATGCTTTTCATTCGCAACAGTAACAATATCAACATCGTTGGCGCTCAAAGTTACATTTTTGCCTGCAGTCAGATTTGCTCCTTTGTTAGTGATGCTGTTGCCTGCATCCAGCGTCAGATTCTGCCCAGCACTAATAGAACCAGTTGCCTCAATCTTTTTCTGGTTCAGCTCCTTATATTGTTTTTCGCTAACAGTTGCTTCGTTGGTAATGTTCTCCGCTTGTAACATAGCATCCACTTTTGCACGCATTGTACCGCTGTTAGTAATATTCTTTTCTGCTTTTATCTTCAGGTTTTCGCCTGCGATATCGCCTTTGTTGCTCACATTTTCTGCGCGCAAAGCTACAGTACCATCGCTCCTGATGTTACCCATGTTCTTGATATCCTGCTTGGAGTACAGCTCTACCTCACCGCCTACGATGAGCGCACCATCAGGACGCAAGTCTTCGCTGCGCACCTGTGACAGGAATACCTCCGGTACAAGAACCTTTTCGCCGTTGACTACTTCTTCCACCAGCCAGACAATATCTGTGGTCAGGCTTGCCATCTGCTCTGCTGTCAGGGCTACGCCAACCTTCAAATCCATTGCTTCCGCAACTACTGCGCCTGCGTTCATCAGTGCAGCAAACTGCTCCATATCGCTGCCGTAATCGCCAAGATATTTCTTGCCCGTCAGCGTACCTATCTGCTGCAAAACAAATTGCTGTTCAAAATAACCATCGCCAAGTCGTTTGCCAACCTTTTCCGGATCTGCCTTTACACGCTCCAAAAGGTAGTCACTGGAAAGGAACTCGTGATAATCAGCAAATTTCTTGTTTGTCTCAATAAGATACTTCGCCATTGCATCATCCGTCAGCTTAAAGATTTTGCTGTTGATATGCAGACTGGAAATATCCGGCATTTTATCGCCTGTTTGGTTATCCTTGCCTGCTGCTGCCTTATCATCAGCCTTTCCTTCTACGCTAGTAGATACATCCTGTTTTTCCTTATAAAGCTTTTCATCCGTAAGATGATTTTCTGCATCCGTCTTGAAATAATCATCACTTTCAGGCAAATCACCTACTTTTCCCTTTGCCTGATGTGTTCTGTTTACAATATCAACAGCATAAATTTTTACACCACTAACACCGCTCAAAAGGCTTAAGCGCTCGCTGTCATTGCCATCCTCATCACGCATCGTATGGTCATAGTAAGGAATCACCGTAGTACCATAAACCCAACGACATCTGATATGCATTCTTCTATGCTTTTTATACTTCCAATAATGGTAATCATTACCACGGTCATAATAGTGGACAGTCCCCTGATAGCCTACATTCTCCACCGTACCGCCAGCATTGACAGTTAAATTTTTTCCTGCCTTTATTTTGCTGTAATGGTTGGTCAGGTCTTTGTCCAGATCAATGTTGATGTTACCGCTGGCAATGATATTCGCATCTGCAGTCTCTTTATCAATCTGCGCAGTCAAAATCTGCCTGTCAAACTTGCGCACTGCATCATAATAATTAGGTGCGTTCAAATGCGGTATCTTGTAGGAAATATCCTCATGGCTTTCTTTAAAGCTTGTTTCAAAAATCTCCTTCTTGTTGACAAGATTCTTCGCCCTGATACTGATGTTCCCTTCACTTTCGATATCAGAGGAACGGTTCATAACTGTATCCTGTGCATTTAAAGACAAATCACCTGCAGCATTGATTAAAGAGCCTTGCTTTACGCCTGCTTTGTTCTGATTAGTAATATTGTTGGCAGAAATCGTGCCACTGCCGCCGACAGCAACCAAACCATCTTCGTTCAGGAAATCACCAATGCTGTTGATTGTCAGATCCTTGGTGACAAAAATATTACCAAGGTCTTTATTCGTGAAATCGTTTGAAGTGTTTATAACAGCATTTTTACCGATACCAAAATATGCACTGTCCTGATTCGTAAGATTGCCTAAATCTGCTTCCAGATTGCCTTGTACGTCAACACTTGCTTTACTGCTGCGCATTGTGTCAGCAGTTATTTTCGCATCCCCGCCGGTATGTAAATTAGCTAGGTTGCTGTTCAGCAGCATGCCTGCTTTTATCTCACCATCACCGGAAACATAAATATTGGCATAATTATTATTTAACGTATTGCTTGCTTCTAATTGCAGGCTGCCCTTGCTGATAAACGCGCCTTTATTAGTATTGCTGAAATCTGTTGCAGTTATTTTTGTCAGTGCGCTGCTGCCATCCGCACTGATTGTTGCACCGTCATCAGCAAATTTATTAGCAACAGCAAGAGTACCATTTTGCCCATAGTTAACCAGAGCAGTATCCTGATTGATGAAATCGGCTGCCTTCACGTCTAAATCATTGCCTGCTAAGATGATAGATTTATTATTACTAATAGACGCAGCAATATTGATATCCGCATCATTTCCGGCAGAAAGCAAGCTGTTATTAGTATTAGATAATTTTGCAGCAGAAACACTCAGAGCTTCGCCAGCTTTCAATGTAGCCTTGTCCTGCTCCACATCACCACTTACTGCAGCTGTTAAATTTTTCTGTGCTTCAATGTAACCCAAGCTGCTATTTTTAAGCGTACCAGCATTTATCTGCATATTTTCTGTCGCAGCAATCTTACCGGTGTTCTGCAGTAATCCATCTGCACTGATATGCAGTTCATTGGTATATACTTCACTCTTGTCTACCTGCAGGTTGTTCGTAAAGATCTCCAACTGTTTAGGATTGCGCGCATTCAGGCCATCACCGGCGATAAGTATATCACCCTTGTTGTTTCCAAACTTTAAATTACCGTCTGCCCAATTCGTTACTGCGCCTGTAGAGAGAACCACATTATCTGTGTTGATAAACCCAAGTCCGTTAACACTTATACCATTGGCATTGGCAA
>NZ_CAKPTG010000026.1 GCF_934190775.1 uncultured Phascolarctobacterium sp.
TTATTTTTTCCAGTTCCTTTCCGTGGCGGTCGCAATGCCGCGTATGACAGAATTCTGTACTGTACTACATCAAGCTTGATGGGGTTATTATAGCACAGAAAATTAGGAATTTTAAAATAAAGGCAGGATTCTGCCGCTCCGGACGAGGACGCTCATTTTTGTAATACGCTATATGCAGCAAGCTTGCAGGAGGCGTTAGCATGGATGAAGAAAGAACGTTGATGGCACAGCTTATCGGCGAGTACATTGTATCGACTCGTCGGGATAAGCATATCAGGCAGTATGCTTTGGCAGCAAGGGCGGACATTCCCCAGAGGACGTTGCGCACGCTGGAAAAGGGCGAGGTTGATATTTCTGTTTATCAGCTGAGCAGGATAGTTCGGGCGCTTGACGAGGATATGCAAAGCTTTTGGGAAGAGCTGCAAAAGGACATGAAGGTCAGAGAGTAGACTGCCGCGGGTTGCTGCCGTTGCTTGTAGAAAAGGATAGAAATAGTTAAATAGAATCAAGTACATGAAAAAATTTAAAAACCCTCCTGCAAAGTCTTGCAGGGGGGTACATTTATGCTATAATTTTCTACTAAGGACGGCAGGCCCCAAAATTTACAATGTTTTATTAAAAATTAAGCTTTGAGTGCTGTTGAGGCTGAGTGTTGGTGGAATGGGGGATGTGATGATTAGCGAAAAGGCGAGGCTGGTTGGTAATCGCATTAAAATGATGCGTCTGGCTAAAGGCTTACGGCAAAAGCAGCTGGCAGAACAGCTGAAAATCAGTCAAGCGAATATGTCGAATATCGAGTCGGGACGCTGCGCAGTTACCATTGACCATTTGATAATTCTGCGAGAAATATTGGCCTGTAGTATGAATGATTTTTTTGTAGATATAGAAAAATCAGCTGATAAATCCTCAAATAAAGGTTATAGCGTCGAGGATTTGTTTAAAATTGTAGCCAAGCTTAAAGGCTAGGAGGAGTGTACGTATGAAAAAAACTGTTTTTATGAGTGCAGCGAAAAAAGCGCGCATTGCTTTGGCTGTTATGGCGGTGTTTGGTATGAGCTTCGTGGGGGCGCAGGAGGCGTTTGCGGAAAATGTGACTGTTGTTGGTTATTCTAATATTATTGGTGGTGAGTCTTCATCTGTAACTGGTATGGATGGAGTTGTAGCTCCAAGGTGGAATGTTGTGTTGGGTTTTATGGCTAAAGCAAAAGGTGATAGCAATGTTGCAATTGGTGACTCTGCTAGCGCTGAAGGGATTTATTCGACTGCCGTTGGCGCAGGTTCTGTAGCAAAGAATGATGGTACAGCAATGGGTCATGGCGCTGAAGCAACTGGTGAATATTCTATTGCACTTGGAGTTAGTGCTAAAGCCAGTGCTAATGGTGCTGTTGCTTTAGGTTTTAACTCCACAGCTGATGAAGCAAATACTATTTCTGTGGGTGGTATTTATCAGGAAATTGTGGGTTTTGATCCTGCAACTCGTGATTATATATATGAAAGTAGATTATTAACAAGAAAAATCGTCAATGTTGCTGATGGCACTAAAAATACCGACGCTGCGACCTATGGTCAAATTATACAAGCTGGTGATTACACCATTACCTTGGGTACTGACGGAAACGGTCAAGTTACTCTTAAAACTAATGCAGGCGCTAATGGGCCGACAATCAAGGTTGATGCTTCTGCTTTAGTGGGCGGCGGCTCTGCTACAGACGATAAGGCTAATACAAATGGCGGTAATATTATAACAACTGCCCCTGACTCTCAATGGGCAGAAAAGCTTGGTACTGGCAAGATAGAAGCTGGCAATAAAGACCTTGTAAACGGTGGTACTGTGTTTGATAAGGTTGGCGATACTGGTAAGTTGACTGCTGCTGGCTTGACTTCTAACAAGCTGTCTGATGCTATAGTAGAGGTCAATGACAAAACGAAGCAAAACGCGAAGGATATTGAAAAAGTCAACGGTCGCGTAGACGAGCTGGGCGGCAGAGTGGACACCCTTGGCGGCGCAGTGAGCAAGCTGGACACGAAGGTGAACAAGGTTGGCGCTGGTGCGGCAGCTTTGGCAGCTTTGCATCCGATGGAGTTCGACTCTGACAACAAGCTCACCTTCGCAGCAGGCGTGGGCAGCTATCACGGCGCAAGTGCTGCGGCTATCGGCGCGTTCTATCGTCCGAGCGAGCAGGTGATGTTCAGCATCGCTGGCAACATGGGCAACGGCGAGAACATGGTGAACGCAGGCGTAAGCTTTGCGCTCGACCGTCCGAGCAAAACGCCGACCACGAAGGCAGCTTTGGTGAAGACCGTAGTGGCTCAGAATGAGCAGATTGCTGCGCTGAACGAGACTTTGGCGGAGCAAAATGAAAAGATTGCAAGACTTGAGGCTATGGTGGAGAAGCTGGCGGCTAAGCAGAACGCTTAATGTTGAGTAAAAATTAAAGACTAAAGATCTGCGGCTTTACGAAAGTAAGGCTGCAGGTCTTTTTTTTACGTGCAGCTAGGCGCACTGCCTTTTTCTTGTAGTTGCTCCTGCCTGCCTGTATGAGTTATAATATATCTCGGAGGGAATTATGGAGATTGATACTTTTCTTGATAAATTACAAAGCTATCACAGCGAGCAGGTTTTTAACCCTTGGCGTGATTTTGATACAAGCTGTGATATAGGTCCGCAGGCTCCCGTTATCCGCAGTGCCAATCTGCGCCGTTATTTGGAGCTGCGCGCAGATGCACATTATTTGTTTATTGCCGAAGCCTTAGGCTATCAGGGAGGCCATTTCAGCGGTATCGCTATTACTTCGGAGCGTATTCTGCTGGGACATCATCCTGATGTAGAGCCGAAAAGCGTGCTGGGCGAATGGGATTACCGCCGCACGAGTGATGAAAGCAGTGCAATGCTGAATAATACGCAACGCCTGAAGGGCTTTAATGAGCCCACGGATACTGTTGTCTGGAACGCGCTAAACAGTCATGGCCTTGCGTCCTTTGATGTTATTCTTTGGAATATTTTTCCGTTTCATCCGTATAAAGCAGGCAATCTGCTGACTAACCGTACGCCCTCACCGAGCGAGCTTGATGTAGGCATTGAGTACGCGCGGATGCTGCTGGAGCTGCGTCCGGGGATGAAGATTGTTGCTATCGGTCAGAAGGCGGCGACAACGCTGTCACGCTACGGCGTTGAATGTATGGCTGTGCCACATCCGTCTATGGGCGGTGCCAACCGCTTTAGAGCGGCAGTAGCGCAGCTGTTAGGCGGTGAGATGTAATGGAATTGGAAGCTGCTCCTTTAAGCCGTGAGCAGACACTGCATATTGCTCTTGGCATGGGCAAGGCGCTTTTGAAGAACGGTGCGGAAACCTCCAGAGTAGAGGACACTATTTCCCGCTTTTGTCATACGCACGGCTATCATGATATTCATGTTTTTGTTACGCCGACGGTTATTATTTTAGGCGATGAGGAAAGCGAGGGTGCTACGATTATCAGCCGTATCCGTTATCGCAGCACCAATTTAAGCGTTATCAGCGCGGTGAACGATTTTTCCTACAACCTGAAACGCTGGCCGCTGAATTACAAAGAAACTCTGGCGTATCTGGAGGAGCTGCGTCATAAGGCTCCGCCCTATGGCAAATGGCGTGTCTGCATGGCTTCGGCAATCAGCTCGGCGGCCTTTGCGGCGATGCTGGGCGGCAACAGCCATGACTTTATCGCGGCCTTTATTACCGGCGGATTATCCATGGTGCTCTTAAAGCAGTTGGGCGGTTATCGCCCCAGCGCCTTTTGGGAGAATGCCCTTTCCGGTGCGGCAATCGGTGCGCTGGCTATTTTTTGCTGTGAAATGGATGGCGAATGTACACGTACCAACATCATCGTAGGTGCGCTGATGCCGTTCCTGCCGGGTGTAGCCTTTACCAATGGACTGCGCGATTATATGGCCGGCGATTTGATTTCCGGCAATTCGCGTATCGCCGAGGCGATGCTTTTTGCTACATCCATTGCGATTGGCTTGGCATTTAGCCTGCTTGTATGGTATCACTGGGGGTGGAAGCTGTGGGCATAAATTATTTTACAGCCTTTGGCTTTGCATTTATTGCTACTGCTGCCTTCGGTATTCTGTTTCAGGCACCGCGTAAAAGTCTGCCTATCAGCGGCTTTATCGGTGCTGTAGGCTGGGTAGTTTATTGCTACATCCGCAAGGATTTAGCGTATGATTCTTTTTATGCCATGTTTTTTGCCACGGTTGCGCTTTCACTTTTGAGCGAACTGGCGGCGCGCATGTTTAAGCAGCCGGTAACAATTTTTGTTATTCCCGGTATTATCCCGATTGTGCCGGGACTTGGCATGTATCGCGGTATGGCAGCGATTATAGAAAATGATTACGACACGGGTATGAACATCCTTATAACCACCGGCATGGATGCCAGTGCTATTGCCTTGGGAATGATGCTTATGACTAGCGTGTTCCGTGTAATTAAGATAAGCAAGGATCATGAACGCTTGCTGCAGCTGCTGCATAAGGAAAATAAAGAATAGATTTGTTTACAGTGAGTGAGGGAATGAAAATATGAGTTTAGCAGAGCTGTTGCTGCTTGCGGTTGGCCTGGCAATGGATGCCTTTGCCGTTTCCATTTGCGGCAGCATGGTGCTGACACCGGATAACAGACTGCGCGGAGCATTGCGCTTCGGCAGCTGGTTCGGAGCATTTCAGTTTTTGATGCCGGTGATAGGCTATTTCGGAGCTGTGTCCTTCCGTGATTATATTACGGAATATGACCATTGGCTTGCCTTTTTCTTATTGCTTTATCTGGGAATCAACATGATTCGGGAAGCAAATGAGGCCTGCCATGTCAAAAAAGATTATAGCGTGAAGGAGATGGCGGTGCTGGCGATTGCCACCAGTATTGACGCTTTGGCAGTAGGTATCAGTCTGGCCTTTTTGAATACAGATATCTGGGCCGCTTCCATACTGATTGGCGTGGTGACCTTTGCTATTGCAGCCTTTGGCGGTCTGGCAGGCTTTAAGCTGGGCGCTATGGCCGGCAAGCGAGCTGATGTGGCCGGCGGCTTGGTGCTGATTTTTATCGGTGTCAAAATTTTGCTGGAACATACAGGAATAATTTAAGGAATAAAAGTTTAGCGGATTTTCTACCCCTTTAGGCACGCTGAGCTTAATTTATATCATAGAAAGGAAGATAAATATGACGCAAGTAAATAAGGAGCGTATGCTCGCAGAATTTAAGGAAATTGTTGCTCTGCCTTGTCACAGCCTGCAGGAGCGTCCGGTATTCGAACTGCTCAAAGGCAAATTGGAGGCTCTCGGCTTTACGGTGGAAGAGGATGACGCCGGTGAAAAGCTGGGCGGCAACTGCGGTAATCTGTGGGCATTTTTGCCTGCCAGCGCAGGAGTTGAAGGTGCTGTACGTGTACTGCTTTCTGCACATATGGATGGTGTTGAGCCCTGCGGCGGCACTACCGTTATCCAAAAGGACGGCGTTTTATACAGCGACGGCACCACTATTCTCGGCGGTGATGACAAATCCGGCGTTGAGGGTATTTTAGAGGGTATCCGTCTGCTGCTGGAGGAAGGCACTCCGCATGGCGATATCCAGATACTCTTTACAGTTTGCGAGGAGGGCGGCGTTAACGGCTCCCGTTGCTTGGACCGCTCCAAGCTGCGTGCCGACGTTGGCTATGCACTGGACGGTGAAGGCGCTCCGGGCGAGATTGTTGTCGGTGCTCCCGGACAGAAGAAGTACAAAATCGATATTATCGGCAGAACCGCGCATGGCGGACTGGAGCCGGAAAAGGGCATCAACTCCATTATGATTGCTGCTAAGGCTCTTGCCGATGTTAAACGCTACGGCCGTATTGATGAGGAAACTACCTGCAATATCGGCATTATCGGCGGCGGTAAGGCAACCAATATTGTGCCTGATCTGGTAACCATTGAGGGCGATGCTCGCAGCCGTAACAAGGAAAAGCTGGAGGCTATCTGCAAGGAAATCGTAGAAACTATTGCAACCAGCGCTGAAAAATACGGTGCTAAGGCAGAGGTTTTTGTGGATAACAAGTATGATTCCTTTGCTGTTGCCGAGGATAGTGATGTTGTAACGCTGGCGAAGGCTGCCTGTGAAATGCATGGCTTTACTCCGGATATTACGGTTACCGGCGGCGGCAGTGATGCCAACTTCCTGAATGCTTACGGACTGCCCAGCGTAATTTTGGGCACAGGTATGGCTAATGTGCATACTGTTGACGAATACATTAAGGAAGAGGATTTGTATAATACCGCGTTGATGGTACACGGTATTTTGAAGGCTGCGGTAAAATAAAAAGCTATAAATAGTGAAAGACCTGCATGTGCAAAAACGTGCAGGTCTTTTTTTGAAATTTGACCAGATAGCCGAATTAGGGTATAATTTAGTTATATAAAGGAGGTGCTATTATGCCGAAAATTACTTCAAGCGCAGATTTGCGCAACAACTATAACGAGATTTCTAATTTTTGTCATCAGTATAAGGAGCCGGTTTTTATTACCAAAAACGGCAAGGGAGATTTGGCTGTCATGAGCATTGAAGCCTACGAGGAGCTGACTGCGCGCTTTGAGCTGTATGGTGCGTTGAAACAAGGTTTAGATGATATTGAGGCGGGGAGAGTAGTTTCTGCAGAAGATGCTAAAGAGATGTTCAGAAAGAAATATCCTGGAGCAAATATATGATGACGTACAAGATAATTTATACGCAAAAAGCATTGGCGGATTTAGATGCTGTCGCTAGTTATATAAAGCTCAAGTTGTGTAATATCTCTGCGTCAGATCGTATAGTAGAGAATTTTTTCGGCGAAGGAGATAGCCTTGCTTCTTTTCCGACTCGTTATCCCTTATGTAACGACGCATTTTTGCGTGCGTGGGGAATCCGCTTCGTGCCCGTGAAAAATTATCTGCTGTTTTATGTCGTGCGCGAAGATGAAAGTGCTGTTTATGTCATTAGTTTTCTGTATGCTAAGCGTGCTTGGCAAAATATTTTGCGCGAGTATGTCAAAAAAGAAGGCGGCGGATTTATGCCTGTTTTTACGACACATTACATTCAGGAAGAAACAGAAAAATATGGAGCAAAATAAAAACAGCAGCCTTGGCATACGCAAGCGTATACTGAGGCTGCTTTGCTTTATTCTTCTTCTGCTGTTGCCAGCTGCACCTTCAGCTCTACGCCGAAGGTTTTTTTGAACCATGACAGATGCTCCTGAATCTGATGCATTTCAATACTGGGAATACCTTGAGCATAGAGCTTTAAGGTAGCATTCTTTTTGTTGATACCGGGTTCAATAACGTGAATCTGGGAGGTTTCCGTGTAATCAAGGCTTTCGGCTAAGGCCAGCAGCAGTGCCAGCTTATTGATGGTTTTCCAATTGGCATCGCTAAGCATTTCCTTGTAGAAACGGTCCTTAAAATAGTTTTTGGAAACACCGTTGTGCCAGCCGGCGATGGCTGCAGTGATAACCTGCTCCTTATGCGTCAGACCGAAGAGCTTGGCATTTAAAATCATATAGGCACTGTGACGTGCGTGGCTGTAGAAGTTGATGGTGATGCCGATATCATGCAGAAGTGCAGCGGTTTCCAGCAGGCGGCGGTAATTTTTGCGTATGCCGTGCAGCTCTCTCCAACCGTCAAACATAGATAAGGCCAAATGGGTGATGTGCCTGGAATGCTGTTGGTCGGGTTCATATAGGTTTAAAACGTTTTCCCTGCTCATAGTGAGAATATCTTTCGCTATGATAGGCACGTGGTTTTCTTTGGAATAATAATCGAAGAACAGGCCTTCGCGCAGGCCGCAGCCGGAGGTGATGAGCTTTTTGGCACCTGTTGCCTCCAAAAGGCAGCTGATAATGCTGCTGCCGGCCAAAATGATATCACTGCGCTCGCTGCTGAGGCCGGAAATCTTTTTGCGCTGCTCCAGATTTGTATTGCGCAGTCTGTTGAAGAAGCTGCAATATGTTTGCGTGGTATAGGAGTAATTGTGGATTTTGGTTGCCGGATATTTCTTTTCACGCTGGATGATTTTAGCTACCGTACGCGCAGTACCGCCGACACCGATGAGAGGCAGGCCGTTCTGTTTGAGCCAGGGGTACTTTTCCAAACGGCTCATGATAAAAAAGCTGACATCGCTGAAGACATTGGCGGGCATGACGTTACGGGTATTGAACATTGAGGTGGTATTGACTGCACCGATGGGCAGGGACACGCTATCTAAAATTTTACGGTTCTTGAACAGAATCAGCTCGGTACTGCCACCACCCAAGTCGAAGATGATGCCGTCCTTGACGTTGAGGGTGTTGATAACGCCAAGGTAGCTGATGTAGGCTTCGGTATTGCCGGAGATGATGTGCAGCTGGATGCCTGTTTCTTCAGCAACGCGTGCGACAAGCTCGGCACCGTTGGCAGCGTTACGGATGGCTGCGGTAGCAACGGCAATGGTTTTGTCAGCCTGATAAATTTTGCACATATAGGCAAAGCTTTTCATAGTTTCGATGGTGCTGCTGAAGGCTACTTCTGTAAGCATGTTTTTTTCGTCGACCTTCTGACTGAGGCGCAAGGCTTCTTTTTGGTTATAGACCATATTATAAGCACCATTCTTATAAATATGACTGATAACAAGCCGGGCCGAGTTAGAGCCGATGTCAATAATTGCGATTCGTTGCATTTTCCTTTTCTCCTTGTGGGGTGTTCCTATAAACTCCGATTATTCTATTTTAACGATATATTTATTATATTACCCATAACCTGAAAAAATCCTGCGTGAAAAAGTAAAATTCGTGTTAATTTGTTAAATTACTGTATAATTTTGATTTTTTCGCAGGATTTTTGTTAAGAAACCCGAATTATAACAATAACACACTGTTTTGGAGGCTTAGTTAATGAAGCGTAAAAATTACACAACCTTTGCTGCTATTCATCTAGGCTCGGAGATGCTCAGTATGCAGATTACCGAATATCACAATACCGAAAGGTATAAGGTTATTGAGTGCTGCAACCGACGCATCCGCCTGGGTGAAGCAACTTTTAAAAATAAAATAATTCCTTTTCCGCTGGTTTCGGAAATCTGCGAAATCCTCATCGGCTTCAAGCGACTGATGAAGGAATATGGTGTAGAGGAATATGTTATGCAGGCGACAACTGCTGTGCGTGAGGCCAGCAACCAGGTCTTTTTGCTGGACCAGATTTACAACAAGACCGGCCTTGTTGTCGATGTTGTTGATATGCCCAGAGAAATTTACACCAAATTTGTGGCTATCCGTAATACGCTGAAGGCAGAAAAAATTTCTACCGAGCGTGAAGGCATGCTGATGATGGATATTTCCTCCGGCGGCTTGGGTGTAACGTTGGTGCGTGATGAAAAAATCTGTTATCAGGGCAATTTCCACATCGGTATAATCCGTATCAAGGAAAGCTTTGAGCGCAATCGCCGTGAAAGCATGCATTTTAACAAGGCGCTGACGGAATTTCTCAGCAGCACAATCGGCCCGGTAAGAAACGAGCTGGGTGACAGCAAGGTGCGTTATCTGGTGCTGTCCGGCACAGAGACAGAGCTGCTGCTGCGTATGCTGGGATTGGATGAGAAGCAGATGGTGCATCGCATCAAGGCAGCGGATTTCCATGCCTTTTTCGACAGCATGCGCCAGATGAGCCTGCCGCAGCTGATTCAGGTATATAAGCTGCCGGAAAATGTTGCGGAGCTTGTACTGCCTACGGTGCTGCTTTATGAACAGCTGCTGCATCTGATTCCCGCCAAGGAAATTATTATTACGGCAGACCGCTTTATCGACGGCATCCAGCTGCTGCATATCGGCAATAAAACGAATCCTGTAATGCGCAAGGAGCTGGAGCAGGAGCTTATCAGCCTTTTCCATACCATCGGCAGCCGTTATCTGTATGACAAGAAGCATGCCCAGCAGGTGGAGCGCCTGTCGCTGATTATTTTCGATAAGATTGCCAAGGCTTACGGCATGGGTGAGCATGAGCGCCTGCTGTTGCGTGCAACCTGCATTTTGCATGATATAGGCAAATACATCTGTATGCGCAGTCACTCTATCTATACATATCAGCTGATTATGTCTACGGATATTATCGGCCTGAGCGAGAAGGATAAGAAAATCGTAGCGCTGGCATCGTATTATCATGCCAACAGACTGTTTGACAAGACCAATACGCTTGCTCCGCATGTGGAAAAGGAGTTGGTGCCGGTTGTGGCTAAGCTGGCTGCTATTGTGCGTCTGGCTGATGCTCTGGACCGCAGCTATATGCAAAAAATTCACAGTTGCAGTGTAACGCTGAAGGATAATAAGCTGAAGGTTCTGGCAGCAAGTAAAGAGGATTTGACATTGGAAATCTGGACGTTTGATGATAAATCAACTTTCTTTGAGGAAGTTTTTGGTATTGAACCTATTTTGGAACGGGTGAATAAGTGATGGGAAAATTAGATTTGACAAAGCCTGAGTATTTTTATAACCGCGAGCTGAGCTGGCTGAAATTTAATCTGCGTGTGCTGAAGGAAGCAATGGTTAAGGAAACGCCACTGCTGGAGCGTTTGAAGTTTGTCGCCATTTCGGCTTCTAACTTAGATGAGTTTTTTATGGTGCGTGTAGCCGGACTGTGGAGCAATTTTGACAGCGGCGTAGAAAAGCGCGATGCCTCCGGCATGTCGGTGCATGAGCAGCTGGTGGCTATTTCGCAGGCAGCGCATGAGCAGGTGCGCACTCAGACAAAATCGCTGATTGCGCTGCTGGCAGAAATGGATGCGGTGAAGCTGCATTTCCGCCGCGTCAAGGATTTGAGCGAGCTGGGCAAGGATTGGCTGGAGGAATATTACCGTGAGGTTGTTTTCCCGGTACTGACGCCGATGGCGGTAGATGCTTCGCGTCCCTTCCCGTTTTTGGCCAATAAAACTCTGAACCTTGCTGTTGAGCTGATTAAGGCCGACGGCGAGCACAGCATGGGCCTGATTCAGGTGCCGAGCGTGCTGGACCGCATTGTGGAGGTTGAGCCTGAGGGCAAGCGTACCTTCGTATTTTTGGAGGATATTATCGCCAGCCATTGCCACGATCTGTTCAAGGGCTGCCATATTCTGGATATGGTCTCCTTCAGAGTAACGCGTGACAGTGACCTTGATCTGGAGGAGGATGACAGCGTTGACCTGATGAAGGAGGTTGAGGAATCGCTGCGTAAGCGTAAGCGCGGCGCTGCTGTACGTTTAGAAATCTTCAAAACGAATAACAATCGTATTAAAAGATTCCTGGAGGAAAATCTGGATGTTACAGAGATGGAGGTCTATGAAATCAACGGACCTCTGGACCCGACATGTTTCTTTAAATTTATCGGTATGAAAGGCATGTGGCCGTGGCTGTATGAGCCCTTTGTGCCGCAGCGTCCGCTCGAGCTGCCGGATGACAGCGATTTGTTTGTCGCTATCCGTGAAAATGATATTTTGCTGCATCATCCCTATGAAAGCTTTGACCCGGTAGTTAAGCTGGTGAGCGATGCTGCTGATGACCCGCAGGTGCTGGCGATTAAGCAGACACTGTACCGTGTGAGCGGCAACAGCCCTATCGTTGCTGCGCTGGCGCGTGCTGCGGAAAACGGCAAGCAGGTAACGGTACTGGTAGAGCTGAAGGCGCGTTTCGATGAGGAAAACAATATCCTCTGGGCGCGTCGTCTGGAAAAAGCAGGCTGCCACGTTATCTACGGCTTGGTCGGCTTAAAGACGCATGCCAAAATTATTCTGATTGTGCGCAAGGAGGATAACGGCATTAAGCGTTATCTGCATCTGGGCACAGGCAACTACAACGACAGCACCGCAAAATTATACACCGACCTTGGCCTGATGACGGCGAATGATGAGTTCGGCAGCGATGCTTCGGCGTTCTTTAATCTGCTCAGCGGCTACAGCGAACCGCCGGTTTGGAACAAGCTGGTTATGGCGCCGCTGGGACTGCGCGAGAAGATTTACGCGCTGATTGACAATGAAATTGCTATGGTGCGTGCCGGCCGTGAGGGCCATATCATCGCCAAGATGAACTCGCTGATTGACCAGCCCGTAATCCAGAAGCTGTACGAGGCTTCTGCCGCAGGCGTACATATTGACCTGATTGTGCGCGGTATCTGCGGCCTGCGCACGGGCATCGAAGGCATTAGCGATAATATCACGGTACGCAGTATTGTCGGCCGTCAGCTGGAGCACAGTCGTATCTTCTGGTTTGCCAACGGTGGGGATGAGCAGCTGTATCTTTCCAGTGCCGACTGGATGCCGCGTAACCTTAATGACCGCGTAGAGCTGTTCTTCCCGGTAGAAACCGAGGAGCATATCCATCGCATTAAAGCACTGCTCGATTTGTATCTGCGTGATAATGTTGGCGCGCATATGATGCAGTCCAACGGTACTTATCGCCGTGTACGCAACAAGCTGGAGCCTGTAAGCGCACAAAGCACTTTGTACGAGATGGCTCAGCTGGCGGTGGCTGCTGATAAGCTGCCGATGGAAAAACGTCTGCAGCCTGTATTCAGTCGCAGATAATAGTGTAAGCTTTATATTTATCAAGGATTACGAGCTAAAAAAGACTTATATTTTAATTGCTTGCTTAAATCCTTATATTGCTATTATGTGCTCAAGTTGCTATAATTAGTAACAAGAGCAGAGGGGGATTGAAATGAGTAATTATGCTGTAACCTTGAATTATAATTGCCATTATGGCTATGTCGAATATAACGAAGCAGATAAGACTGCTGTAGTAACCTTGCCGGAAGCAGTGGCTGAAGCTAAGGCTGCTGTAGAAAAGTATCTGGCAACTCCGTTGAGTTTGGATGTGCCGCAGGGTGATACTATTCGTGATTTTGCTACAATAACGCTGGAGCCGCTTTCTAGTATGGAGGCGTTTCAGGTAGCGCTCACCCGTCTTTGGGGTAAAACCGGCGTGCGTGTGGAATGGAGCATGCCTCCGGGAATGGCAGATGATATCGCCGCTGAGGTGCTGGCAGAGGCACATTAACTGCTGCTTGTTTTAGGGCAGACTCTTTATGTAGTAGAGTCTGCCTTTTTGTTTATAAAAATTGTGTGAAGAATAGGAGAAATGCAGATGCTTGATATCAACAAATTACGCAATGCTTACAATGTTATTCACCGTATGAGCCAAAACAGACATCCTTTTGCCGAAGAAGAGCTTTCGCTGGAGGTTGTGCAGAGTGCGCAAGTGCAGGAGGCGCTTGCTGATGCCGCAGAGGTTATTGCTGTTTACGGTAAGATTATGAATCTGGTGTCGCAGAGCACGAGCTTTAAGGTTGCACCCAAAACTCCTAAGACAGTTAAAAGCAGCTTTGTTGTGGAGCAGGATGACCTGAGCAGGCTGCAGCCTATGACTGAAGCTACCAATATCACAAAGCTTGTAAAATATATTAATGATACCTTTGCAGATAAAGAAATGCATAATCTTACCACGGTGGAGCTTGGAAGATGGTTGGAAAATACCGGTTATCTGCAGTTGCCGGAAGATGGGCGCAATAAAATTCCGACAGAAAAGGGTTCTGCGTTGGGTATTGTTACCGAAAAGCGTGTAAGACAAGCAACCGGAGAGATTTATTATATTAACTTTTATCCGCAGGCAGCGCAGCAGTTTATTTTTGATAATCTGCCTGCTGTGGCGGAGTTTTTGGCAAAGGAAAAAGAGGAGAAGCTTGCTGACGCATAACTTGCTGTTTCCTCATTGCCAGTATTTTGTTTTTGCGGTATAATATTTAGTACAGCTTGGGCGGAATGGCTTGAGTTCTGCCTGAGCTGTTGTTATGGTTCCGTAGCTCAGTAGGATAGAGCAACCGCCTCCTAAGCGGTAGGTCGCCAGTTCGATTCTGGCCGGGATCACCAGATGAAGAGCCGCTCCCAGACTAGGGTTGGGGGCGGTTTTAGTTTTTATGGGAAAGTGGCAAAACGTGCGAAAAAGTGCCTGGTATACAAAAACTATACAAGAAGCGATTTTGGGCGTAATATAACAAAACAGAATAGAACAGAAAATAAAACAACAAACAAAAGGAGCTAATGATATTTGAAGTTATATCATTAGCTCCTTTGTTGCTTATTATTGTTGTTTGAGGTATTCTTCGATGTCATAAGGCTTTACTGATTGGTCGTTATGCATAAGTCTAGCAAAGAGATCTAGCTTTTCTCTAGATTTTTTTGTTAGCTTACTATCATAATAGCTAGATACATCACGATAAATTACATTGTTAATCAACTTGTCAATGAATGATTTTGGCGTTGCATTGTATTGTTGCGATTCTAATAAAGATGCTACTAAGGGGATATACTCGCTGTATATTAAAAAGACTATGGAACCCCTAGCTTTGGCAGTAAACAACTTGCATCTTTGCTCAGAGTCAAGATAATGCTTTTCAAACTGAGAGTATTTTCCGCTAGAATCTATTTCTTGCAGCTTAGCAAGAGCTGCTTCTTCAGCTGTTAATAAGCTGTCTTCAGTATATATTGTTTTACTTCGTCCCATGAGCCAATCAACGGAAATAGCAAACGTATCAGCATAGCGTTCGAGCAATTCATAGGATGGAGCTGCTTTACCATTTTCTATGTTAGTAATGGAAGCAGAACTCTTTAATTCTAAAATATTTGCTAGATTAGCTGCTGATATGTCATGTGAATAACGCAAAGCTTTGAAATTAATCACAGAAATGTCACAAATAGACATAATAAACCCCTTTCGCTGAATTTAAATAAGTGATATAATACATATAGATACTGATTTTAAATAAGCGCAAAGGCCGCAGGTATCATTATCTTTATTATTATATCAAAATCAGCGGAAAAAATAAATTAAGGAGTGACGATAAATGATAAAACGGAGAATGATATCTCTCGATATTATCAAATCTGACAACTACCAGGAGATGCCAATGTCAAGCAAATATTTATACATCGAGCTGCTTTTGCGAGCTGACGATGCAGGGATAATAGATGACGCTTACGCAATCATAAGATTGTTAGGAGCAAGTAGCGATGATCTTAAACTGCTAATTGCTAAAGGATACCTAATCGTGCTTGATAGGGGACTATATGTTGTGTCCGATTGGCCAATACATAATGATACAGTTAAGAAATGGTTTAAAAATGGCGACTGCACACTGCACAAAGAGATTTTTGAAAAACTGAAATGGATACCTAATACAAGATATGATTATCAGCCAGATATGATAGATAATGTTAATGTATATAATATTGAAAATAGACAAAATAAAATGTTAGAATTAAAACATGAACTATTAGAACCTAAAGATATAATTAAGCAAAAAACAGGAGATGATATTATAAACGAAATGAACCAAATAATAGCATTGTTGGGATCATATGGCATATATCAAAGTAGCAAAAAAGGTCGTCAAATAGCAGAGAGCTGTAGCCTGAACAAAGTAATAGCTGGCATAAAATATGCAAAAGATAATATGCCTAATGGTTGCAACAATATACCTGGTTGGATAGTTAAGTGCATAGAGATGGAGCATAACGAAATAAAGCAATGCCCTGATTGTCATGGAAGCGGAAGAAAACAAATTGTTGAAGATGATCCAAACAAAGATGATGGTTCGATGATTAGCTATATGTCTGCTTGTCCAAAATGTAAAGGTACAGGTTTTATAAAATAAAAAGTTTAACCTTTGACTTCTAAGTATATTATGCGAGGGAGATTAAAATGCATAAAAATTTTTATACGGTAAAAGAATTTCATAAAATTTTAGGAAATACGACTTGTATTACCAGTATTTATAATCAGATAAAAGCTGGCAAAATACCGGTTACATATATTGGTAATCGTACGCTTATCCCTGGATATTGGGTTGAGGAGTTTTGTAAAATGTACAAATGTACTTCAGATTTAGGTAGTTATAATGGCTAAGCGTATACGCGGAGAGGGCAGCATATTTTTTGACGAGGGTAAAAGACTTTGGACACTCGTCAAAACCTATGATCTGCCTAATGGCGAGAAAAAGCAAAAACGCATAACTGGTAAAACAGAAAAGGCTCTTAGGGCTAATATAGCTAAATTTGAAGAAAGTCTTGAGCAAGCTAAGGTTATTACTAAAAATATAACCCTTGAAAAATGGATTGCAGAGTGGCTTGATATTTTCGTCAAGCCACCTGTACTTAAGCAAAAAACTTACGAAAATTATCGCGATAGACTGGCTTACTTGTTACCTTTATTGGGAAAAAGAAGGCTAAATACGCTGACAACAAAAGAGTTACAGGATGTATTTAAAAAGTTATATGCTGAAGGTGGAGTGAAGAAACAAGGCTTAGCAGCTCATTCGGTTAATCGAATCAGAAGTTATCTAAAAACGGCTTTAAACTCTGCTATTGAACATGGTTTACTTGCTAAAAATCCAGTCAATGCTACCAAGCGATTAGCAGAAAAGAAAGCAGAGATTGTGGTTATGAATGAGCAGGAGGTGAGAAGATTTTTAGCAATAGCTAAAGACGGCTCTTATATAACTTTTGGAATAAGAAATCCCCAATACATTAAAAATAATTTTGGCACGCAGTATTTGCGGAAAAATTATTTCAATCTTGTGAATTTAGCGTTTGCTACAGGTATGCGTTGTGGCGAATTGCGAGGGCTGAGTTGGACCTGCGTAGATTTTGCAGCGGGAAATATCAGAGTTGAAGAGCAATTGGTCACGACGAATGACTATGCTGATATGTATGATGATCCCAAAACTTATCACTCTACCAGGACGATAGGTATAGATAAAGCTGTTCTAGACGAGTTACGAGAATTTAAGGATTATCAGAATCAGTATGCAGAACTATTGGGCGATAGATTTATAAATGAGCATAATTTGATTTTTACTAATACTTTTGGAAAACCAGTATCATATACGAATTTTAGAAAAAGATGTTTTTTAAAGATGATTGGTGCTGCAGGGATATCCCCTAAGTTCACAATACATTGTATGCGACATACACACGCAACGCTGTTGCTTAAAGCAGGGGTAAATATAAGTGTGGTTAGTAAACGATTAGGACATAGCAGTACAACAGTTACACTCAACATATATGCGCATGTGCTAGAGGAAATGGAAAAAACTGCTGCGGATGCATGGGGCAAACTGCTTGATACGGACGAATAAGGAGGGCAAATTGATATGAAACAATTAGTGTATAATCGTCAAATTGATAGGTATATAATTAAAGGGGAAGGAGATGAACGAGAATTGCATTGTGGTAGTATGTTTGAAGTTTTGCTAGATGAGCAGTGGATTACCACAACAATAGAAATGCAATGGACTAATGGCGTAGGTAAATATTACCTTGCGACGCGAGCGTTATCTTTGGAAAATATTGTTGCCTATAAAGTACCGGTACGATAAAATAGATGAACTAACCTGAAGCGGTATTAATAAAATCAATATAGCATAGTTGAATGTATTGTTGTTTTTTTATGTGTAAGCTACAATATTAGTATTAAGGAGGAACGCAATCATGTTAAATGAACTTATCTTTTTTGAAGTACGTATCTTTAGAACGTTTTGCGAAAAATTGCAAGTTTCGTCTGCTGATACTAATAAATTGTTTGAGACGTATGGTATATGGAAGTATATTGAAGATACGTATGATATGTTAAGGTTAAATAGTGACGAGTGTGCTGTTAAAGATATTTTGGTGATGTTAAAAGTGAAAGGTATTAAGCTTGAAGGTAAAATTTGTAATAAACCAGAAACTGTTAATGATAAAATTAGCGAACAAGAAAGATTTTGTGCAGATTTGATTTTGACTGATGCTATTATGGATATGGCTGATGAAGAAGAGATCACATTGCAAGAAGCTAGAAACAAAATTATAAATTCTAATGCTTATGCAGCCCTATATGATTTTGAAACTGGATTATGGGAAACTGGACCAGATTACTTCAGATATTTCTATAAAACGTGGAGTATAAATGAATAAAAGCTTTAACATTAAGTCCTGGCACTCATAAGCTAGGACTTTTTTATACGTAAATATAAAAACAATCTATTGTAACCATAGAATTTATGCGCTAAAATATAATAAAAGAGTAACGATTTTTACGTTCTCTTCCTACGCGTAGCGTTAGGCGCACTTATGTGTTTCTCGTACCAAGGCAGAGCCTTGGTGGAAACCCGTGCAAGAAAGCTAAAAAAATAAAATGAAACATAATCCTTAAGCAAGGAGGATGAGGTCCATTGGTCCCTCATCAATTGCAGATTATATCTGCAGGAATTGCTTAAGGATTTTTTGTTTTTTCAGGAGGAAATCATAATGGCAACATATCATTTAAGCCTTAAAAATGGGAAAACTGGAACTGCAAAGCAACACGCAGATTATATATTACGCGAGGGGCGTTTTAGTGGTGGGAGGCGTGCAGAAGAACTAGTATATAAAGATGCAAATCTTCCGCGCTGGACTACGTCTGCGTCTGATTTTTTTGCGTATGCAGATAAGTACGAGCGCACTAATGGCAGAGCATACTCAGAATTTGAGATAGCATTGCCGAATGAATTAACGCACGCAGAAAACAAAAAATTGGTAAATGCTTTTATTGACGAACATATCGGCAAAAATAAAGTATGGGCATATGCTATACATAGTAAGCCAGCTACATTTGAAGATAACGAAGAACAGATACATGCACATATAATGTTTTGTGAGCGAACTGTGGACGATGGAATGGAAAAAGCTAAATCACCATCTAAATTTTTCAAGCGTTTTAATAGCAAAAATCCCGAAAAAGGTGGATACAAAAAAGATGAGCGGTTTACATCTGGCGATGCACGCGATATCATAAAGAAAATCCGTCAATCTTGGGAGGATATGATTAATGCTGAGTATAAATCGCGCGGAATAAACAAAGTTGTATCCTGTAAAACTTTAAAAGCGCAACGTGATATAGCAGCTGCAGCAGGAGATAATGATCTCGCTGATTTTTTTGATCGCGAACCCCAGGAGCATCTCGGCCCAGCTCTCGCATATAAAACCCAAAAAATCATTGAAGACAATGGTTATGATCAAGAAAATATCGACAATACCTTGGACAAAATTTATCAAATGAGTGCCAAGGCTTTTGGCGTAATTATAGATAAAATTCAAAAAGCACGTAAAGCTGCTAAATTAAAATACAAAAAGCAAATTGAGTTAGAACGTAAAGAAAAGGAATATAGTGAAAAACGATTAGCCGAGCTTACTATGTCCGGCGAAATAATCAGAAAAGATTTTGTAAAATTACTTGGTTCAGTTAATAATCAAATAAAATATAACGAATCTGCAATTATAAGAATTGAAAAAACAATAACTCCGATTGATCAAATGCCAAGCAAGGTACTTAATATTATGACCAGCGGCAGAGTTGAAAAATTGCAAAAAGAAGGTGAAGCAATAATCAGTCTTAAAACTAGACTAAAAGAAATCTTAAGCTTATACGGTCCCAAAGAATCTATGCCTGGTAATATACGAGCAGAATATAACGAAAAAGGACGAGCTTACAGAATTCTGAAAGCTGATTATGAAAAACAAGATGCAGAAATACGCAACTTCATCAGCTCCGATGCGGGGGATAAATGGTATAAAAAATTAATAAAAGAAATGCTTGAACAAAATAAAGACATGGAAAATCAAAAATTAAATCTGCTCAAATTAAATAGCGAATACAAAGAATTACGAAAG
>NZ_CAKPTG010000027.1 GCF_934190775.1 uncultured Phascolarctobacterium sp.
AAGTTTATTGAAGAACTAATCTAGCTCTTATTATTTAAAAAAGAAGTTATTTGACTTGGTCTTGCGCTTTCGCGCTCAACCCGCACATTCGCTTTTTTCTAGGTTCAATGTTCAGTTTTCAAGGTTCAGTTTCTGACTTCGATAAATTGTCATCTTCTGCGTCAACCCATCGCCTCGCTCGTTCGATATACTATAAGTATTATCTCACTCGCTCAGCTCGAGTTTCCTTGAATCTAAGCAATTTCTCTTTACCAGTGCCTAGCGATTTTGGCTTTTGTTTTGTTGCCGTATCGCGTCGACTTGTATATAATACCATGTGACCTACATTATGTCAACACCTTTTTTGTTACTTTTTTAACATTTTTCCGTGATACACGTGGTTCAGTATTCAAAAGAAGTATCATGTATACACGCTTTAAAGCACCTGAAATTTCTTATGAAAATCTCAAAAAAGTTAAAATTTCTACCGAAAAATAGTAAAAAACGCGTAAATTTCTCCAAAAAAATTGAGCTGACTCAAGAATTTTTTCTCTCGTCAGCTCGTTTTTTATTGTACTAACACCATTCTATTTTACTTCAATTGGCAGCTTAATCAGCTTCTGTTGCGCACCACTGTTATCCAGCATCACAAAAATTTCTTCTGCATTACCGGTTTCCCAATCTGCTTTAAACAACTCAATCGGATAAACCTTGTGAATCTGGCGCCAGCTGCTGAATTTATATGTAGGAATATATTGGCGCACCTTTACTTCATCACGCCAAAATTCTGATACCACTTCAAAAATTGCTTCCGTCTGCCACTTCAGCCACTCAGGACGCCACTGCGGAATCTCGCAGAATACGTCAAAACGCAAAATCTCCAGCAGCTTCGCCTGTTTATCAGCATAGTTTTCTTCTATAAACTGCTTTAAGATAGCTGCGACACCCTTGGCGTTATGTGTCTGCGGATAAAAGCCTGCCTTCACCCACCACTGCGTCAGTTGTTTATAAAAAGCAAAGGCTGTCATGCCTGAAGCACGTAGCAAAGCGCGAAGCGTATATTTAAAGCCACCGCTGTTTGCCGTCTGGTCCAAAATATTATCCAGATGCTTCAAATATAGCATATCCTCATATGGCATATACTTCGTCGCTAAAATCTCATAAGGCGGTTCATCCATATAACGCAAATCGTGCTGCTCTGCTTCCCTGCGCATCTGCGTACCAGGCAAAACCTTCAAAAAGCCCAGTTGCAGCATATCAGCGCCCAGCCCGTAAACATCATCAAAGGATTTGGCAAAGGTCGGCAAATCCTCGTACGGCAGACCAGCAATCAAATCAACATGGATATGCATATTACCGAAAGACAGTAGACGTTTGACGTTAGCTGCCAGCTTTTCCCATTTATCCTGTCTGTTGATGGCCTTCAACGTCGGCTGATGCGTGCTCTGAATGCCGATTTCCAGCTGGAAGCGTCCCTTCGGCACCGTCTCCAGAAAATCTATAATGCGCTCAGAGAGTATATCGGCCTTAATTTCAAAGTGAAATGTAGCATTTGTATCAGCCTGCGCCAGATGCTGCATCATCGGCAGAAAATATTTTTCGTCAAGATTGTAAGTACGATCGACAAACTTTACCAGCGGCACACCTGCAGCAATAAATCTGTCCAAATCGCGCAGCACAAGCTCCAGCGGACGCTTGCGCACAGAACGCGATATACCGGACAAACAATATGCGCAGTTAAACGGGCAGCCACGCGTGCATTCGTAATATACTATCTTATGCTCTGCCAGCATTTTTTCCAAATCAGGATACGGAAACGGCAGCAGGGACATATCCTCTATTATGGTGATGCCGCCGTTCAGGTTCACCTGCTCCCCTTCGCGATACGCAATATGCTTAGGGACAGGGACAGCGCCACCGCCAGCCAAATACCGTAGCAGCTCGCTGAATACAAGCTCGCCCTCACCCTGCACGATGTAGTCTGCCTGCGGCAGCTCCGCAAAGATTCTTTCTGCGTCAAACGCAACCTCCGGCCCGCCAATCACGATTGCAGCCTGCGGACGTAGCTTGCGCAGCATGCGGATTAGCTTGAAGACGAAGGGTTTGTTCCAGATATGCACTGAAAAACCGTAGACCTGCGCCGGTGCTGCCATGATTTTTTCCAGCACCGCCAGAATCGGCGTGTTGATAGTTTCTTCTATTAAAGTTATTTCGTGCCCCTGCGCTTTGGCATATTCGCCGACGTAGCGCAGGCCAAGGCCCGTATGAATATATTTACTGTTAATTGCGCTTAATACTACTTGCATTCCTCTGCTCCTCAATTTTTAACCACAAATACAGAAAAAGCTCTACAACCGAAATTGTAGAGCCTAAATTTACTGGTGCCGAAGGCCGGACTAAAATCCACCGCATAGCACTATTGAATTTTTAGGTCTGACTTTATGTGGTCGTTTTTATATGGTTTTATGTATTTGATTCTGCCAATTTTTCCAAATTGAGTCCGCCATATACTATACGAATTATATTTACATTTTGCTTTTGCTCGTCAACAATATAAAATACAATATAATTATTAACTGGCAGCTTATGCATTTGCATACTTGCCCATGGCTCCCATTCAACTAATGAATATCGTGTTGGCAAAATATCTAAAGCACGGATTTCTTTACGTATCCGATTCACCTGATTTCTTGCTGACTGTGGTGCATAAAGCTTTTTTGAAATATAATCATATATACTTTTAATATCCAGCAATCCTTGCGGAGAATACATCACCTTATATTTAATCATATACCTAGTTCCTCTGCCAAAATCGCGTCAACTTCATCGGCAGTATAGGCTTTGCCACTCTTCATTGAGTCGATACCTTTATGAAGCTCAGCATCAATTTCTTCTCGAATCATAGCACCAATAGCAGTTGGCTGTTTTACTGGTAATTGTAAATTTAACGGCAAGCCGTTAGTGAGAACTATCTGGCTGTAAAACATTTGGATAGCACTTGCCGGACTAATCCCTAATTGATTTAAAATATTTTCGGCATTTTGTTTTAAATTTGTGTCTATTCTTGCGTAAAGTGCAGTTGTAGTTGCCATATCAATGTCCTCCTTTTTCTTTCAGTATAACATTGATTTTCGGCATATGCAAGCGATTGCAAGCAAATGATTATTTTTTATGTTTAACTTATTCAGTAGCAAAGTGCTTATTATACAAAAAAGCGGTCTATCTTTCGATAAACCGCTAAATTTACTGGTGCCGAAGGCCGGACTCGAACCGGCACGAGCGTGAACCCGCTTGATTTTGAGTCAAGTGCGTCTGCCAATTCCGCCACTTCGGCATAAGTTCCAATCACTCGGAACAATAGTAATTATACTCGTTTCTTAAAGCTTTGTCAATAGCCTTATTTAAAAATTCTTATAGGGGATTACTTACTACCAAAATACCTCTTAGAACAAACTATCCATCTGCCCTTCATCAGTCACCTCAACACGCGCCAGACTCAGAAACTCAACATCATTACCGGCAATATGCTTGCTTTTCAAATAAGAAATATTACTCAACTTAGACGAAATTAAGTTTAAAACATAGATGTTGTCATAACAATTATAAATCGACTCACCACCAAGTCCGGTAAAGGATATCAGCTGAGTATTATTTTTTGCTGCCATCTCCATTAACGGCGTAAGCAGATGCGCGGCATTAGTCTGAGCAAACGGATTATCCATCATTAGTACCTTGCCTTCATTGCGGTCTGCATAAACGTCTGCATCATCACGACGCATGTAATACAAAAGGCTCGAAAGAATAACAAATGCTGATAAAAAACCCTCTCCACCGGAATTACGTGCTACGTCACGCCAGGAAATCTGTATTTCACGCTGCGCCTCAACCTTGAACATCTGCACATGAACATTATTAATACCAACAACGGTATCGAAAAGTTCTTTGGTAGTCAACAGCTTACCAAGCAGTTCAGCGAGGGGTTCACCTTTGCTTAATTTTGCCAATCCTTTTTCCGCTATTGTATCTACTAAATCTGTAATACTACGATGATAAATATTAGCGTTTTCCTCCCAGTCAGGAAGCTGCAATTTGAGCATTTTTACATAATGACCACGAATTTGAATGCTAGAATTGCGATCAATATATCCTAATTGCTTGTGAACTTCCTTAAGATAATCCTCTAACTGAGTAATGATTTGTTCTTTTTCCTGCTTAACTATAGCAATATCAACCTGTAGCTTTTCAGATATTCTGACATAGGACTCTAAAACAGCATTAAGCTGCTTTACAAAGATTTTAGCATCGCTTGTAAGCTCCTGCAGCATCTCTATACATTTTTTATAGGAATCCTCTTGAAAAGCTTCTACATTACGCAACCTGATTAGAGCCTGCTCCAGCTTTCGTTTCGCCTCATCTTCCTGCGCTTGGGCAATCTTATATTCTTTTCTCAACGATAACGTATAACTTGACAGCTCTTCTTGTGAAAAATCTTCCAATTTAAAGCTTTCACACCACTCTACAGTTGTCGCGCCTTCATTATATTCAGCTAGACCAATAATATTCTCCCTAATATTCTGCTCTTGTTCTCCCAAGGATTTTTGCAAATCTTCCTTCAGCCTGCGCTTATACTGCAGCATATTTTTCTCTTCTGCAAAATTTCTCTCAACAACTTCATCCTTAGGCAAAGGCTCAACAACATGACATTTTTCTTCCATCTGTCTAAGAATATTATTTTGCTCCCCCTGCACCTGTGTTAGTCTTTTTTCAATATCTATACGTGCATCTCCAAGCTTTTTCTTATCTTGAGTCAGCTGCTTCTGCTTTGCATCCAGCTCCTGCATTTTAGCTTCGCTATAACGTTCATTCACCCATTCTTTGCTTTCCAGGCCAAAACGATTTGCTCTATCTCGCAGCTTTTGTTTAACTTTTTGCACCTTGCTTGCGAGATTTGCTCTATTATCCTCAAGCGCTCTTAATTCTCCGGAAAGCTTTTCCTGAATGCTATTTAACCGTGCTTTCAAGGCTTCAGTATTCTGCGCAATGTCATCAGCAAAATTTTTTGGCTTAGTCACCTTCTTATAGCCTGCATATTTAGCCATTTCATCATTCAGAGCTTTCATATTACCTGAAAGATCCGCAAGAGATTTTATTTGCCACTCCAGGTTATTTTGCAATTTTTCAAGCTTATCGTCTAGTCTTTTCTTTGCATTTTCAGCTTTATCCAAAGTATTATTGCATTCATATAGCTGCTTATTATCAATCAGATATTGTTGATATTTTGCTGTCAACTGCTGCAATGCCTCCTGACGCAGTTTCAGCTTTTCTATCATCTGGCCTATTTTTGCTAAATCCTGGCTAATATTTTCCTGTGTCAGTAAATTATCAGCTTTTTCTGCCTGGCACTGCGCCTCCCGCTTCTGCAGCTTGGCAATTGCCTCCTGCAAAGAAAGCAGCTCATCCTTCAGCCTCTCATAGCTTTCTTTGGTAAGGCTCTGTTCTACCAGCTCGCTATATTTCGCACTGTATAAATCATATTCAGCCTTTCGTTGCTGAAGCTCCTGTTCAATCTTCTGCAGCTTTGCCTTCAATTCAGCCAGCAGACGCTGCAGTTTTTCTTCGTTTAGCAGATTATCGTTAAATAGCATAAAGAAATTCACATCTGCACTTTTAAGGACACCATTATCGACCTTTGTCTGTGTAGCTTGCGTTAAGCTTTCGCGTAAAATAATCGGCACCGGGAGTGAAGTATAAATATTTTTTTCAGCCCTTTGCAGGTCTTCTATTTCTTTGCCGGTCATAATCAAAGCATACGGCAGGAACGGATGCTGTTTTACCAGCTCCAGGTTCAATTCCTCACTATTTTTATTGTTTTTCAGCCATTCCATGCCATATACAATATTTATGCCCAAACGCTCCAGCATCTGCACCAGTTCAGTTGACAGCTCCACGGTTTTGCCAGTCTGCAGTCCCTGATACTTTTTCTGTACTGTATCTAATTTATGCAACAGCTTTGTTCTGGCTTCATCCATTTCCGAAAGCTTTTTGGAAAGCTCTTTTTGAATATATTCTTTATCAAAAAGATATATCTCGTCAAGCTGAAGATATTGCAGCAAGGTTTTTCGTTTTGCAAGCTGTTCATCAAGCTGTTTTTTAACCTGGGTACGCTCAACTAAGAGTTGCTCTTTACTGCCCCTTTCTTTTGAGCAATCCTGTAAGCTACGATCCAAGTCACTAAACGCAGTTTTCAGGCCACTTAAATTCTGCTGTTGCTGTTTCTGCCTATCACTGGCTTCCTGCTCATCAGCTACCAGCTTTTCTGCCATAACCTTTAACACACCGGCCTCATATTCTCCCAGCATATTACGCTGCAAAGCACCAGCGCCAGGTTGCCACTTTTTATTATAGCTTTCCTCAACATCATCATAAGCCTGCACTAAGCTTTGAAGACGTCCCTGCGTAGTATGCAGCTCATTCAATCTGCTGATCAACTCTGATAGTTCTTGTTTGGCTTGTTTTTGTAAGTCAAGACAAGCCTTCTTGTCACTCTCTTCCTGCTGAAAGCGCTCCTGCATCTTTTGCAGCTCCTGCCCAATATATTCTTTCAGCAAATAGCCAATATATTCGCGTTCCGGCTCAAGGTCCTTATTCTTTTTACGGGAAACAGCAACTCTCTGCTCTACTCTTTGTAATTCCAACACATCTTCATTTAAGCGCTCCTGCAGGTCCGCACAATCCAGAATATGCCGCCGTCTTTCCCATAATTGTGACTGCTCTTCCAGTTGACTGCTTTGCTGTTCATTATCTTCTTTTAGTACGATTAACGCTTCTTTTTTATCTTCTGCATAATAAAAATTACTGGAAAACTCTTCATGCAGCAAATGCACCAATTGTTTGCCTAAAGCATCCAATTCAGCATTGCAAACAGCAATTTCCGTTTCATTTTTAGCAGCGAACCGGTTAAGCTCAGCCAGGCACTCATAAATTTTATTCAGCTTAACAGCGACAGTAGCAGAAGAAGCTTCATACTCTTTGCCAAATGTCAAGATAGGTGTCGCCTCCTGCTGAAATGCAATAAGCTTTTCCTGTTGTTTTATTTTTTTAGAATTTTCGTTATAAGTAGTGATATATTTTCCCAGGATATTACGGAACTCCTGCATCCTGTTGTTGCCTTTATTCAGCTTATTTTCTACAGCATCGAGGAACCATTTTTCTACCAGCCCCTTCTCATCCTTGCATTCAGCAAACAGCTTAGAAAGACCAGACTCCTCTTCGTTGATTTTCTTAATAATATTCTGCCATTCGCGATAATCTATACCATATTCTGCAAGCTTAGCAAAGTACTGCCTGCTTTGCGCAGAGTTGTTCATATCATAGCAAAAAAACTTGTTTATTCTTTCCTTTTTATACTCATCAAACATCTTGTGACAAGCATTGAAGCTTTTAATTCTGAGCTCCTTTTTATCACTCTCGACAACAGGCAGGTGATTTATATCCTGCTCACATGGCTCGGTATACTCGCTGATAAAATTTATCAGCTCCAGCTCCTCTTCGTTATCCATATTTTGGCTCTTACGCACCATCATTCCTGTAAGGCAGTAACCGGCGTCATCCTCCAATACCCATTCCACCATAATAAAAGATGGTTTAGATGTATTAAAATAGCTGGCAAAACTACGCTCATTAAGATTACGGTAACGCTTTTGTACAAATGGTGCCGTCAAAAGTTGCACCAATACGGACTTACCACCACCATTCTGCAAGGAAATCAAAGTGCTTCTGCCATTAAAGTGCAGTGTTTCATCACTGATATGAATGGAATTATGGTTATAATTTACATTAACCAGCCTAATAGCATTAATCTTGCTCATTTTCTTCCGCTCCTAAAATTCTCTGCACCCGCTCAAAATTATTTTTATTCAACAGATTCCAGTCCATAAAATGATCAAGTTTGCGTGTTGTCTTAATCATTTCATCCTGCTCAATATAATCTATCAAGCCCTGCTCCTGCAGGAAATGCAAAATGCTGAACAGAAAACCTTCTTTAGTGGTTTTCTGACGATTTCTTTTTTCATCAGAACGCAAGGACTCATAAGCCTCTCGCATAGCAGTAAAGGCCATGCCATTCTGCGCCTGCTCATCCTCCGAATAACGCGCTGCCCCCTCCTTGAGCTTGTCTGTTATGGAATTCTGCAAATCTCCCAATAGAATAAAATCACGCGTCTTAGAGCTGCTGCCCTGCCCGTCATAAAACTCCAACAACAGAACCAGGATAACAAATTGCACCAAATAATAATCCTTATCGGTAGCATTACTGCGGCAAAGCTCCTTCTTCAGCTGTCCTTTGGAATAGCCTAAATAATTATTTTCCTGCCCTGGTATAAGATAAATAATGCCACCATACGTTTCTACATGGCTATCAGCAGCATCTGCTTGCGACTTGACTAACGTCTGCACTTCATCCTGTTCAATATATGCTTTGTGTAGCTCCGGTGCTTTTTCCTCCCGTAGCTCGTGATGCTCCAATAAGTAATAAAATATTTTTTGTGATTGCTTAATTGTTTCAATCTGATAAGCCATATTTTCACTCCCAAACTGCCTTCAGCATGACATCAGAACAACGGATATTTTTCAAAACACCAGTATTTGCATCAAGCTGCTTCAACAAAACCGGATTAGCCTCCGGTAGGCGATGTACTATAAGCTTTTTTACTTTCTGCCATTGCGCACGCTTGTCCAAAATATCCAAAAGCATACTTTGCAGGCGAAAATCCTTCGTCTCTTCCTGAATAAATTCTGCTCGCTCGATGCGCATGCTAGTAATATCAATTTTCTGAACCTTGAGCAGCTCCACCATAATCTCTTTAAATACTGCTATATTGGGAACTAAGCGCTCGCGCTCATCCTGACTAAGCTGCTTTATCAGCTCAGAAAGGCGCAACTGACCTTTGCTAATGGTATACTTCAGAATAACAGTCAGGCTTGCTTCGTACTGCGCCAGTCTTTCCGCCAGCAGCTTTCTTTGTTCCGCCTCCCAAGCCTCAGCGTCAAAGCTTTCAGTTGCACCTTCTTCCCACTCAGCTTCCAACAGCCGTACTCTCTGCAGCTCCAGAAAAAGATTCGGATTAACAGCCTTTTCAGGTTCCTTATTAAATAACGGATGTAGAAATATATCTAAATTCTGCAGGCATTCCGGTTTAGTTAAAAGCTTCTCATAAAAGTCGGCACGTAAATTAAAGCGCTGTACCAGAGACATTTGCGAAACCTTTTCCAGCTCTGCTGTATATAAGGCCTTAAGGTCAAAATGATTATTTAAGATTTTTTGATATTCATCTATTGCACGACCTAAATAATTATCTATTTCACGCAGATTCCGTAGCTTGGCAACATCATCAGGAGGCAAACTATCTAAGCTGATATTCTGCTTCTCCAAATCCTCTACACGTGCCTGCACAACATCGCGATGTCCCTTGAATTTTTTCTTCGACTGGTCAATAGTCTGCAGATTATCATATAACAGCTCACTATATTCGCTGACACTATACTCCAAAGCATTGCGCCTTATCCTCAGCATAGCAGCCTGAATTTTTTGCAGTTGAATACGCATCAGGTTAAAGATATTTTTTACATCATCCAACGCCTTATCATAGCTTTGCTTCTCCAGATGTAGCTTAAATATCATCTCCTGAATCGTCAGCTTCAGGTTGCTTTCAACCTCCAGTGTCCCCAAAAGCAGATTATAGCCATCATCTGTAAGATAATACGAGGTACGGCGCACATCCTGTTCGTCATAGATAATGCGATTGTTGACGTAGCTGATGTGCAGCTCCTTCATCTCCTGCTGCTCATAATCATAGCCGCCAAAATACATCGGCCTTCCTTCGTTGGACAGTACCACGTTAACAATGAACTTAGTCAAATCACTGCATTCAGCATAGCTCATAGACTTTTTATAATACTTTTCGTTAAGACTGTCCAAAAAAACAGTAATATTATCAATAGTACAGCTTTCTTCCTTCAGTGACTGCTCCATAATATAAAGCATCACAGAAAAAATCACATTCAGTTGCTCGTCCAAAGTATTAAAGCCCCGTTCCTTCCAGATATACTTCTGACTGCTATTATCATAAAGCAGAGCATATAAGCCTACGCATTTCATGCGTCTCGTAAAATCCTTCAAAAAATCGTACTGCATAATCAACCTCAAAAATCACTTATCGTCAAAATCTCCTGCGGGATATACAAATCCTGCTGCAAAATACTTTGCATTTGCGCTTGCGCATCAGCGGAAAAATAACGGAAGAAAGCTCCCTGCATATTTCGGTTCTGGTCTTTTTTCGTTGGCGGCAGCTGCTTGTAATTATCCGCCTTCGCCAGCATCGCCAGATACGCAGGAATAAACGGTTTAATCTCCCCTTGCTCAACAAAACTTTCTGCCAGTGTTTCATAAATGCCTATGCCTTCGTAATCCAAATCGCCAAAGTACAACAGCTCATTTCCGTCTGCCAGCATATATGGTTCAGCGCTGGCGTTAAACTCCTGAAAATAGCTGACAACTCTTTTGCCGGCGCCGTAAATAATAGTACTTATATTTTCTCCCAAAAGCTGGCTGTTTCCTGCCAGCAGATACTTTCTCATGCTAAAAAAGGTGTCTTTATTTTCTATAATCAACAGCTTTTGCGGTACGGCACGTGTTGAAGCAAAATAAGCAAAGGGCTCAGCAGTACTGTAGCAGTTGAATTCAGAAAGCTCCAGGCCGCAGTGACCTAATATTTTTTTGCCTGCTCCCTGAAGCAAAAACTTTTCTCTTTGCCAGATTTGGAAGCTACGCTCGTTATAAGAAACCTGCTTCGCAAGTAACGTCACACTGTTCTGCAGGAAACTGCTCAACGGCAAAACATCGTTACGTTCTTTATTATAAGTTTCAAGATTATGCTGATAATATGTTATATTAATTTGCGAAGCCAAATTAAACAAAAGCTCCTGCTTCAACGCTGAATAATCCTGCTTCTGCTCCAGCTCCCAGTATTCCCGATACAATGCTGGCTTCTTGCCGTTTTTCTTCGACGCAAGCAAAGGCTTTATTCGTCCACTTTCTACAAGCTTCATGATATAAGCATGCTGTTCGCTATATTCTGCATTAATCTTACTGCCTAAAATTTCTTCTAATGTCCTGCGCTTTTTCATTTTGCACCTCAAACAAAAAACTCCTAAAGCAGCTAAAAACTATCTGCTTTAGGAGTATTATAACATATTTTTATCTTACTTTAATTTACTTTCCCAACAGCGCCTTCAGCTCCTTGAGCTTAGCAGCAAACTTCTGCAAGGTTACGGTTACAGGCTGCGGCGTATTCAGATCCACGCCGGCGTTCTTCAGGATGTTCAGAGAATAATCGCTGCCGCCCGCATGCAAAAAGCCCAAATATTTTTCCACTGCTCCCTCTTCGCCGCTTAAAATAGCGCTGGCGAAGGCGGTCGCTGCACTGTAGCCTGTTGCGTACTTGTACACATAAAACGGCGTGTAGAAGTGCGGTATGCGTGACCATTCGCTTGCCAGTTCCTTGTCCACAGTCAGCGCCGGGCCATAGTAATCCCTGTTGCTCTGCAGCCAGTATTCCTCCAGCTTTTCGGCCTGCAGGGACCGGCCTGCAGTGATTTCGCCGTGAATATATCTTTCGAATTCAGCAAACTGCACCTGTCTGTAAACCGTTGTGCGCACTGCCTCCAAAAACTGGTTCAAAAGATAAATCTTCTGCTCCGCCGTAGCATGCTTCAAGGTATGCTCCAGCAATAGGTTTTCGTTCGTTGTGGACGCAACCTCAGCGCAGAAAATAGTATATTCCGAATTAACGTAGCTCTGCGCCTGACTGCTGAAATAGCTGTGCATAGCATGGCCCATTTCATGTGCAATGGTAGAAATGCTGTTGTAGCGCGGCTGATAATTGAGCAGCACAAAGGGATGCACGCCATACACGCCCCAGGAATATGCGCCGGAGCGCTTGCCCTTGTTTTCGTAAACGTCAATCCAGCCTTCGGTCATGCCTTTATGCAGTGCCGTCAGATATTCTTTGCCTAACGGTGCCAGTGCCTCCTCAACCTTGGCGCAGGCTTCCGGGAAGCTGCAGGCAAAGCTGTCGCCTGCGGTAGAAATAGGCATATACATGTCATAGTAATGGAATTCATCTACGCCAAGTACATCCTTCTTTAATTGGATATACTCATGCAGCGGTTCAAAATTATCATGCACGGTATCAATCAGTCCGTCGTAAAGACTGGACGGAATATTATCCTCCGCCAGCGCTGCTTCCAGTGTATCCTTGTAGTTATGCACGGTAGCATAGAAATAACCGGTGCGCGCAGAGCCGGTGAGCGTTGTTGCCAAGGTATTGCGGTATTGATGATAGGTATTCATCAGGCCGGTGAAGGAATTTTTGCGCAGTACGCGGTCGGGAGAGGTCATGTTCAGCAGGTAGCAGCCTTCGCTGACGCTCGTCTTGTTGCCCTGACCGTCGGTAATTTCCGGGAACTGCATATCAGCGCTCACGAGCGCGCGGAAGGCCGCTGCTGCTGTGCCTGTTGCCAGACGGCTTTGCGCAAAAACAGCTTCCTTATCAGCGGACAGCACATGTTCAGAGAGGCGCACCATATTTTCAATATAAAAGCGGTATTCTGCCAGAGCAGGCTCTTCGTCCAGCATATGCAGCAGCTTTTCTTTGCCTAAGGCCAGCATTTCCGGCTCTATAAAAGCGTTGGCGTTGCTGAAGGCTGCAGCCATACCTTCGGCCTCGCCTGCGAGCGCCTGCAGCTTCTGGTCCGTATTGTCCGCATCCTGCTGTAAGCGGGCGTAAGCGTAAATCTTATCCAGCAGCTTTGCCAGCTCTTCCTGCAGCTTTAAGGCTGCACAGACTTCGGCTGCAGTATTCAGTTGGCCCTGCATAGCCTGCAGCTGCGGCAACTTGCTCTTATATTCTTCGCAGGCCGCCTGCCAATCATTTTCACTGGCATATATATCGCTTACATGCCATTTGCAGGCCGCCGGAATCTGCTCTCTGGCAACATTACTGCCATGAAGCGGTGTAGTATTTTTTTCTTCTGTCATTATCAATCAGCTCCTTATTAAACTGCTCATTTAGGCCACAGGCTGGGGTTGCCATATTGGGCATCCAGCTCATCACTGAACCAGCGTCCGTTTAGCACATTATGAATGATATAATTTTTGCTTTGCTCATTAACGCTCTTGTCATTAGCCATCTCGGCCAAAATGCCGGCATAGCTTACTCTGCTGTTGATGCTGCTGATGCGTGCATGCTGACGGTTGGCATCCAATACAAGCTCCGGACGGTAGGTGGGATTCCATGCCTGCCACGTTGTTCCCAAGGCTGGCGTATTAGGATTGCCGATACGCATAAAGGCTGCAATCGAAGCAATAAATGCTTTGCTCAGCTCCTTGGAGCCTGCCTGCTCAAAGGCATCGGTATTTTTGGTATAGCCATAGCCCTGATCCGTCAGGAAGGGCTGGAAGATGCCATGCAACGCACCGTTACGCACCATGTATTCCTTGCCGACAACATCAGCAGTATGAGCAAAAGCAAAGCTGCAAACATACATATCGGCCTTATAATGCGGATACAAAACCTCAGCAGACTGCTGGCCGTTGAAGAAGCCATACAAAGCACTGCCGTATTTATTGGCAAATTTAAATTCACTGGTAGTCTTATAATCGTTGTTGATTAAGTTCAGACGGTCCTTGAAAAATGGGTCGCGCGCAGCAAAGGAGCTGAACTCATCAGCACTTGCCAGCATCATCAGCGGTACGCTGTAGTAATGCTTCGTAGCAAAGCCTTCTTCCGGCAGTACCTCGCCGTCACCGTAAAGATGCGGAAAGGCGCTCATGCGAATGACAGCGCCTGCCATCACCGGAGCCAGACGTTCTGCCGGCATTGCCTGCAGATATTGACGCACAGCCTTTTTATCCTTACCGTTGTCACTAAGCAGCCAGTTTTCGGCGTTAATCAGATTATTTTGCTTACCATCCTCTACCACCATCGGCGCTAATTTCTGTGCGATAGTTTTCTTGCTCTTGTCAGCATCAGCAACAGTCAGACCGCCGCTGAAGGAAATAGCCTTATCAAATTTATTTTTGAAAACAGGCGAAATCAGCATCGCCATAACATCACGTCCACCGGCGGAAAAACCGGAAACAGTAATATTCTTGGCATCACCACCGAACTCCTTAATATTGTCGCGTACCCAGTCCAAGGCTGCAGCCTGGTCAAGGAAGCCGAAGTTACCGCTCTGTTCCTTCTTGTTGCCATCTGCCAGAGCAGGCAGATTATTAAAGCCCAAAAGTCCCAGGCGATACTGTACGGAAACATAGACCATGTTGCCTTCCTGCGCCAGCTTGTTGCCCTCCATCAGATGGCTGTTGCTGGCCTGGTTATTGCCGCCGTGGATATAAACCAGTACCGGCAGATTTTTTTCCTGCGTATCGGGGCGCACAATATCCAGCGTCAGCATGCCCTCCTGCCCGAGCACCTTTTTGCCGTTGTATTGGATATTAGCCGGAGCAGCCTTGGTGCAGTCCAGAATTCCCTTATGCTTCTTTGCCTGCTGCGCCTCACGCCAACGGTCAGCGCCCGTCGGCTGCTGCGCATACGGAACGCCCAGCCATTGCACTACCTGATGCTTGTCGTCATAAGCACCGGCAACAACACCCTGCTGGGTTTTAACTTCATTATTAAAATTAGCAGCCTCGGCCGCAGTTGTAAAAACGCTTGCCGCCAGCAGCGAAGCAAGCACATATTGCATCTTTTTCATCTGTATCATTGACTCCCTCATAGAAATTTATTAAACACTTACTTCTCTATTATAAAGAAATGCTGCCCTCTTGACAAGGCTGTGCGAAAAAAGAGGCCGCCTTCTCAGCAGCCTCAAATAACTATTGTGATTGACTTTTTCAAATTGCCTTAGCAGCATAAAGAGCGCACAGAGTTTTGGCATCGTACAGCTCGCCGTCCGCAACCATGCGACGCAGCTCTGCGGGAGTAAAGGCCTGCACGCCGATGAATTCGTCCTCATCGGTATGCTGGGCAAACTTTTGCAATCCCCAGGCCTTATATAAATGGATAATCTCATCAGAAAATCCCGGCGTGGTTGCAATGCTAATCAGCTTCTCCCAATGCTCTGCGTCATAGCCTGTTTCTTCGCTCAGCTCACGCTTAGCACATTCCAATGTATCCTCCTCCGGACCATGGTCCAGCTTACCGGCGGGAATCTCCCACAGCAGCGTAGCAAGCGGATAACGGCACTGCTTTACCAGCACCACGCGTCCGTCAGCCAGCACCGGTACAATCGCCACTGCGCCCGGGTGACGGATATATTCGCGCGTTGTATCATTACCGTTCGGCAGCGTTACGTGGTCGCGCTGCACCTTCAGCAGGCGGCCGCTAAAGACCTCCTCATTGCTTCCCGGTACATATATTTCATCTAAAGCTGCCTCATGAAATTTTTTCAGCATCATCTTACCTCATTTCTCCTGCAGTCGCTTTAAGCTGCTTTTTATCTGCTCCGCACCCTGCAGCAGCTCGGTAGCACTTTCAAAGGCCGCCCTGCTGGCAGTTGCGCCTGCCGTCATACGCACCAGCTCCTGCAGTCTGCCGTTATAATCAAGCGTTGTCAGCTGCGTTACCGTGCGTCCGTCAGCACTTTGCTTTTCGATATGAATATGATTATCGGCAAAGGCAGCAATTTGTGGCAGATGCGTAATACACAGCACCTGACCGACACTGGAAATAGCAGCAATTTTTTCCGCCATCTTCTGCGCCGTAACGCCACCGACACCGGTATCAATCTCGTCGAATACCATCGTAGCAACATCGCCGCTGTTCATCAGCACAGTCTTAACCGCCAAAGCAATACGGCTCAGCTCGCCGCCGCTCGCTACCTTTTCCAGGTCATTCAGCGGCTCGCCCATATTTGCACTGAAAATAAATTTCAGCTCATCACGGCCAAGCGGCATAAACTTGTCCAGCTGACCGCACTTTATCTGCAGCACACCGTTAGGCATCGCCAAATCACGGATATGCTGCGTAATGCGCTGCGCCAACGCCTGTGCGCTGGCTTCACGCAACTGCGTCAGCACTGCGGCAGAACGTCCCAAACGCACAACTGCTTCCGCCACTGCCTTCTGAGCCTGCTCCAGGAGCTGCGCAATCTGCTGCAGCTGCTCCAGCTTTTCCTGCGTCTGCTGCAAATAATCAAGTGCCGACTGCGTACTGCCGCCGTACTTCTTCTGCAGGCGGTAAATCACATCAAGACGCTGCTGCACCTGCGCAGCTCGCTCACCGTTGAACTCACTGCCTGCCATATATTTGCTAAGCTCAGTACGGCAATCGTCCAGACTAATCCAGGCACTGTCGGCGCATTCTGCCAACGGTGCCAGACGGCTGTCGTAGCGAGCCGCATACTGCAGCTGGTCGCGCACTCTTGCCAGACGTGAAAGGATTGCGTCCTCCTCATCAAGCTGCTGATAAGAGCTGTCCACAGCCTTCATAATGCGCTCACTGTTCTGCAGCAAACGTGCCTCCGCCTCCAGGGCATCTTCCTCGCCTGGCTTTAAAGCAGCATCCGAAATCTCCTTGATTTCCCAGGCGTAACGGTCAAGCAGCAAATCCTGCTGCTCATTTTCCTGCTCCAGCTTGCTCAAATGCTTGACAGCAGCAGTATACTCGCTGTAAAGCTGCTTATACTCCTGCAAAGCCTGAGCCAGCTTCGGACCGCCAAAAGAATCTGTCAGATGCAGCGGCGCATCCGGCTTCAGTAACGCCTGGTTCTCGTGCTGGCCATGAATATCAACCAAACGCGCACCAATAGCCTTCAGCACAGCCAAAGGCACCTGCACGCCGTTAATATAAGCGCGGCTTTTGCCCGCAGCGCTAATCTGACGCTTAAGGAACAAATCCTCCTCCGGCTCCAGACCGTGCTCCGTCAACAACGCTTTAAGCTCCTGCTGACCGCTCACGTCAAAAACAGCCTGCACCCACAGGCCATCTGTACCACTGCGCACGTAATCAGCAGAGGAACGCCCGCCAAGCACCATACCGAAGGCATCTATCAGAATAGATTTACCGGCACCGGTTTCGCCTGTGAACACATTGAAGCCGGGAGTAAAATCAGCATGCGCGTCCTCTAACAGTGCAAAATTGTGAACATGCAATGATTGCAGCATAATTTTGTGCCTCGCTTATCTGTATTCCTTGAAGCGTTCCAGCAGAGTGAGTACAGCTTCTTTATTGGGCAGAGCAATGAAAACAGTGTCATCACCGGCAATAGAGCCAAGAATTTCCGGCCACTTCATATAATCCACCGCAAAGGCAACAGCCTGCGCTGTGCCAGGCAGTGTGCGGATAACCACCATACTGTCGGAAGCACGCACACTGACGATAGAATCGTTAAAGGTACGCTCCAGGCGCTCCATAGTCAGCATCATGCTGTGCTCCTTCGGATATGCGTAGTGGTAATGGCCGTTGGCATCCGGTACCTTGACCAGCATCAGCTCCTTGATATCGCGCGAAACAGTTGCCTGCGTAACATCAATGCCCTGATGACGTAAAGCGGAAGCCAAATCCTCCTGCGTTTCAATCTTATTGTTGTCAATAATCTCTTTAATTTTAGCGTGTCTGGTCATTTTCATAGTCAATCACCTCTAAAAGCAAAATATTTCTATGTCTTACTTTCCTATATTTATGATACATCTATGAAGGTTATGATGTATAGTAATGCCTTACGTATTCTATATAGTGTCTTATCGTGCGCCACGCCCTGTACCTCTATCCTTCGTTTACGTCATGGCACACGAGAAGGTACCGGAGACGAAGAAGGGCGACGACGGCGTACTACTGCTACGTCTAG
>NZ_CAKPTG010000028.1 GCF_934190775.1 uncultured Phascolarctobacterium sp.
TGCTCGTTAAGGCTGTTTGCTAACCTTCTTGCCTGCCCCTCGGGGAAGGTGCCGAGCGTAGCGAGGCGGAAGGGGGCGTATCTGCGTCGCAATTAAATGTTGCGCTGCGATATATTAATGGCTCGTTTAGAAAATAGAATCTTTTGTTAGGGTGTATCATGACAAAACTGGCAAATTATCTCGAAAATAAAATATGGTATATGCTGCTGTTTACCGTGGCAGTTATTCCGCTGGAGCAGGAATTCACCTCCTTTTGCGTAGCGATGACCTTTATCAGTGCAGTGCTTGTGTCGCATGTTAAGGGGCGTCCGCAGCAGGAAAATGTACTGAAGCCGTGGCAGCAGGGTGCGTTTTATGCACTGCTGCTGATTGCAGTTGTTTCGGTATATTTTTCCCTGGACAGGTTTTTGTCCTTTTGGAATCTGGTATATGTTGTAGGCCAGTATGCGGCGCTGTTTTTTGTGCTGCTGCGCTACGCCTCGGTAGGAAATAGTGAAAAGTGTATAGTGGATAGTGAAGGTTTGGCGAACACTAAACAGAACACTAAAAACAATTCACTAAACACTAACCACTATTCACTAATCACTAACTACTACAAACTATTCACTAATTTACCGCGTCCGCTGCAGCTCATCGGCGCCTTTTTAAGCGTATCGCTGCTGGTGAGTGCGATTGGCATAGCGCAGAAGATTTTTGGCGTTACGGCTGAAGGTATTTGGGTGGACCCGGCGCAGTTCCCGGATTTGAAGGTGCGCGTTTTCTCTACGCTGGTAAATCCTAATATCCTGGCTGGCTACCTGGTGCTGGTGGTGGCATACAGCACAGCCTTTTTCAACCAGACAAAGGCGTATAAAAAATGGCGTCTGGCCTTTTTGGCAACGGGACTTTTGGCAGCAGTCTGCCTGCTTTATACGTATTCACGCGGTAACTGGGTGGCCTGCGCCGTGATGCTGCTGGCCTTCTGCGTACTTTTCTGTCGTAAGGCCTTTATCCCTATCCTTGGCGGCGGTGCTGCTGCGCTGGCGCTTGGCGGGCAGGCGGTGCTGCAGCGTCTGGAATCTATCCGCGGCGGCTATGGCGGTGATACCTCGATTGCGCTGCGCATGGCGTATTTAAAGAGCACTAAGTGGATTATTGAAGAATTTCCTCTAGGTGTAGGCTGGTATGGCTATCGCTTTGTTTATCCCACGTACAATTTCTATCTGGCGGATAAAAACGTCATCATGTACCACTGCCACAATATTTTCCTGAATATCTGGGCAGAGCTGGGAGCACATGGCCTGTTGGTCTTTCTTGTTATCTGGTTCGGCATTTTTCTGCCTGCAGGCTGGAAGCTGGCCTATCATGGACGCAGCCTGTGGCTGAAGGCGATGGGACGCGGTTATGTGTTGGCAACAGTAGGCATTATTGTGGGTGGCTTAACAGATCACGTTTACTTTAATACCCAAATGGGATTACTGTTTTGGACCTTAGGTTGTTTGACACTGCTTTGCGCACGCCTGAATGAGCAGTGCGATTGAGCAAAACATATAACTATAAGGAATATTTAATATTCATAATGAGAATGAAGTAAAAAACGGAACATATATTAATGATAAGTAAGAAAATATTAAAAATTCTTTTAGAAAGCGCTAGACAAATGCATTGTTTAGTAGTATAATTACATTTGTGAAACAGTTGCTGGAAAATTCTTACTTGCAGATGATAAGAGTTATCGTTACTCCCTGTGATTGCTTACAAAATCGCAGGGAGTTATATTTTTCAGCGTTTTTTTCAGAAAATAGTAAAGAATCAAACGAATTTAAGGCGGTGCAGCTTATACCAAGCCAGGTATAAGAAAAAGCTTGCTTAGGGTATTTGAAAGGAGGAATCTTTAGTCCTTATATATTGATGAATTTGGTAAAGAATAATAAATACGGAAGGCGTGATGTAATGCATAAGTGTAATCCTCCGAGTATCCAAGAAACTATTGCTTTTCATAGAGATAATTGTGAAAGCTGGGCCCATGCTTTGGCATTAAATACTAAGTATCATGTTAGTGTAGAAGCATATGAGGAGCTGCCACCCTGGAGCCTTGTTTATAACGCTAATGGCAGTGACCATTTCCTGAAAGATAACATTATCATGCTCAAGGTCTGTGATTTGGAAAAAAGGCTTGTCTATTATCCGGTCTTTCCTGAAAAAATGGGCCTCAGACTGCTGGAAGCCTGGGAGATGCCGGTGCCACCGAAGCTGACAGCCTTTGAGCAGGATAATGAATCAGACGCTAATGTGCACCCTGCTAATCGGAGCTTGCGTAATCTTATCGCCTTTGCCCGCTTGTTTATGCTGACGCAGAGCCGTTGGCACAAGCCTATGGCCTATGGCTTCAACAATATTATTTCGCAATTATATCTTGTACCGGATACCGGAGTTTCTCCGGAGACTATTCAGCTTATTAATAACGTCATTGGTGAATATATTAATGATGATTCGCAGGAGCATTATATCAAATGTGCTAATCTGCAGGATTTTCTTGCTTATTTGAAAAACAAGTATATGCTGGTGCCATTTAAATCAGATGATTTTAGGGGATTGCGGCAATTGCTGCATAGCACTTATCCTAAGGAAAAGTTGTATTTTTAATATAGATTCTCAAGCGCAGAACCAAAATAGCAGGTGGTTCTGCGCTTTTTTTATAATGCAGCGGCAGATGCTGAAGGCCGGTATAAACTTTGGGCTTTCTTACATATTAGTTACATATTTTCTTGCCTTGCTATGATATAATAATTACATTAATGTTTATTCTATGTGAGCAGCATAGAGGAGGAGCGATTATGGCAGATAAATTTTTAGTAATAGATGGCAGCAGCCTGATACACAGAGCGTTTTTTGCGCTGCCGCCGCTGACTACGCGTCAGGGCATTCATACAGGGGCAGTTTACGGCCTGTGCAATATGCTGCTGAAGCTTTTAGATGAGGTGAAGCCGCGTTATATGGCAGTTGCCTTTGATAAATCGCGCAAAACCTTCCGCAGCAAGCTGTATGCGGAGTACAAGGCGCAGCGTAAGCCTACTCCGAGCGAGCTGAGCGAGCAGTTTCCTTTGGCAATGAAGGTTTTGGAGTGCATGGGAATCAAAACGCTGGAGCTGGACGATTACGAGGCCGATGATATCATCGGCACCTTTGCTGTGCAGGCACCGCCGGAGGTTGAGGTTATCATTGTAACCGGTGACCGCGACGAGCTGCAGCTTATCGATAAGCGTACCAAGGTTTTTTATACCAAGCGCGGTATCAGCGATATCCAGATTTTTGATGAGGCGGAATTTGCTGCCAATTACGAGGGCCTGCAGCCTAAGCAGCTGATTGAGCTGAAGGGCCTGATGGGCGATACATCAGATAATATTCCCGGCGTTCCGGGCGTTGGCCCCAAAACAGCCATGAAGCTGATTAAGGAATACGGCAATGTTGAAACTGTATTGGAGAATATCGAAAAGGTTTCCGGCAAGTCGCTGAAGACGAAGCTGACAGAAAACAAGGAATCTGCCCTGCTGTCGAAGCAGCTGGCAACAATCTGTACGGAGGCACCGGTTGATACCGCTGTGCAGACCTACGAGCTGCAGCCGCTGAAGGAGGAAGCGCGCACACTGATGCAGGATTTGGAGTTCCGCAATATGTATGAGCGTTTTGCTGCAGTGCTTGGCGGTGCACAGGAAAGCTTTGACCTTTTCGGTGAGGCGATTGAGCAGGAAGGCTTGCCGCAGGTGGCAATAAATACGCCGCAGTTGGCAGAGGAGCTTTTTGCTGCCCTGGCCCAAGCAAAGCAGCCTGTAGCAGTGCATGCACAGGTAGCAGGCCAGCTGCCGGAGCTGTACTTCAGCAGTGCTGAGCTTTTGGTGGACGATAAAATTTATGTGTTGGACGCGCAAAGCGGTTGTTGGGATAAATTCGACAGCTGGCTGGCAGATGCAAGCAGCAAAAAGATAACGATTGACAGCAAGGAGCTTTATAAATGCTGCCTGTGCCGTCAGGTGAAGGTGCAGGGAATAGCGGATGATGTTGCGCTGGCAGGCTATGTTGCCGACAGCGGCCACAGCTCCTATAGTCTGGAGGATTTGAGCCGTCGCAATCTGCCGGGCGTGCTGGCGACGCCCTGCGAAAACATGCTGCAGCTTGCTGCCAAGCTGCGCAGCCAGTTGGCTGAGCAGCAGCAGCTCAAGCTGTACGAAGAATTTGAGCTGCCGTTGGCACCGGTGCTGGCGCAGATGGAATTTGCCGGTATTATGCCGGACAAGGAGCTTTTGCTGCAATTAAGCGAGGATATGGGCCACCGCATTGCCAAGCTGGAGGCGTTGGCTCAGGAGCAGGCAGGCGAAGCATTTAACCTGAAATCTCCCAAGCAGTTGGGCGTGATTTTGTTTGAACGCTTGCAGCTGCCGGTAATCAAAAAGACCAAAACAGGTTATTCTACCGATGCCAAGGTGCTGGAAGCACTGGAGGGCAAGCATCCGCTGATTGCCACCATTCTGGAGCATCGCAAGCTGGCGAAGCTGCAATCTACCTATTTGGAAGGCCTGCAGCCGTTGATTAATCCCAAAACGGGACGCATTCATACGCACTTCCAGCAGACGGTAACGGTAACAGGCCGTTTGTCCAGCACGGATCCTAACCTGCAGAATATTCCTGCCCGTACGGAGGAAGGCAGACAGATTCGCCGTATTTTTGTTCCGGGAGCAGGCTATGACCTTTTGATGAGCTGCGATTATTCACAGGTTGAGCTGCGTATTCTGGCCTGCATTGCGCAGGATGAGCTGCTTTTGGAGGCCTTCCGCCATGGTCAGGATATCCATGCCCGCACCGCTGCGGAGGTTTTCGGTGTGCCGCTTGAGGAGGTAACGCCCGAAATGCGCAGCCGTGCGAAGGCAGTTAACTTCGGTATTGTATACGGTATCAGCGACTTTGGCCTGGCCAAGCAGCTGGATGTCGGCCGCAAGGAGGCAGCAGGCTATATTGACAGCTACTTTGAGCGCTATACCGGTGTAAAAAAATATATGGAAGATATTGTAGCCAAGGCGCGTGAGCAAGGCTATGTCAGCACGCTGATGGGACGCAGACGCTATCTGCCGGAAATCCGCAGCAGCAATTTTAACCTGCGCAGCTTTGCTGAGCGTACTGCTATCAACACCCCGATTCAGGGAACTGCCGCAGATATTATGAAGAAGGCAATGATTGCCGTACAGCGCGAGCTGGATAAGGCGCAGTGCAAGAGCAGAATCCTGCTGCAGGTTCACGATGAGCTGGTGCTGGAAGTTACCGAAGACGAAAGGGAGCAGGTAGCGCAGCTGGTGCGCACAGCCATGGAAGGAGCTGCAACCTTGGATATTCCGCTGCTGGCCGATGTTAATTGCGGTCGCGACTGGGCGGAAACAAAATAATAGATACTTTACGGAAAGAGGGGAAGACCTGTGCCGGAAATGCCTGAGGTAGAGCAGGTGCGCAAAACACTTGCGCCTCATATAGAAGGAAAGAAAATTTTAGCAGTAGAGGTATACTTGGAGCGATTGATAAAATATCCTCAGCCGGAGGATTTTATTAAAGGACTGGTGGGCAAAACCATCAGCAGCGTGGGCCGACGCGGCAAATATCTGGTGCTGCAGACTGCACCGAAGCAGCAGCTGATAGTGCATCTGCGCATGACAGGCGCGCTGTTGGCGCAGCCGTCAGCTGCACCCGCACCGGCGTATGCCAAAATCAAATTTACACTCTCTGATGACGTGACGATGTGGTTTACGGATATCCGTACCTTTGGTACGCTGTATCTGGTGACTGATAATGATACATATATTGAAGGCTTTGAAACACTGGGGCCGGAGCCGCTGAGCGAGGGCTTTACTGCCGCATATCTGTTGCCGTTGGTGCAAAAAAGCAAGAAGGCTATCAAAAGCTTTATTCTGGACCAGCAGATTATTGCCGGCCTGGGGAATATTTATGCTGATGAATGTCTGGCGCTGTCCGGCATTCTGCCTATGCGCAAAGCCTGCAGCCTGAGCGCTGCTGAGGTAGGACGCTTGTGTGAGGCAGTCAATGCGGTAATTGCACAGGGAATCAAAAATCGCGGTACAACCTTCCGCGACTATAAGGACGGCGAAGGTAATAAGGGCGATAACCAGAATCATCTGCTGGTATACGGTCGCGGCGGCAAGCCCTGCAAAAAATGCGGCGCGCTGCTGCAGACAACGAAGGTTGGCGGCAGAGGCACAGTTTATTGTGAGCATTGCCAAAGGTAGGATTGGAGAAAGAAAGAATGATAACAATTGGTTTGACGGGAGGCATTGCTTCCGGTAAAAGTACAGTTTCCGCGGAGCTGCGCAGCCTGGGACTGCCGGTTTTTGATGCGGATGCCGAGGCACGCCTGGCGGTAGCTGCAGGCAGCGCGGGACTGGCACAGGTAATTGCTGTACTGGGCAAGGAATATCTGAGTGAGGAAGGAACATTGGACAGAGCCAAGGTTGCCGAGCGCATTTTTCATGACAAGGAAGCGCTGAAGGCAGTGGAGGCGATTATCCATAAAATAGTCTGGCAGCAGGCAGAAGACTTTTTGGCAGCAAGCCGCAAGCAGGGACATAAGGTAGCAGTGCTGGATGTGCCGCTTTTGATTGAATGTGGCTGGCACAAAAATGTGGACAGCGTGTGGCTGGTATCTGTCAGCCGTCAGCAGCAGGTGGAAAGGGCGATGCTGCGCAGTGGTATGACAGCAGACGAGGTTAATGCGCGCATTGAGGCGCAGATGTCGTTGGCAGAAAAGAAAAAATATGCTGATGTAGTTCTTGATAACAGCGGCAGCCAGGAGGCAACCATGCAGGCCGTGCGCGTGCAGCTGGAGCAGCTTTTAAGCAATGAGTGTGAAGGTTAACCGCAAGGTCCGCAGCAGACGGCGCAAGAAGTCTGGTCGACTGCATAGCTGGCTGCTAATGTTTGGCGTGCTGCTGGCAGTAAGCTTTGGCTGCTGGAAGATTTGGAGCAGTGATGCTGTGCAGATGCGCTTCGTATATATGTGGGATTATCAGCAGGATATTGTGACCTACAGTAAGAAAAACGATGTGGACCCGTTTTTAGTTGCGGCCATCATCAAAAATGAAAGCAACTTTAAGCATGATGCTGTTTCTAAAGTGGGCGCTGTTGGCCTGATGCAGATTATGCCGGAAACGGGGCGCTGGATTGCTGAGCAGATGGGACTGAAGAATTATCAGGACAGCGATTTGTACCAGACCAGGACGAACATTCGCATGGGCTGCTGGTATGTGGGCGAGCTGGAGCACGAATTCCAGCATAACCTGGTGCTGCTGATGGTGGCTTATAATGCGGGGCGCGGGCAGACGCATGAATGGATGCAGGAAAATGGCTGGGACTATAATTTCAATGATGTGAAGGCTATTCCTTATCCTGATACACGTGAATATGTTGCCAAGGTGCTGCAGGATCGGGATAAATATTATCTGCTTTATAAGGATAAGCTGAAATAATAGAGCAGAAACTTTTTTAGAAAAATTTTCGTCAGGTTACTTGACGAACGCGTCAGAGTATGCTATTATATCTATGTTGCTTATGACAGCAACGAAGTGCATAAAGCATGCGGTAGTGGCGGAACGGCAGACGCGCTAGCCTCAGGAGCTAGTGGGGGAGACCCCGTGGAGGTTCAAATCCTCTCTACCGCACCATTTTTATTTATGAACTTTATCCCAAAGACGCGGTCGTGGTGGAACGGCAGACACGCCACTTTGAGGGGGTGGTGGGAGAAATCCCGTGTGGGTTCAAATCCCACCGACCGCACCAATGTTGAACTATTGAGGACTTATGTTAACGCATAAGTCCTTTTCTTGTTTTTAGGCTTCAAAATTTTATAGAAAAAATTCAAAAATAGTGTTGACAAGACATGCAGTATGTGTTATTATATCTATGTTGCTTACAACGGCAACGAAAAGCATAAAGCATGCGGTAGTGGCGGAACGGCAGACGCGCTAGCCTCAGGAGCTAGTGGGGGAGACCCCGTGGAGGTTCAAATCCTCTCTACCGCACCATTTAAATCTCAGGTCTAAGAGCAGGGCTCTTGGGCTTTTTTGTTTTGCTTGCGAAAGCTCTGTAAGTATGAGAAAATGTAAGCATAGTATGAGCTTCTTGAATAATTATCTAAGGGAGTGTGTGCTTATGGCATTTGATCAATTGCAGAATATCAATAAAAAGACTGTAGCTGTGTGTGTGGCGGCGCTGCTGATAGGCTTTATCGCCGGTGCCGGCTATGCCTGGAGCGGCAATAAGACTCCGACGCATTATAATGCGGCAAGGCTTACGAGCGAGCTGCATTATGCCAAGGTGGAAAGCGGCAGACAGCAGTGTATTGTGCAGCGTGATAAGGCTGCTATGTACAGTGATCCTTCAGGGTTACGCGGTAAGGTTATTGATTATTTATCTGCGGGAGTCAAGGTTGATTATGTCGATACAGTTTCCAGCCAGGATAAGGATGAACGCTATGCTGTTGTGGAGCAGCAACTGCAGTTCCGCAGGTTTTTCGGAAGACGGCATATTATTCCTGCAGGCACGCAGGTGCTGATTCTGCAGCCAGACAAAGGTAATGGTGAAACCAGGGGACGTGTTTATGTTGACGATAAAGAATATGACCTTGATTTTTCTACTAATATGTTGCGCTTTCCGTATGTTGGTCAGTGGAAAAAGGTTGAATTCAATGGTAAGCCGGGCTTTGTAAAATATAATGAGCTTTCGGATGCGAAGCTGATGTGAGGTGGGCACGATGAGTAATAAGCTGGTAACGAGAATTGTGGCGTTGCTCTGCCTGCTGGCAGGCTTTGCCATTGGTATGAATATTTTGGGGCTGAAGGACAGAAGCTACAGCGTGAAGGAGGGCGACTGCTTTTATAAGGAGCCTTCCGTGACTGCGCAGCTGGCGGATAGCTTCAGTAAGGGCGAGGAACTGGATGTGACAGATAAGCTGGAGCTTGCAGCGCCTACGGCAGTAAAGGTGCTGCAGACTAAGATAGTAGAGGATAAAAACCGCACTAAATATCAGCTGCGTGAGGGCGATGTTTATAAGCTGGCGGAAGCACGTATGGATAAGGCGAATACTCCCTGCGTTATTGAGGTGCAGACGGTGAAGGGCGCAACTGCTAAGCTGGATGTTGACAAGGCCTTGCTGCAGCCGGTTGATGAAGGCACGTGGCTGCAGGTGCGCAGCAAGGGCGGAGCCGGTGCCTGGGTGCGTGTGCAGAGCCAGTGGTATTAGGAGATTTCCGACACATAACGCTTGCAGCAGTTCATTATGAGCTGCTGCTTTTTTACTTTTATCGAAGGCATCGTTCACTTTAGACTTGACTTTTGGTTAACCTAGTGTTACTCTTTGCATATCGGAGTGTCTGTACAGACATACTTTAGACTGATAACGAAGAGTATTAAGAGAATCGGAGAGGATGATATATATGCGTAAACGTATTTTGGAGCTGCTGCGAAACAGTAAGGGGACACCGGTTTCCGGTGAAGAGATTTCCAAGGAGCTGGAGGTTTCGCGCACTGCTATCTGGAAGCATATCCAGGCATTGAAGAACGAGGGCTACGAGATTGAGTCTGTGCCTAAGCGTGGTTATATTCTGCGCGAGGTGCCGGACCGTCTGTTTCCGCAGGAAATTTTGTCCCGCCTGCATACCAAATGGCTGGGACGTAATATCTGCTACCGTGACAGTGTTGATTCCAGCAACAATCTTGCTAAAGCATTGGCCAACGAAGGCTGCGAAAACGGTCTGCTGGTAGTAGCGGAGGAGCAGGGTGCAGGCAAGGGACGTTTATCCCGCGGCTGGATTTCCCCTTATGCGAAGGGCATCTGGTTTTCCGTGGTGCTGAAGCCGCCGTTCCTGCCGCAGGAGGCTTCCAAATGTACGCTGCTCGCAGCTGTTGCTGTAGTTAAGGCTATCAACAAAATCGCCGGTGTTCACGCTGCTATCAAATGGCCTAATGATGTGCTTTTGCTGGGACGCAAGCTTGTAGGCATCCTGACGGAGATGAATGCCGAATTCGGTCATATCAATTATGTAGTTATCGGCACCGGCATCAACACCAACGCTTCTCCCGAGGATTATCCCGAAGAAGTACGCGACCTGGCTGTTTCCGTGGCTGATGCCGCAACGGAGCCTTTTACCAGAGTGGAGCTGTTGTGCGATATCCTCAAAAATATGGAGGATTTATATGAAACTGCGGTACAGGAAGGCTTTGGCCCGGTGTTTGAAGAATGGCGCCGTTATTCCTGCACCTTAGGTCAGGAGGTAAAGGTTATTGCTCCGGATATGACTTATTTCGGTACGGCCGAGGATATTGATGAAGAAGGTCTGCTTATTGTACGCCGCGAGGACGGCAGCAAGGAAAAGGTTGTTGCCGGTGATGTTTCTATCCGTCCGGCGAAGGCTAAGGGAAATGAGTACGCGTAAAAAGCCGAGCGTTAAATAGCTACAATTTCTTCTTGCAATATTTCCGCTTTGTGGTAAAATAAAAAAGGCTTTTATGCCGTATTTTGCGAATGGAACGCAGATTTCCGAGGAGGATCTTAGAATGTTACTTGTTGTGGATGTAGGAAATACAAACATCGTAGCCGGTGTTTTCGAGGATAAGACTTTAAAGGTACACTGGCGCTTTTCTACAGACCGTTCTAAAACTGCAGATGAATTTGGTATTATGCTGCGCAGCATGTTTGCTTATAGTGATGTGGAAATGGATAAGATTTCTTCCGTCATTATTTCCAGTGTTGTGCCTCCGGTGCTGATTCCCTTGTGCCACATGTGTGAGCGCTATTTCGGTATTAAACCGATGGTTGTAGGACCCGGCGTTAAAAACGGCATTTTCATTAAATACGATAATCCCAAGGAGGTTGGTGCAGACCGTATTGTCAACGCTGTGGCAGCCTTCCATAAATTCAGTCATCTGGGCAGACCGATGATTATCATTGATTTCGGTACTGCCAACACCTTCTGTGCTTTGCTGCCGACAGGTGAATACTTGGGCGGTGCTATTGCGCCCGGCATCGGCATTTCTACAGAAGCGCTCTTCCAACGTGCGGCAAAGCTGCCGCGTATCGAGCTCGTTAAGCCTAAATCCGTAATCTGCCGCAATACTGTAAGCTCTATGCAGGCAGGTGCTATTTACGGCTTCGTAGGTCAGATGGAGGGCATTGTCAACCATATGAAGAAGGAGCTCGGCGGCGATGCTTATGTTATTGCTACCGGCGGCTTTGCCAATACTATGGCTGCAGAATCTGATTGTATTGATGTTGTAGAACCGTTCCTGACCTTGGATGGTCTGCGCATTCTGTACGAAAAAAACGCTAAATAAGAGCAGGATTGATTCCGTCGCTCGTGAAAAAAGTTGAAGCTGTCGTGAGTAGCGTTTTGCTGCGCGGCAGCTTTTTTCGATAGGAGTTATTTTTATGAATATTGGTAATATAGAGCTGTCTGCACCGTTGGCGCTGGCGCCGATGGCAGGCATTACGGATTTGCCGTTCCGCCTGATCTGCCGCCGTTTGGGCTGCGGTATGACCGTGTCGGAGATGGTTAGCGCCAAGGGCCTGCTGTATAAAAACGTCAAGACTACCGAAATGCTGCGCATTGATGATGGTGAGCGCCCTACGGCCATCCAGCTGTTCGGCAGCGTGCCTGCGGAGCTGGCGGAGGCTGCACGCATGGTAGAGGCCAGCGGTGCTGATATGATTGATTTCAATATGGGCTGCCCTGTGCCGAAGATTGTCAATAACGGTGAAGGCTCGGCGCTGATGAAGAATCCGCAGCTGGCGCATGATATTCTGGCGGCGATGGTGAAGGCTGTCAAGATTCCGGTGACGGTAAAGTTTCGCGCGGGCTGGGACGATGCCAACCGCAACGCGGTGGAGATTGCGCGTGCCGTGGAGGCAGCAGGCGTGAGCGCTGTTGCCGTACACGGACGTACACGCCAACAGTTTTACGAGGGCAAGGCCGATTGGAGCATTATTGCTGACGTGAAGCAGGCCGTGAAGGTGCCTGTGTTTGGCAACGGCGACATCTTTACGGTAGCAGACGGATTGCGGATGCTGGAGCAGACAGGCTGCGACGGCCTGATGATCGGACGCGGCGCTGACGGCAACCCCTGGCTGTTTACCGCACTGGCGGCAGCACTGCGCGGCGAGCCGCTGCCGCAGCCGCCTTCTTTGAAGGAGCGTCTGGCGCAGGCGTCAGAGCATCTGGCTATGCTTATCGATTACAAGAACGAAGTGGTTGCGGTCAAGGAGATGCGTCGCCATATTTCTGCTTATCTTAAAGGTATGCCGCATGCTGCAGAATTCAGAGGACGCTTTCATAAGGTTGATACGCAGGAGCAGTTTACGGAGCTGCTGGCAGAATACAGCGAATGCGCGCATCGCTATTATGAAACAGAAAAACATTTTGCATCTGACATTGTCTAAGACGCACAAATATGTTAAAATAATAATTTGTAAAAGAAGCATTTAGGGAGTTAAAAACATGGAAGCAGCTAACAAAGCAAAACATGTAGTAAGTATCAGTCTGGGGTCATCTAAACGTGATGCCGGCGCCATATTGGAACTGGGAGGAAGCAAAATCAGCATCGAACGCCGGGGAACCGACGGCGATTTTGACAGAGCACGTCAGCTCCTGGAGCGCTGGGACGGCAAAGCGGATGCCATCGGTCTGGGTGGTACGGATTTATATGTTTATGCAGGAAAAAAGCGTTATACCTTCCGTGAATCGGCTCATCTGATTGCTAATGTAAAAAAAACACCGGTTTTGGATGGCAGCGGCCTGAAAAATTCGTTGGAGCGGAAGCTGATTAAAACGCTTGCGGCCGGCGGCAAGGTGCCGATAAAGGCCAGCAAGGTGCTGATGGTCTGCGGCGTGGACCGCTTCGGTATGGCGGAGGCCTTGCTGGAGGCAGGCGCTAAGGTAACCTTTGGCGACCTCATTTTCGGGTTGAATGTCAATAAGCCGTTATATTCGCTGAAGGCGCTTGCCTGGTGGGCAGCGCTGCTGGCGCCGCTAATTACCAAGCTGCCGGTAAGCTGGTTTTACCCCATGGGCAAGGACCAGGAATCGCGGGTAGTGCGTCATCCGGAATATTTTCTGGAGAACGATATCATTGCCGGTGATTTTCATTATATAAAAAAGTTTATGCCGGATAAGCTGCCGGGAAAAACGATTATTACTAATACAGTTACTGCTGCTGATAGAGTGATGCTGCAGGAGGCGGGAATCAAAATGCTGATTACGACAACTCCCTGTATTCAAGGACGCAGCTTTGGCACCAATGTTATGGAGGCCATGCTGGTTGCATTGCACGGCGGTAAAGGACCGCTCACGGCGGATGAATATCTGAAGCTTTTAGAGCATTATCATATAGAATCTTCTGTTGAGTACTTTGGTACGAAGGAGTAGTTTGTTTTTATGGAAAAATTTGCTTTTATTCTACATCCATTATCCCTGCAGGATATGGAACATTTATCACCTTTGATGAGGTATATCCCCAATCCGATAATCGAAGCCTGTCTGAAAATGAAGAAGCCGTTCAAGGTTTCACATATTACCGGCATCAAGAGTCCTTATGCTGAAGCTGAAGGCTGGTTTATCGGCTGTCCGCTGACTGCTAAGCAGATGGTGGAACTGCCTGAGGAATTTGTTATGGACAGAATCATCGAGTCCGGCAAGGTTGCTCAGGAGCTGGGAGCCAAGATTGTCGGCCTGGGTGCTTTCACTTCTATTGTCGGTGATGCAGGCATTACTGTAGCCAAAAATCTGGATATAGCAGTTACCAGCGGTAACAGCTATACCGTTGCTACCGCTATCCAGGGCACTAAGCAGGCTGCCAGAATGATGGGCAAGGACCTGAAGGAATGTCGTGCTGTCGTAGTTGGTGCTACCGGCTCGATTGGTGCTGCTTCCGTACGTCTGTTGGCCAAAGAGGTTAAGCATATTACACTTGTTGCCCGTCACATGGGACCGCTGGAGGAGCTGGCGCAGGAGCTTATTGAGCAAAATCATTGCGAGGTTGCCGTAAGCCAGGATATTCGCACATCTCTGCAGGAGGCTGACATTGTTATTACCGTAACCAGCGCGCTGGACTTTTTGATTGAGCCTGGCGACCTGAAGCCTGGCGCTGTAGTATGCGATGTTGCGCGTCCGCGTAACGTATCGCGTGAGGTATCGCTGCAGCGTAACGATGTGCTGGTAATCGAAGGTGGCGTCATTAACGTGCCCGGTAACGTAGATTTTCATTTCAACTTCGGCTTCCCGCCGCATACATCCTATGCATGCATGGCAGAAACTATGATTCTGGCACTGGATGGCCGTTATGAAAACTTCTCCCTGGGCAGATCTCTGGATATCAACAAGATTAATCTTATTTCTCAGCTGGCAGATAAGCATAATTTCAAGATGGCGGGCTTCCGTAATTTTGAACGTGCTGTTTCTACGCAGCATATTGAGGAAGTCAAGCATAATGCCCAGCATGCGCTGGCAGTGCATGGCTGCTGATATTGACAAGTAAATCCGGCAACTATTATAATCAGTATATGCGTTTAAGTAAATTTTTATATAAATAATGATAAAGGAGCAGGAACATGGCAAGCAAAGAAACTATTTTAACAGCTGAAGGCTTAAGAAAATTACAAGAAGAATTAGCTCAACGTAAGGGCGAAATCCGTGAAGAAATCGTTGAACGTCTGAAAGAAGCAAGAGCACAGGGCGACTTGAGCGAGAACTCCGAGTACGATCAGGCAAAGGAAGACCAAGGTAAAAACGAAGGCCGTATTCTGGAGCTGGAGCAGATGATTAAAACTGCTACCATCATCGATGACAGTGCCAGCAAAGCAGCAGGTGTTGTATCTCTTGGTTCTACTGTACTGCTGAAGGACGTAGAAACCGGTGATGAAGAAACCTACACTATCGTTGGTACTACTGAAGCAGATCCGTTCGAAAACCGTATTTCCAACGAATCCCCTGTAGGTGCAGCTATTCTGGGCCGCAAGGTTCATGATGTTGTTATCACTAAAACCCCTGTAGGTGAATTGTCCTACGAAATCGTGGAAATTAAATAATAAGGAGAAGGGCGACAATGGCAGAGGTAAAGAATAAACCTAATACAGAAGAAGCTGCAGTGCTTACTGAAAACGAAATCAACGAGCAAATGCAGGTCCGCATTGACAAGATGCATAAAATTGAGGAGCATGGCTGGAAGCCTTTCGGCTATCGCTTCCTGTACACTCATCGTGCAGCAGATATCGCTGCGCAGTTCGATGAGCTGTCCGAAAAAGAAACTGAAGTAAAAATGGCTGGCCGTATTATGGCTATCCGCGGCCACGGCAAAACCTGCTTCATGGATATGCAGGATAAGACTGGCCGTATCCAGGTATATGTACGTAAGGACGTTATCGGTGAAGAAAACTATGCGCTGATTAAGCTGATGGATATCGGAGATACTGTAGGTATTACCGGTACTGCTTTCCGCACCCATATGGGCGAGCTATCTATCAAAGCAAGTTCCGTAGAAATGCTGTCCAAATCCCTGCGTCCGCTGCCGGAAAAATGGCATGGACTTAAGGACGTTGAAACCCGTTACCGTCAACGTTATGTTGATCTGATTGTTAATCCGGAAGTGCGTGATACCTTTGTAAAACGCAGCCAGATTATCAGAAGTGTACGCGAGGTTCTCGACAGCCATGATTTCCTGGAGGTAGAAACCCCTATTCTCAACACCATCGCAGGTGGTGCTGCTGCACGTCCGTTTATCAGCTATCATAATGCTCTGGATATGCAGGTTTATATGCGTATTGCGCCTGAGCTGTACCTCAAACGCCTTATAGTTGGTGGTATGGACCGCGTATATGAAATGGGCCGCGTATTCCGTAACGAGGGCATTGATAACCGTCATAATCCGGAATTCACCAGCGTAGAGATTTATCAGGCATTTGCTGATTACCGCGATATGATGGACCTGACTGAAGAGGTTGTTGTTAAGACTGCTGAGAAGGTTCTTGGCACTACCACTATCAATTATGAAGGCACTACAATTGAGCTGGCTTCTCCCTGGAAGCGTATGAGCATGATTGAGGCAGTAAAAGAATATTCCGGCAAGGACTTTACTAACGTAACCGATCTGGAAGAAGCACGCGCTATTGCTAAAGAGCTGAATGTGGCTATTGAGCCTTCCTTTGGCATTGGCAAAATTATCAACGCCTGCTTCGAAGAATATGTTGAAGATAAGCTGATTCAGCCTACCTTTATTACCGGTCACCCGAAAGAAATTTCTCCGCTGGCAAAGAGCAACCCGGAAAACCCCGAAATCACCGATCGTTTCGAGGCTTATATCTATGGCCGCGAAATCTGCAACGGCTTTACCGAATTGAACGATCCTATCGACCAGAAGGAGCGTTTCTTAAAGCAGGTTGAAGAACGTGCTAACGGCGACGAAGAAGCAAATATGATGGACGAGGACTTTGTCAACGCCCTGGAATACGGTCTGCCTCCGACAGGTGGTTTAGGCATTGGTATCGACCGTCTGGTAATGTTTTTGACCAACAGCTCTACCATTCGTGACGTACTGTTCTTCCCGACCATGAAACCGTTGGGCAAGGCTGTAAGCGAGAAGCCTGACTTTATGCAGGCTCCTGCTGTTGCTGCACCCGTAGAAGAGGCTAAGGAGGAAACTATCGATTTCTCTAAGGTTGTTATTGAGCCTGCCTATGAAGAATATGTTGACTTTGACACCTTCTGCAAGTCCGATATCCGTGTTGTTAAGGTTAAAGAATGTACCGCTGTACCCAAGAGCAAAAAGTTGCTGAAATTTGTTCTGGATGACGGTACCGGTACCGATCGTGTAATTTTGAGCGGTATCCATGCATTCTATGAGCCTGAAGAGCTGGTAGGCAAGACTCTGGTTGCTATTGTTAACCTGCCGCCGCGCAAAATGATGGGTATTGACTCCTGCGGTATGCTGCTGTCTGCTATCCATGAAGAGGAAGGCGCAGAGAAGCTGAACCTTATTATGGTAGATAAGCGTATCCCGGCTGGTGCACGTTTGCACTAAAACTAAAGATATTTTGGCGCTATGCGAAAGCATAGCGCCTTTTTTTCGGTTCTTTGTCAAGTTTTGGGGTTTTTAATAATTTAGCACCCTGAAATCTGTAAAATTACTCTTTACAACTTAAATA
>NZ_CAKPTG010000029.1 GCF_934190775.1 uncultured Phascolarctobacterium sp.
AAACCGTACAAACCGTACAAAACCGTACAACCCCTTGCTGCACAAGGCTTTGGGGCTGTACGGTTTTTTATATGTGTACGGTATGGAGCTTAAATAAAAAAAGCTTACAACGGACAGAACGTTGTAAGCTTTTTTAATGGTCCTGCATGAGGCTTGCTATATGCTGAGCGATAGCAGCTATCTTGCGGTTGGGATTATTCTTTTGCCAAAAAATGTTATAGTAAATTTCTACCGGCTCATCATCTGCCAATAGTGGTAATGTCCTGGTGAAATTGCTGAAATAAAAAGGGGCGTCATTATTACTCGTTACCGGCAGGAAGGATTTTACCTTGTCATCAATTACTTTGGTAAGCGCCGTGGGAATATCTCTTGCTATGAAAAAGTTGCCATGAAAGCCCAGGCATTTTGCGTAGTATTCCTGCTCCTGCAAAACGTAATCTCTGTTGGCGATAATAACGCATGTCTGCTCTGCCAAATCGCTGATATGAAGCGCTTTGATTTCCGGTGGGAAAGAATGCTTCGGTAAGCAAATGCATAAATCTGCGATTTCCAAAAGCTCTCCTGCAAGAAAGTCAGCATCAGCTTCACGATCTTCTGTGATAAGCATATCTATTTCTTTGTTTGTAAGCATTGCCAGGAGCTGTTCGTGGTCGCCGTATAATAATTCCAGATGATATGTTTCGCTGTTCTTGTTGAGCATATTGATAACGTTGAGCAGGCGACAGACATTATAACCTGTTTTACAGCCGATGATATAGCTGGGTACCTGGTCAGTTTCCACAAAGTGCTGCATGTTTTGCATTAAATTTTGCACGTCCCCGACTATGCGTTTACAAGGCTCGTAGAACTTTTCTCCTGCCGGTGTAAGACTGAAATTACAATTATTGCGGTTAATAAGCTTTACACCGAGCTCTTTTTCAAGCTGTTTTATCTGTAGAGAGAAGGAGGGCTGAGAGATAAAGCATTGCTTTGCCGCCTCATTGAAGCTTTTACAATATACTGCTGCCAGAAAATATTTCATTTGACGCAAAAGCATAGCCATCCTCCTGTAGTGTATATTAAAATCATCAATACGCGTATAGAATATCTGTATTTGCTAAATACGAAGCATCACGATATAATGTAACAGTACTTGGTACTAATATGCAAAAAAAACACTTAATTAATTAATTATATCACACGCATAGTGTGTTTGCAATGAATACCAAGAGCACTGAGTTTTTGTTGTGTATGAAGCTGATATGTTGCGTAAGGGAAACATGGACACCTTATGTGAAATATACATTTTATATTAGGAGTGAGTATATTTTATGAAGAAAAGACAGGTTGCTTTGGCTGCTGCCATCTGCACGGCATTGACAAGCGTAGGCTTTGTCGGTAATGCCTTTGCTGCAGAAAAAAACGATGATGATTTAATGTCATTCAATCTTGCCGAGATTGTTGTACACGGTCAACGTTATATTGCCGGTGAATTTGTCCGTGCAACATCTAATGTGGGTATTTTGGGCGAGCAGGACGCTATGAAGAGTCCTATCAGCACAACCACCATTTCCGAAAAGGCTGTTGGCTCTTTCTTATCCTCTACCGAAGGCTTGAGCAAAACCCTGAGCCTTGTTCCTTCTGTTGTCAAAACCTATGATGCAGCAGTAGACTGCGTTTCTATCAGAGGCTTTGCTGATGATGGCCGTGGCTTTGTTATCAACGGCGTTCCCGGTATGCAGGCTATGACTCGTCAATCCAGCAACTACATTGAATCTGTTGATGTTATCGAAGGCCCGGCAACCGGTATTAACGGCTCCGGTATGGCTAATCGTTCCGGCGGTACTATCAGCATCAATAGCAAAAAGGCTTTAAAGGATGAGGATACACGTAAGATTGGTATCAAATATCATTCCAAAGGCGCACATGAGGAATATATCGATTTTGGTACGCGCTTAGGCGAAGATAAAAGCTATGGCGTGCGTATTAATGCCAGCAATACTAATGGCGAGCGTTCTATTGAAAACTGGAACCTGAAACAGAAAAATATTTATATCAACCTGGATCAGGAAACCACAAACAGCAAGACTAACTTTATGTTTGGCTATACTGATACTGACAGCCAGGGCAGACCTTATGGTTTAACTGTTAAAAAAGATTCTAAAAATCCTGATGATAACTATAGTGGCAATGCTTTGCCGAGTGCTCCTGACGGAAAAATCAATACAAATCCATCTTGGCGTCGTGATAAAAATACTAACCTTGTTATGACCTTAAATCATGAACAGAAAATCAATGACCATTTAAAGGCTTTCTTGAACGCTGGTCATTTTAAACAGGATTGGTATTACTATACTGGCTTCAGCAAGACATTATTAAATGAAGCCGGTAAGTTTACAGCAACCTCCGATAACTATTCTCTGCTGGAGAAACGTGATTATGCCCAAATCGGCTTGAAGGGCGATTTTACAACCGGTGATCTGAAGCACGAATGGGTAGCCGGTGTTGACAGAATGTGGCACTATTATGGTGGACCTGATATGATTAATGACTTTAAAGAAGAGTCTGGCTGGACCGGTAATATTTATCATCCCAATACTGGCAGCTTTGCTCCGCCGACCTTTGGCCAAGCTGATGCCTTCTACGATACTCATGCACGTATCAGCGGCTGGTCTGTGATGGACTCTATTACCACTGGTAATGAGAAGCTGAATATTCTGGTTGGCCTGAACGGTAAGTCTATCGCTAAGGATTACTATATGCCGGATGGTTCTCATGATGCAAAAAGCGGCAATTTCCATGCTGTATCTCCGAGCTATGGCATCAACTACACCTTTGATCCTCGTGTAGCTGTATATGCAAATCATACTGAAGAGTTTGTTGAAGGAAAGTTGGTTGGTTCTGACTATCAAAATCAAGGAACTACTTTAGATCCGTACAAAACCAAGCAAAATGAAATCGGTGTGAAGTTCAAAACCGGTGATTTCTTCCATAAGGTAAGCTATTTCGATATTAAGAAAGCCAACGGTGTAGAGGTTAACAAGCCTGGCTTCAGCAAACCTTTCCTGCTTGCTGATGGCGAAGCTAGACACAAGGGTTTCGAATACACAGCAACCGGCACTTTGGCAGAAAAATGGAACCTGATTGGCGGTTTCATGCACTTGAATGCTAAACAAAAAACTGCTAAAGTAGAAACCAATGGCAAGCGTCCGAACGGCGTGCCTGAATGGAGCGCAAACCTTGGCGTAGAATATAAGGCTTCCGATGATTTCTCTGTCTTGATGCGTGGCAACTATGTAGGTTCGTCCTATGTCCTTGATGAAAAATATGGCGTTCCCAGCTACTTTACCATGGATGCAGGTGTAAATTATAAAACTTCTCTTAACAGCACACCTGTAACCTTAAGAGCAATGTGCTATAATGTTACTGACAAAAAGTATTGGGCACCTAGCGGCAACGTGCTGCATTCCGGTGGTCCGAGAACCTTTATGCTCTCCGCTGAATTTGATATCTAATTAAATTCAGTTCATATACTCAAACATCTCATACATCATCAAAAAAATTACCAGGTACGCTCATTAATTTTAATGAGCGTACTTTGGTATCTCTTTATAAGATTAAGGAATTTTAAGATGCTTAACTTTTTCAAACAAATAGAAGGCATATACGTAAGTGCTTTTTTGCTGCTGGTCTTAATAGTGGTTATGTTTTTGGCACTTGCTGTCGGCACGGTAAAAATACCCTTGGAGCAGATTTACGCAGCAATCGTCAATCAGCTGCAGAGCGGCACTTCGCTTGACGGTGCACTCAAAGGCTCTGTGCATGATATCATCTGGCAGCTGCGCCTGCCACGAATCGTCTTGGCTGTAGCAGTTGGCGCAGGCTTGGCGAGCAGTGGTGTCATTATGCAGGCCATTGTTAAAAATCCTTTGGCGGATCCTTATATTTTAGGTATTTCCTCCGGTGCTTCCTTGGGAGCAACGGCGGCTATCCTTTTGGGGATAGGAGCATTCATGGGGGAAAACTTTATCGGCCTGGCAGCCTTTGCCGGTGCATTTGCTATTTCACTGCTGGTATTATTTATTTCTAACCTGGGCGGACGCAGCAATTCGGTCAAGCTTTTGCTGGCAGGTATGGCGCTCAGTGCTGTGTGCAGCGCTTTTTCCAGCTTCATTGTTTACTTTGCCAACAACAAGGAGGGTATGCAGACCATCGCCTATTGGATGATGGGTAGCTTTTCCGGAGCCAAGTGGGATAATTTGATAGTTATTGTGCCGATAGTAGTTGTTGCTGTACTGTTCTTCTGGAGCCAGAGCCGTATTTTGAACCTGATGCTTTTGGGTGACGAATCGGCGCTGACCTTGGGTACGGATTTACATATCTACAGGCAGTTTTATCTTTTAATCAGCTCGATTATTGTCGGCTTCGTTGTCTATGCTGCCGGTACTGTCGGCTTTGTGGGTTTGATAGTTCCGCACGTTATCAGAATGCTGGTGGGTACAGATCATAAAAAGCTTATCCCGGTGACTGCTTTAGCCGGTGCAATTTTTTTAGTTGTAGCTGATACGCTTTGCCGTATCCTGATTCCCGGAGCAGAGCTGCCGATTGGTATTCTTGTAGCGATGATTGGTGCTCCCTGCTTTGTTTATCTGATGGTAAAACGCACCTATGGCTTTGGAGGTAACTGATTGTGGAAATATTAGCTGAAGCAGTCAAAATGTTTGTGGGCAACAAGGAAATTCTGAAGGGAATTGATTTTTCTTTACATAATAAGGAGTTTCTTGGTATTATAGGACCGAACGGCAGTGGCAAAAGTACCTTTTTGAAATGCGTTTATCGTGTGCAGAAGCCTACCAGCGGTGATATTTATTTTGACGGGCAGCATTTGGACGAGCTTTCTTATCGCGAATCTGCCTTAAAGCTGGCGGTTGTTGCTCAGCATAATTTTTATAGCTTTGATTTTTCTGTTCTGGATGTAGTGCTTATGGGGCGTTCGCCACATAAAAAAATGCTGGAGCGTGATAATCTGGAGGATTTTAAAATTGCCAGAAGCGCTTTGGCCAGAGTGGGGATGGCAAGCTTTGAAAAGCGCATGTTCTCTACGCTGAGCGGTGGTGAGCAGCAGCGAGTTATTCTGGCGAGAGCGTTGGCGCAGCAGACAGAATGCCTGGTTTTGGACGAGCCGACGAATCATCTGGACATTAAATATCAGCTGGAAATAATGGATATCGTAAAAAGCTTAAATGCTACCGTAGTGGCAGCCATTCATGATTTGAATATCGCTGCTATGTACTGCGACAGACTGATAGCTATCAGGAACGGTCTGGTAGTAGGTGTAGGAACACCACAGGAATTATTGACAGAAGAATTCATTTATGATATGTATAATGTACATAGTAAAGTAGCTTACGATGCAGAATCAGGACGCATGAATATTGTTTATCTGCCGAAGCATTGGAGGGAATAAAGTGAAAAAAATTGTTATATTACATTGCCTGCGCTCAGAAGAAAATTGTACCGGAGCGGCCTGCTTCCAGGCGTTTAATGAGCGCTCCTGCCAGTTTGCGCGTTATGGTGATGAGGAAATCCAGCTGGTGGCGTTTATGACCTGCAATGGCTGCCGTAAAATTACCTTGGGCGATAGCAGTGGCTTAGAGGAAAAGATTGAAAGAATTTTAAGTATCAAGCCTGATGTTATTCATGTTGGCATTTGCTGCAAGACGCGTACTGATGATAACGAGTATTGTCCGGAAGCCTTGCGATTGGTTGATATTTTCCATAACCATGGTATAGAAATCGTTTGGGGAACACATTCCGATGCTACCAGGCACCCGAGGAAGTTTACTTATGAATAAACGCTTTACCTTGGTTTCTTTGGCTATAGTACTTGGTATTTGTGCATTCATATATTTTACGCAGACACAGGCGTTTAACGCTAACCGTCCTGTTGCGCATGCTCAATCAGCCTATGGCGTAAGAGCTGTAAAAAATGTCAGAGTGCAGAATTATAATGCCTTGGGTGAAAATGTTTCTTATTATGACAAGGTGCCGCAAAGAGTCATCGCTGTTGGTGAGCAGATTAATGAAACCTTGGTAGCCTTAGGCATGGAGCAGAATATTATCTGCCCGGTGCGTTACGGCAATCCCTTTTATACGCCTGAACCACAGTATGCTGCAGGATATAACAGAATCAAGTTTCAGCGCAATGTTGTCCTGAATATGGAGAACGTTTTATCCATGCAGCCTGATCTGATTATTTCCGGACAGGTGCTTTATGCGGATAAGGCGCTCAAAAGCACGGATTTCTGGAATAAGCGTGGTATTCATACCTATGTCTCCACCAATGCCAATTCTCCTACATCGCATAATAAAAAGGAGACCTTGGAGCAGGAATGTGATTTTATTTTGGGGTTAGGCACAATATTTGACAAGGAAAAGGAAGCGAAGAAAATTGTTGCCGAAATGCAGCAGGATATCGCTGTGGTCAGAGAAAAAACGCAGAATATGCCCAAGCCCAAGGTTATGATTATCGAAATGCTGGGCAAAAACATTGTTGCCTATGATTCGACCAAGCTGGCAGGCGATATTTGTGTTAAATTAGGTGCTGATGTCCCCAGCTTTTCTTCAGGAACGATAGGACTGGAAACTATTATCGAAGAGAACCCTGACGTGCTTTTTGTTGTGAAGAGTGGCGGTGATCCTGAGCAGGCTGCGGATTTTTTCCGTCAGCATCCGGGACTGCAATCACTTAAGGTTGTCCGTGAAGGCAAGGTATATGGTATATCCTTGAATTATACGTATAACAGTGCTATCAAAACAGGCGAAGGCATTAAAAAATTTGCTCATGGTATGTATCCGGAGCTGTTCTAAAAGATGAAACCGTACAACCCCTTGCCACACAAGGATTGGGGGCTGTACGGCTTTTTGCATGTGTACGGTATTGAGCTGGCGAATTTTAAAATATCCTCATGAAATTGTAGTGAACACCACAAAATATCCTCATGAAATTGTAACGAACGCTCTAAAATAGGCTCATGAAATTGTTGTCAGCACCCAGAAATAGGCTCATTTTTTGTTGAAGGAGTATTACATACGTTGTATAATAGAAAAAAAGAGCACCAAAGGAGGGTGATTTTATGGCTTATCTGGAGCGAAAAATAGATACCTATCTGATGCAGTGGAAGCAGGAAAAGGACCATAAGCCGCTGATTGTTAAAGGTCCTCGTCAGGTTGGTAAAACTGAATCTGTCAGACGTTTTGCTGAAGCCAATTACGAGCATGTCATTTACATAAATTTTGTTGAAGAACCCAAGTATAAGATGATTACTGCTGATGGCTATAATACAGATGCGATTATCAAAAATATTTCCTTGCTGGATACAAGTAAAATATTCGAGCCGCAGAAAACAATTATCTTCTTTGATGAATTACAGGATTTTCCTGAAATTGCTACAGCGTTAAAATTTTTTAAGCTTGATGGACGTTTTGATGTTATCTGCAGTGGTTCAATGCTCGGCATCAATTACAAAAGGATTGAAAGCAACAGTGTAGGCTATAAAACAGATTACGAAATGTATTCCCTGGATTTTGAGGAATTTTTATGGGCCAAGGGACATCAAAAATCTGTACGCAACAGCTTTTTAGAGCATATGCGTACGCTTATACCTTTTAGTGAGGTCGAAATGCAGGTGTTCATGCAATTATTTACCGAGTACTGCATTTTAGGTGGCATGCCTGCTGTGGTGCGCGAATACATAGAGCAGGGAACCTTTGCAGGTTCGCTGGAAACGCAAAGGCAGCTGTTGGCGGATTACGAAGAGGATATACGTAAGTATGCCGATGGTATGGACCAGACGCGCATCTTGAATGTATTTAAGCATATACCTGTACAGCTGGCGAAGGATAATAAAAAGTTTCAGATAACCAAGGTAGCTAGGGGGGCACGCTTTAAGGATTATCGTGGCTGTATAGAATGGCTGTGTGATGCAGGGATTATTAATGCCTGCTACTGCCTGTCTTTTCCGGAGCTGCCGCTGAAGGGCAATTATGATGAAACGAAATATAAGCTGTATATGGCTGACACCGGTCTGTTGGTGGCTATGCTTGATGATGAGGCGCAGGAGGATTTGCGTGCCTATAAAAATTTAGGCGTCTATAAGGGTGCGTTGTATGAAAATATTGCAGCAGAGGCGTTAAAAAAAGCCGGCTGTGGTTTGTATTATTATAAAAAGGATGATTCTACGCTGGAAGAAGATTTCTTTATGCGTACTGCTGACAAGCTTGTGCCGGTTGAGGTGAAAGCGACCAATAACATGGCCCGCTCCTTGAATACCCTGATTAACAGTGATAAGTATCCGGATATAAAATTCGGGATTAAGGTTGTAGGTGGTAATATAGGCTGCAATAATAATGTCTATACGTTTCCTTATTTCTGTACCTTTTTGTTGAAGGAGTATCTGCGTAGCTTTGGCAAGTAGGCCTGCCTAAAATTGTCAAAAGCTTATGTTTGTGCTATTATAAATATAGAAATGGTGCTTCCGATAGACGGTTGCCCTTAAAAACTTTTAGTTATGAAAAATAACCGTCGGTTTGCGAGGCTGGGCGGTTATTTTTTATGGTTAAATAAAAAAGCACGGCGTAAGCCGTGCAAAATTTGTGAAATAAGCTGTGTTCGCTTGTCAAAAGCGTTTATCTGTGTTATTATAAATATAGAAAAGGTGCCGCCGATAGACGGTTGCCCTCAAAAGGTTTAACTAAAAAATAGTCGCTGCTTTTGGTCGAGCTGGGCGGCTATTTTTTTGTGTTTTTATTGATTTCCATACCTAGTTTAATGCAGGCTATGCATAAGCTTATTAAAGCAATAACATCGAGTATATCCATCAGTAACACCTCCCTCTTGTGGGATTTTCAGTGAAACTGAATTGATCACGTCAGAGGGCAACCGCCTACCGTTATGGAAGCACCATAAAAATATTTTACCACAAGAATGAAGAGCGTACAACGAACAAGCTGTGAAGGTTTCGTGTTGTACGCTTTTTGTTTTGCAAGCCGTGCTCCCTGAAAACCGTACAAAACCGTACAAAACCGTACAAACCGTACAATTCCTTGCCACATGCGGCTTTGGGGCTGTACAGTTTGTTTGTATGTGTACGGTATGGAGTTGGCTTAGCTGTAACTGTACTCCTAAATTCTGTGCATTTGCACACTTTTTAGGAGTAGGAAAAGCTATCGGCTGCTGCTTTCAAGCTGTTGCTACAATCGTTACTATAGTTAAATATGAAAACAAGCAGCATTTTTACTTACGCAGTTTGCACCTGCGGCGGCAAATAGCGCAGGTCAATATCTCGGCGGTGGCGCTGGAAGACAATATTATAGGAATCCAGGAGCAGCTGCTTTTTGGTGTTGATTCTGCGTCCCAGGCTATTGTTGGATATCTTATTATAATGCATAGCGTCCAGCAGTCCCTGCGCTGTGCCATGCCAATGGCCGTTGCATTGCTGCACAAAGGCGCTGATTGCTTCCAAAACTTCGTCCGAAGGCTGCAGAAAGCGGCTGGCAGCAGCCCGTTCCAGCATCCAGCGGCAGTGTGTTTGCGAAAAGCTCAGCGAAAGCAGCTGGTCTACAAGGTCGCGGCCGACAATCTCCAGGGAAGCCTTATTATCACCGCGCTGACTTTTGCGCAGCACCATAGCACCGTCCGCCGCACCCAAAAGGCCGTTGGAGCCGGAAATCATCTCAAAGGAGTCTTCTGACTGCTGCTTGCGCGTATGATGTACCAGCAGAAGGCAAATATTATGCTTATCGGCAAATTCCTTCAGCTTAGCGGCACTGCTGTAATCGCGGGCGTAATTACATTTTTCGTCCTGAGCGCTGCGTATTTTTTGCAGGGTGTCAATAATTATCAGGCGCACGTCCGGATACTTTTGCATAAAGGAGCTCAGCTGCTCCTCCAGGCCGTTATCAACGTCCTGCGCACTGACTGCCATATGCAGGTTATCTGCGACCTCCATATCAAACATGCGCACAAGGCGCTGCTGCAGGCGGTAAAACTTATCCTCCAGTGCCAGGTAAAGCACACCGCTTTGTTGTACAGGGTAGTTCCACAGCTGCTCACCGCGGGCAACGTGGTAGGCAAGCTGCGCCATCAGAAACGATTTGCCTATCTTCGGTGCACCTGCCAGAATATACAGCCCCGGATAGAGCAGATCCTGGACAATAGGCTGGAGCATGGGAAACTCCGTGTCATAAAGCTCCGGCATGGAAAGCGTCTGCAGCTCCGGTGCAGCAAGAGAAGCTTGCTTCGGTTGAAATACGTGGTTAATTGTCGTCATAGAAGGACTCCTTTCAAAATATTCTGTTTACTAAAGCAAAAAGCGTTTAGTGGATAATCCTATTATAATAAACATATTACGTTAAGTCAAGAAAAGTAGCAGAAATGTTCTGAAAATAATACGCGAGCTTGCCAACAGATTTATCTGCTACTATACTAAAGATAACAGAATTTGTTTTAGTTGGAGGTGTTTGCTATGGCAGTAAGCAGACGCATAAGCTATTTTCGTCAAAAGCATAATTTGACGCAGAAGCAGCTGGGACTGCTGCTGGGATTTTCGGAATCCACAGCGGAGGTGCGCGTCAACCAGTATGAGCACGGCAACAGGAAGCCGAAGGAGGCAACGCTGGAAAAGCTGGGTGAGATTTTTGGCGTGGACCCTGCAGTGTTCAGGATTCCTGATATTCATAACCGTGCCGGCCTGATGCAGACCTTTTTTGCGTTGGAGGATTATGCAGGCTGGAAGCTTACCAAAGTGGACGGTCGTTTTGCAGTGGTGATTGGCACAGCAACAGCAGGACCGCAGAAGACATTTGACGATTACGTGCTGCAGGAATGGCTGGATATGCAGACGGCGCTGGAGCGGGGTGAAATAACCCGCAAGGAATATGACGAATGGCGTTATCATTATAATGATGCCAGCTTAGAAAAGCATTTAATGGCGACGTATAAGCAGCTGGAAGAATTGCAGAAAGAGGAATAAAACCGTACACCGTAAAAAAACCGTACAGGCGCAAAGCCTTACAGCATGGGACTTTGTACGGTTTGTACAGTTTTGTACGGTTTTGGAGGAGCACAGGCGCTGTATGCTTTTTATTTTATTGCCAGGGGCACATTTTCTTGAATTACAGTGCTGCTTGCGTTACAATAAAAGAAAAAGGAGGCGGTAAAGATGGCTAAATTCTGTACTAATTGCGGGAGTGAGTTGAATCCCGGTACTAAGTTTTGTGTGAACTGCGGCCAGAAGGTGGAGCAGGAGCAAAATCCGCAGGCAGGAGCTGGAGCTGCTACTGTTGCCGGTGTTGCAGCCGGTGCTGCCAGCAATGCTGATATAAGCTATAAAAAGAGTATTAATGACAGCCCTAAGCAAGAGGGTTTTGCTGCCAATGCTCAAGAAAATGTACATACTGACGCTAATGCTGATGGCAATCCTAAGGTTAATCCTGATTCTGATGAATTTAAGCATACAAATGCTGCCGGTGCAGCTGACACCGATGCGTATAGCGCTCAGGCAGCACCCAAAGCAGGCAAGAAGTTTTTGAACCTGGGCGAGGGGCTGAACCTGCTGTTTAAGGACAGCAGTGCGGATAAGGAAGCAGTTTTCAAGGAGCTGTTCTTTACGTCTAAAGGACGCTTGAACCGTAAGTCTTATATCTACAGAAGCATTTTCCTGTCATTAGTGCTTTGTGTTGTGCAGGGTGTTTTGACATTTGCGGCTAATACCATAGGTGCGCTTGAGCTTTTGTTTGCAGTTGTTGCTTTCGGATTCAGCTTATTTGGCTTCGTTTCTAATATTATGATGGGTGTACGTCGCTTGCATGATTTGGATTTGAGCGGCTGGTGGATGCTGCTTTTGTGCGTACCGCTGATTAACCTTTTCTTTGCGATTTATATTTACTTCTTCAAGGGAACTGAGGGACCTAACCAATATGGAGATGACCCCTTGCAGTCGTAGTACTGCCTTGGCAGCTATAAGCTACTATATATAATATGTAAGTATTTCGCTCAGCAAAATAGTCGCTCGTTCTTGTGACGCAGCGGCTATTTTTGCGCTTTTTCGCAAGACGCGGCGCGCTAAACTATGTTATAATAAACTGTTAGTTAATTATTGATGGAGGCGTAAGCACAATGAATTATACAGAAAGCCTGGCATATCTGGACAGCCTGGGCAAATTTGGCATTAAGCTCGGTATGGAGCGTATTGAAGGACTTTTGCGTGAGCTGGGCAACCCGGAGCAAAAGATTAAAACAGTGCATGTAACCGGCACTAACGGCAAAGGCTCTGTTACCAGCATGATTACGAATATTTTGCTGGCAGCCAACCTGAAGGTTGGTAAGTTTACTTCGCCGCATCTGGTGAAGTACAACGAGCGCATCAACCTCAACGGCAAGGATATCAGCGACGAGGATTTTGCGACGGCGATTACTGCGGTAAAGGTTGCTGCCGACAGTGTTGTCAAAAAGGGCGTCTGCGAGCAGCCGACGCAGTTTGAGATTTTGACGGCTGCAGCGTTTTTGTATTTTTACCTGCAGAAGGTGGATTACGCTGTTATAGAGGTAGGCATGGGCGGCCTGTGGGATTCCACCAACGTGATTACACCGGTGGTCAGCGTTATTACCAATGTTGCGCTGGACCATACCGACCGCTGCGGCAAAACGCTGGAGCGCATTGCTATGCAAAAGGCCGGTATTATCAAGGAAAAGGTGCCTCTGGTTACTGCAGCCGAGGGCAATGAAGCGCTTGGTCCTATTGTCAGCCTGGCTATGTTTAAGGAAGCGCCGGTTTATCTTTATGGCAAGGCTTTTCATGGTACGGAGGTCAAAAGCTCGATGGAGGGCCAGACCTTTACGCTGCATGCAGGTGATTTCTATCATTCTGATTATGAAATCAAGCTGCCGGGAGAGCACCAGATTAAGAATACCAGCGTAGCGATTGTTGCTGCCAAGCTGGTAAGCAAGCAGGATGACCGCATTAACGAGCTGGCGCTGCATGTGGGCGTGGCCAACACCATTTGGCCGGGACGCTTGGAGCGCATTCACAAGAATCCGGATATTATTCTGGACGGTGCGCATAATCCTGACGGCGCTAAGGCTCTGCGCAATGCTTTGGATAAATACTATCCCGGCAAGCAGGTGCAGTTTGTCTTTGGCATGATGGGCGATAAGGATATGAGCGGTGTTATCAAAATGCTGATTAAGCAGGACGATGTTGTTTATACTGTGCGTGCCGATGAGGGGGCGCGTGCTGCAGAGGCTGCCGACCTGGCGAAGCTGGTGGGCAGCAATGCTGTGGCGGAGGCTGATCTTGCTACGGCGTATGATGCTGCTATCCGCGGGGCAGGCACTGACGGTGTTGTGTGCGTTTGCGGCAGCCTGTATCTGGTAGGCGAGTTTAAGAAGATGCTGCTGGCGGATAAGCGTGCGATGAACTGAAAGCGATATTGAGGTTTATTGACTTCGGTAACGAGTATCTGCGTCGCAATTAAATATCGTTCCAGTCAGAAGCAATTTTCCCGTGCCTTAGGGCACAACGCAAATTTCGTGTGGAACCAGGACGAAGCTTCGGTAAAATTTGACAGACGGTAAGAGAAAGTTACGTACCCTTGCTTCTATGGTTCCGGACACTCATTTGCTAAAATTGCTATTCCTTACACGATATATTAATTGCTCGTTAAGGCTGTTTGCTAACCTTCTTGCCTGCCCCTCGGGGAAGGTGCCGAGCGTAGCGAGGCGGAAGGGGGC
>NZ_CAKPTG010000030.1 GCF_934190775.1 uncultured Phascolarctobacterium sp.
AAGGAGCGATATAAAATGGCTAAACAAATTCTGTTTAATGAAGAAGCTCGTCGTAGCCTGGAGCGTGGCGTAAATGCTCTGGCTGACGCTGTAAAAGTAACCCTCGGTCCTAAAGGCCGTAACGTTGTACTGGAAAAGAAATTCGGCGCACCGACCATCACCAATGACGGTGTAACCATTGCCCGCGATATCGAACTGGAAGATCCGTTTGAAAACATGGGCGCACAACTGGTTAAAGAAGTTTCCATCAAAACCAACGATGTTGCTGGTGATGGTACTACCACTGCTACCGTTCTGGCACAGGCTATGATTAACGAAGGCATGCGCAACGTAGCTGCCGGCGCTAACCCGATGGTTCTGAAAAAAGGCATCAAAAAAGCAGTTGACGTACTGGTTGACGAACTGAAAAATGTTTCCCAAAAGGTTGAAACCAAAGCAGCAAAAGCACAGGTTGCTTCTATTTCCGCTGCTGACGATGAAATCGGTAACCTGATTGCTGACGCTATGGAAAAGGTTGGCGACGACGGTGTTATCACTGTTGAAGAATCCAAGACCATGGAAACTCATCTAGAAACTGTTGAAGGTATGCAGTTCGACCGTGGCTACATTTCCCCGTACATGGCAACCGATGCTGACAAAATGGAAGCTGTACTGAGCAATCCGTACGTATTCATTACCGACAGAAAAATCACCATGATTGCCGACATTATGCCGGTTCTGGAAAAGGTTGTTCAAAACGGCGGCGAACTCTTAATCATCGCTGAAGATGTTGAAGGCGAAGCACTGGCAACCCTGGTTGTTAACAAGCTGCGTGGCACCTTCAAGGCTGTTGCTGTTAAAGCTCCTGGCTTCGGCGACCGTCGTAAAGCAATGCTGCAGGATATCGCTACTCTGACCGGTGCAACCGTTATCAGTGAAGAAGTTGGCCGTAAGTTGGACAGCGCAAGTATGGCAGACCTTGGCCGCGCAGGTCAGGTTCGCGTAACCAAAGAGTTGACCACTATCGTTGATGGCTTGGGTGATAAAGATGCTATTGCTGCACGTGTTGCTCAAATCCGCGCACAAATTCCGGAAACCACTTCTGATTTCGATAAAGAAAAACTGCAAGAACGTCTGGCTAAACTGGCTGGTGGCGTAGCTGTTATCAAAGTTGGCGCTGCTACCGAAGTTGAGCTGAAAGATAAAAAACTGCGCATTGAAGATGCTCTGAACGCTACCCGCGCTGCTGTTGCTGAAGGCATTGTTGCCGGCGGCGGTACTGCTCTGCTGCAAGTACAGCCTGCTCTGGCAAAAATCAAAGCTACCGGCGATGAGAAGACCGGCGTAGAAATCGTTAAACGCGCTATCGAAGAGCCTGTTCGTCAAATCGCTTACAACGCTGGTCTGGAAGGCGCTGTTATCGTTGATACCATTAAACGCAGCCGCAAAGGCTATGGCTTCAATGCTCTGACCGAAGAGTATGTTGACATGATTGAAGCTGGTATCGTTGATCCGACTAAGGTTACCAGAAGCGCACTGCAAAATGCTGCAAGCATCGCTTCTATGGTTCTGACCACTGAATCCATCGTAGCTGACAAACCTGCTAAGGAAGGCGCTGCTATGCCGGCAATGCCTCCGATGGGCGGCGGCATGCCCGGTATGATGTAAGCTGCAGACCGGATACCACAACCGTATAATATAGCTTGAGTAGGCTATAGATAGCACACTCTGTTACTGATTTGGTAGCAGGGTGTGCTTTTTTGTTACAAAAAAGCTGATGCAAAAAATTTTCTTGGCATTAGTGTATTCTAATTATGTTTTTTTGCTGTCAAATATGCTATAATAATTTCATTCTATAACAAGAAGGAGCTGTTGATAATGGGTGAAGCTGCAGCTGAAAAAGATTTTTATTGGAAGCTGTTCAAATCAACCTTTATAATTAGTGCCTTTACTATCGGCGGTGGTTTTGTAATCATTCCGCTGTTGAAGGCCAAATTTGTTGACGAATATAAATGGATGGATGATAAGGAAGCGCTGAACCTTGTGGCGATTGCGCAGTCTGCGCCGGGTGTTGTGGCAGCCAATGCGGCAATCAGCATGGGCTACAAGCTTGGCGGTATCCGCGGTACGCTTACTGCTTTGCTGGCAACTATTCTGCCGCCGCTGATTACCCTGAGCGCTATTTCCTACGCTTATGATGCATTTGCGCATAACCAATATATTCAGCTGGTTTTGAAGGGCATGCAGTGCGGTGCAACGGCTATTATTATTAACGTTGCGATTGACCTGCTCAAAAAAGAGCTGAAGAAAAAATTGGCACTGCCGCTTTTGATTATTGTCGGTACTTTCATTGCCAATTATTTCTTTAATGTAAATTTGATGTATGCAGTCGTTGTGGATGCTGTTATCGGCTTCTTCCTGCTGCGTGACAAAAAGTACGCGTAAGGAGGCGGCGAGATGTATATTTATTGGGAGCTTTTCTGGAGCTTTGTCAAGGTTGGTGCCTTCTGCGTCGGTGGTGGTTATGCTTCGATGCCGCTGATTCAGGCAGAGGTTATTGAAAATCATGCATGGATGACGATGCCGCAGTTTATTGATATTTTTACGATTTCGCAGATGACACCCGGTCCTATCGGTATCAATGCGGCGACGTTCGTCGGTACGAAGGTTGCAGGCTTGCCCGGTGCTATTGCTGCGACTGTGGGTTTTGTTTTTCCGTCGGTGTTTATTGTACTGGCACTCGCAAAATTATTCTTTAAATATGGCGATATCGGTCCGATTCGCGGTATTCTGAACGGTCTGCGTCCTGCGGTTGTGGCACTCATCTGCTCTGCCGGACTGAGCTTTGTAATGCTGGCGCTGTGGAATACGGAAACACTGCCAAAGGATTTTACCAAGGTAGATTTGCTTGGCTGCATTGTGCTGCCGATTTCCCTGTGGTGTATCCGTCATAAGATGAGTGTTATCCGTACCCTGTGCATGAGCGGTGTTTTGGGCTTGATTTTGGGTATTGCTGGTATTCGCTGATATTTAATGCAATAGCGCGCTGCGTTGTGAGCTTTGGCTTGCGGCATGGCGCGCTTTTTATTATATTGAAGTTAACTTCTGCAAATTAACGGTTGACGCAAGCGGAATTCTGCTATATAATAGATACAGTTAACCAACGAATAGCGTCGGTTAACTACTAAGGTTAGGGATGTGAATTACAATGCAAAAAATTATTGCACTGGCCGAGAAGGTTTTAAACGGTCAGGATATTACTAAAGAAGAAGCTGAATTTTTGATTAACGTGAGCGATGATGACACCATGCTGCTTTTGGCCATGGCTGACAAGATTCGCCAAAAATATGCCGGCGATGCTGTTGACTGCTGTGCAATCATCAACGGCCGCAGTGGTAAATGCAGCGAGAACTGCAAGTTCTGCGCACAATCCGCACATTATCATACCGGTGTTAAGGAATACGGTCTGCTGAGCGAAGAGGAAATCTTCAATGCAGCTAAAAAAGCTAAGGAAGCAGGCGCTGTACGCTTCTCCATCGTTACCAGCGGTCGTGGACAGAGCAAGGCTGATGACTTTGAAAACATCTGCCGTACCCTGAAACGTATTAAAGAAGAACTGCACATTGAAGTTTGCGCTTCTTTGGGCATTTTGACTGTAGAGCAGGCAAAAGAGCTGCGCAAGGCTGGCGTAACCCGCTATCATTCCAATCTGGAAACCGCAGGCAGCAATTTCCCGAATATCTGCAGCACTCATACCTATGCTGATAAATTTGTTACCATCAAAAATGCACAGGCTGCCGGCCTGCGTGTTTGCAGCGGTGGTATTTTAGGCCTTGGTGAAACACGTGAGCAGCGTGTAGAATGGGCCTTTACTCTGAAGGAGCTGGGAATTGACAGCGTACCGCTGAACATGCTGACTCCGATTCCGGGTACTCCGTTTGAAAACAACAAACCGCTGCCGCCGCTGGAAATCCTGCGTGCGTTCGCTGTTTTCCGTTTTGTTCTGCCGAAGGCACAAATCCGTACCGCAGGCGGTCGCGAAGTAAATCTGCGTGACCTGCAGGCACTGGCACTCAATGGCGGTGCAAGCGGCATTATGATCGGCGGTTATCTGACTACTGCCGGCCGTGGCACTGACCGCGATATGCAGATGCTCAAGGATCTTGACCGTCCGCGCAGCATGCCGAATCTTGATTAATTAGTTTTCCATGAATTTTTAATACAAATCTTACACCTTAAAATCTCAAAAAGATAAGCAGACTGTAGTTGCGAGCAGTCTGCTTATTTTTTATATGTGCGTGATAACGCGCCATCTTCTGCATCACCAATCCCTCGACGTATGAGAAATACGCCGTCGGGATTGCTTCTTTGAATCTGGCACGTTCTGACGCACATATTTATTTGATAACGCACCGTCTTCTGCATCACCAATCCCTCGACGTATGAAAAATACGCTGTCGGGATTGCTTCTTTGAATCCGACATGTTCTGACGCACGCATTTATTTGATAACGCACCATCTTCCGCATCATCAATCCCTCGACGTATGAGAAATACGCCGTCGGGATTGCTTCTTTGAATCCGACACGTTCTGACGCACGCATTTATTCGATAACGCACCGTCTTCTGCATCATCAATTCCTTCAAGTATTTATTTGCTGACGCACTGCCCTCTACGGCAAAATTTATGATATAATATAATTTACTAATGACTTTAAAGAGGTGAAGCAAAATGCAGTCACACTTTCTTATTATTACCGGTATGTCCGGTGCAGGCAAAACGCAGGTTGTGCGTACCCTGGAGGATTTAAATTTCTTTTGCATTGACAATTTGCCGGCGACCTTGATTCCTAAGTTTGCGGAGCTGTGCCGTCAGACTTCGGAGGAAAAGGTAGCTCTTGTTGTTGATATCCGTGGCGGACGCTTTTTTGATAAGCTGCTGCAGGTTTTGGATGAGATGGAGGCCAGCGGTCAAAAATATGAGCTGCTGTTTTTAGATGCTTCCGATGCGACTTTGGTACGCCGTTACAAGGAAACGCGTCGTCGTCATCCCTTGGGCGAGCGCAATACCTTGCTGAAGAATATTACCTGTGAGCGTGAATTGCTTGATCCGCTGCGCGAAAAGGCTACGCATATTATTGATACTTCGACGCTGACCACAGCGCAGCTGAAGGCTAAGGTAACAGAAATGTTTGGCGAGGGCTCGTCCAAAGAGCGCATGGGCATTGTTGTGCGTTCCTTTGGCTTTAAGCATGGTCTGCCGCTTGACAGTGACCTGGTGCTTGATGTGCGTTTTTTGCCGAATCCGTTTTATGTGGAGGAGCTGCGCAATATGACTGGCAATGACCGCCCGGTAGCGGATTTTATCTGCCGCTATCCGCAGACATTCCAGTATCTGAAGCTGGAGGAGCAGCTGCTTGATTTTCTTGTGCCGCAATATATTAACGAAGGCAAGGCACAGCTTGTTATCAGCGTAGGCTGCACCGGCGGACAGCATCGCAGCGTTTTCATTGCCAATAAATTGTACGAATATCTGCGCGAAAAGGGTTACAGCGTTGATGTGACACATCGTGATATTCCTCACAGAAAGTAAGGGAGGAGTCTAATGGGTTGGATTAGTTGGCTGTGTCCCGGCATTAATTTGAAGCGCTGGCTGCTGCTTTTTGCGGTAGGCGTACTTTTATGTGCTTTGGGACTGGCTTTGTTTTTTAATTATCAGCTGATGGGCAAGGCGGAAGAGCTGCTTTTTCAGATGACTTATCTGACGACAGGACGCTATTCAAATGGCCTGATTATGACGATGGGCGTGGGCTTTCTTATCGTAGGCTTTGCTATTATGGTGTACGGAACACGCCGCTTAATCAGTTCGGTAGTATCTGTTGTAGTGCCTGACAAAAACGGCTCATTGATGGAAACCATCTTTATGCAGCGCAAGCTGACGCGTGGCCCGGCAATTACCGTTGTCGGTGGCGGTACCGGCCTTTCGACACTTTTGCGCGGCATGAAGTATATTACCAATAACTGTACAGCCGTAGTAACAACTGCTGATGACGGCGGTTCTTCCGGACGTCTGCGCAAGGAGCTGGGCATTATTCCTCCCGGTGATTTGCGTAACTGCCTGACTGCTCTGGCTGACCGCGAGCCGCTTATGGAACGTTTGATGCAGTATCGCTTCCAGGGTGACTCACCGCTGGCAGGTCACTGCTTCGGCAATTTGTTCATTGCGGCGATGGCGCAGGCCGAAGGCGGCATGGAGGCCGGACTGAATGCTACGAGCCAGATTCTGAAGGTGCGCGGCAGAGTTATTCCGTCTACCTTGGAGAATATTCAGCTGCAGGCACGTATGACAGACGGCACCATTGTGACAGGTGAATCGGAGATTCCCAAGGTGCGCAAGCAAATCAAAAAGATGATGATGCTGCCGGCAGATGCACAGGCAGCAAATGGTGCGATAGAGGCTATTTTAAACGCAGATGTACTTATTTTTGGCCCTGGCAGCCTGTATACCAGTGTTATTCCTAATCTTTTGGTTGAAGGAATCCGTGATGCTGTTGTCAGGTCTAACGCTATCAAAATCTATATCTGCAATGTTATGACACAGCCCGGTGAAACTGACGGCTACGGTGCTTATGACCATGTACAGGCGTTGGTTGACCATGTTGGTACGCAGTTCTTGGATTACGCTATTGTCAATTCGCAGGACGTTACTTCGGAGCAGCTGCGTCAGTATGATGCTGAAGGCTCGCGTCCGATTACGCCGGATATTGATAAAATCCGCAGTCTGGGAATAACGGTTGTGCCGGCGCGTCTGATAAGCAAGGATGATTTGGTGCGCCATGATCCGCGTAAATTAGCACGTGTACTTATTGCCTTGATTTATCGTCTGCGTCTTTTTGGACGCGGCATGCAGTTTTTCGATTACTTCTTTATGCGTGCGGGCATGAAGAAGCTGTATAAACAAAAATAAAACAAGACGCTGCAGCCTTACAGGCTGAGAAGGGAGGAGTCTGCTTGTCTTTTTCCAATGATGTAAAAAATGAATTATCTCGTATAGAAACTAACGATGCGACCGGTGACAAAGCAGAACTGCTCGGTCTTTTGCGTATGAGCGGTGCAATTGTTATCCGCGGTATGAATATAGGCATCCACTTTTCTACTGAAAATGCTGCTTTGGCCAGACGTGTACTGCAGCTGTTGAAAAGCAATTATCAGGTGCAGACGGAGGTAGTTATTACCCGTTCACGCCGCTTGAAGAAGAATAACCGTTATCAGGTGCATGTAGTGCCGGCGCCGCAGGTAAGCAAGGCGCTGAACGAGCTGCAGCTGCTGAGTGTAGAGGGCGATTTGAAAAATCCGCTGCTTTCGCATCACGAAGGCAAGCGTACCTTTTTGCGCGGAGCATTTTTGGGCGGCGGCAGCATCAGTCGTCCGGCCAGTGATTACCATTTGGAGATGGTTACCGGCAACGAGGATTTTGCTCATACGATTATTAAGGTTATGCAGAGCTTTTCCTTGAAGGCCAAGCTGACAGACAGAAAAAACGAGTATATTGTTTATCTGAAGGATGGCGAAAGCATTATCAATTTCCTAAGTGTTATCGGTGCACATAATGCTATGATGGAGCTGGAAAATGTCCGCATTGTCAAAGAAATGCGCAATAATGTCAACAGAGCGGTAAATTGCGAAACTGCGAACCTGAATAAGGTGGTTAAGGCTGCCGTGCGTCAGGTAAGCTGCATCCATTATATTGATGAGCATATGGGCTTGAGCGAGCTGCCTCAGGGCTTGCAGGATACAGCGCGTCTGCGTCTGCAGTATCCGGATGTGTCGTTAAATGATTTGGTGGAATACTCCGGTGGTCTGGGTAAATCCGGCATCAACCACCGTTTGAAGAAGCTGCAGGATATTGCAGTAGGTTTAGGAATGGAATTGGAGAAAGCAGATAAATGATTAAGAAAGTATGCTTAGTATTCCTGGCGCTGGGTGTCATACTTTTGGCGGCAGCAGGTGTTGCATGGAAGCTTAATGGTGAGCGTTGGCAGCAGGAATATGCGGCCTTCAGAAAAACCGGTGCGCCGGTACTGATGTATCACGCTGTCGGTCCGGAAGAAGGAGCAGATTGGCCTAAAACGCTGATTATGAAGCCGGAGCTGTTTGAAGCGCATTTGCAGTACCTGAAGGAGCAGGGCTACACGATTGTGACGGTAGCAGAGCTGGCAGAGCGTCTGCAGCAAGGAAAAAGTGTAGACAAGTATGTTGCCTTGAGCTTTGATGATGGCTATAAGAATAATCATAGCGTGGTGCTGCCGTTACTAAAGAAGTATGATGCCAAGGGTTCTTTCTTTGTTATCAACAAGGATATCGGCGATGAGCTGCATATGAATGAGCAGGAAATCAAGGAGCTGATTGCTGCCGGTATGGAGCTTGGCTCGCATACCTACAGCCATAATCCGTTGGCTGCTATTGATGAAAAATATCTGGTGTGGGAAACAGATACGTCACGTTATTGGCTGAAGAAAAAATTTGACGGCTATATCGTGCGTACTCTGGCTTATCCTAACGGCAGCTATAACGACAGGGTTATTGCTGCGGCGAAAAAATATGGCTTTTACAGGGCGCTGACTGGTCATGTAGGTGTTAATACGACGGCGACTTATCAAAAGGCTCCTTTCGAAATGTACCGCGTAACAGTTGCTGATGATGGTAACGGACTTGAAGGCTTCAAGAAACGCCTGGAGCAGGCATATTTCTTTGGCTTTTTGCAGACCAAGGGCATTGATATCAATATTGTGCGCGACATATTCGTGCGCTAAGGAATATTTGGGGAGGCAGTTGTCTCCCTTTTCTTTTGCATATAAAGTTAACCATGAAAATAAATAGGTTGACAATGAATAAAAACTGGCGTATCCTATAAACTATGAACTGTAACAGAGGTTACAGAAGCTTTGGAGGCGTAAAATATGCATTTGAGTACGAAGGAACTGATTTTATGCGCATTGTTTATTGCGCTTATTACTGTGGGAACGTTTATTAAAATTCCGGTAGGCACTGATGTCTATACACTGCAGTTTTTGTTTACATTGCTGGCAGGCTTGCTGCTTGGACCGCGTCTAGGCGCGATTGCCGTTGGTACGTATGTTGTGATGGGCCTGGTGGGCATTCCTGTTTTTGCATCTGGCGGCGGCCCCGGATATATTGCGCAGCCGACCTTCGGCTATCTGCTGGGCTTTATCGTACAGGCTTGGGTAAATGGTGCCTGGGCACGCAAGGCTAAGCAAATCAATTTCCGCAGCCTGATGGAGGCAAATCTTGCCGGTATGGTAATTGTTTATCTGTTTGGTCTGGTGTGGTTCTATGTTGTGTCCAATTATATAATCAATGCACCGATTTCCGTGTGGGCGGTTATCTGGTACTGCGGTATTCTGCAGGTTATTCCTGATGTTGTGCTCTGCATTGGTGCGGCGATGCTGGGTGTGCGCGGTTATAAGGCAGGCATTTGGCTGAAGGCATAAAAAAGGCAGTCCTGGCAATCTTTTAAAAAGATTGCGGGACTGCTTTTCGCTTTTAAAATGCTTTTAGAAGGCCTTTTGCAGGAAGGCGTCCAGGGAAGCTTCGTTCATGCTGCCGACTGTACTTGCAACTATGCGGCCATCGGCGCTGATGATGTAGGATGCCGGAATAGCGTCAATGCCGTAGGCTCGTCCGAGTGCCTGATGGTCGCCATAGGCGGCAGGGAAGGTGTAGCCCTTGCTTTGGATGAAACGTGCCGGTTCCTGTTCGTTATCATCTACGCTGAGAATAACAAAATGCATTTTATCTTTATATTCGGCGTATTTCTTTTCAATATGCGGCAGCTCGCCGACACAGGGAGGGCACCAGGTTGCCCAGAAATTGATAAAGACAGGCTTGCCCTTTAAGTCGCTCAGGCGCATGGTTTTGCCGCTGCCTAACTCCTTGTAGCTGAAATCGGGTGCTACTTCAGCAGCTGAGGCCTTAGCAGTGCTCATCTGCGGTTTGCTGTCGGCAGTTTTATCGGAGACGGGACAGTTGCAGCCTGCGGTAAATAATAGCAATGCAGTCATAGATAAGGTGAGCAGAAATTTTTTCATGTTGACCTCCTTATAAGAATAAAAGAAAAAAGGTGTATATAAATTAAAATTTTTTGCCGAGAGAAATTGCCTTTACCGGGCAGACCTTGCGGCATTCACCACAGGCGATACATTCGCTGTCACCTACATGCCGGCAATCCATTTTGCAATGCTCCATACAACGGTCGCAGTTGATGCACTTTACGGTATTTACCTTCATGCCAAAGAGGGAGATTTTATTAAATAGTCCGTAAATAGCGCCTAAAGGGCAGATGAAGCGGCAGAAGGGGCGATAGGTGAAAATGGCTGTCAGTACGGTAAGGCACAGCAGTGTCAGCTTCCAGATAAACAGCTGGCCCAAAAGCTCACGAATTTGCGGCTTGAAAAATGCCAGGGGCAGAGCAGCCTCCAAAGTACCTGCGGGGCAGATAAATTTACAGAAGGCAGGTACGCCGCTGCCGGTGAATTGATAAAAGGCCAAAGGCAGCAGCAGGAGAAAAACCAACGCAATGAAATATTTCAGATAGCTTAGCAGATAGGTGAAGCGGTTGCGTTGCAGCTTTGGCGTAGAAATTTTGTAGAGCAATTCCTGCACGAGGCCGAAGGGACAGCCCCAGCCGCAGATAAGACGCGCAAAGATTAACGCAAAGAGCAGAATAAAGCCTAGCACATAGAAGGGAATGCGCAAAAATACACCGCTGAGCGAGCTTTGCAGCGAACCAAGCGGGCAAGCGCCCAAGGCTCCGGGGCAGGAATAGCAGTTTAAACCCGGCAGGCAGATATTCTTGCTGCTTCCCTTCCAGATATTGCCATCGGTAAAGCCTGAAAAATTGCCGTTATATAGGAGGGCGGTGCAAATTTGTACAAGCTTACGTTTAACCAATGCCGATACACTCCAGACAAATTGTTGCTGCCTTGCGCCAGACGGCAAGATATTCTCTGTTGCAGATACCATACGCCAGCATGGCAGCGGCACTCAGAAGGATTAAGATACGTGTAGTTTTCATAGCAGGCCTCCTATATAATTTCTAAGAACATTCTAGCATATACGGAGAATTTTTACTATGAATGCATGACTATACATTATTGAAGTCAGGTAGTAAATAGCAGAAAATAATATTAAATTATTTCTATCAGCGGATTGCAATGATTTTCTGACAGGTGTTGTATGGATAAAAGCGTTTAAACAGGCTATAATAAAACAGATAATGCAATGGAAGAATATAGGTCGCGAAATAGTATTTGTAAATGAGCAATTTAAAAAAATCCTTGCAAAATAGGCAAAAACAAGGTAAAATAAAACAAGTAATAATATATTTTTTTGGAGGTAATCGTTATGCGTAAACACATCAAAACTGTTAATAAAGCAATGCTGAACAAAACTCTGCGTACCGGTGGCTGCGGCGAGTGCCCGGCTTCCTGCCAATCCGCTTGCAAAACTTCCTGCACCGTTGGCAACCAGGTTTGCGAACACTGCAAATAATATCTGAGCTTAATGCAGCTCCCTGTCTGGTGCAGGGGGCTGTTTTACTATCTATGCAAAAAAGAAAGGTTGGAATACATGCTGATACATAAAATGCGTCTTGATGATAATATGGCTGTGCTGGATATCAACAGCGGTGCTGTTCATCTTGTAGACGATGTTATTTACGATTTACTTGATTATTATGATGGCAGCAACGATGCAGAAGCAATGGCTGCTTTGAAGGATAAATACAGCGAAGAGGATTTGCGTGATGCTTTGGAAGAAATGCATGGTCTGCAGGATGAAGGCCTGCTTTTCAGCCCTTCCTTTGATGTGCCGCCGACCTTTGCGGAAAAGCCTATTGTTAAATCCCTGTGCCTGCTCGTAACGCATGACTGCAATCTGCGTTGCGGTTACTGCTTTGCTGATACTGGCTCCTTTGGTGGCTGCCGTCAGCTCATGAGCAAGGAAACCGCGGAAAAGGCTATCGAGTTTGCTATTGAAGGCAGCAAGAAGCGTCATAATCTGGAGCTGGATATGTTTGGCGGTGAACCGCTGATGAACTGGCCTGTTGTTGTGCATATTACTGAATATGTACGCCGTCGCGAAAAAGAAACAGGCAAGAATATCAAGCTGACGCTGACCACCAATGGCACTCTTTTAAATGATGATAATATTAAATTCCTCAATGATAACCGCGTTATGCTTGTTCTGAGCCTTGATGGCAAAAAAGAAACTCATGATGCTATGCGCCCGTTCCCGAATAAAGCTGGCAGCTATGATGCAGCTGTACGCGGCTTTAAGAAGGTAATTGACAGCCGTGAGGGCAAAAACTACTATCTGCGCGGAACCTATACCCATTTCAGCACCCACTTCTGTGAAGACGTGCTTGATATGACTAAGGTAGGCAAGGAGATTTCCGTAGAGCCGGTAGTAGGCATTGATGAGCCTTGGGTATTGACCGAAGAAGATCTTCCGGTTATTTTCGATGAATACGATAAGCTGGCACGCGCATATCTGGAGCGTCGTCGCGAAGGTAATCCCTTTGACTTCTTCCATTTCAATGTAGCACTTGATAACGGTCCGTGCGTTGCTAAGCGCTTGGCAGGCTGCGGTGCCGGTCATGAATACTACTGCATTACTGCTGATGGCGATATTTATCCGTGCCACCAGTTTGTAGGCCGTGAACAATATAAGATGGGCACCCTGGATACCGGCATAGTTACACCGGAGATGGTGCAGAAGTTCCGTCATACCCATGTTCTGACTAAGCCGGAGTGCAGCCAATGCTGGGCACGCTTCTTCTGCAGCGGTGGCTGTCACGCCAATGCGGATTTAATTAACGGCGATATTACCAAGCCGTATGAGTATGGCTGTCGCCTGCAAAAGAAACGTCTGGAGAATGCTATCATTGTTCAGGCTCTTTTGTCTGCTGAAGCACAGGAAGGCGAGGATCTGCGTCCGCATATCAACAACTTCACTTACGAAAAATAATAGCTTATTACTAGTGCGCTCTGCGAAAGCAGAGCGCATTTTTCCTTTTTCATAGAGAATCGTGCAAAATGCCAGCAAGAAACAAGCAAGAAGTTTGTCGCTTAGAAAGAAAAAAATCTCGAAATTTTTTCAGGAGAAAGTGATTTTTTTACGCGTTTTTCGGTAGAAATTTTAACTTTTTTTGAGATTTTTTGAAGAAATTTCAGGTACGTCAAAGCGTGTATACATGATACTTCTTTTGAATACTGAGCCACGTGTATCACGAAAAAATGTTAAAAAAGTAACAAAAAAGGTGTTGACATAATGCAGGCCACATGGTATTATATACAAGTCGACGCGATACGGCAACAAAACAAAAGCCAAAATCGCTAGGCGCTGAACCTTGAAAACTGAACATAAACCTAGAAAAAGCGAATGTGCGGGTCGAGCGTGAAAACGCAAGACCAAGTCAAATAACTTCTTTTTTAAATAATAAGAGCTAGATTAGTTCTTCAATAAACTTTATTGGAGAGT
>NZ_CAKPTG010000031.1 GCF_934190775.1 uncultured Phascolarctobacterium sp.
AGGGTTGTGCATCGCCCCCTTTAGTCGCTTACGCGACAGTTCCCCCGAGGGGGAACCGAGTCTGAAGCTATTAGTCTCGCCTGCCCCTTGGGGAAGGTGCCGAACGTAGTGAGGCGGAAGTGGGAAACGCAAGCTATGTATTTAAAATTTATGAGGGAGAAATATTATGCCAAAAGATACAGATTTAGAAATTCAGGCGGAAGCTAAGTTTGCCGTGCTGCAGCAGGAGCTGCGGCGTTTGGGCAGCGTGCTGATTGCGTTCAGCGGCGGCGTTGATTCGACGTTTTTGCTGCAGGCAGCGCATTTGACTCTTGGCGATAAGGCGCTTGCGGTGACGGCGCGTTCTGGCGTTGTGCCGCAGCGCGATGTGGCGGAGGCGGAGAAATTTTGTAAAGATCAGGGTATCCGTCATCTGTATTTTGATTTTGATGAGCTGCAGGTGCCGGGGGTTGCTGAAAATCCGCCAGACCGCTGTTATATCTGCAAAAAGACGCTGTTCAGCAATTTCTTACGCATTGCGCAGGAGAACGGTGCTGTGCTTTGCGAGGGTTCGAATATGGACGACCTGGGCGATTACCGCCCTGGTATGAAGGCTTTGGCGGAGCTTGAGGTGCAGAGTCCTTTGCGCGCTGCGCAGCTGACGAAGGCAGAAATTCGCCTGCTGTCGCGCAGGCTGCAGCTGCCTACCTGGGATAAGCCTTCGTTCGCCTGCCTTGCATCGCGCTTTGTTTACGGTGAGCGCATTACGGCACAGAAGCTGGCGGCAGTGGATAAGGCAGAGCAGCTTTTGTGGGAGCTTGGCTTCAAGCAGTTCCGCGTGCGTGTGCATGGAAACCTGGCGCGTATTGAGCTGTTGCCCGAGCAGCTGGAGCAGGCGGTGGCGGAGCCGATGCGCAGTACGATTTACAAAGGATTGAAGGATGCAGGCTTTGCTTATGTGGCACTTGATTTGCAGGGCTATCGTACAGGAAGCATGAATGAAACTTTAAAGCAGGATTAATTTATACTTACAGCGAATTTTAGCATTAGCCTGCTACAAGTATGCAGGCTTTGGTTAGGAGGAAGATTATGAAAAGCTTATATTTGGAATGTAATGCCGGTATCAGCGGCGATATGCTGGTAGCAGCACTTTTAGATTTGGGTGCAGATAAGGAGGCGCTTGCTAAAGCTCTGCAGAGTATTCCTGCGAAGGGCTTTGAATATAAAATCAGCAGAGTATCGAAGGCTGGCGTAGATTGCTGCGACTTTGATGTTATCCTTGATGAGGAGCACGCAAACCATGACCACGATATGGCCTTTTTGCATGGCAATAGCGATGCTGTAGTGCATAGCCACGAGCATGAGCATCATCATGACCATGAACACGAGCATTGTCACGAGCACGAACATCATCATGACCATGAACATGAGCACGAGCATTGTCATGAGCATGAACATGACCACAGTCATGTACCGCACGAGCATCATCATCACCATGAGCACCGCGGTCTGCAGGAGGTTATTACGATTATCGATGCTACCGATATGAGTGCTGCTGCTAAGGCGCTGGCACTGAAAATCTTTGATATTATTGCCGATGCAGAAGCAAAAGCGCATGCTGTGGAGAAGAATGCGGTACATTTCCACGAGGTTGGCGCTATTGATTCTATCGTGGATATTGTGGCGATCTCTGTGTGTGCTGACAGCCTGGGCGTTGAAAATGTCATCGTGCCGGAGCTGTGCGAAGGTCGCGGCACCGTCCGCTGCCAGCATGGCGTACTGCCGGTGCCTGTTCCGGCGACGGCGAATATTATGCAGCGCTTTGGCTTTAATGTACGCTTACTGCCGGTGCAGGGCGAGTTTGTTACTCCGACAGGTGCTGCTGCCGCTGCTGCGCTGATGACTACGGACAAGCTGCCGCAGAGCTTTAAGATTCTGGGCATTGGCCTGGGCGCAGGCAAGCGTCAGTATGAGCGCCCCAGCATTTTGCGTGCGCTGCTGATTGAGGATAACGCGCAAAAAAAAACTCTGTAAATAATGGCCTGCAGACTGACTGCGTCTGCCAGCTGGAAACTGATATTGATGACTGCAGCGGCGAGCTTTTGGGCTATACGCTGGAGCGCCTGCTGGCGGCAGGTGCACTGGACGCGCATTATCAGCCGGTGTTTATGAAGAAGAGCCGCCCGGCGTGGGAGCTTACTGTTATCTGCCGCGAGGAGGACAGAGAGAAGCTGGAGCAGGTGATTTTTGCGGAAACGACAACCATCGGCATTCGTCATACACGTTTGGAACGCACGGTGCTGCCGCGTAAGCGGGACGTGCTGCATACTGCTTACGGTGATGTGGTGGTGAAGCGCTGCCAGCTGCAGGACGGCGAACGCTGTTATGTGGAATATGACAGCGCAGTAAAACTGGCGCAGGAGCAGGGAGTGCCGCTGCAGGATATCTATCTGGCTACACAGCTGGCGCAAAAAAACATAAATTAGCCACAAAAGTGTGGTATAATATCTCCATAATACGTCAGAGAATGGAGAAAAAATGACTAATGTTTTCGATTTAATAGAAGAATTTTATACACAGGATGAAGAATGGAATTCGGTACTGCAGCAAGCCTGTGCTGAAGATTTCCTGCGCTATAAAACATGGCAGGGAGCCAAGGACGGCGAGCTGGTCAAGATTTGGGATTATATTACGATTCTTTGTATTTACCTTGGTAATTCCGAGAATTTTCTCGGTGATATGTCGCGTGAGGATTTTATTGACTGCGTAGGCTGGTGCTGCCGCAATGTTTCCGGTTTCCCGGCAACTGAGAGCAACATCGCACATTTCCTGGATGTTATGCAGGAGTTTTATACATATATGAAAAAGAAACGCATTATTACCCGTGATAATGCGCCTGCCGAAGCCAAAGCCAAGCTGCTGGTTGACGGAAAACTGCAGATTGTCGGCAAGGACGGCAGCTTTTTGCCGGAACATGACCGCTACAATCTGTATTCTACGCCGGATTTGCCGACGAAGGTGTATCTGAATATCGGCGAGAGAATGCAGAATCTGTTGGATGATGTGCAAAGCTACTATACGTCGAAGCAATTTCGCCGCGATTTGGAGCGGGCAGATTTCCTTTTCGGCGGTATTTTTCAGAACGGTACTGTTCAGGAAAAGCCGGGCACGGAGGAATATTCACAGACCTTCTGGGATTATTTTCTTTTTGACTATCGCTTGCTTGAAGATGACAAAACGCCGCTGCAGCATTACCGTGATGTAATCTGCCGTGAAGCTTCCGATATGGATACCTCCGTTGATATTTTGAATGAGCTGATTAAGGCAAAGCTGGTTCTCTTTGATGTGCAAAGACGCACGGAGGAGGGAATGTATGTCTGCAGAAATATTTTCACCAATGAAAAATATACGCTGATGCTGCCGGTAGATGATAATATTGACACAGAAGGCTATATTTTCATGGGCCATATTTTTTATGAAAATACCATGGTGATGAACTTCCTGCGCGGACTGGTGATGTCGCAAACCTCGCGTAAGCGCTTTTTTGAGGTTGTCAGTGCGGCGAAGGACTGGTTTGCTGTGCGCCAAAGCGGCGAAATGAGCTGGGAGGAGTTCATCAACCGTAATCCGATGTTCGTGCGTCATGTTTCTGTTTTGTATGCCGTTTATGTGCGTATGGAGGGCTTTAATTTCAGCACGCAGATCAGCGATTATCAGCCGGCGGCGCTGCTTGTGGACAAGACCTCGGCTATGTTGGAATCTCTTAGAGGAACAGGCCTTTTTTCTGCCTATGATATACAGCTGATGCGTACCATGTGGAGCGATTTTATGCTTCGTGGTAATGCTTTGCCGGATAATGCGGATGCTGATTTTGAGCATTGGACAGCAGCGGTTATGTACTGCTTTGTAAAGCTAAATGATGTTTATACCTTTACGGAAAAGCAGGTTTTTGCTATGTGCCGTGCTACCGACCATGCAAAGCTGAAGCAGATGATAGATATGATAAATGAAACCTTGCAGCTGGAGGCGCACGACCCGCGTTACGTTAACGAAGAGGGTTTGCTGCTGATGCTGCTGCAGTGAGAGGAGGCACCAGAATATGAAGTGTGATTTTTGCGGCCACGAGGTTGCTCCCGGTACAGTTGAATGTCCGTACTGCCATTATCAGTTCAAGATAGATGCGCAGGTGCTCAGTCCGGAGGAACGCGATACCTTTGAGGGCGTGACGATAGACGAGAGCGCAGGCACAGAGGAAAATAAAAGTGCTCGGGAAGGTGCCGTGTATGACAGCGGTGCTGATGCCTATGATTCTTATAGCGAAAGACAGCAACAAGTGCCGCCGAATATCAAGGTGCATACCTTTGGCTGTGGCAGCGGCATTCTGATTACCTTCCTGATTTTATGCGGTATTGTAGCAGTTATCTTCTTCCTGCTGCCGACGTTTATTGTTTTTGCTGCAGTGGGCGCGATTATTTTGTTTATTATGCGCCTTTTTATGGGCATCTGATTATTAAAAATATGTGTTGCTGACGGTTGGCCGCGCTGCTTTTGGCGGCGCAGGCGGCCGTTTTTGCTTGCTGAAGAAAATTTTTCAAAAAAATTTTAAAAAGCCGTAAAAATATAGAGGATTTTTCTGATTGACGGCGAATAATATGCAGGTACACAATGTGTGAAAAGAATAGGAGGCATAAGATATGCATAGTTACAGCATGGATCTTGGTGGCAGAACACTTACTATTGAAGCCGGCAAGATTGCAAAACAAGCTAATGGCGCTGTATTAGTTCGTTATGGCGATACCGCCGTAGTAGTTGCCGTTACCGGCACCAAAACCCCGCGTGAGGGTGTAGACTTCTTCCCTTTGACTGTTGATTTTGAAGAAAAAATGTACGCCGTAGGTAAAATCCCCGGTGGCTTTATTAAACGCGAAGGCCGTCCGTCTGAGCAGGCTATCCTGACCAGCCGTCTGATCGACCGCCCGATTCGCCCGATGTTCCCGGAAGGCTACCACAACGATGTACAAATCGTTGCTACCGCTGTTTCCGTTGATCCCGACAATGCTCCGGATATGCCCGCTATGATTGGTGCATCCTGCGCACTGTCTATTTCCGATATTCCGTTTGAAGGTCCTATCGCTGGTGTGCGCGTAGGCCTGATTGATGGTGAATTCATCATCAACCCGACTGTTGAACAGGCTAAGATCAGCCAACTGAACCTGGCTGTTGCCGGCACCAAAGACGCTATCCTGATGGTAGAAGCAGGTGCTAACGAAGTTTCCGAAGAAACCATGCTGGACGCTATCTGGTTCGGTCATGGCGTAATCAAACAACTCGTTGAGTTCCAGGAGAAAATCGTTGCTGAAATCGGCAAAGAGAAAATGGAAGTTCCGTTCTACGCTCCGCCTGCAGAAATGGTTGCGGAAATCGAAGAATATGGTGCTCAAAAACTCAAAGATGCTCTGATGGATGCCAACAAGCTGGAGCGCGAAGAAAACGTTGCTAAGGTTAAAGCTGAAATCGCTGAAGTATTCCTGGAGAAATATCCTGATAATGCGAAAGACGTTGCTTACATCACCCAAAAGCTGGTTAAGAAAATCGTTCGTCGCACTATCTCTGTAGATAAGATTCGTCCTGACGGCCGTCAATTGGACGAAGTACGTCCGGTAAGCTGCGAGGTTGGCCTGCTGGCTCGTCCGCATGGCAGCTCTCTGTTCACCCGTGGTCAGACTCAGATTCTGAACGTTCTGGCTCTGGCTCCGCTGCGTGAAGCACAAATTCTTGATGGTCTCGGCGCTGAGGAAACCAAGCGTTATATCCATCACTACAACTTCCCGCCGTACAGCGTAGGCGAAACCAAACCTCTGCGTAGCCCCGGCCGCCGCGAAATCGGTCATGGCGCTCTGGCTGAGCGTGCTCTGCGTCCGGTTATTCCTTCCGAAGAGGATTTCCCGTATGCAATCCGTCTGGTATCCGAGGTTCTGGAATCCAACGGTTCTTCCTCCATGGGCTCTGTTTGCGCAAGCACCCTGTCCCTGATGGATGCAGGCGTTCCTATTAAGGCTCCTGTTGCCGGCGTTGCTATGGGCCTTGTTAAAGATGGCGAATACTTCACTATTCTGACTGATATCCAAGGTCTGGAGGATGCTCTGGGCGATATGGACTTCAAGGTTGCAGGTACCGAAAAAGGTATTACTGCTATCCAAATGGATATTAAGATTGATGGTATCAACAAGGATATCTTCACCCAGGCTTTGGCACAGGCTAAACGCGGCCGTGAGTTCATCATGGGCAAAATGATGGAATGCATCAGCGAACCGCGCAAAGAGCTGTCCAAATATGCTCCGAAGATCACTACTATCCATGTAGATCCTGATAAGATTGCTAAGGTTATCGGACCTGGCGGCAAGATGATCAAGAAGATTGTTGACGAAACCGGCGCTAAGATTGATATCGATGATACCGGTCGCGTATTTATCGCTGCTGTTAACACCGAGGCTGCTAATAAGGCTATCGAGATGATCGAGGGCATTACTGCTGAGGCTGAGGTTGGCAAGGTTTATACCGGTAAGGTTACCCGTCTGATGAACTTTGGTGCTTTCGTTGAGATTCTGCCTGGCAAGGAAGGTCTGGTACATATTTCCCAACTGTCTACCGAGCATGTAGATAAAGTTGAGGATGTTGTAAGTGTTGGCGATGAAATTGTTGTTAAGGTTACGGAAATTGACAACAAGGGCCGCATTAACCTGTCCCGCAAGGCTGTTCTGATGAAGAGCGTGCAAAAATAATTTGTGAATTTAAAAGAGCTGTCGCTTTTGTGACAGCTCTTTTTTGTAAATTGGAATGTGTGGTTATATGTATCGTAAGTGATATATCCTTCCGCTCAGAAAAATTTTCCTATGTCCGTAGGACATAACGCAAATTTCGTGTGGAACCAGGACGAAGTGCCGCAAAACTCGCGCTATGCAAAGAGTTTTTTCTATATAAGTCAGGCATAGCGCTCAAACAGTTGCGACACTTCTATGGTTCAAGACACTTATTTGCTAAAATTTTTATTCGCTGCACGATATATCACTTACTCATGCTTGGTTTTTGACGAACCCTCTTGCCTGCCCATTGGGGAAGGTGCCGAGCATAGCGAGGCGGAAGGGGGTTATAGAATAGGAGGGTTACTAATGAAAACACGTGGTTTTGAAAAGGTTGCCAAGTATATGCAGGTAGAGTTCCCCATGCCGGAGCGCAAGACGCAGTTCAGCGCCGGCTATGATATCAGCGCAGCGGAGGAGGTTGTGCTGGAGCCGGGCAAGATTGTGCTGGTGCCGACGGGCGTGAAGGCTTATATGCAGGCTGGTGAGTTCCTAGGTCTGCATATCCGCAGCAGCATGGCTGTAAAGAAGCATCTGATGCTCGTGAACAACGTGGGCATTATCGATGCGGATTATTATAACAATGCAGATAACGAAGGTCATATCATGGTGGCACTGCTGAATATGGGCAGTGAGGCTGTGACGATTCCGCAGGGAGAACGCATTGCGCAGGGCATTTTCTACAACTATCTGACCGTTGACGATGACGATAAGGTGGAGAAGGCTGTACGTGCAGGCGGCTTCGGCAGCACGGGAAAGAATTAAAGGAAGAAAGCATTATGAAACAAAACTACCAAATTTTTACAGCAGTACTTTTGGCTTCCATGAGCCTTGCAGCAGCTGCTCAGGCTGATGATTTTGCTGATGCTCAGCTGCTACAAACGTCGCAGCTAGTGCAGGCGCAGCGTTCGACAGCGATGCAACGCTACGCAGGCGGACGCTTGCAGGCTATCTGGAATCCGCAGGTGAAGCACAATGATGTGGACTGGTGGCTGCGTTCCTTTAGTGAATGGGAGAGCTATTACGATGATGCTGTAAGTGGCAAAAGCCGTTCTGTAGCTGCCGGTATGGATATGAATACGGGCAAGGAGACGCGCACCGGTATTTATGGCATGTATAATCATACGGAGCTTAGCGGCGGCGGCGCCGAGGCCTTGCAGCAGGACTGGCGCATTGGTGCGTACATGGGTAAGCAGCACGGAGCTGTGCAGCAATATGGTTATGTGAACTATGGTAAGCTGGGCAATCATTTTAATAGTCCTTGGGATGACGTAAAGTATCGCGGTCAGATTGTAGAGCTGGGCGGCGAATATAAGTATGATTTGCATCATGATGATGGCAAGACATATCATGTTTCGCCCTATGTGAATGTGCAGGCTTCACGCTATATGCAAAAGAGCTACCGTCAAGCTGTTCAGCATGATGATGGGAATGTATATGAGTTTGTACACCCTTCTATAAACAATAATTATCTGGCCGGGGAGACTGGTGTAGAGCTGCGGCGTGAGCTGCAAAACGGTAATTACGCTGTTCGCCTTGGCTATAAGCGGGTGTTTGCGGGTGAGGCGCCTGAGTATGGTTACACATTGGAAGGTCAGCCTGAAGCCGGGCAGCACTACTCGTATGATATCGACAAGGATTATCTGCATCTGACGCTGGGCGGAACGCTGAAGCTGACGAAAAACCTTTCTGCGACGGCGGAGGGCGGCTGGCTCGAAGGCAGGCATGACCGTGAGCTGATGGCGGACGTGAAGCTGAACTGGGCTTTTTGATGTGAAGTGAGACTTTTCTTTTGGCTATGCTCAATGCTACTACCGTTAGGTAGTAGTAAACCTGGTTTTTGTAACATCCTTACATATTGAGCTTTTAAAAAGTCTGCGGAATTTTATTCATTGACAAATACCTATGAGGGTAATATCCTATCTTTGACAGTTTAATAAGGGTAAAAGGCTCGGAAAGCGCATGGTTACTGCGTTTTTTCGAGCCTTTCATGCTTGAAATTGTGAGTGCTTTTTACAGCTTTTTTGTGAGCATAAAAATTTTTTCCTATCTTTTTTGCTAATAATTTGGTAGTCAGTACGAAAACCAAAAGCTTTATGCAAACTATCTGTCAGGTCAGTACGTGTACAGCTTGGAATAAAACCTTAAAAAGAATTCTGTCATTGCGTTTGGAGAGAGAAGAACTGTTTTTATATAGCTTTGCTTAGAGCTTCGGTTAAAAGTGTAAATAGTTTACAATTTTAACGAAAAAGTGTAGACAATATAGGGAAATATGATATAATTAATTTAGATAATTTTGGTAAATGGAGGTTTTCTCGATGCAGAAAATTGATCAGGCATGTGTAAACACCCTTCGCTTTTTGGCAGCAGACCAGGTAGAAAAGGCTAAATCCGGCCATCCTGGCTTCCCTCTGGGTACAGCTCCTTTGATGTACACTATTTGGGACCGCTTTATGAATTATAACCCGGCTGATCCGCAATGGTTCAACCGCGATCGTTTCATCCTTTCTCCGGGTCACGGCAGCGCTTTGCTTTATGCTATGCTGCACCTGGCAGGCTATGACCTGTCCCTGGACGAGCTGAAAAACTTCCGTCAATGGGGCAGCAAGACTCCGGGCCATCCGGAATTCGGCCTGACTCCTGGCGTTGACGTATCCACTGGTCCTCTGGGCCACGGCTTTGCTATGGGCGTTGGCTTTGCTATTGCAGAAGCTATGCTGGGCGCAAAGTACAACAAACCTGATTTCCCGGTTGTTGATCACTACACCTTTGGTCTGACCTCTGATGGTGACCTGATGGAGGGCGTTTCCTGCGAGGCTGCTTCTCTGGCTGGCACCCTGGGCCTGGGCAAATTGATTTACTTATATGATGACAATAAAATTACTATCGAAGGCAGCACCGATATTGCCTTCACTGAGGATGTTGAAGCTCGCTTCAAAGCTTATGGCTGGCAGGTTCTGCGCGTAGAGAGCAGTGAGGATGTTGACGCTATGCAGGCAGCTATCGAAGAAGCTAAGGCTGATACCATGCATCCTTCTCTGATTATTGTACGCACTCACATCGGCTTCGGCAGCCCGAAACAGGACAGCCCGTCCTGCCATGGCGAGCCGCTAGGCGGCGAAGCACTGGCAGCTACTAAAGAAAAAGCCGGCTGGCCGCAGGAAATGTTCTATGTACCTGCTGAGGTTAAAGAACATTTTGCTGCTAAGCTGGATGGCTGCGCTGCAAATGAAGCTGCCTGGAAGGCTTTGATGGATGACTATAAGATGGTTTATCCTGAGCTGGCTAAAGAGCTGGAAGACCGCATTGCCGGCAACTCCATGGTTAATCTGACTGCTCTGGAAGCAATCTTCAAGGATACCGTTAAAAACGCTACCCGCGAAGCAAGCGGCGATATTATCCAGGTTCTGGCTGCACAGCTGCCGGAGCTGGTTGGCGGCAGTGCTGACCTTGGTCCTTCCAACAAAACTATCATGAAAACCGGCGGTTACTTTTCCAAGCTGGATAGAACCGGCCGCAACATTCACTTCGGCGTTCGCGAGCACGCTATGGGTACCGTTCTGAACGGTATTTCCCTGCATGGCGGCTTCATTCCCTTTGGCGGCACCTTCCTGGTATTTGCTGACTTCCTGCGTCCGACCATCCGTATGGCTGCACTCATGGGCATTCAGTCCGTATTCGTACTGACTCACGACAGCATTGCATTGGGCGAAGATGGTCCTACTCATCAGCCGATTGAAACCACTATGGCATTGCGTCTGATTCCGAACGTAAGCGTTATCCGTCCGGCTGACGCTCTGGAAACTGCTACCGCATGGCAACAGGCTTGCCTGAACAAGCATAAGCCGACCTGCCTGCTGCTGAGCCGTCAAAAATTGACCGTTCTGCACGATTATGCAGCAACCATCCATGAGAACGCTCATAAGGGCGCTTATGTACTGAGCCCGGCTAAGAGCGAGGCTAAGGCTGTTCTGATCGGCACCGGCAGTGAAGTACATTTGGCACTGGCTGCACAGGCTAAGCTGGCTGAAGAGGGCATTGACGTTAGCGTTGTATCTATGCCTTGCTGGGATGCTTTTGATGCTCAAAGCGATGAGTACAAGGAAAGCGTTCTGCCTGCAGGCGTAACTAAATTTGCTGTGGAAGCTGGCGTGCCTTATGGCTGGAGCCGCTACACCGGCACTGAAAAGAATGTTCTGGGCATTACCACCTTCGGCGCTTCTGCACCTGGCGATGTAATGATGGAAAAATACGGCTTTACTGTTGAAAACCTGGTTGCAAAGGTTAAAGCAGCGCTGTAAGCATAAGTTAAAACTGGTTCTTTGTCAAGTTTTGGGGTTTTTAATAATTTAGCACCCTGAAATCTGTAAAATTACTCTTTACAACT
>NZ_CAKPTG010000032.1 GCF_934190775.1 uncultured Phascolarctobacterium sp.
GCGGACATCAACTACATTGAGGCAGAAAAAACTATCGATCCTAACTACACAAGCCACGGTATCCGCCTGGATATCATCGTGGCAGACGATAAGAATACGCATTATAATCTGGAGATGCAGGTAAAGAACAATAAGAATCCCCATACGGACACTTATGTTCTGCCCAAACGTTCGCGCTATTATCAGGCGTTGCTTGATTTTGATTTGCTGCAGGCGGGACAGCCTTATGATTTGCTACCGCCGACATTTATCATCTTCATCTGTGTTTTTGATTTCTTTGAAAAAGGCAATTACGTTTATACCTTTAAGAAGCGTTGCTTGGAGGATTTGGAGCTGGAGCTTCCCGACGAAGCAACCACAATGCTTTTGAACACTAAAGGTACGCATGGCAACATCTCTAAGGATCTTAAAAGCTTTTATGATTATGTCAACAATCACATTGTAACTACTGATTTCACTAAGCAGATTGATGATGAAATCAGTTACTTGAAACTCGATACGAAAGTGAGGCGAGAATATATGCTTATGGAAGCTCGTTTGTTAGACGAACGGCGTGAGGGCGAAGCTGTTGGTTTTGCCAAAGGCGAAACCAATGCCAATACAGCTACTGCCAAACGTCTGTTAAGCATGGGACTTACTGTTCAGGATATTGCCAAAGCTACTTCTCTCTCAATTGAACAGGTTGAAGCTTTGAAAGCTGACCAAACTTGATACGTACACATAACAATATTAAAGGCGTTCTACCGCAGTCGGGTAGAACGCCTTTAATTTTAATGTGCTCTTACGCTGTCAGCTTAGACGCCAGCTCACGCACCTCTGCTTCCGAAAGTTTGGAGTGGCGCACGGTGAATTCAATGCTCATACCGTCAGCCAAAAGGCCTTTGGCAAATTCAATGTTTTTCTCTTGGGCAGCTTTTTCTACTGCTTCTTTTTCTCTTTTTGCTACAAATTTCTCAAATACATTGCCCATATTCGTCAACCCCTTTTCTGTTTCCTTAAAATATCTTGCTTTTTCTGCTAATTCCGGATAATACATATCATTCGGATTACTACAGTTGAAATCATGCATCAGACGTCCGAGTGGTGTGTTATCTTTAATTTTATTATTTACATAGATGATGTGCGAACCATCAACAAAAGCTGCATTGTTTTCTTCTATTTTTCTACTGATGTGGTATATTGGCAACCCGCCCTTCAGCACATCATACTGCGTGATAAAGATAACGTAATTATCAGGCAGCTTTTGGTATACTTCACCCTTTGGCAGACTGTGAGCGTCCAGCATACTCAGATGATAGCGTGCTCTGCGTGCTGCAGCGCCACTGCTACAGTTCTGTACTTCTACATTGAAAAGTCTGCCGTTTTCTTCCTGCGCTAGAATGTCCAACTGCAGGTCATGTCCTGACAGGCTTTTCAGCTTCTGCTGCGTTACTGCTTTTATTACCTTTATCTTATCATTATTTAAGATAATTCGCAACAACAACGCTGTACGCTCCGTATCATTTTCAAAGACCTTGTTCATGAAAATATCATCCATTAAAGTTAACTTGGCAATGGATTCTCTGGTATCTTCTCTCAGATTTACCATTCGTTCAACTCCCTTCTTAACAAAAAACGCCTTATGTACTACTCAATAATACATAAGACGTTCGTGACGCTGCAGTGACCGTGCTCCAGGCAGGTGTGCAAAATCTTATGGGTTTATCTTAGCAGATAATTACAAAATTGTCAAGAATTTTGCGAATATTGGTAATTGATATTTGAAAAATTAAGGCGTTCTACCGTAGTTCGGTAGAACGCCTTTAGTTTAATGTGCTATTATGCTGTCAATTTAGACGCCAGCTCACGCACCTCTGCTTCCGAAAGCTTGGAGTGACGCACGTTGAAATCTCCTCTCTCCTCCCTTGACTTTTCTCTCCTCTTCAAGTAAACTTAAAGTATGTTCTTCCAAAACTGCAGGTAACATTACGCTTCCAGCTACCTTACCTACGGACAAGAAAATAAGCAGTATATCCTGCAGATCTAAACTTTTCTGCAGAAGCTTAAGCAAGGCCATTTATAATTATCTGGTACATTCTAAGAGTAGTACAAACTGACGATTTTTTTATCGCCAGGGTACTACTCTTTTTTGTTTTTAGCATCAAAAAACTGCTTATATATTTTTTTATTCGCATGTGTTAAAATGAAAGGAGAGAAACCATGCAAGACCTGCTAACAAAATTTGCCAACCTGACAATTCAAAGTGACTTCATCTTCAAAAAGGTTATGTCGCGCAAGCGCATCTGCAAGCATCTGCTGGAGGAGCTGCTGCAGATAGAAATTGCGGACATCAACTACATTGAGGCAGAAAAAACTATCGATCCTGACTACTCCAGTCGCGGCATCCGCCTGGATATCATCGTCGCAGATGACAAAAATACGCACTATAATCTGGAGATGCAGGTAAAGAACAATAAGAATCCCAATACGGGCACTTACGTTCTTCCTAAACGCTCGCGCTATTATCAGGCGCTGCTTGATTTTGATTTGCTGCAGGCGGGCCAGCCTTATGACATGCTGCCGCCGACCTTTATCATCTTCATCTGTATTTTTGATTTCTTTGAAAAGGGAAATTATGTTTATACCTTTAAAAAGCGTTGCCTGGAAAATTTGGAGCTGGAGCTTCCTGATGAAGCAACCACGATGCTTTTAAACACCAAAGGTTCGCATGGCGAAATCTCTAAGGATCTTAAAAGCTTTTATGATTATGTCAACAATCACATTGTAACTACTGATTTCACTAAGCAGATTGATGATGAAATCAGTTACTTGAAACTCGATACGAAAGTGAGGCGAGAATATATGCTTATGGAAGCTCGTTTGTTAGACGAACGGCGTGAGGGCATTGCTGAAGGTATTGCCAAAGGCGAAGCTATTGGCATTGCTAAGGGCGAAGCTATGGGCATTGTCAAGGGCGAAGCTATGGGCATTACTAATGCCAATACCGCTACTGCTAAACGTATGCTGGCTAAGGGCTGCTATTCTCTGCAGGTTATTGCGGAGCTGACTTCTCTCTCAATTGAACAGGTTGAAGCTTTGAAGGCTGAACAAACTTGATACGTACACATAACAATATTAAAGGCGTTCTACCGCAGTTAGGCAGAACGCCTTTACTTTAATGTGCTCTTATGCTGTCAATTTAGACGCCAGCTCACGCACCTCTGCTTCCGAAAGTTTAGCGTGGCGCACAGTGAATTTGTTTTGCATGACGCTCTACTCTACGTGCAGGAAACACCCACGGCAAATGCTGCGCTAATTTTGTGATAACTTTAATTTTGTTTGCAAATGCGTTTTCATATATTAAATATAGATGCTGTAATGCGCATAATATAGGCTGATTTACAAAAAGTGCTTGTCAAATGCTGTTCGATGTGTTATAGTAAATTTATCATAGGAGGCAAACGGTTTGCCAAAATGCTGTAAGGCTTGCGCCAGGCGCGTTTTGCTTTTGGCGGAGGCGTAAAAGTACCGCTCTTGTGAGCAATTTTGCTGTTTTTGCTATAAACAGCGTTTCGATTTTCCATTGTAGGGCTTTAAGCCCGCTCTGTGAGCCGTGTGCGAGCCACAGGGTTGTAGGCCTGATTACCGCTTGCGGTTTTGTAACTCAGCAAAGTATTCAATTTCTTCAAAAGTGCAGCCTGTTGTAGGCCTGATTACCGCTTGCGGTTTTGTAACGTTACCAGACCAGTTTGTCTCGTTTTCAAACGACCGGTTGTAGGCCTGATTACCGCTTGCGGTTTTGTAACTTGCAATACAACTCTCCGCCGTGCACAACGCGATGCCCATTGAAGGCCTGATTACCGCTTGCGGTTTTGTAACTTTGCCAAGGCTGAATCCTATTGCTAATAATCCTGTTGAAGACCAGATTACCGCTTGCGGTTTTGTTACCATGACGCAGCTACAGCAACTTCGTTGAAGAATAAAAGCGAAAGGCCTGATCACCGCTTGCGGTTTTGTATGTTAGCGTAAAGCGACACTAAGAGGCTCCCCTTGGGGGGAGCTGGCGCCCTCAGGGCGACTGAGAGGGGACTGCTGTTTCTACGCTTGATAGTCATCCCCCCTCTCCGCCTCGACAAGCTCGGCACCTCTCCCCAAGGAGAGGCTCTCTTAACGCTTTTGTTTTTCTTTTCTACCTAAACTAAAGGCCTGACCACCGCTTGCGGTATAGTACAAAAAAGACCTGAAGTCCGGATTACTCCAGACCTCAGGTCTTTTCGTTCGCGTAAAATATATTGCTGCAGATAAAATTAAGGCGTTCTACCGCAGTCGGGTAGAACGCCTTTAGTGTATCAATGCTTATTAACTTTTACGAGTGCGCTATTTTATTCTGTCACCCAGCTTTTCATTAACCAGCTGTTGCAGCTCGCCACGTTCTGCATACGGCAGCGTATCTTCGCAGAAGAAGTTGCGACGGCTGATGTTCTTGGCCTCTTCGTCAAAGCCAAAGATATAGGACATTGTGATATCATAGATAATCTGCGTCGGTGCAAAGCCAAACACCTGACATTCCAGAATGTGCTTAACGCGTTCTTTATCATCCGGAATTATGGACTTCAACACCTTGTTGCGATACAAGCGTTTGACTATCTCCGTAATATACAGTCCTGACTTCATATAGAAGTCGACAAAGGTTTTATCAGGAGATTCAAAGATATGTGGTTCTGTTTCCACCAACTGCTCTACCATCATCTGCACAACTTTTTTGGGCGTAAAGATTTGGTTTGTTTTTTGCGGCGGGATATAGTCAAAGATATCTTCTTCGCTGGTTTCGGCAAAGTAATCTGCCAGCTCGCGCTTTTTGTTTAAGAATTCCTGCACAGAGCTGTCAAAAACATCTTCAGCAAAAACGCCGCCGGGGAATTTTTTCTTTTCGCCGGTTTCTTCATCGGTATATTCAAAGCCATCACGCAGCATTTTGAATTCATCAACGGTAACACTGGTTACGTCTTTAAAAACTTCTTCTTTCGGATAGGTTTCAAAGTTTTTCAGAACGAGTTTATCATCGCCGTAAGCCATGATAAAGCTGGGAATGGTACGCGCAAAACCACGCAGTCTGTCCCTGATATCGCCCTCAAAGCTACGCATTTTCTTTTCTTCTTTTTTAGTTTCCTGCTCTTTGACAACCTTTTGCGCACTTTCGACTATTACTTCCTGCGTGCGCTTTTCCATGGTTTCGTTAAATTCCTGCGTAGCCTGCTGCACCTTTTCTGCATGTTCTTCCTGTACCTGAATTTTTTCAGCTTCGGTTGTTGCTTGGGCAAGCTCATGCTGCAAATCAGCTTCCAAGACCTTCTTTTTATCGGTAAAGTCTTCGGCTACACGCTTTAATGCTTCTTCCGCTTGCTTTTGCACCTTTTCTTCAATGCGCTTGCTTTCCGCTTTAGTCAGACCGTAATTGCTTTGCGCCTGTTCGCCATAAATACCATCATGCAGAGTTTCGGCAATTTTCTGCGCCAAGCCTACCGCCATTGCTTCTTCCGGTTTAGTGTCATCGCCGACTTCCTTATACGGTTCCAGCGGTTTTACAGGCACTTCTTCATAAATTTTTTCACCGAATATGGCATTGGTTTGGTTGACCACAGTTTCCTGCGGTATTTCAATATTACCGTTTTCGTCAACCGGAACTTCCTGCAATTCTTCATGGTCAAGCTTTTCTTTGCGACTTCCCTGCTCTTTGGCAGGTTCCATTTTATTCAGGATTTCGACTACTTCTTTAGGCGCGTTAAAGACAACGCCAATGTTACTAAAGAGCATATTACTCATAAAGCCACGGCGGATTACTTCTTCAGTTTTGATTTTCAGCGGAATAGTCAGCACCTTGGCTGCGTCCACCTGCTCCATTTTTCCGTCCTGGTCTTCAGCAAAAACGGCAAAGAAGTTCAGCAGACGCTTGATGTTTGCTTCACGTTCACTCTTTGTACCACCGCCTCCAGAGGTAGTGGAATAAAGACTGTTGGCAAATTCGTCAAAGATCATCAGTGTGCGCTCAGGTGCAAAATCAAAGATGTAGGCGTTCTCCTTTTGGTAGAGCTTGCCGTCCTTTTCAAATTTAAAGGGGTTCTGCGCTCTAAAGGCAGCCTGAATATATTCTGCTGGGCTTTTCATGTTGCTGAGCATGAAAACCGCTGTCCATTCGGGGATGGTGACGCCTGTTGTAAGCTGGCCTACGCTTAAGGTGATAGTTTTGTCATGGTTTTTGATAGCTTCACGAACCTTGTCAAAGCTACGCTTGCTTTTGCTTGCGTCTTCTTCTTCAAGTCTGCCGTCGCCTGCTGCCAGCACTATTTCATAGTTTTCAAATATAGGGTGCTCTTTGAGCATTTTGGCGAGTGCTTTGGCACTGTCTACGCGTTCCAAAAGCCAGAAGGTGTGTGCCAGTTCCTTGCGCAGTTCCGGTGTAGAAAAGGGGAATTTTTCCTGCTCTACAAGGGCGTCCAGGAATTTTTTTACTTCGTGTTTATGGATGAACTGACCACGTTCGTTAGTCTTAAAAAATTCGTTTAAATCAAAGGCAAATTCTGTTTTGTCATCGTCGGACAGGTCGATACCGCGGTTTACCTTGTCGATGGCAATCTGCGACATCTGATAGGTGTACATGTTCATGCGCGGCATGCAGGCATAGGGGTTGAGTGTTTCCTCATGCCAATTATCCTTTGCTTCCTGCTCGTCGCTGAAGGTCCAGTTAAAAATCTGCTCTTGGGCAAATTTGCCCATAGCTACTGCTTTGAACGGTGTACCCGAAAGGTGCAGCGTAAATTTGCGGTTGATTTTGTCAAAGGCTTTATCTGTTTTATGGGTATCTACACCCTCGTGCGCTTCGTCGATGATGAGCAAATCCCAGTTATTTTCGGCAACCCATCTTAATTTATCTATAGTACCGCCAAAGTAAACGGAGCCTTTTAAATCCTGCAGGCTCAAAAAAGCTACCATGCGCAGCTCTTGGTTTTTATCTTCGGCCTCGAGCTGTGCGTTCAAAAATTGATCCCTTGTGAGCGTTGCTCTTTCTTTGAGGGAATCGGTGGTACTGACAAAGCGGTAATCTGTCTGCCAGGCGATGAATTTTTCAAAGTCATCAAACCAGGAGTTGGCGATTGCCGGGCGATTGGTGACAATGAGCACCATGCGTGCGTCCATTTTGCGCATAAAGTCATAGCTTGTAAGTGTTTTGCCAAAGCGCGGTTTGGCGTTCCACAAAAATTCTGCTTTTTCCCTTTCGCCGGTCTGCAGGCATTTTTGGTAGTAGGCGTATGTTGCGTCTACTGCCTGCTGCTGTTCGCGGCGCAGGATGTAAGTCATTTTATTTTTAGCCTGTGCGTGCGCATAGCTGCGGGCAGCAAACTTCCACAGCAGCTGCTGGGACGCAGGACCGTCGATGTTGAACCATTCGGTGTTAGGCTCACGTTTGATGTCTTCAAAGCGTTCCAGGTAGTCATGGAAATTGTGGTCTGTAAAATATTCACCGCTGCCGTCTGTATAGCGTGCTTCCTGCTGCCATTCAATATTAAAGCGCACGTCTGCGGTTTTGGTCTGCTGTTCGATACGCTTTTTGACGGAAGGCTGCTCGGTATAGCCAATCTTCGTCCAACCGTTGTGACGGGCGATTTCGGGAGTGGTGTAGGCGTAGATTTTTGGGACTATGTTTGCGTAGGGATTAATGTTGATTTGCATAGCCATTTACGCCATCTCCTTTACATGAGTTTCGATAAAGTTTATTTCTTCGTCAGACAGACCGTATTTTTTGTAAAGCTGCAGGTCAATTTCATGAATGGATTTTGACCAATCAATGTCGGAAGCAGGGGTGAAGTCTTGGAGGGGAACAAACATCCAAGTAGATTTTTTGTTATCCTGCGTTACTTTCAGTATACCTAACATGGTTCTTAAAAACTTGGTTTTTAAATAAGTTGAAAGGTTCTCAGCCTCTAATTCAGTATCAAAAACACCAACACTTATAAAAGTTTGGGTGTGTCCCATACCTACATAACCTATAGCATTAGGAGCCATAGCCTCGCCAAAAATGCCACTTCCACTAGATTTAGGAATAAACACCTTATATTTTCCTAAATTGTCATGTTCTCTTACGTACTCTTTTTTGATATATTTAACAGTTCGTTTTTTATCTTCTAACCCAAAAACAGCCACATACTCTCCAGATTTCATTACATCTGAGTCATCGCAAAAAATATTTGTCATTTTTAATCTGTCAAAAACATTTGATGTTAAATCATTACTATGCCCTTTTGACATCAATTGCTCTACTTCTGGATGTTCCTTTAAAAGTACATTAGAAAATTTGTAACTTTCAGGAGCATATACAAAATCACTTAACGCATTAAATTTTTTCCTTTTCTCCACTTCATAAGCGACAACTTTATGCAAAATATCGTTCAGTTCAGCATATTTCGTAAATACACCTATACAACCACACTTAACAGCAGCATTTCTTAAAGTAACAGCAACACCACCTTTTATCTCAGATGGTGGCGGAAATACTTTTTGTGAATCAGGTTCATAGAATACTACTTTCAGATATTCATCTTCCAGCATTTTCTTATTCCAATCTTTGGGAGTTTTACCAGCGTTAAACAAAAAGCGTGCAGGCGTAATCAATGTAACCAAGTTACCAAGTTTATAAGATTCCGTCATAAACTTATCATAAACCGGCTTATCACTAGTATTTTCACTAGTTTCCTGATACGGCGGATTGCCAATAACAACATCAAACTTAAAATCCTTACTCATAACACCCTCGCTCCCTTCACCATCCAGCATATCCTTAAACACTAAAACCTTGCCTGTAGACCAATTCTTAATTCTGCAATAAACACCGTTATGCAGCTCAATATTATCCTTCAAACAGCCTTGGCACTTTTGCCGCTCGTCCTCATCCACATCGCAGGGGCTCACGCTGCGCTTTAAGGTGCGTGCGCTGAAGTCCTTTGCCAAAAACAGATTAGGCGACACTGCCTGCCGTTCTTTTTTATAATCATGGCAGCTATTGGGAACAACTGCCTTCAAGCCATCCATCTGCCAAATATTCCACGAAATTATTTCCGCAAAATGCTCCAGCATTTCCATGTCCAAAGCATTGCCAAACTTGGCAGCGTAATAATCGGCAACCGTAAAGAGCAAGTTTTCCCTTGCCAGCAAAATGTTATCGCCGGCCCATTCAAAGCCATAAATACTGCGCACCGCCAGTGTCGCCAGCTCCAGCCAACGCTTTTTGGCTCTTTCCCTATCCTTAAAGTTGCGTGTACGCTCGTTAATAACACGCAGCTTTCTGTCCAGCAGGCCAATACGTTTTGCCAAAGGCACTATTTCGCCCGTCATGGTATCGTAACGGCTGGCAAGATACGGCGCTTCACCGCAGGTAATTTCCAAACGCTTGCTGCCAATATAAGCTCTCCAGCCATCTGCGCCATCTTCACCGAGAAAAGTAATTTTGCCCTCAGTCGCCTGCCAATCTGTTCCGCATTCGGTATTAAAGACGTTTTCACGTCCAAACCAGGCATTATCCGCAAGGTTATTCTGCTTATTGCAAATCCATAAAGGGGTGAACACCTCTGCCATGTTGCGGGTGCGCGCTCCCTGCTCTTCCTTGCTTTTAAGGGCACGCGGTTTAATCAAATTGCCATGAGCACCGGTAATCGCCGGTAAGGTAATTTCATCATCCGCAGCAAAGCCAATGCCAAGATCCTTGTAATCATCTGTCGCCCAAAGGATGTTCTTTCCTGTGCTGCGGTCCTTAAGCAGGATAAGCAATATATTTTTGTCTAATTCTGCTAAGGCTGTTTCCTGCACATCAGCAGACGCTTGTTTTTCTTCGCACATAAAAAACCTCCAAGGCTGAGAAAATTTGCATCAAATTTCCCCAGCCCCGGAGGTTGGAAGGTTTATTTTAACTACCGCCCGAAAATGTCCCCGGGGGGGGAGTTGAATGTCTATTATTTAATTTTAGCACAAAAAAATTAAAGCGTCACGCATTTTCAGTTAATTCCTGCCGAACTTGTTCTAACAATGCAACTCTCCCTCAATCCTCCCCCTTCCTGCTCCACTTCCTTTGCGTCACCCGCGCCAGCTCCTGCAGCAAATACTCCGGCCGCACCTCAAAAATAGCAGCTATCTTAAAAAAATTCTCTATGCTCAACGGCATTCTGCTGTTTTCAATCCTGCTCAAAGTTATACGCGATATCCCCAGCAGCTTCGCCAAATCCTCCTGCTTAATCCCTAACGCCGTGCGATGTGATCCCAACAATACCCCCAGCTCTAACAGGTCCCGTGAAAAATCCAAATCCCCCAGCTCGGCGTAATTTACAACTCTGCGTCTTTTTCTCATTCTGTCACCTCAAAATATCACTATTTTGCTAACAGATTATTACAAAAAGGCTAGTCAAAACGTATTTGTATCACATTTGATACATGTAAGAAAATTATCAATTTTCTGTGTTATAATAACCCCATCAAGCTTGATGTAGTACAGTACAGAATTCTGT
>NZ_CAKPTG010000033.1 GCF_934190775.1 uncultured Phascolarctobacterium sp.
AGCTCCTGCTCAGTGTCTTCTTGCAGTTCACATTTTTGTTTGGTTATTTTTTCCAGTTCCTTTCCGTGGCGGTCGCATTGCCGCGTATGACAGAATTCTGTACTGTACTACATCAAGCTTGATGGGGTTATTATAACACAGAAGATTGGTAATTTTGGAAAAGAGGACAGTACTGGCCTCTTTGACTGTTGAAATAAATTTTTGTAATACGCTATTCCCATAGGGAGGCGTTTACATGGATAAAGATAACGAACGTATTTTATTCGCCAATGTGATTGGTGAGTGTATTAAATCTCTGGAGCTTGACAAGGGGATAAATCAGCAGGAGCTGGCGTTGCGGTCGGGAGTGCCTTTGCGGTCGCTGCGGAGGATTGAAAAAGGTGAGGTGAATGTGAATGTGTATTCTCTGCGACAGGTGGTGCTGGCGCTTGGTGAGGAGATGCCGGAGTTTTGGAGGATTGTGGAGAAGAATATGGAGGTGATGGGTGAGGAGTTTCCGAAGGTGCGTAGGAGGCTGGCGAAGGATGTGTTGATGGGATTTAATAAAAAATAATAAAATTGCCAGATGGTTGCACAGGAAAGTTTTATCTGCAGCGGAGGCAGGTATTTTTATTTGCAGGTATAAAATATAGGTCAAGTTTTCTTGCGTTTAAAACTAATCTACACTAAAATATAAGTATGCAATGATATGTACGGGAGTGGAGAGATAACAATGAAGAAGATGACTGTGGAAGAATATTTAAAGAGCATTCGTACTCCAGAAGAAAAAGCATATGAGAGATACGCCGAAGTTATTGGCGGAGAACCTGAGCCTATTGGATTAGAAGTGCCTAGCGGCTATCCTGCTGGCGTTGAAGAACGCGGTGGTGTAGCAGCAGTTTATGAAGAGTGCATAAAAAAAGGGGTAACGTGGGAAGAACTCTTAGACTATAAACCGTTGCCTAATGATGTTATTATCTAAAGCAAGGTATAAAAGTGTTATTTTATTAAATTTAAAAACGTCTTATTTTTAATCTGTATAGATATTATTCTGGTGTAAGTATCAAGGCACATATCTATATAGCTTAAATTGACTACATGGGAGGAAGATACTATGTCAATGGAAATGCCTTATTTTATGACTAATCCTAAGTGGTATAAAGAAAAGTGGGTAGGCAGTGATACTGATGGTGGCGTTGAATATGAGCTTACATCTGAAGCACCTCCTAAAGCAGTAGAAAGTTTCAACGAATATATGGATTACATGGAAAACGGAGCAACAGTATATCCTAACGATAAAGAGTTTTATTTCAAGAAGAATCCTGCATGGTATACCTTTGATGAAAAAGAAAAAATGTATATTATTACCAAAGATGCTCCTAAGGAAGCAATGGACAGTTATTGGGATTATATTTCTCAGGCTAAAATAGTGCAATATTGATTCTAACCGCTTACACTATGTATAAGCATCAATCAGTCAACAGAAATATACAAATATGGGAAAGATGAATATAAAAATAATATGGGAAAGGTAATTCAAGATTATGAACAGTACATCCGATAATGAAATATCAAGTAAACTGCCTTCTTCTGCAAGAGCATGTGCAGGAGAAATAATGGAGCGTATTTATTCAATAGATTCATTTGAAAGACTTAGGGAAATTTTAAAAGCTAATACTGCTACCGTCAAGGTTCTTACAGAAAAAATATCACATCTTAATTTACCGGCAAACGCTTTAAGTATATTATTTAATTTGCCGGTATCTGCTAATTATAATAATACTGATGGCAAGAAAAGAGTGTATGATAAAATTTATAACATTCCTACGGTAGATGCTGTATATCAAGGAAAACTATCATCTGAATGGAGAGATAATACTCTTAGTAAAAAATTTAGTGGAAACAATCTTACTGCCTTGATAAAAGTAATTAATGCTTATTACTCCGACTTTTTGGAAATAGTCAAAAAGGATGATGGTTATTACATGGATATCAAGAATAAATTCAGCAAAGGCTCTATTCCTTCTACCAATGTGCTTCTTTACGGTGTCCCTGGCTGCGGCAAAAGCTATTATGTAGAACAAAACTATGAAAACAAGGTTAATGACATATTAACCATCCGCGTAGTCTTTCACCCCGACTATACCTATTCTGACTTTGTCGGCCAAATAATGCCCGTACTGGAAAAAGTAGAGAATAAAGACGGCATTGAAGAAGAAAAGCTGCAATACAAGTTTATTCCCGGTCCTTTCACACGCATCCTGCAGCTTGCAGAAACCTATAAGGATCAGCAATGCCTGCTCATTATCGAAGAATTGAACCGCGGTAATGCACCGGCAATCTTCGGTGAAATCTTCCAGCTTTTGGACAGAAACGACGATGGCACGAGCAGATACGGAATATATAACAGTGATATTGCGGAAAGGGTTTATGGAGATAAGAACAAGTCCATCAAACTTCCCCCCAACCTTACCATCGTCGCCACCATGAACACCTCCGACCAAAACGTCTTCACCATGGACACCGCCTTCCAACGCCGCTGGCAGATGAAGCACATCCCCAACAGGTTTACAGGCGAATCCTTAGACGAAAAAACCATAAACCATGTAGCCAAACATCTCCCCAACAGCAAAATCAGCTGGGGCGTGTTCGCCCAAACCGTCAACAAAAAAATGCACACCGCCAACCTTGGCTTCGGCGGTACAGACGACAAGAGCCTTGGCGTTTACTTCGCCACGGACAATGACCTGGACGATGCAAAGCGCTTTGCGGAAAAGGTGCTCAAATACCTGTGGGACGATGCCTTCAAGCTGGGCAGGCAGGCGCTCTTCAGCAACTGCAGCGAAGGCCTGTCATCCGTAATAGAAGCCTACGAGGATGCAGAGGGAGATCCGCTGAAGGCAGTGCTGGTGCCCGAGGTTTACGACGAGATGCAAAAGCGGATGGCGAAGCTGGCAGCAGAGCAGCCACAAGCTGCGGAGGAAGAACCCGCGGAGGCAGCAGAGGACGCTGTCGCAGATAACCCGGCCCAAGAACCGACAGACGAGGAGTGAGCAGCTTGCTCAAGGACAGATGCCATATAAACACCAATAGAGAAGCGGACACCTTCGTCGGTCTGGAATTTGACGGCAAGGATTACAATGTCTCCTTTCCGCTAGGCTATGCCATAGCCAGCGAGGATGACGATAAGCTGCTGCGCGAGGATTTGCTGCTGCTATTCCAGACGCTTGCCCTCTACAGCAAGCAGCAGGACAGCAAAAGCGGCTTTGTGCACAACAAAAGCGCAGCGACCGACACGCCGCTGTACGCCTATATCTACATCATCCAGGACTTTGTCACCCGAGGCTACTACAAGGAAGGCATCGTGGAATACGCTTCCTCCAAACGCGGCAAAATCCATTGGAACCGCACCATCAAGCAGAAAAAGCCGGTTATTCAGGACGCAGATGTCTATTATCTGGACTTCATCACGAAGAAGAACGTCATCAACGAGAATGACCTGATAACGCTGATCCACCAATACTGCGTCTATCTCAGCTTCATCCGCTTCGGCTGGCTGTTCACAGACTATAAGCCGCCCGAGCCGCAAATCCTGTTCCATCGTCAATGGTTCAGTGCAGCGCTGCAGGAAAAGCTTTGCCGCACCTTCAACGATGCCAACAAAACCCTCTTTGCCAATATGCTGAAGATCATCAACAACGAGCCTGACGAGGGTATTAAGGATACCAGCTTTACCTTCGGCACGAACAGATTTGAATATGCCTGGGAAAAGATGATTGACATAGTCTTCGGCATCAGCGACAAGCAGCGCTACTTCCCGAAAACGAAGTGGAAGCTGCCAGGCAGCAAGAAGGAGTATGACAATTCCCGGCTGGAGCCTGATACGATTATGCTGCACAACAATAATATCTACGTACTTGATGCTAAGTATTATAAGTACGGTGCCACCAAAAATCCCTTTGATCTGCCTGATTCAGCGTCAATCAATAAGCAAATCACCTATGGTGAATATATTGATGCGCAGGCGGACCTCAAAAATCCGGACAGCGTCATCTACAACGCCTTCCTCATGCCAGTTGACAAAAACGAATGGGCAGGGGAGAGCGCAGGCGCGCTGCATTATGCAGGCGAAGCAGTGGCGCTGTGGAAGGAAAACAAGAGCGAGGGCAGGGACAAGGAGTACGAGCATATTCAGGGCATCCTGCTGGACGTGAAGCACCTGATGCAGATTGCCGAAAAGCATTCGGAGATGGATATCAGGAAGCTGGCGGAGCTCATCGAGGAGCACTGCAGCAAGTGTATGACAAAGTGAATAATTAAAGGCGTTCTACCGAACTGCGGTAGAACGCCTTATTTTTATCTGCAACAATATATTATTTACGTAATCGAAAAGACCTGAGGTCTGGAGTAATCCGGACTTCAGGTCTTTTTTTCGTACAATACCGCAAGCGGTAATCAGGGCTTTAACGTTGAAGGTTCTCATGTTAATTGGATCGACCACCAGTTACAAAACCGCAAGCGGTAATCAGGCCTACAACTGGTGGCGGACACCCAGGTGCTTCAGGTTGTGCCATGTTACAAAACCGCAAGCGGTAATCAGGCCTACAACTTACGAGCAACACCGTAAGTTTGCATTCGAAGTAAAAATTAAGTTACAAAACCGCAAGCGGTAATCAGGCCTACAACCCCTGTGGCTCGCACACGGCTCACAGAGCGGGCTTAAAGCCCTACAATGGAAAATCAAAAAACTGTTCATAGCAAAA
>NZ_CAKPTG010000034.1 GCF_934190775.1 uncultured Phascolarctobacterium sp.
TTTAAGTTGTAAAGAGTAATTTTACAGATTTCAGGGTGCTAAATTATTAAAAACCCCAAAACTTGACAAAGAACCAGATAAACAGCATGTAAAGCAAAAAAGCTATCAGCGGGCAAAGCCCGGTGATAGCTTTTTTAGTGCGCTTTAGAATTTTACCATCTTCTGTAACTGTTATGGTGCTTGGCGCGTTCTGCCTGACGGGCAGCGCGCTCCGCTTCGTAAACCTCGCGGGCAGCGAAGAAATCCTCCAGCTTCCAGCCGCGGTTAAACATTTCAATCAGCAGCTTGCCGGTGTTGTTGGCATCGTCAAAGGCGGTGTGCCACAGTCCTTCTGTGTTAACCTCCTGCTCCTCGGTAGCCTTTTTCAGACCGGTGGTGTAGTCATCACCCTTCCACAGGCGGTAGGCCAGCGCCAGATCAAGATAGTCCTCGTATTTTACGGGGTTTTCGATTTTATGACGCTCGCAGCCTGTCTGCAGTACCTTGTAATCCTCAGTTCCCCAGGCTACAAAGTAGGTTTCGTCGCTTTCGTACAGCTTTGCCAGCTCCTGTACCATAGCAGGGAATTCAATGGCCTGCTGCATATCCTTGGCGGTAATCATGCAAAAATCCATAGAATCCTTGGCCTGCTTGGGATAAAAATGCGGTTTGACAAAGCTCTGGATGCGTCCGCAGTCAGCGAGCGGTTCGCCGTCCAGCTTTACTGCACCGATTTCGATAATCTCGGAAAAGAAGCCGCGCGGACGGCCGACAGGGCGTTCGTAGGTAGTAAATTCAAAATCAACGACTAAAAATTTCTTCATTGCAATCCCTTCTTACGCTAAAGTAAAGCTTGCTGCTTAGTGTTTTTTACCGCAGCATTTTTTATACTTTTTGCCGCTGCCGCAGGGACAGGGGTCATTAGGATAAACCTTTTTCGCCTTGGCACCTACGCGGGTGTTTTGTTGAGCAGCCTGCTGTGCATCGCGCAGCAGCTTGATAGTCTCGTTAGGAGTGTGGCCGCCGAGGCAGAACATACGGGTAGCACTGTTGCGGGCGTTCTGCAGCAGTACGGAAAGTCTGCCGAGATGGCTGTAATTGTTCCATGCGGGGATGTTAGCCTGCAGCTTCTGAATCAGCTCAGAGGTATTACCGTCGGTGTTGGAGTTTTCGAATTCATAGATGTATTGGCACCAGTAATGTGCATCCAATGCCGCAACATTCAGTTCCTGAGTGAAGAAGTCATGCAGATCCTGATATGCGGTGGTAGATTGCAGATAGCCGTAGTGGGAAAGCATGGTGATTTCCTTTACGGTAGGCTTATACAGGCCGAAGGGCTTTCTGCCTTGCTCCAGTCTGGTGTAGAAATCATCGCTGTCATTTTTCTTGAGCAGGATGCGGCCATCTTTAATCGCACAGGGGTTAAAGTTGTTCGGAACCTCGGCAAGTAATTGCGGCAGAGTTTCCGGAGTAAGCTCAAAGCCTGCTTTTTGATTGTACATTTCGCAGAAAAATTCTACCGGCAGAATCAGATGCAGGCTGGACATTGCGGTGATGCAGTCCAACAGCCATGCTAACTGCTGGCGGTGTGCCTGGAATTCTGCGGTGTTGATTTTTTTGTAAACGGTGCGTGCTTCCTTTACTGCTTCAAAGCAGTCATCGGGATAGGAAACAATGTAGCCCATAGAAATAAAGGGCAGCAGCAGTGCATATTCACTGTAGGTAGGATGGAAGCATTTCTTCTCCAAGGCTGCTTCGAAGGCCTGGATATTCTCGTCCGGCATAATAGCAAAGCGTTTTGCTGCAATTTCCGGCTTTTGCATTTCTGTGCAGATTTTTTCTGCCAGCTCGTCCTTTTTGAGCTTGCTGTAGGTGATGCAGAGCTGACGCGCTGCAAAAATCAATTTATCCTTAGTGAAGGCTTTTAAGTAATCCAGCAATACAGGCTTACGGGATGGTTGATTCTTAGTTTTGGTTGTACTTGCAGACATATTGATAGAAAATCTCCTTCTTTGTAATCTTACGTATCTCTTAATTATAAATAAAAACAGGAAATATAGCAAGTGAGGAAATTTAATATACAGTTTATTATACGCTTTTCGGCGGTTAATTTTATTTTTCAGCCTCAGCTTGCTGGCGTCGCATAGCAGGAATCAGGAAAAAAGCACAGTAAATAAAGGAAAGCAGCACGATAGCGCCACCGCCGAGACCGATATAAGCGATGGAAGCATGCGTACAGATGAGTCCGCCCAGATAGCTGCCACTGCCGATACCCAGATTATAAATGCCGGAGTAAATCGACATAGCTACGGCGGAGGTGCTCATGGTAGTTGTGCGTAAAAGCTCTGCCTGGCCTACAACGTTGAAGGCCGTAACGAAAATGCCCCAGACTGCGCAGAGCAGCACCAACAGATAATGGCTGATGCTTATGGGGTAGAGCAGCAGCAAAACAACTGCTACGCCAAGGACGGTGATGCGGAAAAAGTGATAGCGGCATTTATCGTACCATTTGGAAAAGGCGGCACTGCCCAAAAGACCGGCAGCACCGAAAATAACCAGAGTGATGGTTATCCAGGCATCATCCATCAGCGCAATCTGTTTCAGATAAGGCTCAATATAGCTGTAGGCGGTGTAATAGCCTGTGGGGAGCAAAAAGGACATCATATAGAGGCCGATGAGCACGGGATTCTTTAACATTACAGGCAATTGCGAAAGCGTAAAAGGCTCGCTTTTTTCCAGCTTGGGGAAGACGAAGAACATATAGCCTAGCACAATAAAGGCTAAAACGGCGATACACATAAAGGCCATACGCCAGCCGACGTAAAGGCCTATAATGCGTCCTAAGGGCAGGCCGACGATGATGGCGATGGCGGTGCCGGTGACAATCATGCTCATAGCCAGTGCCTTGAAGGAACCTTTGACCAGACGCACGGCGATAGGCGAGGCGACGGACCAGAAAATGGAGTGGGCGAAGGCTACGCCGATACGCGAAAGCAATAGCGTCCAAAAGCCGGTGGCAAAGGCGGAGGCTACATGCGATACAGCGAAGAGGCTGATGGTGGCCAGCAAAAGCTTGCGCAGCGGATAGCGGGAAGCGGCAATCATCAGCGGCAGGCTCATGAGCATTACGACGTAGGCATAAATGGTAATCAGCATGCCGGCCTGCGCTTCCGTCATGCGGAAATCTGCGGCGATATCGGATAAAAGGCCTATGGGCATGAATTCCGATGTATTAAAAATAAAGGCGGAAACGGTCATGCCGATTAACGGCAGCCATTCGCGGGTAGTGATTTTGTTTTCCATATATATAAAGCACCTGACTTTCATTTTATAAAATTGCGCTGATTATTATAGCACAGCGTATTTGTGTGCTACAAGCAAAAAAATTGTAAATTATTTGTTGCGGGATCTTGCGGAGATTTTCTTTGAAAAGGGCTGTCGTTAAGGAGCAAAAAAAGTAAAGGCGTTCTACTTAAGTACGGTAGAACGCCTTGGATTATAATATTAATTTTAGTTTATGATTGCTGCTCTTCTTTTAAAGCTTCAACTTGTTCAATCGGGAGAGAAGTAGCCTTAGCGATATCCTGTACAGAAAGTCCCATGCTGAAAAGACGCTGTGCAGTTGCGAGTTTTTCATTTGCTTTGCCTTTGGCAATACCAACAGCTTCGCCTTCACGCCGTTCGTCTAACAAACGAGCTTCCATAAGCATATATTCTCGCCTCACTTTTTTAATCTTTATCCGATACAAGCATATCTTCCTTTAGCTTTTCCACATCAGCGAGAGACAAATTTGTCAGCTCCGCAATAACCTGCAGAGAATAGCATCCCTTGGCCAGCATACGCTTGGCAGTAGCAGTAAACTGTACCCTTTGTCAAGGACAAATTAAGAAGAAGGGATTGTGATTTTCTAGCCAGCAGATGGCTATATCAT
>NZ_CAKPTG010000035.1 GCF_934190775.1 uncultured Phascolarctobacterium sp.
GGTTCTATAATAAGTGTTGGGGTCTTGGTCTAAAATAAGATCGAGACTACCGGCACTTATTTTTTATTAAAGACAAAAAAATAAAGCATAAGTGCTGGAAATGTAGTAAAATAATCATTGGCTAAAATAATCACAACTACAAAGGAGAACCAGTCAGCTTATGCTTCAAGACAATTATACACAAGATTTACCACTTTTTAAAGGGGTTAGTATAAAATATTTTAGAGAAAATGAGGAAAACGGTAATTTAGAAGCTTTTATCGAAATGCCGGTAAAAGAACATCGCTGCCCTCATTGCGGCTATACAACCACATACATCAAAGATTACAGGTTACAAAAAGTTAAAGATTTGTCGCTGGTCGGAAAACCATTAATCGTTACTATCCGCAAACGTCGCTATATCTGTAAAAACTGTAACTCTACTTTTTCAGAAAATAATCCATATATTAAAAGATACTGCCATTTCCCACAAAGATTTTATTTTGAATCTATCAAAGAAACTCTGACTTTGCAAAGCTTTACTTCTATTGCCAGAAGAGTAGGAGTATCCGTAAGCAGTATAATAAGATGGTTCGACAATATAAATTATCCTAAGGCAGAATTACCAAGCTGTATAGCGATAGATGAATTTAAAGGTAATGCCGGCGGCGAAAAATTTCAATGCAATCTTTCCGACCCAGTAAAACATAAAATAATAGATATACTGCCTAACAGAGATTCAGAAGATCTGTGTAAGCATTTCTTAGAATATACATATGACGAGCGTGCCAAGGTCAAGAAAGTAGTTATGGATCTAAGTACTTTATTCCGTTCTGTAGCAAAGAAGCTCTTTCCAGAAGCAAAGATAATAGCAGATAAGTTCCATGTTATCAGAGTTGTTATAAACAGCCTAGAGAACGTAAGGAAACGTATACAGAAAGAATTCCATGATGCAAAAAGAAAATGGTTTAAACGGAGCCGCCATCTCCTACTTAAACCTGAATATAAATTGACAGATGAAGATAAAATAGAATTAAATAGGATGCTTAATTCTTCATCAGAGCTTGAAAAAGCCTGGCTCTTGAAAGAAAGATTCTATGAAATTTTTAGAAAGGACACAAGAACTGAAGCTAAAAAAGAGCTTAGAGATTGGCTCTTGCTAGCTAATCAGTTATCTATTCCTGAATTTAAACATTGTATTACTACTTTTACAAATTGGAGAACCGAAATAGCTAATATTATCGGAGAAAATGTCTCTAATGGTTTTATCGAAGGTAGTAATAACAAAATAAAAGTTCTGAAACGTATCAGTTTTGGCGTTCAGAACTTCAGAAGATTTAGAAATAGAATACTGAATTTAATATAAACATGTGGAGAACGAAATATTACAAAAATAAAGTTACAGGGAAGTTAATTACTTTTGGCATTTACAAGCATTTAAAGCTTGAAGAAAATATACGAAATTTTATAGAAGTACCAGAAAATGAGAAGTTCCAAGAATATGAAAAATACGTAAAAAATTCCGATGTATTTTTCTATAGTCCTTTATTGAAAACATTCTTTACATTAGAAGATATTATTGGATTCGCTCCAGATATTGCATTAGGAGTAAGGATTGCTACACCTACAGAAACCAAAAATCTACAAAAAAATTTTAATGCCTTAAGTCAGAGATTTTTTGTAGATAATAATCTTTATCGGGAATAAAATTATCAAACACATCTTCACACGTATTTTCTCCACAGCTATCTCCAAAAGCTTTGGCATCTATTTCCAATTCGCATACTTGATATTTATATTGTCCTATTTTACTATAAAAATCATAATTTGTTTTTAACCACCATTTATATATTTCTGGATAATATTTTTTCTGCCAAGCATGACGAAATTCGTGGTAAACTACAGGAATAAAATCTTCTTCATCTAATACAGGTACTGAATTTAGATACATAACAGAAGCATCATATGCAAGTCGGCCTTTGGATAGACTTATTTCTGATATATATTCAATCTTTATACTTGGAACATTGTAGTGTTCACAAAGATTTTCAAGTAATTTCTCTGGACTATTATATGTTTTTTTGCTACAATTATCTAAATATTCTTGCATGACTCACTCCTTACAAAAAAATAACTATAGCCTCTGATATAGCTAACCATAACATCATATTAACTATATCAGAGGCTATTTAAGTTGTAAAGAGTAATTTTACAGATTTCAGGGTGCTAAATTATTAAAAACCCCAAAACTTGACAAAGAACC
>NZ_CAKPTG010000036.1 GCF_934190775.1 uncultured Phascolarctobacterium sp.
ATCCTCCACGTTGATGACCAGAGTGCGTTTCATGATTTCCTGATTGATGTTTGCCATAGTTGAGAACTCCTTTCGATGTTAAAAAAGATTGATAGATGTAGAGGCTCCCTTTAGTCTCTAGTGCCAGTCGCCTAAGCTACCCCCTTCCGCCTCACTACGTTCGGCACCTTCCCCGAGGGGCAGGCAAGATGTAGCATTACGCTAACTTTCTTGGTTCCCCCTTGGGGGAACTGTCGCCGTAGGCGACTAAAGGGGGTGGCTATGGTAGCGAACTGACGGAAGGGGGTGCCTTTACGCCGCTGCAAGGTGCGTCAGCATAGGATCTTCAGGCAGCTGCAGCAGCTGAGCTGCAAGCATTGCCTTGCTGTACGCTCTGGCCTTTTTACGCAACACCACACCACCGGGGCACAGGTTCTGGCAGTCCGGCAGGTCGGTGAGTAGGTACAAATCCCAACGCATGTCTTTTGGATGCTTAGCTGGACCGTAGTCGTCCTGATCGGCAACCTCAGCATGGGTTCTTACTGTGTCAAAAGAGATTTCCAATTCCAGCTCCCGGCACAGAATAGCGACAACAATCGCCATCTGTTCAATCTGCAGAGCAGTTGGGGGACATAACCCCTTATAATCTGGGACGCCATGAGAACTAAGATCAGCCTTATAGGCACAGCAGAGGGTGATACCAACGGCACCGGTGTTACGATTCCAGGTGTGCTCCTTGTATTCGCGCAGAGTTCTGCAGGTAAGGTAAATTTCGCCATGCTCATCAATGTTGATGTGGTAAGCGTCGAAGACCTGGCCATATTGGCAGCCGGTCCAGTGCAAAAATAAGTGTTTGATGCTGCCTTTGGCCTCAGCGGCCACAACGCGCAGCTCGTCATGATTAATCTTGCGGGGATTTGTTACTAACATGTAAAAAGCTCCTTTGTGTTTTTCTCCCGATGCTTACTTGCTTATCCGGAATCAGCTTTTGGCAAGAGGCGGGAGTGGGGTGTTTTTGCCTCTCACTCTATTACTCGCCTTTTGGGGGTGAAAATTATTACACCTCAAAAAAATAATTTTTAAAAATTTTTTTCTGTTTTTCTCTCGGACCGTGTAATAATTTTGCTTCGTTTTTCCCGAGTATAAGAGTGAATCTTCTTTTTCGTTCTTTCTTTTGTTGGTTTTCTTTCTCGCTTTTTCTTCTGCGTTGATAAAAGCTACTAGCGTAAGCTAGTAGTAACCTTGTTCTAAATAATACTACCTAAAGGATAGACGTAAACTACGGTAGCAGTAGAGCGTAGAATTTCCTATATGCCAGTAAACGCAAAAAAGCTCCCTCAGGCGAGGGAGCAAAATAATTAACCTGCAAGCTGTTTTTTGAGAATATTTAAAGCACGCATTTTATGTGTATAGCATGTCTGTACGTTAAGCCCGGTATTGCAGGTAAAGGTTTTTATATCCTTGTCATGCAGATACAGCTCACGGATGACAGTCTGCTGCTTGTCAGACAGCTTGCTGACGGCAGCGTTTATACTTAGTCTGGTATCCGCTTCCGCAATATAATCGTGCTTATCGGCAATCGTATCTGCAAAGGTTTCGTCGGCATCCAGAGCATCACAATCAAGCAGGCAGCCTTTTTGATGAAGCCTGTCTAAAAGACGGTAATGCAGATGCTTTTGAATCAGTCCCGGCAGCAGGCGGTAATTATTGCCTTTGTAGGAATGAATAAATTCCAGAAAGATTTCCCAGGCGATATTGACGGCATCTTCTCCCAGTGCATTAAATACGCTCTGACGATGTGCCTCCTTGTTGATTAAGGGAGTGAAGTCTGCACACAGCTTGTCAATGGCAGGCTGTTCAAAGCGTTGTGCTGCCATAAGCAGGTTTTTCAGCTGCGTAGGCGTATGATTGAATTTGTTTTTCGGCGGTATTTTTATTTTTTCCAGTTCCTTTCCGTGGCGGTCGCAATGCCGCGTATGACAGAATTCTGTACTGTACTACATCAAGCTT